>NZ_JFFR01000002.1 GCF_000695685.1 Vibrio fortis | reverse complement strand
TGTAACTGAAGATGGTAAGCTACAAATGTTCGCAGGTAACAACAAAGTAGACGGCAACGTAGACTTCTCTGGTGGTCTTGCAGGTGAGCTTGGCATTCAAGGTGGTAAAGAAGTAACGGTTGATACTATCGACGTAACATCGGTAGGTGGCGCACAAGAATCTGTTGCTATCATCGATGCTGCACTGAAGTACGTAGATAGCCACCGTGCAGAGCTGGGTGCATTCCAGAACCGCTTCGACCACGCTATCAACAACTTAGATAACATCAACGAAAACGTGAATGCATCTAAGAGCCGTATTAAAGACACAGACTTCGCGAAAGAAACGACGCAAATGACTAAGTCGCAAATTCTTTCTCAAGCGTCTAGCTCGATTCTTGCTCAAGCTAAGCAAGCACCGAACTCAGCACTTAGCCTTCTAGGTTAATCAAATAAAAGTGGCATTGCATTTGTCAGTGCCTCTTCCACAAATTAGCTCGTGGTGAGAGATGAGCGCTAAACAAACCCAGCTTCGGCTGGGTTTTCGCGTTTTTGGTGTTTGGTAAAGTGTTTTGGAATATCTAATTGTGTCGAGAGAGATTTCCTATCTCGCTCGCTCCTCGCGGTAGGGAATGACGATAAATGGGCAACTGGTAACTAACTCTAAATGTTCTAAACAGTCACCCCAGAGCCGAATAGAGAGAGGTATCAGGGAGCTTTCTATTGGAAGAAAGCAAGGTATGTAAGGTTATCGCTTTACGCCTTTATTAATGGTTCTTGTCATAAATGAGTTAGCCCCTAACTGTCATCCCAGAGCCGAGTAGAACGAGGCATCAGGGATCTCGTTCTTGCTCAGGTACAGATAAAGGGGCCGATTGTCACTGGTAAAGGAAGAGTTCTTTTTCTTTGATAAAAGGTAATGACCACCACCTCAACATCAAACGCAGTTAAATATCGACGCTTTCACAGCAAATTAATAAGTAACTATGTGCTTATAAATCCATCAATAGTTGAAACTTTAGCGAATATCGCCCGATTAATTGAACTACGATCACACTTTCTCTTGTTATTGAAAATAAAACCAAAAAAATCGATTTTTTTGTTAAAGCTTCTAATCAAAGCGCCGTTAAAGGGATTGAGAGAAATGAGATGTGCCAATGTGAGGTGAGAGACGCAGCGGTACATCAGACAATATTGATGTGTGCTTTATGTGAGGTGAGAGTCACTGGCGTGCATCAGAAATGCCTAAAGGAGATCAACTATGGCAATTAATGTAAACACTAACGTGTCTGCAATGACGGCTCAGCGCTACCTAAATGGCGCGGCTGAAGGTACTCAAAAATCAATGGAGCGTTTGTCTTCTGGCTATAAAATCAATAGCGCAAAAGACGATGCTGCAGGCCTGCAAATCTCGAACCGCTTAACGTCTCAAAGCCGCGGCCTAGACATGGCTGTGAAGAATGCGAACGACGGTATTTCTATTGCACAAACGGCTGAAGGTGCAATGAATGAGTCTACAAACATTCTGCAACGTATGCGTGACCTTTCTCTACAATCTGCAAACGGTTCAAACAGTAAAGCTGAACGTGTTGCAATCCAAGAAGAAGTAACAGCACTTAACGACGAGCTAAACCGTATTGCTGAGACTACATCTTTCGGTGGTAATAAGCTTCTAAACGGTACTTACGGTAGCCAATCTTTCCAAATCGGTGCGGATTCTGGTGAAGCTGTAATGCTATCTATGGGTAACATGCGTACTGACACTCAAGATATGGGTGGTAAGAGCTACACAGTTGAAGAAGGTAAAGATTCTTCTTGGACAGTAGCGGCAGGTTCTGACCTAACGATGAAGTACAAAGACAAGTTTGGTGAAGAGCAAGAAGTAAATATCTCTGCAAAAGCGGGTAACGATATTGAAGAACTTGCGACTTACATTAACGGTCAAAGTGAAGACGTTAAAGCTTCTGTCGGTGAAGGCGGCAAACTACAACTGTTCGCTTCAAGCCAAAAAGTACAAGGTGATGTTGAGTTTGGCGGCAGCCTATCTGGCGAGCTAGGCCTTGGTGACGGTAAAGAAGTAACTGTTAACGATATCGACGTAACTTCTGTAGCGGGCGCTAACGAAGCTGTTTCTATCATTGATGGTGCGCTTAAGTCTGTAGACAGCCAACGTGCTTCTCTGGGTGCTTTCCAAAACCGTTTTGATCACGCAATCAGCAACTTAGATAACATCAACGAAAACGTTAATGCATCTAAGAGCCGTATCAAAGATACTGATTACGCGAAAGAAACGACAGCTATGACGAAGTCTCAAATCCTACAACAGGCGAGTACTTCAATCCTAGCTCAAGCGAAGCAATCGCCATCAGCAGCTCTAAGCTTATTGGGCTAAGCTTACTTAGTAGGCGGCAATAGAGGTCTACCTTGGTAGGGCTCTAATGCCATGGCTCATTTAAGGTCGGAAGGAGAGTGTCATGGAAATATCATCCAGCGCATCGAACGTCCAGCCTTATGGCTCACCTAATGGCATTAAATTTGCATTCGATGAAGGTAGCAGTGCGCCAAGTGTTTCTAAACCACTAGAAGTTGCACCCAAAGATAAGGTAGAGAAATCGCAAGAGGATGCTACCGAAGCGGCGATTCAATTAGCTCAAGATAGACAAGAGCTGAATAAAGAAGAGCGCGTTAAAATGGTAGAGAAGATGAATGAGTTTATCTCTTCTATCAACAAGGGTGTCGCCTTTAAAGTGGATGAAGAATCGGGTAGAGATGTGGTGACGATATACGAAGCTACAACAGGTGATATTATTCGCCAAATACCAGATGAAGAAATGCTTGAGATTTTAAGGCGCCTAGCGGCCCAAACCTCAAATAGCGGGCTATTGGAGGCGAAGGTTTAAGTCGTATTATTGAGGTGATTTGATGAGTTTAGGCCCACTTGGGATGTCGTCTGGCATGGATATCAACTCCATGGTCAGCAAAATTGTAGATGCGGAGCGCGTGCCTAAGCAGCAACGTATCGACAATGAAAGAACGCGAATCGATTCCAGCATTAGTGCCTATGGAAGACTCAGAGAATCGCTTGATTCGATGAAGAACTTAATGACGAACTTTCGTCAGGAAAAAGCTTTCGCTGTGAGAACAGTTGAAAGTACCGATGACGGAGTTGTGTCTGCAACCGCTACTACGGATGCAATTGCAGGCAAATATGCCATCGATGTGTTGCAGCTTGCCCAAAGCCATAAAGTGGCTTCTGATGTTCTATCGGAAGACATGAAATTTGGCCCAGGTAAGCTGCAGGTTTCGCTTGGTGAGAAGAGCTTTGATGTACAAGTCGGTGAGCGCTCGAAACTTATCGACGTTGTACGAGGTATCAATGGCGCAAGCAATAACCCGGGTGTTCGTGCCTCGGTCATCAACGACGTTGAGGGCCCTCGCCTTATCGTTGCGTCAAACCTATCAGGTGTAGAGCAACAGATCAGCATTAATGTTGACGCTCAGTCGGATAATCCCCTCAAAAAACTTGAATACAAAACTCTTGAAGAGCGCGTAAAAGCCTTAGAATCGGCACGTCTCGCTGCTCAGGAGATCCTTTCAGAGCCTGCTCCAGGGCAAGAAACTGCCCCTATCGAAGCGGCAACTGAAACACCACAAGAGTTGGATGCTGATGGCAACCCTGTGCCACAAGAGGCGTCTGATTCTGAAAACCTACCGCTTGATTCAGAACTCGCTCAAGATCCAAGCAGTCAAACCTTTGGAGAGGCAGCCGCTGCAGCTGGCCAAGCAGCATTAGATGCAGCGAAGGCATCGGCTTCTGTTATGCCAGAAGACAATATCCCTGGTTGGACAGAAACTGCATCGGGCACCTTACTCGACTCCTATTACACGCCTGAGTTGGAACTGGATGAGAAAGCGATAGAGAAGGCGCCAGATGTTCCAGGTTGGACTAATGCCGCATCGGGCACATTGACGGACTCTTACGTGACACCGAAAGAAGCTCAGCAAAAGCTTGAGGCTGAGCAAGCTCGTATCGAAGAGAAAACCGCTGAAGAGAAGGCAGCGCTAGCAGAACGTGTTGCCAAGGGCGAGATTACTGAACAACAAGCTAAAGAGATTGAGCGGTCAAAACTTCCTCAAGAAGAGCGAGAGCACCTAGAAAAAATCGATAAAGCTCAAGCGGATCTAGAGAAAGCGCAGCAATCTTTTGATACCTACAGTGGTATGACTGAGGTTCAAGCGGGTCAAGACTCCATGGTTGTATTGGATGGTGTGGCTCAGCTTTCGAGTAACAACAATGTGATTGAAGATGCAATTGAGGGTATCGACATCACAGTAAAAGGCAAAACACCGAAAGACAAAGCTCCTGCAGAGATTGGTGTTGAGTATGACCGTGGTAGTGTGCGTCAGGATATTGAAGCCTTTGTTGCGTCATACAATCAGTTTTACCAAGTGTCGCAAAGCTTATCGGGTGTCGATCCGACCACCGGTCAAAAAGGACCGTTGGCAGGTGACAGTACAGTGAGAAACGCAGACTCACGTTTGAAGAGCGTGTTTTCAACCAGCATTAAAGATGCGCCGCCGGATATCAGTTCCCTAACTGAGTTTGGTATCACCACAACCCGTCAAGGTACCCTTGAAATCAACTACGACATGTTGGACCGCCAATTGAACAACAACTTCGATAAGTTGGGTGATTTCTTTGGTGGTAACAATGGTTTTGCTAAAAAGGTTGAAGACGCCATTCAAGGCATTACAGGCGTAACAGGCTCAATTCGAACGCGTGAACGAAGCTTGGTTGAACAGAACTATCGTTTAGTTGATGATCAAGCGGCACTTGATCGCCGCATGGAAGGGTTGGAAAGTCGCACTCACTCTCGCTTTACTGCGATGCAAGAAGCGACCGGCAAAATGCAGTCCCAGTTGGGCAGCATGATGAATGCGTTGGGCTAATAGATGATGGACGAACTTCAGAAGCTTTGTGAACTAGATCAACAAATTATGGCTAAGTTCGAAATAAGTGAAATTAATACTGAAGAAATAATGGCGCTTGTCGATAACAGAGAACAGTTGTTGCAAAACGTGCTTCATTTATTGGACTCACATCCCGACGTTAAGCAAAGTTCGGAATGGTACAACGCCATTACGAGAACAAGAAAATTGGTTGAATTGATGCAAACGGAAACGACACGAGTCGGCAAAGACTTGAAGAAGTACCGCCACGGAAATAAATCAGTTCAACAGTATAAAAAGTTTTTATAAAAGAGGTTTACTATGCGCGGTTCTTTACAGGCATATAAAAAGGTATCAGTGGATAGTCAGCTTACTGCTGCCTCACCCCATAAAATTGTTCAAATGTTGATGGCAGGTGCTATCGAGCGTCTTATTCAAGGTAAGGCGGCGATGCAAGCAGGGAATATTCCTGTTAAGGGTGAGCGTCTGGGTAAAGCGTTAGACATCATTATTAGCCTTCGTAGCTGTCTATCAATGGACGACGGTGGTGATATTGCTAAAAACCTAGATCAACTTTATGAGTTTATGATCACTCAAATTTCTGCGGCGAATCACAAAAATGACCCTCAACCTATTGATGATGTGATTGATATCATCCGTGAGATTAAGAGCGCTTGGGACCAGATCCCGAATGAATATCACAATTTAACCTCTGCTGAAGTGGGTATTTAGAGAAAATTCAAAGTTCTAACCGATCTCACATGAGTTAATTGGTTGGTTGCCTTATTTTTTTAATCAAATAAAATAGAAGCCATTAGATAGCCTAATGGCTTTTTTTCGTTGCTGATTTTCATAATTTGTCTATCGTTAATCTTATCAATGATACTTTTTCTGTTTTATAGATTACGTTGCTTAATGTTTTCCGCATCACACCAATAATAAAGGCAATACATCCTACTTATGCAAGGTTTGTCAAAACTGCTTGTCGTAGACGATAATGCTCAAGAGCGTCACAATTTAAGCACAATATTAGAGTTTGTAGGAGAGGGCTGCGAAGTTGTCAGCTCTGAACAAGCACACAAGGTCGACTGGTCTCAACAGTGGGCGGGGTGCATTATTGGCTCTATTAAGGGCAACGGCTTCACATCTTTACTCAATGAACAGCTGATCAACGCTAACCATATCCCCTTGTTAGTGATGGGCAAGCACAACTATTCTGTGGATGAGTTAACCAACTATGTTGGTGAGCTAGAACTGCCACTCAATTACCCGCAACTTAGTGATGCATTAAGGCATTGCAAAGACTTCTTAGGCCGCAAAGGCGTTAATGTCGTCTCATCAGCACGCAAAAATACTCTGTTTCGCAGCCTAGTCGGTCAAAGCTCTGGTATTCAGGAGGTACGTCACCTCATCGAGCAAGTCTCTTCTACCGAAGCAAACGTGTTGATCTTAGGTGAGTCGGGTACGGGTAAAGAGGTTGTAGCACGTAACATTCATTACCATTCAAAACGCCGTGGTGGACCTTTCGTTCCTGTGAACTGTGGTGCTATCCCACCAGACTTGTTGGAGAGCGAACTCTTTGGTCACGAAAAAGGGGCGTTTACTGGTGCGATTACCGCACGTAAGGGCCGCTTTGAACTGGCAGAAGGTGGAACCTTATTCCTGGATGAAGTTGGCGATATGCCAATGGCGATGCAGGTAAAACTGCTTCGTGTGTTGCAAGAGCGTTGTTTTGAACGCGTAGGCGGCAACGCAACGCTACAAGCCAATGTTCGCGTCATTGCTGCAACACACCGTAATCTTGAGAGCATGATCGATGATGAAGCGTTCCGCGAGGACCTTTACTACCGATTGAATGTGTTCCCAATTGAGATGCCTGCACTGCAAGAACGTAAAGAAGACATTCCGTTATTACTACAAGAGTTGATGACGCGTATGGAAGCGGAAGGCAGCATGCCGATCTGCTTTACGCCACGTGCTGTTAATTCTTTGATGGAACATGACTGGCCAGGCAACGTTCGCGAGTTGGCGAATCTAGTTGAACGTATGGTTATTCTGTATCCAAACAGCTTAGTTGATGTGAACCATCTGCCAACTAAGTATCGCTATAGTGATATCCCAGAGTTCCAACCAGAGTTCAATAGCTTTGTGTCGGAAGAAGAGCAAGAGCGCGACGCATTAGCGGATCTATTCTCTGAAGATTTCAGTTTTGATCAACAAGATGATCTCAATGATAACGCCAATGCACCTCAAGAGCTGCCACCAGAAGGCGTCAACTTAAAAGAGTTACTCGCTGATTTGGAAGTGAATATGATCAACCAAGCTTTGGAAGCTCAAGGTGGTGTGGTTGCTCGTGCGGCAGACATGTTGGGTATGCGACGTACAACCCTTGTTGAGAAAATGCGCAAATACAATTTGCAGCGATAAATCCTACTGAATACGGTAGCTCATGGAGAACCCTGATCTACCTTTTAATCAGAGATAGCCGAGTTGTTGACGGCTTAACTATGTGATAAATATAGCGAATAGCCTGATGTGTGTGGTGCATGTCAGGCTATTCTAGTATTTGAGGCCAATTTTTTATATGCACGCATCTGACCAACCAGAAAACCAATCACACCTAGACTCTGTTGAGCAGCAAGTTGAGCGGTACAAGCAAGTACTCGATGTGATGCCTGCTGGCGTTATCTTGTTGGATACTCAAGGTGAAGTTAGAGAAGCTAACCCTGAAGCCCACCGCATATTAGGTGTTGAACTGGTGGGAGAGAAGTGGTTCTCAGTGATACAGAGTGCATTTGATCCCAAAGACGATGATGGCCACGAAATCTCACTGAAAAATGGACGTAAAGTTCGTTTGGCGATCTCAGCATCAGCCACTGGTCAGTTGATCTTGATTACCGATCTGACAGAAACTCGACTGCTTCAATCGCGTGTGAGTGATCTTCAAAGACTCTCTTCACTAGGAAGAATGGTCGCCTCTTTGGCGCACCAAGTTCGTACACCATTGTCCAGTGCGATGCTCTATGCTTCTAATTTAGCTGCGCCAAACTTGCCACCTGCCACAAAAACGCGCTTTCAAACTAAGCTTATGGATAGACTGCATGACCTTGAGAAGCAGGTTAATGATATGCTGTTGTTCGCTAAAGGTGGTGATAACAAAGTCGTGAAGCCATTTACGGTGTCAGAGTTGATCGCTGAATATCAGCCGATGGTCGAGACGGCACTCAAGACCAACAACATCGATTATTTCCAAGAAGTCGAAGGTGAAGAGACGCAAATGTTTGGTAATGCCAACGCTATCGCCTCTGCTTTGAGTAACTTGGTTCTCAATGCCGTCCAGATTGCGGGTAAAGAGTCGCAAATCGATGTGTTTTTCCGACCGGTGAACGGCGAGCTTAAGATCTCGGTTCAAGACAGTGGCCCTGGTGTACCGAAAGAGCTGCAAGGAAAGATCATGGAGCCGTTTTTCACTACGCGCTCTCAAGGCACAGGTCTTGGTTTGGCTGTGGTACAGATGGTGTGCCGCGCTCATGAAGGGCGATTAGAATTAATATCAGAAGAGGGCGACGGTGCATGCTTTACGATGTGCTTACCACTAGAACGCGCCTCTACTGCTGAAAGTATTTAAGTTTTAACTGAATTTACACTGGAGAATCACATGGCTCAAAGCAAAGTGTTAATCGTAGAAGATGATGAAGGTCTACGTGAAGCCTTGGTCGATACGCTCGCGCTCGCTGGCTACGAATGGCTAGAAGCGGACTGCGCGGAAGATGCTCTGGTCAAGTTAAAGTCTAACTCCGTTGATATCGTCGTATCCGATGTTCAGATGGCGGGCATGGGCGGATTAGCCCTATTAAGAAATATCAAACAGAACTGGCCGAATCTGCCAGTGCTATTGATGACAGCTTACGCCAACATTGAAGATGCCGTTGCCGCGATGAAAGAAGGCGCGATTGATTACATGGCTAAGCCATTCGCACCAGAAGTCCTTCTAAATATGGTGAGCCGCTATGCACCGGTTAAGTCTGACGATAACGGCGATGCTGTGGTTGCCGATGAGAAGAGCCTTAAGTTATTAATGTTGGCTGACAAGGTCGCTAAAACCGATGCCAATGTGATGGTTCTAGGTCCAAGCGGTTCGGGTAAAGAGGTGATGTCGCGCTATATCCATAACGCTTCTAACCGTAAAGATGGCCCATTCGTTGCGATTAACTGTGCTGCGATTCCTGACAATATGCTTGAAGCAACTCTGTTTGGATATGAAAAAGGTGCCTTCACTGGTGCGATCCAAGCGTGTCCGGGTAAGTTTGAACAGGCACAGGGTGGTACAATTTTGCTGGATGAGATCAGTGAGATGGATCTTAATCTTCAGGCGAAACTGTTACGTGTACTGCAGGAGCGCGAGGTAGAACGCCTTGGTAGCCGTAAGAGCATTAAGCTCGACGTACGTGTGTTGGCAACCAGTAACCGTGATTTAAAACAGTATGTCTCGGAAGGCAATTTCCGTGAAGACTTGTATTACCGACTCAATGTATTCCCAATCTCTTGGCCACCACTGTGTGAACGCAAGGGAGATATTGAGCCACTAGCTAAGCATCTAATTGAGCGTCACTGCACCAAGCTGGGGATGCCTGTACCAACGATTTCGGCTGATGCAATCGGCAAACTGGTGAGCTACCCATGGCCAGGAAATGTACGAGAATTAGACAATGTTGTACAGCGTGCGCTAATATTGAGCGAACAAGCTAACATCTCCGGAGAGCATATTTTGCTTGAAGGTGTAGATTGGCAAGATGCCAGTGGCCTACAGCAAATTGTTGAAGGTAACGATGTAGCAACGCCAGATGTTAAACCAATCGCCGAAGCCAACCCTGTTACTAAAGTCTCCTCTGCTGGCGAAGGATTGGGCAACGAACTGCGTGATCAAGAGTACGCTATTATTCTCGAGACGCTGATCGCTTGTAATGGTCGTCGTAAAGATATGGCCGAGAAATTGGGCATTAGCCCGCGTACTCTACGCTATAAATTGGCGAAAATGCGTGATGCTGGGATAGATATCCCAAACTAAGATACGATTAATCCTGCATTGAATGTGGACATAGAGTACGATATTTAATCACTCTGCCACTGTCTTTTTATAGACAGTGGCACATTAATTGCTCTATCAATAGTACAGCAACAAAGAAAGTCATAATTTTGACTCTGAGGTAGTAAATGAGAATAGATGGTTTACAAGGCGAGATGCAGGCAATGATGGTCGAAGCTGCAAACACGCGTCCGGCGGCGACTGGACAAACGGTTGGTGCAGATTTCGGCAATATGTTGACGCAAGCCATCAATAACGTGAACTCGTTACAGAAAACCTCAGGAGATCTTCAAACGCGTTTTGATAGCGGTGATGAGAGTGTCTCTCTCTCCGACGTAATGATTGCTCGAAATAAATCTAGTGTGGCTTTTGAAGCGACGATTCAGATCAGGAACAAACTGGTTGAGTCGTACAAAGAGCTGATGAATATGCCGGTATAGTGTTAGGTAGTAGATAGTGGCAGAAAATAGTCAAACAACAGATTTAGCCGTTAGTGATGCGAATGACCATGCACTCGTTGCAGGGGCTGACGTAGATAACGAAGGGCAAAATCCAGATCTAGGTGAGCGTAGTTCATCGAAGTTCGATATGGCGGTAGGTGATCTTGATCTCCTCCGTCAGGTTGTACTTGTTCTTTCGATTTCTATATGTGTCGCATTAATCGTGATGCTGTTTTTCTGGGTGAAAGAGCCAGAAATGCGTCCGTTAGGTGCGTATGAGACTGAAGAACTGATCCCAGTGCTTGATTACCTTGATCAACAAAAGATTCAATACTCATTAGAAGGCAATACCATTTCGGTTCCAGCCAGCGAATATAACTCACTGAAGCTGGACATGGTGCGTGCCGGTCTGAATCAAGAGAAAAACGCAGGTGACGATATCCTAATGCAGGATATGGGCTTTGGTGTATCTCAACGTCTTGAACAAGAGCGTTTAAAGTTAAGCCGTGAGCGTCAGCTAGCGAAAGCGATCGAACAGATGAAACAGGTGCGTAAGGCACAAGTTTTGTTGGCGCTACCAAAACAGAGTGTGTTTGTTCGTCATAATCAAGAAGCTTCAGCTTCCGTATTTTTGACGCTTAAAACGGGGACCAATCTCAAGCAACAAGAAGTAGACTCTGTTGTGGACATGGTCGCTAGTGCTGTCCCTGGGATGAAAACGTCACGAATTACAGTGACCGACCAACATGGTCGTCTATTGAGCTCTGGTTCTCAAGACCCTGCTTCAGCGGCTCGCCGTAAAGAGCATGAATTAGAGCGTAATCAAGAGCAGGCACTTCGTGAAAAGATTGACTCTGTATTGATTCCAATTCTTGGTTTCGGCAACTACACAGCGCAAGTAGACATTCAGCTTGATTTCAGTGCTGTCGAGCAGACTCGTAAGCGTTTTGACCCAAATACTCCTGCAACGCGCAGTGAGTACACGCTAGAAGATTACAACAACGGTAATACCGTGGCAGGTGTACCGGGTGCTTTGAGTAACCAACCGCCGGTGGATGCATCGATTCCACAAGATGTCGCGCAAATGAAAGATGGCTCGCTAATGGGGCAAGGCTCGGTTCATAAAGAAGCAACACGCAACTTTGAACTTGATACTACCATCAGCCATGAACGTAAGCAGAGCGGCACGGTTAACCGTCAAACGGTTTCAGTCGCGATTAAAAACCGTCAGTCTGTGAACCCAGATACCGGTGAAGTGGTTCACACACCACTGAGTGAAACAGAGATTAATGCGATCAGACAAGTTCTGATTGGTACGGTTGGTTTTGATGAAGGCCGTGGTGATTTGTTGAATGTATTGAGCGTTCAATTTGCACCGCAAGTGACTGATGTGTTGCCAGATGTGCCTATTTGGGAACACCCGAACTTCAACGATTGGGTTCGTTGGTTTGCAAGTGCACTCGTCATCATTGTCGTCGTTCTTGTACTGGTTCGCCCAGCTATGAAGAAACTGCTTAACCCAGCTGAAGACACTGATGATCAAGCATACGGCCCTGATGGACTACCGATTGGTGCCGATGGCGAGACTAGCCTGATTGGCAGCGATATTGAAGGTGGGGAACTGTTCGAGTTTGGCTCAAGCATTGACTTACCAAACCTTCATAAAGATGAAGATGTGTTGAAAGCAGTACGTGCTCTGGTAGCAAATGAACCAGAGCTAGCGGCTCAAGTAGTTAAGAATTGGATGGCAGATGGCTAACGAAATTGTTCCACAAGGTGAAGGTGGAGAAGTGGCAGAAGTTGCGAACGTCGATATCGCATCAATTTCTGGTGACGAACGCGCAGCGATCTTGTTGTTAAGTCTTAACGAAGAAGATGCTGCGGGTATTATCCGACACCTTGAACCAAAACAGGTTCAGCGTGTGGGTAGTGCGATGGCGCGTGCAGCTGACCTTTCTCAAGAGAAAGTAGGCGCAGTGCACCGTGCTTTCCTAGACGATATTCAGAAGTACACTAATATCGGTATGGGTAGCGAAGACTTTATGCGTAATGCGCTGGTGGCTGCTCTGGGTGAAGATAAAGCGAATAACCTTGTTGACCAAATCCTTCTGGGTACCGGCTCGAAAGGCTTGGATTCATTGAAGTGGATGGATCCTCGTCAGGTTGCGAGCATCATTATCAATGAGCACCCGCAGATCCAAACTATCGTGCTTTCGTACCTTGAGGCGGATCAGTCGGCAGAGATCTTGTCGCAGTTCCCTGAGCGTGTTCGCTTAGATCTGATGATGCGTATTGCGAACCTTGAAGAAGTTCAACCGTCAGCACTGGCTGAGCTGAACGAAATCATGGAGAAACAGTTTGCGGGTCAAGCTGGTGCTCAAGCGGCCAAGATTGGCGGCCTGAAGGCAGCGGCAGAGATCATGAACTACATGGACAACAACGTCGAGGGCGTGTTGATGGATCAAATCCGCGACCAAGACGAAGACATGGCAACCCAGATTCAAGACCTTATGTTCGTATTCGAGAACCTTATCGAAGTCGACGACCAAGGTGTTCAGAAGTTGCTGCGTGATGTACCACAAGACGTTCTTCAGAAAGCACTTAAAGGCGCTGATGAAGGTCTACGCGAGAAGATCTTCAAGAACATGTCTAAACGTGCTGCCGATATGATGAGAGACGATATCGAGGCGATGCCGCCAGTGAAAGTATCGGATGTTGAAGCTGCTCAGAAAGAGATCTTGGGCATTGCGAGGAAAATGGCCGACAGCGGTGAGATTATGCTGTCTGGTGGTGCCGACGAGTTCCTATAAGTTAGAAACGACTAAGCCCCACACTGATGGGGCTTTTCTTTATCGATTTCATTGTTATTTTTCGTTTACGTAAACGGTGTGCTAGAACGGTTTGTTCTTGCTCGCTTCTCAACTGCCCATTGAGCTCTAAACTCTATGGATTGAAGTATGGTTATGTAGACTCTTGGTCTATTTGATAGGTATTTATTATGTCAGGTGATAGAAAGCGCGGCTTTTTCCGTCCCGATGAGGACAACACGGTAGCGGAACCTCAAAAGTGGGGGCTGCCTGATTATACGTCTGATACGCACCAACAAGCGAAAGAGACGGCTTTCAACTACGACCCAAGCTGGATGCCAACCGTAGAAGAAGCGATTGAAGACGAAGAGTTGGTGCTGACCGAAGAGCAGATCGAGCTAATTAAGCAAGGTGCCTATCAAGAGGGGCTGCATCAAGGTCAAGAAGCGGGCTTCAAGCAAGGCTATGAAAAAGGCAAAGAAGAAGGCTTTGCTGCAGGTCATGCGGAAGGTACCGAAGCGGGTAAGCTTGAAGGTGTGACTGCTGGGCAAGAGTATATTCAGCAGCAAGTCGCAATTTTTATGGGACTTGCCAACCAATTTGCTCAACCTTTAGAGCTGATGAATGCTCAGGTTGAAAAACAGCTCGTCGATATGGTGCTGACCATGGTTAAAGAGGTGGTGCATGTTGAAGTGCAGACCAATCCTCAGATTATTCTTGATACCGTGAAAGAGTCAGTCGAGTCTCTACCTATCTCAGGCCACGCGATCACACTTAAGTTGCACCCTGAAGATGTCACAATCATTCGTTCTGCCTATGGTGAAACAGAATTGGATTGTCGCAACTGGACGCTTGTAGCTGAGCCTGCGTTGAATCGCGGTGATGTTCAGATCGAAGCGGGTGAATCGAGCGTGAACTACCGTATGGAAGATCGTGTGCGTCAGGTTATTCAAAATTTTTGTGGCGTGAATCGTCATCAAGGTAACGAATAGTGTTAGCGCTTGCAGAACGCCTTGGCCAGTACAAGGTCGACGGTCTTAAATCTCGCCCGATCGCCTCGGGCAAACTTATCCGTGTAGTTGGACTTACTTTGGAAGCGACAGGGTGTAAGGCGCCGATCGGTAGTCTTTGTCTAGTCGAAACCATGTCCGGACATATGGAAGCTGAGGTAGTCGGCTTTTCTGGAGACAATCTTTTCTTAATGCCGAGCGAGCAAATCACAGGCATCTTGCCCGGTGCTCGCGTTACACCAATGACCAGTGAGAGTGGTATTCCAGTTGGTATGGAACTGCTTGGTCGCGTGATTGACGGTGTGGGTAACCCATTAGATGGGTTAGGCCCGCTTTATACTGAAAATCGCGCCTCGTTTAATGCCGAGCCGATCAACCCATTGGCTCGTAAACCTATCTCTGAGCCTTTGGATGTTGGCCTAAAAGCGATTAACGGCCTTCTTACCGTAGGCAAAGGTCAACGTATTGGCCTGTTTGCAGGTTCTGGTGTTGGTAAATCGGTGACACTTGGAATGATGACTCGAGGTACAACCGCTCAAGTGGTGGTCGTGGGTCTGATTGGTGAGCGTGGACGAGAAGTTAAAGAGTTCATTGAAGAGATCCTTGGCGAGGATGGCCGTAAACGCTCGGTTGTCGTAGCTGCACCTGCAGATGCCTCACCTTTGATGCGACTTAAGGGCTGTCAAACGGCGCTTACAGTGGCAGAGTACTTCCGTGACCAAGGCCTTGATGTTCTGCTGTTGATGGATTCACTGACCCGTTTTGCGCAAGCTCAGCGTGAGATTGCCCTTTCTGTGGGGGAGCCGCCAGCCACCAAAGGTTATCCGCCATCGGTGTTCGCTAAATTGCCTGCGTTGGTTGAACGCGCTGGTAATGGCAGTGACGAGCAAGGCTCAATAACCGCATTCTTCACGGTTTTGACCGAAGGAGATGATCTCCAAGATCCGATTGCCGATGCGTCGCGTGCGATTCTGGATGGTCACGTTGTATTGTCGCGTGAAATGGCTGATGCCGGTCACTATCCTGCGATTGATGTAGAGAAGTCGGTGAGTCGTGTTATGCCACAAATCACGTCAGAAGAGCATGTTCTGATGTCGAAAGCGGTAAGACAGGTACTGTCGATTTGTCGTAAGAACCAAGATTTGGTCTCTATCGGTGCCTACAAGCCGGGGACGGATCCAGCGATTGATAGTGCGTTTACGCTTAAGCCGAAACTTGATGAGTATCTGCAGCAGAAAATGAAAGAGACTGTACCTTACGATATGTGTGTCAATATGTTGAAACACGTGTTGGGAGGTTAGTTCGGTGATGACGTTTAATGATATGACGGTGTTTAATAAGCAGAGTGTTTGCTGATGGATAACGCACTTGAATTCTTGCTAGAGCAAGCAAAAGAGAAAGAGAATCAGGCGGTGTTGGCACTCAACAAAGCCAATGCTGAGCTGCAAGGTTATTACGAACAAGTCGCGCAGATTGAAAAATACCGTTTGGATTATTGTCAGCAATTAGTCGACCGCGGTAAAGCTGGGCTAACAGCGAGCCAATATGGACACCTGAATCGATTTCTTACTCAATTAGATGACACGCTATCCAAACAAAAAGAGGCAGAAGGGCACTTCAAGAGCCAGGTTGATAACTGCCAAGAGTATTGGATGGAGCTACGCAAACAGCGTAAGTCATACGAATGGTTAATGGAAAAGAAGCAGAAAGAAAAAGCGAAGCTGCAAGACCAACGTGAGCAGAAACAGATGGATGAGTTTTCGACCCTGTTATACAGCCGACAACGTCGCTAGTTTTTCCCTCAATCTCACACTTTATTGACCTTTCTCACAGTATTGTTCTCTCAGGCATGTTTTTTGCTTCATTAGTTCTGTTATTACGCTCTTGAGTCTTTAGGACTCGGAGCTTCACTTTCTTTTTGCCGTTCCAAGTATCTTGGCGTCAAAGCGATTAGATAGAGCTTGTACATATGAATGTTAGTCCTTCTTCAAATTCAGTCACTAGCAAAGCCACTTCATTGCTGGAGCCAAGCGGATCTTCAGCGCAAACGAGTGAGGGCGGTGAATCTAAAGGTTTCTTCGCTTCCCTCAAAGACGCACTGGGTCTAGGTGAAGAGGTAAAGGCTGAGCCAAGTAAAGCGAGCAAAACTAGTGAGTCAGGCGATGTAGAGAAAGTGGCCTCTGACTCGGGTGATGCTGAAAAGTCTGAGAAAGTGGCGGATACAGTGAAGAAGGTCGATGGCGACGAGCAAGCGACCAGTTCAAAAACAGCGTCACAGAGTGAAGATGCACTTTTAAAAGGCGAGAGCGGCGATAAACCAGCAACCACTGACGGTAAGCAAATAACAGAGAGTAAAGCGGCTGACTCCAATAAGGCTGCGGCTAGTGAGAGTGGTGCGCAGAAATCGGATGAATCTACAGCTGCTTCAGCGAAAGAGCAGGCACCTGTCGAAGGTATTTCTGCTGCTCAAAAAACGCAAGGTGTTGAGTCGCAATCAAAACCTTCAGTGGAGACAGACAAGCCTCAACCAGCTCAAGCGAATACGTCAGAGCTAAAACAAATTGATCCAAACTCGGCGGATGCAAGTAAGGCATCGGCAGCAATGAGTGAAGGCAATAAACTGCTCGGTCAGTTGGATGAGGCAAATAAAACCTTACAAGCACCAACAAACGGCAAAGCTTTGCCTCAAGCAGCAGCCACACCGGTGGCAGGCTTCAATGCTCAGTCGTCGCAAGCGATCAAGGCTGACTTGGCGTCTAATACTGGTCCTATTACTCCAGCTGGTGTGTCGGCGGCGGCTCAACAGCCTCAGAATATGGCAATGATGAATGCTGGTGTTTCAGTTGGTGCGGTCAGTGGTGAAGCAGTTTTACAAACGGATGCCGTGTCCAAAGTGAATACGACTGATGCTCTAGCGCCACAACAGTTGGTTGCACTGGAACAAAAAGTAGCCATGATGACTAACGGTGTACCTGTGTCTCAACTCGACCAAGCACAAGTGCAACAGTTGATGCAGCAAGGTGTGACACCACAGCAGCTCGAACAGTTAGTAAAAGCTGAGCAAAGCGCTATGAACTCTGCTTCTCAGCTTTCTCAATCGTCACAACCGTTGACGCAAGCTGAGTTGGAATTGGCGGCTGAAGTAGAAATGCATACTCAAGCCATCAATCAATTAAATACCCAGATTGAAGCCACTGAAGTGGTTGTTAATGAACTAGAGACCAAACAGTTAAGTGGCGAGGATCTTTCTGACGCCGAAAAGGCCACTTTAGCAAAAGCGTCGTCTGAGCTAGTTGTGCTTCAACAGCAGCGTACGCAGTTAGTTGGTCAGGCGAGTCAACTGTATAGCCAAGCTCCTACAACGATCAATTGGGATACACCTGTTGAATCGTCAGAAGTTGCAACGGATAACCTCGAAGAGTGGGCTGCAACAGCGGCAGTTGCAGCAGGTGCCACTCAGCATGCAATGCAACAGAATGTGGCAGCAGATAAAGCTCAAGCAGCGCTAGCTCAGTCAAACCAAGCTCAAACGGTTCAAATGCAACAGGCTCAGCAAGCGGCAGCCCAACAAGCATCTAATGCAGCGTCAGCATCCGTTTCAGCTCAGGCATCATCGGTAGATCTTAACCTTGCCGCTGCACACAATGTTGCGGCTAATCCGATGGGCACAGAGATGTTAGCCGCTAAGGCTGCTTCCAAGGATGCAATTCTAAAAGTGGGTGCAGAAGCTGCAGCGCTGGCAGGTTTGGGGCGAACAACAGGCAAAGATGACAGCAAAGAGAGCAGTTTTGCTCAGCAAATAGCATCAGCGGCCGGTGCACAAGGGACAACACCAGTCGGTTCAACACCGACGCGAGCAGAAATTCAAGCTGCGCAGCAAGCACCACTTCAGCTGACCAAAGAACTCGCCAATGAGCAAGTGGCAGAAAAAGTTCAAATGATGATGTCTAAGAATTTGAAGAATCTGGATATCCGACTGGACCCGCCGGAGCTTGGGCAGTTAAAGATCCGCATGACAATGAACAATGATGTGGCAAATGTTCACTTTACCGTGACCAACCAGCAAGCTCGTGACGTGATTGAGCAGACATTACCAAGGCTACGTGAGATGCTTGCTCAGCAAGGTATGCAGCTTGCTGATTCATCGGTGCAGCAACAAAGTACTGGGCAAGGACAAGATCGCTACAACAGCGGTGAAGGTGGTGGACAATCAGGCTCAGGAAGTGCAAATGATGGACAAGGTGACGAAAACCTTGATAGCAGCAGCAATCTTGAATTGAATGTCACGTCAAAGCGTGATGGAATTAGTTATTACGCCTAATATTAGGTGCACATCAGACAGTTAGATGGTTTTAACGAAGAATTAGAGACAAGCATGGCAGAAGAACAAGAAGCACCCAAAGGCAAAAGTAAATTACTGATCATTATTATTGCCGTAGTCGTGTTGCTACTAGGTGGTGGTGGCGCAGCATTTTTCTTAATGGGCTCTGACGACAGCACAGCGGAAGCCGAAACCGAAGCGCAGGCGCCAGTGACTGCAGCTGAACCTGTCGCTTATGTCAATATTCCACAGCCGTTCCTATTTAATGTCTCTGGAGATAAAAAGGATCGTCTGGTTCAGATTAAAGCGCAATTAATGGTGCGAGGCAGCAAGAATGAAGAGCTTGCTCGTTACCACTCTCCATTGGTTGAAAGTACTCTACTGGCTACGTTTGCCTCTGCGACTGTAGACCAGCTACGCTCACCAACAGGGCGCATCGAGCTACGAGATAAAGCGACAGAAGATATCAAGGCGAGCCTGACTCAGGCCGTTGGACAACCTGTTATTGAAAAAGTGTTATTCACTGACTTTGTGATTCAGTAGGTAATCTGTGACCGATTTATTAAGCCAAGACGAAATTGATGCGCTGTTACACGGCGTAGATGATGTTGAAGAGGTAGAAGAAGTCTTAGAGACTGAGTCGGATAATGCCGTCAACTTTGATTTCTCCTCTCAAGATCGAATCGTCCGTGGTCGAATGCCGACCCTCGAGCTTATTAACGAGCGTTTTGCGCGTCACATGCGCATCAGCTTGTTTAATATGTTGAGAAAAACGGCAGAAGTCTCGATTAACGGCGTACAAATGATGAAGTTTGGTGAATACCAAAATACGTTGTACGTACCGACCAGTCTTAACATGGTGCGCTTCAGACCGCTGAAAGGTACGGCGCTGATCACCATGGAAGCACGTCTAGTATTCATTCTGGTAGAGAACTTCTTCGGTGGTGATGGCCGATTCCACGCCAAGATTGAAGGTCGTGAATTTACCCCGACTGAGCGTCGTATCATCCAACTGCTGCTTAAAATAGTGTTTGAAGACTACAAAGAAGCGTGGTCTCCAGTGATGGGCGTTGAGTTTGAATATCTAGATTCAGAAGTAAACCCAAGCATGGCAAACATCGTGAGCCCAACTGAGGTGATCGTTGTGAGCTCATTCCATATTGAAGTCGATGGCGGCGGTGGTGATTTCCACGTTGTTATGCCGTACTCCATGGTGGAGCCAATCCGTGAATTGCTCGATGCCGGTGTTCAGTCAGATAAGATGGAAACCGATGTGCGTTGGAGCACTGCTCTGCGCGATGAGATCATGGATGTGCCGGTTAACTTCCGTGTAAACCTTCTTGAGCAAGATATCTCGCTACGTGACCTAATGGAGCTACGTCCGGGTGATGTCATCCCAATGGATATGCCAGAACATGCGACCATGTTTGTTGAAGAGCTCCCAACATATCGTGTGAAAATGGGGCGCTCTGGAGAGAAGCTGGCCGTACAGATATCAGAGAAGATTGAACGACCACACGTGGTTAAAACAGACCTTGCGTTCTTGGGTAAAGACTTGATGTCTGAACTTGAGAATGATGAAGACAACGAATAATAAGTACGAAAATAGGATTTGGTAATGGAACCTAGTGAAGATCAAAAGTTGGCAGACGAATGGGCTGCCGCACTTGGTGAAGATCCGTCGGCACCTTCGATTGATGTGGACGACGTGTTAGCGGCACCACTGGATGAGTTGACTGATTCTTCCTCGCCAATCTCTGAAGATGAGCGTCGTAAGCTCGACACCATCATGGATATTCCGGTGACTATTTCTATGGAAGTCGGTCGTTCGCAAATCAGTATCCGTAACTTGCTGCAATTAAACCAAGGTTCAGTAGTTGAACTTGACCGTATCGCGGGCGAATCTTTGGATGTGATGGTTAACGGAACCTTGATTGCCCATGGCGAAGTGGTTGTGGTCAATGACAAGTTTGGTATTCGTTTGACCGACGTAATCAGCCAGACAGAACGTATTAAGAAGTTGCGTTAATGGCAGTGCGGATTCAAGCGCTGGTTATGGGGTTAATCATGGCCCCTTCTTATGCATTTGCTGCCGCGCCAGACCTCGATTTAGCGACCACATTTGGGTCGCTAATTTTGGTTATAGGCTTCATTTTATTTCTTGCTTGGCTTCTTAAGCGTATGCAAGTACCTGCGATGACCAACCAGCAAGGTTTGTCGATTATTCGCCAGATTCCGGTAGGCACTAAAGAGCGTATCGCGATTGTTCAAGCGGGAGAAGAGCAGTTCTTGGTTGGCATTACCAGCCAATCGATTCAGCTAATCTCAAAGCTTGAAGAGCCTTTATCAAAAGAGATGTTGGAAAAAAATACCTTTTCAAATCAACTCTCTCAGCTAATGAAGAAAGATGCCAATAAGTAACGGATTTACTCACTCAACGAGTCATAATTTCACTTCAGCTCTGACATCAGTATGTATCACTCTCATGCTGATGGTGTCGCTATTGTTGAGCCAATCTGCAATGGCGCAAGCCGAAGATGGACCAATTCCAGCAAACATCGCAGGATCTGAGTCCGTTACGGTCAGCACAATGCAGCAGGACCAAGCGTCAGCTCAAACCATTACCACAGGTAGCCTCACTGGTAGCGGTGGAGGCATTCCTGCCTTTACCATGACCACCAATGATGAAGGTGGCGAAGACTACTCGATTAACCTTCAGATTCTGGCGCTAATGACCATGCTGGGCTTCTTGCCGGCTATGGTTATCTTGATGACGTCGTTTACGCGTATCGTAGTCGTGATGTCTATCTTGCGTCAGGCGATGGGTCTGCAACAGACGCCATCTAACCAAGTGATTATTGGTATCGCTATCTTTTTGACCTTCTTTATCATGTCTCCGGTGATCAATCAGGTAAATGAACAAGCCGTTCAGCCATACTTGAATGAACAGATCTCCGCTCGACAGGCGTTTGACGTGGCTCAGGAGCCGATCAAAGCCTTTATGCTAAAGCAGACTCGAATTAAAGACTTAGAGACCTTCGTGCAGATCTCAGGCGCTGAAGTGCAAAACCCAGAAGATGTATCGATGGCGATTCTGATTCCTGCGTTTATCACCTCTGAGCTTAAGACGGCATTCCAGATTGGCTTTATGTTGTTCTTACCATTTTTGATCATCGACCTTGTTGTCGCCTCGGTATTGATGGCAATGGGTATGATGATGCTATCGCCAATGATCGTATCGCTACCATTCAAGCTTATGTTGTTTGTATTGGTTGATGGCTGGAACTTGATACTCTCCACCCTCGCCGGCAGTTTTGCCTTGTAGCTGGGGGAAACATGAATCCAGAGATATTTGTCGAGTTATTTAGGGATGCACTTTGGATGGTACTCATCATGGTATGTGCCATCATCATCCCGAGTTTGTTAATTGGTCTGGTTGTGGCAATTTTCCAAGCCGCGACTTCAATTAACGAGCAGACCTTGAGTTTCTTACCCCGTCTGATTGTGACGCTTTTGGCTCTGATGCTGTTTGCGCACTGGATGACGCAGATGATGATGGAGTTCTTTTTCGAACTCATTGAGCGTCTGCCACAAGTCTTGTATTGACGCCTATGGAATACCCGGCGTCCGTTGTTCTCGATTGGTTAGCTAACTATTTTTGGCCTTATACTCGCATCTCATCAATGTTGATGGTGATGACGGTAACCGGGGCGCGCTTTGTTTCACCTCGAATTCGCCTCTATCTTGGTCTCGCGATTACTTTTGCAGTGATGCCAGCCATTCCTGCGGTACCTCAAGATATTGAACTGCTCTCGTTTAAGGGCTTTTTGACTCTGTTTGAGCAGGTGTTAATTGGTATTGCGATGGGGATTGTGACCCAGTTTATGATTCAGACATTCGTAATGCTGGGTCAGATTCTCGGTATGCAATCGAGCTTGGGCTTCGCCTCGATGGTTGACCCGGCCAACGGACAAAACACTCCAGTTCTTGGTCAACTGTTTATGTTCCTCGCGACCATGTTTTTCTTGGTCACCGACGGCCATCTGAAGATGCTACAACTGGTGGTGTTTAGCTTTAAAACTCTACCTATTGGAAGTGGTTCACTGACTGCTGTTGATTTTAGAGAGTTAGCTCTGTGGCTTGGAATTATGTTCAAAACGGCGTTGGCGATGTCACTCTCCGGCATTATTGCGCTACTTACGATTAACCTGTCGTTTGGTGTAATGACGCGTGCCGCGCCACAATTGAATATCTTCTCGCTCGGTTTCGCGTTTGCGTTGTTGGTTGGTTTGCTATTATGTTGGTACATCTTGGGCGGCCTATACGGTCACTATGAACTATTCTGGATGCAAGGCGAACAGCAAATTTGTCGCTTGATCCGGTTGGATTGTTAGGTCAATAGACCCTAGTTAATAGCAGGAGGCTGAATTGGCAGAGTCAGACGGTCAAGAACGCACAGAAGAGGCCACGCCCAGACGCTTGCAACAGGCCAAAGAGAAAGGGCAGGTTGCAAGGTCAAAAGAGCTCGCGTCAGCGTCAGTACTAATTATCGGAGCCGTTGCTTTAATGTGGTTTGGTGAATCTATGGCCAAAGCACTGTTCGAAGCGATGCAACGTCTGTTTTCTCTCAGTCGTGAAGAGATCTTTGACACTACTAAATTGCTAGAAATAGCGGGTGGTGCTATGGTCAATTTACTGTTTCCGCTGCTTCTCATTCTGGTTACTCTGTTTGTTGCTGCCGTTATTGGTGCTGCTGGTGTCGGCGGGATCAGCTTTTCAATGCAGGCAGCAATGCCTAAGGCATCTAAGTTGAATCCACTCAGTGGTATTAAACGAATGTTTGGCATGCAGAGCTGGGTAGAGTTGATTAAGTCGATCCTCAAAGTGGCATTAGTGTCGGGTATGGCTATCTATTTGATTCAAGCCTCACAAGGCGACCTAATGCAGCTGAGTATGGATGTCTATCCACAAAACATCTTTCACGCGCTCGATATTCTGCTTAATTTCATCCTATTGATCAGTTGCTCTTTGTTAATTGTGGTGGCTATCGATATTCCATTTCAAATTTGGCAACACGCTGATCAGCTGAAGATGACCAAGCAAGAAGTGAAAGATGAGTACAAGGATACGGAAGGTAAGCCTGAAGTAAAAGGGCGTATTCGTATGCTTCAACGTGAAGCTGCGCAGCGTCGTATGATGGCGGACGTTCCACAAGCCGATGTTATCGTCACCAACCCAGAACACTTCTCAGTTGCGCTGCGTTATAAACAAGACCAAGACAAGGCGCCCGTTGTTGTCGCTAAGGGCGTTGACCATATGGCGATGAAGATACGTGAAGTTGCACGTGAACACGACATCTATATCGTACCTGCACCGCCTCTTGCGCGTGCTTTGTATCATACAACAGAGCTTGAACAACAAATTCCTGACGGCTTATTTACGGCGGTGGCGCAAGTGCTTGCGTATGTTTTCCAGCTTAAGCAGTACCGTAAACGTGGCGGTGAACGCCCGAAACTGCAACAATCTAATATGCCGATCCCACCTGAGTTACGTCATTAGATCAAATACTTGAGCTGAGTCGAGTGAATGCGGATAATGACGGTTTACGAAAATCAATGTCGTCATGATGCAGTGTCGATAAATTGACGACTCGACACTGGTATGGTGTTTGCTATACCAATGCTGATTTGATAACCCTGATGTCGCTGTATTTCGCAGTGGCATCAAAGATAGCGATGCAGTCCTGATTTATGAAATTCTCCTTACCTTTCTCGGATAAGCTACCCAAGCTACCAAACCGCGCGATGCCAGCTGTAGGTGCGCCAGTGATGGTCTTGGCGACGCTCGCTATGGTGATCTTACCGATCCCTGCTTTCCTACTGGATATGTTTTTCACCTTTAACATCGCATTGGCAATGGTGGTGTTATTGGTAACGGTATATACCCGACGACCTCTCGACTTTGCTGCTTTCCCTACGGTACTGCTTATCGCCACACTATTGCGCTTGGCTTTGAACGTCGCATCAACGCGTGTGGTTCTTCTTTATGGTCATGAAGGGGGAGATGCGGCCGGTAACGTTATCGAGGCATTTGGTAATGTGGTAATTGGTGGTAACTACGCTGTCGGTCTGGTGGTCTTCTTAATCTTGATGATCATTAACTTCATGGTTGTAACCAAAGGTGCAGGCCGTATTTCAGAAGTAAGTGCACGTTTTACCTTGGATGCATTGCCAGGTAAACAGATGGCAATCGATGCCGACTTGAATGCGGGCTTGATTGACCAAGAGCAAGCGCGTACTCGTCGCTTTGAAGTGACCAAAGAAGCTGATTTCTACGGCTCAATGGATGGTGCGTCAAAATTCGTTAAAGGTGATGCCATTGCCGGTATCTTGATTCTGTTTATCAATATTATCGGTGGTTTGAGCATCGGTATGGCGCAGTTCGGCCTGGGCTTTGGCGAAGCGATCGAGATCTACACCCTGCTAACCATTGGTGATGGCTTGGTTGCACAGATTCCATCGCTATTACTTTCGATTGCAGCTGCAATGATGGTAACTCGTCAGAACACCGATGAAGACATGGGGCAACAACTGGTGTTCCAGATGTTCGACAATCCGAAAGCTCTGATGATCACCGCGGCGATCCTTGGTGTGATGGGTATTGTACCGGGTATGCCTCACTTTGCGTTTTTGACTCTAGCGATAGCTGCAGGAGCTGGCGCGTATTTCATTGATAAAAAGCAGAAACAAAAGGCCAAAGAACCAAAACTGCCTGCTGCGATGGAGCCAGGTGGCGAAGCACCAGCGCAAAAAGAGCTATCGTGGGATGATGTTCAGCCTGTTGATACTATCGGCCTTGAAGTGGGCTATCGTCTGATTCCTTTGGTTGACAAAGACCAAGGCGGTGAGCTGCTTGAACGCGTTAAAGGTGTACGTAAAAAACTGTCTCAAGACTTTGGCTTCCTTATTCCAGCGGTTCATATTCGTGACAACCTCGAACTTACCCCTAACAGCTATCGAATTACTCTTATGGGTGTGGCAGTTGGTGAGGCTGAGATCAAACCGGATATGGAACTGGCGATTAACCCTGGCCAGGTCTATGGCATGATCGATGGTGAACCAACCATTGACCCAGCGTTTGGCCTAGAAGCAGTATGGATCCGTGAAGAGCAGCGTGAACATGCGCAAGCTCTGGGTTACACCGTCGTAGATTCATCAACAGTATTGGCGACTCACCTGAGCCAGTTGTTAACCAATAACGCATCACAACTGCTTGGTCATGAAGAAGTTCAAAATCTATTGGAGATGCTCAGCCGCTCTGCACCTAAGCTGGTGGAAGGCTTTGTACCAGACCAACTGCAATTGGGTGTGGTGGTTAAAGTGCTTCAGAACTTGCTTAATGAAGCGATTCCGATTCGAGATGTGCGCACTATCGTACAAACTTTGGCGGAGTATTCGGGCAAGAGTCAAGAACCTGACATTCTTACAGCTGCAGTTCGTATCTCTCTGAAACGACTAATTGTTCAGGAAATCAATGGGATAGAGCCTGAGCTGCCTGTGATAACACTAATTCCTGAGCTGGAACAAATCTTGCATCAAACAATGCAGGCATCCGGTGGTGAATCTGCAGGAATTGAACCTGGTTTGGCAGAGCGTCTACAGACGTCACTGAGTCAGGCAACCCAAGAGCAAGAGCTTAAAGGAGAACCAGCGGTACTGCTTACTTCTGGTGTATTGCGATCAACATTAGCCAAGTTTGTTAAGAACACGATCCCAAGCTTACGAGTCCTCTCTTACCAAGAGATCCCAGATGAGAAGCAGATCCGAATCGTACAAGCTGTTGGAAACTAATCCGCGTAATTAGAACGGACTATTGAATTGAAAATTAAACGATTTTTTGCAAAAGATATGCGAACAGCGTTGCTCCAAGTGAAAGAAGAACTTGGTTCCGATGCTGTGATCATGTCTAACAAAAAGGTCGCAGGTGGCGTTGAAATCGTTGCAGCTATTGATGGTGAGTCTAATCAACCAGCAGCGGCGCCACGACTTAACAAGCCTCAGCCTTCGCAGAGTCAGTATACGCAAATGGCCGCACCAAAATCGGGTCAGCGTCAGCTTGATGATGACAAAGTGAGTATTGGCGGTTCGAGCTCAGAGAGCGGCCGTTCAATGACGAAACGCTTTGCGAATATGCTTAAGCAGTACAGCCATGGCGCAGAGGAAGAGTCTCAACACCGTGCGGAAAACGAAGATTCGTTATCTGCGTTGTTAAACCGACAATCGGGTAACAAGCACAATGTTGATTCAGCGTTCTCTTCTCATGAGTCAGGCCTTGCTAAATTAATTGCAGAAGATCGTCGTGTTGAGCGTCCACCACATCGCTTAGACCCAACTCGCTACGATCGTGGACGTGAGCCAGAGTCGTCACGCAACTCAGATTCTGAAATGGAAACGATGCGTGAAGAGATGACCTCAATTCGTCGTCTGCTTGAACATCAAGTTTCAGGACTGATGTGGCAAGAGGTAGAGCGTCGTGAACCACTACGTGCAATGCTGATCAAACGACTTGAACGTATGGGTGTTTCTCCAGAGCTTGCCGACCAAATGGCTTGTTATATCCCTGAAGACACCAAACCTGCGCGAGCGTGGAAAGCACTGTTAGCACTGGTGGCGGATCAGATCACAGTAACCCAGAAAGATATTCTTAAACGTGGTGGCGTTGTGGCTCTGTTAGGGCCAACTGGCGTAGGTAAAACCACAACCGTTGCGAAACTCGCTGCTCGAGCTGCAATGGAGTACGGTGCAGACAATGTTGCACTCGTTACAACCGACACCTATCGAATTGGTGCACATGAGCAACTCTCAATATATGGAAGAATTATGGGTTGTCCCGTAAGAGTTGCTAAAGATTCTAAAGAATTGGCCGATGTTATATATCAACTGCGTAACCGTCGCCTAATTCTGGTTGATACTGCAGGCATGGGACAGAGAGATGTTCGCCTGTCTGAGCAGTTAGACACACTGATGCAAGAGAGTGGTTCCGTAATTCACAGCTACTTGGTGTTGCCAGCTACAGCGCAGCGCAAAGTTCTGCAAGAGACGATAGAACACTTTAGAAGAATCCCGCTGTCGGGATGCATCCTAACTAAGCTAGATGAATCGTTAAGTTTGGGTGAGTTCATCAGTGTAGTAATACAAAATGCATTACCAGTTGCGTACATCGCAAATGGTCAACGAGTTCCTGAAGATATCGTTATCGCTCAACCGAAGTACATGATTGCTAAGGCGAATGAGCTACTCGAGAAATCGACAGAGAATGAACCTCACTACTGGAATAGCGATTCTGAAGGACTCTAGGCGGCGGATAAATATGACTGAAAATATGATACATGACCAAGCTAGCGGCCTCCGTCGCTTAACAAAGCCTTCTTTGACCAAAGTTATTGCGGTAACTGGTGGTAAAGGTGGTGTGGGTAAATCTAACGTCACTCTTGGACTGGCTATCTGTATGGCACGTCAGGGCAAGAAGGTTATGGTGCTGGATGCCGATTTAGGCCTGGCTAACGTAGACATCATGTTAGGTATTCGTTCTAAACGAAACCTAGGCCACGTATTGGCGGGTGAGTGCGAGCTAAAAGACGCGATTGTGGAAGGTCCACACGGAATTAAGATTATTCCAGCGACGTCCGGCACTCAGAGCATGACCGAACTATCGCACGCGCAACACGCCGGTCTGATTCGAGCGTTTGGTACGCTAGAAGACGAAATGGATGTCTTGTTAATCGATACGGCAGCTGGTATATCTGACATGGTTGTGAGCTTCTCAAGAGCTGCACAAGACGTTGTTGTGGTCGTCTGTGACGAACCAACTTCGATCACTGATGCATATGCCTTGATTAAGCTTTTGAGTCGTGAACATCAGGTTCAGCGATTCAAAGTTGTCGCAAATATGGTCAGAAGTTACCGTGAAGGGCGAGAATTATTTGCAAAATTGACGCTTGTCACAGAGCGTTTCTTGAATGTGAGCCTCGAACTCGTAGCATGTATACCTCTAGATGATAAAGTACGTCAATCAGTCAAGAGACAGAAAATCGTAGTGGATGCGTTCCCACGTTCTCCAGCTGCGTTAGCAATTAGCTCATTGGCGAATAAAGCGTTAACTTGGCCGATTCCGAAAACCCCAAGTGGTCACTTGGAATTTTTCGTGGAACGTCTGTTAAATCGCAGTACATATGCAGAGGAACCATTTGGTGAATAAAGCGCTTACCTACAATCAACGCGGAAACCTCGATGGGCAGCAAGCCTTCTTCGAGAAGTATTCTGTGCTGGTTAAACGTATCGCTCATCACTTGTTGGGGCGATTGCCGCCTAATGTATTGGTGGATGACTTGATTCAAGCTGGTATGATCGGCTTGATTGAAGCACAGCAGAACTACGATGGTTCAAAAGGCGCGAGTTTTGAAACTTACGCTGGTATTCGAATTCGTGGTGCAATGCTGGATGATATCCGACGAGGCGACTGGGTGCCGAGGTCGGTTCATAAGAACAACCGTGAAATCAGCAATGCGATTGCTGAACTTGAAGCGAGTTTGAACCGAGATCCAAGCGATGCTGAAATCGCGAAGCACATGGGGCTGACTTTAGAGCAGTATCACAGCGCTTTAACGGATATAAATTGTTCAAAGTTGGTCGGAATCGAAGATTTAGGCGTCTCAGATGATGTAATATCTCCGAATGAAGACTCTCAAGATAACTTACCTTTTCAGGGAGTTGCTGATGAGTCGTTTCGACAAGCTTTGATCGATTCAATAAAACAACTTCCAGAAAGAGAAGGTTTAGTCCTATCTCTTTACTATGACGAAGAACTCAATTTAAAAGAGATTGGGGAAGTATTAGGTGTCAGCGAATCTCGTGTCAGCCAGATATTGAGCCAATCTATGCAGCGTCTGCGCACTAAATTAAGTGCCTGGACACAGAACGACTAACAACACTGATTTTTATTCAGTGGAGGCTAATTTGAACAAAAACATGAAAATTCTCATTGTTGATGATTTTTCAACGATGCGCCGTATTGTTAAAAACCTACTTCGTGACTTAGGTTTCAACAACACTCAAGAAGCAGATGACGGTCTAACCGCACTTCCTATGCTGAAAAAAGGCGAATTTGATTTCGTGGTAACTGACTGGAACATGCCTGGAATGCAAGGTATCGACTTGCTGAAACACATCCGTGCTGATGCTGAGCTGAAGCACTTGCCTGTACTTATGATCACTGCAGAAGCGAAACGCGAGCAGATCATTGAAGCAGCGCAAGCGGGTGTTAATGGTTACATTGTTAAGCCTTTCACTGCTGCAACGCTAAAAGAAAAACTAGATAAGATTTTTGAGCGCTTATAAGCCTCAGAGAGAAAGATTTAGGCGCTTCTGGGGGAGCATTAACTTTTTGGTTTCCCGTTTTTCCCATAGATTGAAGCGTCGTAGTATATGCGGAGTAAGGCCGAATTCAGGATGATTTCATTAGAACAAGCAAAAAGATTAGTAGAGCTGCTTGAAAACGATGAGCAGCAACAAGCTGATTCTCTTGTTAGAAGCATGTATGAAGAGAATGTTGGTCTTCAAGACAACCCAATGCTTCAAGAAATAGGTTCTCTGACCCGCGATCTCCATGACTCTTTGACACAATTCAATTTCGATGAACGCATTAGTGTTATCGCAAATGATGAAATCCCAGACGCTCGGGATCGCCTTCAATATGTCATTGATAAAACGGAAGTCGCAGCAAATAAAACGATGGACGCGGTCGATCGTTGTATGCCAATCGCAGACAACCTACACGAGTGTTTACTTCAAGTAAGGCCTCAATGGAATGAACTGATGCATGGCCGCATTGAGCTGGCACAATTTAAAGCTTTATGTCACCGCATTGATGGATTACTTGTTCAGGTAGAAGGTGATAGCACCGAACTGCGCGGACAACTGACTGAAATCTTGATGGCTCAAGACTTCCAAGATTTAACTGGCCAAATCATTGGTAAAGTTATCACTCTTGTAAATGAAGTCGAAGGCCGTTTAGTAGAGATCCTAACCGCATTTGGAGCGGATCAAACTAGCCAAAATAAAGAGACCGATAAGAAAGCGGCAACCGCACCTGAAGGGCCAATCATGAACCCTGAAGAGCGAGCAGACGCAGTGGCATCTCAAGATGAAGTCGATGACTTGTTATCCAGTCTTGGATTTTAAAGGTAACGTATGAGCTACGAATTAGACGAAGACATTCTTCAGGACTTTTTAGTCGAAGCGGGCGAAATTCTTGAACTACTTTCTGAACAGTTAGTAGAACTTGAGAATAACCCAGATGATAAAGATCTACTAAATGCTATTTTCCGAGGTTTCCATACCGTGAAGGGTGGTGCAGGTTTCCTTGCACTTACTGAACTGGTTGATACCTGTCATGGCGCCGAGAATGTGTTCGACATTCTAAGAAATGGCCAACGTAGCGTAACAGCAGGTTTGATGGATACCATGCTTCAAGCACTGGATACCGTTAACGTACAGTTCCAAGCTGTTCAAGACCGAGAGCCTTTAGAGCCTGCAGAACAATCTTTGCTGGATGAGTTGCATCGCCTATGTAAACCAGAATCAGAAGATGAGGTTGCTGCTCCTGCACCTGTAGTTGAAGCGCCAGCACCCGTCATTGAACCTGTTGCTGCAACGGAACCTGCAGCACCAGCTGATACCAATATCAATGCATCATCAGTCGATGAAATCTCTCAGGATGAATTCGAAAGACTGCTAGATGAACTGCACGGTAAGGGTGGTTCACCAACTGCAGCCGCAGACGCGACACCGCCTCCTGCACCAGCAGCGCCAGCACCTGCGGTAGATAGCGGTGACATTACAGACGATGAGTTTGAAAAGCTGCTCGATGAATTACATGGTGCAGGTAACAGCCCGTCTAACGCGAGCGCAGCGCCACCACCTCCACCGCCAGCAGCACCAGTCGCCTCAGTTTCTGCAAGCGCAGATGGCGACGACCTGATGACGGATGAAGAGTTTGAAAAACTGCTCGATCAACTGCATGGTTCAGGTAATGGCCCATCAGCAGAAGAGTTAGATGCAGCGACCAAGCCAGCTGAAGTGAAGCCAGATCCTGCTCCAGTAGCAACTGCGCCTCAGCCTGTTGCTGCACCTACAGCGGTACAAACCCCTGAACCGGTGAAAGCGCCAGCGCCTGTTAAATCAGAAGCAAAAGCACCTGCCGCTAAGAAGCAACAAGCGGAAGCAACGGTACGTGTTGATACTTCAACACTAGACACCATCATGAACATGGTTGGTGAGCTTGTGCTGGTACGTAACCGCCTAGTGAGCTTAGGTTTGAACAGTAACGACGAAGAAATGTCGAAAGCTGTCTCTAACTTAGACGTCGTAACTGCAGACCTACAAGGTGCAGTAATGAAGACGCGCATGCAGCCAATTAAGAAAGTGTTTGGCCGTTTCCCACGCGTTGTACGTGACTTGGCTCGTAGCCTTAAGAAAGACATTGTACTTGAGATGCGCGGTGAAGAGACCGATCTCGATAAGAACCTAGTAGAGGCTCTTGCGGATCCATTGATTCACTTGGTTCGTAACTCAGTTGACCATGGTATTGAGATGCCTGAAGCACGTGTTGCTGCTGGTAAGTCTCGTACTGGTAAAGTGATCCTGTCTGCTTCTCAAGAGGGTGATCATATCGAATTGGCTATCGTTGATGATGGCGGCGGTATGGACCCAGATAAGCTTCGTGCAATTGCGGTGAAACGTGGTTTGATGGATGAAGATGCTGCATCTCGTCTTTCGAACAAAGAGTGTTTTAACCTGATTTTTGCTCCAGGCTTCTCAAGTAAAGAACAAATTTCAGATATCTCTGGCCGTGGTGTAGGTATGGATGTAGTTAAAACTGCAATCAATACTCTGAACGGCTCTATCGATATCGACTCAGAAATGGGTAAGGGAACTAAGATCACAATCAAGGTTCCACTGACGCTAGCAATTCTACCGACATTGATGGTTGGTGTTGCTGGTCACCCATTCGCACTGCCATTGGCATCAGTAAACGAGATCTTCCACTTAGATCTTAGCCGTACAAACGTAGTTGATGGTCAGCTAACGATCATCGTTCGTGAAAAATCGATCCCGCTATTCTATCTACAGAATTGGCTAGCACCGAAAGCAGGCATCGTTGAGTTACGTAAAGGCCATGGTCACGTGGTTATTGTACAACTCGGAAGTCAACGTGTTGGCTTTGTGGTTGATACTTTGATCGGCCAAGAAGAAGTGGTAATTAAACCTCTAGATAATTTGCTACAAGGCACGCCAGGTATGGCGGGAGCAACGATCACCAGTGATGGTCATATCGCTCTTATCTTAGATGTACCAGATCTACTGAAGCAGTACGCAGCAGCGTCTAGAATTTAATTTAAGGATAAATATGGCGATTAAAGTATTAGTCGTTGATGATTCGAGCTTTTTCCGTCGTCGAGTAAGCGAGATCATCAATTCAGAAGCGCGCCTAGAAGTCATTGACGTTGCCGTAAACGGCAAAGAAGCGGTCGAAAAAGCCAAAAGGCTGAGACCTGATGTCATCACAATGGATATTGAGATGCCAGTTATGGACGGTATTACTGCCGTCCGTGAAATCATGGCTGCAACACCAACGCCGATTCTAATGTTCTCTTCGTTAACACACGATGGTGCGAAGGCAACACTGGATGCGTTGGATGCAGGTGCTCTAGACTTTTTGCCGAAAAAGTTTGAAGACATTGCTCGAAACCGTGATGAGGCAGTTTCACTGCTACAACAACGTGTTATTGAGATCGCATCAAAGCGTGCACTACTAAGACGTACAGCTTCGATTTCTCGCCCAGTGACGCCAGCTGCGTCAACGGCAGCACCTGCAGTCTCTTCGTTGCGCCAACCAGCTGCTCCGGCTAAGCCAGCGGCAGCCAAGTTCCGCGCATCAGGTAAGAAGTATCAGTTGACTGCTATTGGTACATCAACGGGTGGCCCAGTAGCACTTCAAAAGATTCTGACACGTATCCCTGCGAATTACCCGCATCCAATTGTGTTGATTCAGCATATGCCGGCAACGTTTACCGCAGCATTTGCGAGTCGTTTGAACACCTTATGTAAGATCGAAGTGCGTGAAGCTCAAGATGGCGACATGTTAAAGCCTGGCGTTGCTTATCTAGCACCAGGCGGTAAACAGATGATGATAGATGGCCGTCCGGGTTCAGCTCGACTGCGTATCATCGATGGTGGCGACCGCATGAACTACAAACCTTGTGTGGATGTGACATTTGGCTCTGCGGCGAAGATCTATAACGACAAAGTGCTGTCTATGGTACTTACCGGAATGGGTGCAGATGGTCGTGAGGGTGCACGCATGCTTAAATCTGCAGGTTCAACCATTTGGGCACAAGATGAAGACAGCTGTGTTGTATATGGTATGCCTCAAGCAGTTGCTAAAGCGGGCATTTCAACTGAAGACCTTCCTCTTGAGCGTATCGCCGAGAGAATGTTGGTTGAAGTTGGCTTAGCTTAGGTAGCGCATCATGATTGTTTGGAGTGTTGCAAACCAAAAAGGTGGTGTAGGTAAAACTACAACAACGGTGACTTTAGCTGGGCTTTTGAGCCAAAAAGGTCATCGAGTTTTGTTGGTAGATACCGACCCACATGCATCACTGACGACGTATCTGGGTTACGACTCAGATACGGTCGAATCCAGTTTGTTTGACCTGTTTCAGTTGCGTGAGTTTACGCCTGAAACGGTGACACCTTTGACTCTGCAAACAGAGGTTGAAGGTATCGATATCATTCCTGCGCACATGTCTTTGGCGACCTTAGACAGAGTGATGGGAAATCGCAGTGGTATGGGCTTAATATTAAAGCGCGCACTTGCAGCGGTGAAAGATGACTATGATTACGTGTTGATTGACTGCCCACCAATTCTTGGTGTGATGATGGTGAACGCGTTAGCAGCAAGCGATCGCATTTTGATCCCAGTGCAGACTGAGTTCTTGGCTATGAAAGGTCTTGAACGAATGATCCGTACTTTGACCATCATGCAGAAGTCTCGCAAAGCGCCTTTTAAGGTAACGATTGTTCCTACTATGTACGACAAACGTACCAAGGCGTCGCTGCAAACATTAACTCAGTTAAAACATGACTACCCGAATCAGGTGTGGACATCAGCAGTACCGATCGACACCAAGTTTAGGGATGCAAGTTTGAAGCGTTTACCAGCGTCTCATTTTGCATCTGGCAGTCGTGGTGTATTTGCGTATAAGCAGCTGCTTATTTATCTCGAGAGGCTGGGTATTAATGAGCTCCAGTAAAGATTCAGCTATCGAGCAAGGCAGCTTATCAAGGGGGGGGGGGGGGGGGGGGGGGGGGGGGGGGGGGGGGGGGGGGGGGGGGGGGGGGGGGGGGGGGGGGGGGGGGGGGGGGGGGGGGGGGGGGGGGGGGGGGGGGGGGGGGGGGGGGGGGGGGGGGGGGAAAGCTGGGACATTGAAGAGCCTCAAGTCTTCAGTGAACCGGTTTATCAGCCGAGTGTTGAAGCCGTTGAAGAGACGGTTTCCGTACAGGAAGATTTAGAAACGGTAGAGCAAGAAGTTGAGCTTGAAACTCAAGCGGGTGGGGCAAGTAACTTCACTTCGTGGGAGAGCACAGTTCGTAGTGAAGACTTCCAAGTACTCTACTTTGATGTGAATGGTGTGACTTTTGCAGTCCCATTAGATGAACTTGGTGGCATACACCGTTTAGAAGAGCTGAGCCATCTGATTGGTCGCCCAGCTTGGTATTTAGGCCTTCAATCTAATCGAGATAGTCAATTAGATGTGGTCGATACCGCAAAATGGGTGATGTCTGAGAAGTTAACCAGTGACGAATACAAAGAAAACTATCAATATATAGTGATGCTTGGCGAGAGCATGTGGGGACTGGCGAGCACTGAGCTCAAAGGTACCGAGCTCTTAAATACAGATAAAGTACGCTGGCGAGAAATGGCAGGTAAACGTCCATGGCTCGCGGGTATGGTTAAAGAAAAAATGTGTGCTTTGATTCATGTTGAAGCATTGATCGCCATGCTAAATGCAGGGTTAGATGTAAAAGCATTAGATTAATAATAGTGAGCCGGTAACGGCGGCAAGAGGATTGAATATGTCTCAATTGAGTGAAGTTGAAGTAAGAAAAGATCAAACCAATGATGAAGTACTTCAATGGGTGACATTCCAACTTGAGGAAGAAACTTACGGCATCAACGTAATGCAGGTGCGTGAAGTTCTTCGTTATAGTGAGATTGCTCCAGTACCAGGTGCTCCAGACTACGTACTGGGTATTATTAACCTACGTGGTAACGTTGTAACAGTTATCGATACACGTTCACGCTTTGGCCTAATGCAAGGCGAGATCACTGACAACACTCGTATCATCGTTATCGAATCTGAGCGCCAAGTGATTGGTATCCTAGTTGATAGCGTGGCAGAGGTTGTTTACCTTCGTTCTTCTGAAATCGATACTACGCCAAGCGTTGGTACTGATGAAAGTGCTAAGTTCATCCAAGGTGTGAGCAACCGTGACGGTAAGCTTCTGATCCTAGTTGATTTGAACAAGCTACTAAGCGAAGACGAATGGGATGAGATGGCTCACCTGTAATGTTTGAAGCGCTTCCCTTAAGCCCAGCTGCACTGACTATTGGAGTTGGGTGTTTTACGCTATTTATCGTTGTGCTGTTGGGCAAAGTGAAAAGTGTCCTACAAAAGCAGCTCGACCACTCTCGCGCGCAGGTTCGTAGCTTGGAAAAAGAGCTTCAAAAATCGAGCAAGCAGCTGCTAGAGGTGCGCTCTGTTGTGGTTGGTCTTGGCCAGAAAGTGACAGAGCAAGAAGATGTGATTAAGCATCTAAATGAGCGTATTGTTGAGTTAGAGCATGCCGATACAGACGGTAGACTCTACACTCGAGCGACCAAAATGGTTCAACTTGGCGCTGGAATAAACGAGCTTATCGAAGAGTGTGAACTGCCAAAAGCAGAAGCTGAGCTAATGATGTCTCTGCAGAATAAATTAGCAGGCAAAGAGAAGATCCCATCTCTTCGTAGCAACCCATCATCTTATGATGAGCAGCCTAAGTCTTACGATCGCCGTAAGCCACCACGTCGCTAAAAATAAGTTAAGCGCGAAACGCGAATCCAAAAAGAAGCTCAGGCTTCTTTTTTTGTTTTTGGTGTTTACCAATTGGAAATCTTACTTATAGAACGCTGTGTCTAAGTGTTTGTATCTTTGAGATATTATGTATTAAACATAAAATGTGTAAATTTTGACACAGCGTTAACAGTTTCTTACTGAGTTTGTTCTTTCGCAAAGACCTATTCCTGTTTTGTCACCATAATGGTGTGCTACTATACCCCTCTTATTATTGGACCTATATTTCCTATGTTAGAAGTCTCAAATTTAACCGCTATTCGTGACGAAAGAGTTCTCTTTGAATCTTTGTCTTTTCAACTCAAAGCTGGCGAACTCGTTCAGGTTGAGGGAAGAAATGGTACTGGCAAGACGACACTACTTAGGATCATCACCGGATTAGGCGATCGAGACGAAGGCACGATTTCATGGGATGGCCAGTCAATAGAGTCCAATCGCGATGCTTACCATCAAAATCTACTGTTTCTTGGTCACCAAACCGGTGTCAAGCGTGAGCTAAGTGCTTACGAGAACTTAAGCTTTTACCAATCTATTCACAGTGGCAAAGCAAGTAAGGAAGAACTGTACGGCGCTCTTGCGCAAGTTGGTTTGGCAGGGCGAGAAGATGTGCCAGCAGGGCAGTTGTCTGCAGGACAGCAGCGCCGAGTAGCGTTGGCTCGTTTGTGGTTGAGTAAGCAGATGTTGTGGATCTTAGATGAGCCACTAACAGCAATCGATAAGCAGGGTGTGAAAGTTCTCGAGAATTTGTTTTCACAACATGCAGACAATGGCGGAATTGTGTTACTAACAACGCACCAAGATATGTTCGCCGACAGCCCGAAACTAAGAAAAATAAAGCTGGGTGAATAATATGATCGCTTCAATGACAATGATTATCCGACGTGAGCTTCTAATTGCGTTTCGTCGCCAGGCCGATATTTTTAACCCGTTGTGGTTCTTTATTATCGTTATCACCTTGTTTCCATTGAGTATTGGCCCCGAGCCTAACCTTCTTGCACGTATCTCTGCGGGGATCGTTTGGGTTGCTGCTCTGTTATCAGCTCTGCTTTCACTAGAGCGTCTATTTCGTGATGATTTTCAGGATGGAGCACTAGAACAGATGATGCTCATGCCCATCCCGTTGCAGTTGGTAGTATTGTCCAAGGTCATAGCACACTGGTTATTGACTGGTTTACCATTAATTTTAATTAGTCCGCTTTTGGCTGTTCTGCTATCGCTGGATTTTGATACATGGCTTTCAGTTGTGTTGACCTTGCTGGTAGGGACGCCCGCGTTGAGTTTTATTGGTGCTATTGGTGTTGCACTGACGGTTGGGTTACAGAAAGGGGGCGTACTGCTGAGTTTGCTCATCCTACCGCTTTATATCCCAATTTTGATTTTTGCGACCTCGGCAATTGATGCGGCAGCACTAGGTGTTGCGTATAACGGTCAATTGGCTGTGTTAGGTGCGATGCTAATGGGTGCGATGACATTAACGCCTTTTGCTATTAGTGCAGCGTTACGTGTGAGCGTGAACTAATTAAACAGATTTCGGTGTGAACTAATTGACACCATTGGACTCCTAGAGTCGCCATACGGAAAGCAACCGTAAACAAATTATAATAACTATAGCTTTAACAGCTGTAAGTAATATGAAGTAAGAGTGAGATTACAACATGTGGAAATGGCTCCATCCCTACGCCAAAGCGGAAACCTCTTATCAGCTTGCTGGTAAGCTTCTGCCATGGTTCTCAGTTCTAGCACTAGTGTGTCTATCCGTTGGTACCGTTTGGGGGCTTGCATTTGCACCTTCAGATTACCAACAAGGTGATAGCTTTAGAATTATCTACATTCACGTTCCATCTGCGATTTGGTCGATGGGTGTCTACATGTCGATGGCGATTGCAGCCTTTATCGGCCTTGTGTGGCAGGTGAGATTGTCGGATATGGCATCACTGGCAATGGCTCCAATCGGTGCTGTATTTACCTTTATTGCGCTTTTGACGGGTGCAGTTTGGGGTAAGCCAATGTGGGGTGCTTGGTGGGTGTGGGACGCTCGTTTAACATCAGAACTGATCTTACTATTTTTGTACCTGGGCGTTATCGCTCTGCACCACGCTTTTGATGATCAGAAAACAGCGGCAAAAGCAGCAGGTATTCTTGCTATTGTCGGTGTCATTAACCTACCTATTATTCACTTCTCAGTAGAGTGGTGGAATACACTGCACCAAGGTGCGACGATCACTAAGTTCGATAAGCCATCGATCTCAAGTGATATGTTGTGGCCACTGCTTCTTAATATTTTCGGTTTTGCATTCTTCTTCGGCGCCGTGATGATGGTTCGTTTCCGTAACGAAATCATCAGCAAAGAAGGTCATCGTCCGTGGGTCCGCAAACTAGCGGCCGAAAAAGCGTAATCGGGGTAGGTAATTATGTATTTTGAATCTCTAAGTGATTTCTTTGCGATGGGCGGTTACGCCTCTTACGTTTGGAGTGCATTCGGAATCACTTTTCTTGCGATGATCATCCTGCTAGTAGTGAGCGTTCGTCGTGGTAAGCAATTGCTCAATGAAGTACAAGCTAAAGTTGATCGCCAGGCGCGAATCGATGCAGCGAAAAAAATGGAGAACACTCTATGAACCCAAGGCGTAAAAAGAGACTGGGCATTGTCCTAGCTATTTTTATTGGTATTAGTGCAACTGTCGGCTTGATGGTTTATGCACTGAATCAAAACATGGATCTGTTCTACACACCAACGGAATTGGTAAACGGTAAAGACGGCCATAAGCCAGAAGTAGGCCAACGCCTGCGAATTGGTGGCATGGTTGTTGTTGGCTCTGTGAAGCGTGATAACGAATCTTTGCGCGTAAGCTTCGACTTAGCGGATGTTGGCCCTAAGGTAACCATTCTTTACGATGGTATTCTTCCTGATCTTTTCCGTGAGGGACAAGGTATTGTTGCTCAGGGCGTATTAAAAGATGCGACGACCATCGAAGCGTTTGAAGTTCTAGCTAAGCACGATGAAGAGTACATGCCTTCTGAAGTCGCTGAAGCGATGAAAAAGACACACGAGCCTTTGCAATACTCGACTGAACAAAAAGAAGGAAGTGCTAAATGATAGCCGAGATCGGCCACTTTGCCATGATCCTATCGCTAGGATTGGCATTGTTGCTGAGTGTGCTCCCACTCTACGGAGCAGCTCGCAATAACACTTTGTTGATGAACAGTGCCCGCCCACTTTCTTGGGGTATGTTCATTTTCCTAGCGATTTCGTTTTTTATTCTATGTTACGCGTTCTACACCAATGACTTTACTGTCCAATATGTAGCGAGTAACTCCAACAGCCAGCTACCTTGGTACTACCGTATTACGGCGGTATGGGGTGCACACGAAGGCTCACTACTGCTTTGGGTATTAATCCAAGCAGGTTGGACTGTTGCGGTAGCGGTGTTTAGCCGTGGTATGCCACAAGAGTCGGTAGCGCGTGTTTTGGCGATCATGGGTCTGATTACTGTCGGTTTCTTGCTGTTCATCATTGTGACCTCGAACCCGTTCCTACGTACCTTGCCATTCTTCCCTGTTGATGGTCGTGACCTAAACCCGCTTCTTCAAGATCCAGGTTTGATCATTCACCCACCAATGCTTTACATGGGTTATGTAGGCTTCTCGGTTGCATTCTCTTTTGCGATTGCCTCTCTAATGAGCGGTCGCTTGGATACGGCATGGGCGCGTTGGTCTCGCCCTTGGACAATCGCGGCTTGGTTATTCCTAACTCTAGGTATCGCACTAGGTTCATGGTGGGCTTATTACGAACTAGGCTGGGGCGGCTGGTGGTTCTGGGATCCAGTAGAAAACGCATCATTCATGCCTTGGTTGGCAGGTACTGCTTTAATGCACTCTTTAGCGGTGACAGAAAAGCGCGGTACATTTAAAGCATGGACAGTATTGCTGGCAATCTCAGCATTCTCGTTGAGCTTACTGGGCACCTTCCTCGTTCGTTCAGGTATCTTGGTATCGGTTCACGCCTTTGCTTCAGATCCTGCTCGCGGTATGTTTATCTTAGGCTTCTTAGTCTTTGTTATCGGTGGTTCATTGCTTCTGTTCGCGGTGAAAGGCGCTGCAGTACGAGTTCGTGGTAACTTTGATCTTGTTTCTCGTGAGAACTCACTGCTTGCGAATAACGTGCTACTTATCGCAGCGCTTGTGGTTGTATTAGTTGGTACATTGCTACCGCTTGTGCACAAGCAGATTGGTCTTGGTTCAGTATCTATCGGTGCTCCATTCTTCGATATGCTGTTCTTCTGGTTAATGATTCCTTTCTCATTCCTACTTGGTATCGGTCCACTGATCCGTTGGAAGCGCGACAACCTGTCTAAGCTTGTTAAACCAATGGTTGTGTCTGGCGTATTGTCACTTGGTTTGAGCTGGTTGATGGTGAGCGTACTGGCTGAATACTTCAGCGGTACTGCGTTTGCTGGCTGGGTAATGGCATTCTGGATCATCTTCATGCACGGCTTTGAGCTGCATGAACGTGCGACGCACCGCCATAGTTTCTGGACGGGTGTTACTAAGATTCAGCGCAGCCACTGGGCGATGATGTTGGGTCACCTTGGTCTTGCCGTTACTGTTATCGGTATCGCTATGGTACAGAACTATAGCATTGAGCGTGATGTACGTTTGGCTCCAGGTGAATACTACCAACTTGAAGAGTACGATTTCTATTTTGCGGGTGTTCGTGACAAAGATGGTCCAAACTACGATGGCTATATCGCTGATTTTGAAATCACAAAAGATGGTAAGTACATCAACACATTGCACGCAGAGAAACGTTTTTACACCACAGCGAAGTCTATGATGACTGAAGCAGCGATTGATCGCGGTGTGACTCGCGACCTGTACATTGCGATGGGTGAACGTCTAGATGACAATAAATCTTGGGCTGTTCGTGTTTACTACAAACCATTCGTTCGTTGGATTTGGGCTGGCTCTCTGATCATGTCGATTGGTGGTGCTATTGCGATCAGTGACCGTCGTTACCGTTTCCGCAAGCCAGCGAAAAAGACAGTCGAGAAGCAGGAGGCTTAATGAATAAGAAGATACTTTTCATTCCATTGATTGCTTTTATGGCACTGGCTGTCATTTTTGCAACTCAGCTTGTACGCAACCAGTCGGGCGATGACCCGACTAAGCTTGAATCAGTATTGATCGGCAAAGAGGTTCCTGAGTTCCGTCTAGAAGACCTAGCGGAGCCGGGCAAACTGTACGACCAAGCTGTATTTAAAGGTGAGCCGTTGCTTTTAAACGTTTGGGCTACATGGTGTCCAACGTGTTACGCAGAGCACTCTTACTTGAACAAGCTAGCTTCACAAGGCGTTAAGATCATTGGTTTGAACTACAAAGATGATCGCACAAAAGCGGTAGGCTGGTTGAATGAGCTTGGTAACCCGTACCTAATCAGTTTGTTTGATGGCAATGGTATGCTAGGCCTAGATTTAGGTGTATATGGTGCTCCAGAAACTTTCCTAATTGATGCAAACGGCGTTGTTCGTTACCGCCACGTTGGTGATGTAAACCCAACTAACTGGGCATCAACGCTTGAGCCTATGTATCAAGACTTGTTGGAGGAAGCAAAATGATTAAACACGCACTGATTGCGTTGTTAGCAACGTTTGCTATTTCTCTAACAGCTACTGCGGCGATTGAGATCCATGAGTTTGATAACTTGCAACAAGAGCAGCAATTCAAAAACTTGAGCAACACGCTGCGTTGTCCAAAATGTCAAAACAACACCATTGGTGATTCGAATGCAGAACTGGCAGTCGACCTTCGCCAAAAAGTGTATGAGATGACGAAAGAGGGCAAGTCTGAGCAAGAGATCATTGATTACATGATTGCACGCTACGGCAATTTCGTTACCTACAATCCGCCATTAACGCTAGCAACATCGATCCTATGGGTTGGTCCATTTGCCGTTGTGGTATTTGGTTTCGCGCTGATTGTACTGCGCAGCAGAAAGTCGAAAGCGAAAGCTGTAGAGTCAAATGAAGATTGGGATGCAGACAAAGAAGCACGTTTAAAAGCGTTACTCGATGAAGAGAACGACGGAGACAAGAAGTAATGACTCTATTTTGGATTTCTACAATTATCCTTTCATTAGCTGCTGTCGTGTTGATTGTCTTGCCATTTGTGAACAAGAAAGCCAACAACGATGAAGCTCTTCGTGATGAATTGAACAAGGCTTTCTATAAAGATCGTCTAGATGAGCTAGAGGTTGAAGCGGAAGAAGGTTTAGTTGATAACCAACAAGAGCTGATTGCTGATCTTAAGCAGTCTCTTCTTGATGATATTCCAGCAGAAAAAGCGAACAAGAAGACACAGATTTCAACAGCTGTTGTGGTCGTGCCGTCTGTGCTGATGGTAATCGCGCTTAGTTACGGTATGTACTTTCAGTTTGGTGCGATGGACAAGGTTCAGCACTGGCAACAGGTGAGTGCAAATCTACCGGCTCTATCTAAGAAGTTGATGTCTGCAGAGGGCAGTGCGTTGACAGACGATGAGTTGGAAGACTTAACGCTTGCACTTCGTACACGCTTGCACTACCAGCCTAAAGATTCGACAGGTTGGTTATTGTTGGGTCGTATTGCTCTTGCGAATCGCGACGCGCAAACGGCTATCGATGCAATGGAGCGAGCATACAAGCTTGAGCCAAATAACGAAGACGTTCAGTTAGGTTTTGCACAGGCATTAATGCTATCGCCAGACGAAGCTGAACAGAACCAAGCTCGCCTGCTACTAAGCCGTTTGGTACAGAAAGACTACGTCGACTTGCGTGTATTCTCACTGCTAGCGTTTGATGCATTTGAGCGTCAAGACTATCCGTCAGCGGTGAAATACTGGAGCATCATGCAACAGATGATCGGTCCTCAAGACAGCCGTTACGAGATGCTATCGCGCAGCATCGAGAGTGCTCAGAAGAAAATGGGTAACTTGATGGGCGTAGCGGAAGGTAAAAGTGTTGCTGTAACCCTGAACCTAGGTGAGCAAGTTAATGCTGATCCTAATGCTGTACTTATCGTGTCAGTACATAGAGCAGACGGTTCTCCTATGCCAGTGGCGGCAGCTCGCTACCCGCTAGGTGCATTCCCTCGTACCGTTGTACTGGATGATGGTAATAGCATGATGGAAGGTATCAAGCTGTCTAGTCTTGAATCTCTGATGGTTCGCGCTAGGCTTGATACAGATGGCAACGTTGCGACTCGCGAAGGCGATTGGTACGGTGAGAGTGAGGTGGTAGAGCTAGGTTCTCCGGTAACACTAAGTATTGACCAGCAGTATTAATAAGCGAATTGCACAAGCGAGGCTATTCCGATTTCTTTAGAAACGTTATAGACTTACGCAAACAATTGAGGCCAGCGATTGCTGGCCTTTTTATTATTCCTTATGGAAAAGGTGTTATGTCTATCAGCATTTTAAGACTTTCTAGCTTAATCTTAGCTGCCACTATTACAGTCGGGTGTTCAAGTGTGCCCGATGAAGAAGTCGCACAATCAGATAGCCAAGTGACGACGGAATATGAAGCTGAATCGCATCCTAATGACCCTTTTGAAGGCTTCAACCGTGCTATGTGGGATATCAACTATGAGTATCTTGACCCTTACTTAGTACGTCCGGTGTCTCTAGCTTACGTTAACTACACACCAGTTCCGGTACGTACCGGTATCTCTAACTTTCTCGCGAACTTGGATGAACCAGCCAGTATGGTCAATAACTTGATCATGGGTAATGGTGAAAAAGCGTTGGATCACTTCAACCGTTTTTGGATTAACACCACTTTCGGTTTGGTTGGTTTGATCGATATTGCGAGTGAAGCGGGCATCACCAAATACGATGATAAATCGTTTTCTGACGCTATCGGTCACTATGGGGTTGGCAATGGCCCATACTTCATGATTCCGGGTTATGGTCCTGTTACCACACGTGAAGTGACAGAGCAGGTTGATGGTCTCTACTTGCCACTTTCGTTATTGAATTTCTGGGCTGGTCTAGGTAAATGGGCACTAGAAGGTATGGAGTCGCGTGCTCAACTCGTATCTCAAGAAGCACTGCTCGAACACTCTCCAGATCCTTATGCTCTGACACGTGATATCTATATTCAACGTCGTGACTTTAAGGCAGAAATTGAGCCAGAAGAAGTCGACTTAGAAGAGGAAGATTTGATTGATGGCTATTTGGAAGACTTTTAACGATTAGCCTTAACAAGTCAGTAGATATAAAAAAGCTCGGTAAGTACCGAGCTTTTTTGATCTTGCTTTGTATTTTAAGAGCTTAGAAGCGGTAGTTTGCTTGAACACCCACTAGCCAGATGCTACCAGATACTTCGCCTTCAAATGAGCCGCCGAAAGGTGCTGACGCTGCATCGTCCTCTAGCATCTTAGCGTCTTTTGCTAGGATGTAAGTGAAGCCAGCATCCAGAGAAAGTTGTTCAGACCATTGGTAGCCAGCACCAATGCTCAACCAAGTACGATCTGTCTCTGGAATCGTTGCTGTGCGGTGCTCTTCACTTACAGCTGACGTGTCGTAAGCAATACCTGAACGTAGAGCTAGTTTTGGTGTCATCTGGTAAGTGGTACCAATAGCGAAGCGGTAATTATCTTCCCAGTTTTCTTGTTTGATGTCTTGCGTACGTGCTGGGCCAAATTCTGGAATGTCAGCAACAAGTTCTTTGAAGCTGCTCCAGTTTGTCCAGTTAACACTTGCGTGAATAGCTACTGTATCTGTTAGTTGATGGAAACTTGCCAATTCAGCTGTAGCAGGAAGTGCTAACTCCATAGAGCCATTGTATTGTGGTTTAACAGTTCCGACTACCGCCGCGACACCGTCAAACGCCGCACCTTTAGCGTGGCCTTCTAAAGTCAGGTCTACCTCTGATTTATAAGTAAAGCCTAAGCGGTTGTTTTCATTGATCTGCCATGCGGTACCTACTTGCCAACCCCATGCAGTGTCGTCACCTTCCATATATTTTAGCGTATCGCCCTTTTGTACGCCTGCTGGAGCAAATGCCGATGCTGCTACCGCACCAAAACTGCCTTCCGCCATAACGTAGCGAATACCACCGCCTACAGACACATTGTCTAGAACTTGGTAAGCCGCATTTAGGTTTAGCTCCATGCTGATTACGCTAGCTTCGTTACCGTGGTTTGCACCACCGAAATCTGTTCCTAAATCTGTCTCCATACCGTAGTTAGTACCCGCTGCAAAGCCGATTGCTAACTTTTCTGAATACTTGTGAGATACATAAAAGTTAGGAATCACAGCGCTATGGGCAAAATCATTTGCGCTTGATGGCGTTGTCACGCCTCCAAGAGATGTTGAAGTTCCATCAATATCGATGTTTGGGTCAACATAGATCGCGCCAACAGAAACCTGTGTGCCTTCTAAGTAGGTAAGCATCGCAGGGTTACGCCATTGTGCACCTGCATTGTCTGCCATTGCTGCTTCACCTGCGTATGCACGGCCAAGACCAGTTGCAGAGTATTCTGCTAGTTGGAAGCCTGCAGCGTGTGTAACGCTAGATGTAGAAAGTAAACCAACTGCCACTGCAGCAGATAGGAGAGTCTTATTCATTTTCATTATTATGTTCGCTGAATCATAAGTATTAAGGTCAGTGATTTTACTTTTAGAGCTATTACTTTAAAAATGAAATTCGAATAAAACACTGTTTTAGGTATTAAATGATTAAAAATGACTTAATTGCAGCTAAAAAAACTGAATGTTTCGAAGGTGTTACGGATTTTGAGCGTACACTTGTAGTGATATAAAGGTGTTAGAGGATACAGGTGTAAGCTTAACTGGGGGATTGTTGTGTAGTCTAGGCAATAAAAAAGGTCGCTAATAGCGACCCTTTGATGTTTTTACGTTTAGCTTTGATTAAAAGCTGCGGCTGTATTGTAGACCCATTAGGATCGCATCAGCATGAGTTGTTGCGTTGACACCAGTTGAAAGTCCAGGAGCAATAGGAGTGCTTTCTGATACAGATACATCATCACCCATCAGGTATGTGAAACCAAAATCAACATTTGAAGCTGTGTCAATGTGGTAAGTGAAACCTGCAGAGAACCATTGACGATCTGAATCAGGAACTGAAATAGATGTTAGCTCATCCTGTGCGCTTGTGTCATACATGTAACCAGCTCGAAGAGTCCAATCAGAGTTTAGGTAGTATGTACCACCGATAGCGTAGTGCCAACCGTCTTGCCATTGATACTGTTTTGAATACGTTGAGCCAAGTGGTGAACCTTGTAAGTTATCAAAGTCGATTTGATCGAACGCACCCCAACCAATCCACTGTACAGAGTAGTGCACTGCAAACTGAGTGTCTTCAATTTTGTGATAACCAGAGAATTCAGCAATATCTGGTAGCGGTAGAGTGATCTCTTGGCCTTTGTCATCTTTAGCTGTGATTTCTGGGCTATATCTGTACGCAAAGCCAAAGCGATTATTTTCATCTAGTTCATAGACAGTACCGACATTAAAGCCTACAGCCCAACCATCAGCTTCATCAACATCCACCAATGTGGTACCTGCAGGAACTAATCCACCACTAGCTGCATCTAGAGCGGCACTAGTTTGTCTTTTCATTGTACCTTTGCCGTAGATAAGGTCTAAGCCTGCGCCAAAGCTCCATTGGTTATTTAGTCGGTATGAACCAGCAAGACCAAAGTTAATGCTCTGAACATCAGTTAATCCACCGTATTCTGCAGCAGTATAGTTATCATCAAACTCTGTCTTAGTACCGAAGTTGGTGTAAGCATTTACACCCCAAGCAAATTTGTCATTCACTGGAACAATCAGGTGAATATTGGGTGCGATAGAAGTGTCACCAACATCATCGGTATCAGCAACTGGAATTGGGTTACCATTAATATTGTATTCTGCATCCTTAACTTCAATCATCGAAGTGATGCTTTCAAAACCAAGAGAAAGCTCAGTTTTGTCAAATAGCGCCATTGCTGCTGGGTTACGAGCCATTACAGAAGCGTTATCTGCAATTACTGCGTCACCAGCGAATGCACGGCCGATACCAGTCGCAGATTGTGCGTTAAGTTGGAAACCTGCTGCCATTGCTTGTGAAGAGGCGAGTGTAATTGTCGTAATTGTTACTGCTAAAAGAGACTTTTTAAACAGACGCGTGTTGTTTGTCATTTATTAATTCCTTTATGTATCCGCCTCTACAGGGCGATTTATTTGAGCTTTTGCTCAATGGGGGCTGATCCTAAGCGTTAGTATAGAGTATACAAATCCGACCATTGAAAAATTTGAGCATAAAATTACGGAAATGACGCCTATCTGACACGAAAATGGTAGGAAACGCTGTTTTTTAGAGTTTTAACTCTAGCGTTATATTTTTTGTGAATGGTTGTGGCTTTATTTATAAAACAAAGCCCAGCAATATCAGTGATATAGTGCTGGGCTCAGTGTTTACGGGCGTTTGACTAGCAGATTAGCTCATCGGTTTGATCATTTTAGATAGCTTTTCTGCAATTTTGTCGACATCTTCACCTTCCATGCCAACGAGTATCAAACTGCTGTTATCGATAGGGGTGATGGAACCAGACATACCGTCTTCTTCGAAGTTCTGGCTTTTGTCTGAAGGTATACCAGTTAAAAACAGCGTTACTTTGCCTTTTTCACCTTGGAATACCATGTGCATTGCGTTGGATTTACCAAAGCCACAGTGGTTCAGGTAATAAACGTGATATGGGAAAGTATCATCGAATTGGAACGCAAATGGGTTCATCTTAGTATTAATTTGATCAGACGATACATTCTCATCTAATACTTCAACAAACGGCTTTTCAGTGACCACGTGTTTTAACGCGGTGTCAGCTAAACTTGCATGTGCAGGAGAAACAAACGCGTTACCCCAATTAACTTGCCCGACAAGAAGACCAGCGACAAAAGCGACAGATGCAGCCATTGCCATAGCACGGCGAGCGAAAGTAGGCTTAACTACTTTACTCTCTTCATAAGATGTTTGGTTGAATAAGATGCGATCGGCAAGATCGTCAGGCACATCCACGTTCATGGCTGAATGAATTTGCTTATCGAGAGCAAGAACATCATCCAAGAATTTACTATTGGCCTCACTGTTTGCTGTAGCATCCATGATGTCTTGATTTCGTTGTTTCGGTTCCGACAATATACGACGACGGAATTCTAAATCATCCATTATGCTGCCCCCTTTCTGCCTCTTCTGAATCCAGCATCTCTTTGAGCTGGTTTCGCGCCCTAAATAATCGTGTCATTACCGTGTTTTTGTTTAGCTCTAAGACATCAGCGATCTCTTCACCACTAAACCCACCAATCACCTGAAGAAAGAGTGGTTCACGGTAATCAACGTCTAATTTCATGATCTGGGCTTGTAGCCACTGGTGCTGGTGATGCGGGTCGTCACTGACTTTAGCATCATTACCGTGGTCATCAATATCAACCAGATCAAACTGTTTGCGTTCAAAACGTCGAGCATTCTCTCGGCGTAAAATCGTGATTAACCAAGATTTCGCTGCTTTCTCATCTTGCAGACTGTCTAATGACTTCCATGCCCGTAGGCAAGTTTCCTGCACTAAATCCTCAGCAATGCTTTTGTCTTTGCATAACCAATAGGCATAGCGAAATAGGTCGCGATGATAAGCACGCACGAGCGCTTCGTATTTTCTTTGTTTGTCCATATCAGAGTTGACCGGACGCTTGGCAGTTTTCTTTCCAAACATTTTTATTATCGACACATGAGCCTCCATATTTGCTCTGTGGATAGAGTGTCTTTGTTCGTTGTGCTTTGTTTTCTATGCTGTAATCGATTGGAGATCGTAAAATCACATTAAAATTGATCTACTTCAAAATCTAAGACTTCGAACAGGCTATAGTACATCTTGTCGTCTAGTTAGTCTTTATGGCTAACATGTTGAGCAAGACGACACTTCCTTTTGAAGGCTGACTTTACTTTCTCCTAATCAGGAAACTGATTATTTCAATTGGCGTAACGTTAATTGCTTTAAAACATTCCAACCACACAGTTCTGTGTGGTTTTTTTTTGCCTCAAGAACGTAATAAGCAACAAGATTCTTATTTGTTGCAAATGATTGTTCCTGCTTTTAGTTTAACGTTTATTTGAGCCTTAATAATCCGAAAGGTTCGATTCAATATCACACTTCTTATTACTGAGCGCTTTCTACCCGTGTCACGTTTATTTAAACGGCCGTTTGATTAAATTAACAACTTCTTTACAATGCATCAGGTCAGACCTCTCAAACTTAAGGAGAAACCATGGGCAAACAGGAAGTCAAAACTCGTTCGGGAGAGCGTGTTGCCGTTGTCGCTGGATTACGAACCCCATTCGCTCGCCAAAGTACAGAATTTAGTCAAGTGCCTGCGGTAGATCTAGGAAAAATGGTCGTGAGCGAAATGCTTGCGAGAACAGATATTGACCCTGCACTTATCGAGCAGGTGGTATTTGGCCAAGTGGTTCAAATGCCAGAAGCGCCAAACATCGCACGTGAGATTGTGTTGGGTACAGGAATGAACATTCACACTGATGCTTACAGTGTGACTCGTGCCTGTGCTACAAGCTTTCAAGCGGCGGCCAACGTTGCAGAAAGTATCATGGCAGGAACGATTGATGTGGGTATTGCGGGTGGTGCAGATTCGTCATCTGTTCTGCCGATTGGTGTATCGAAGAAACTTGCGGCTAACCTTCTTGCTCTGAGCAAAACCAAAACGCTAGGCCAAAAACTCAAAATACTAAAAAGCCTATCAGTGAAAGATCTCATGCCAGTTCCGCCAGCGGTCGCTGAGTATTCTACCGGTTTGTCTATGGGACAAACGGCTGAACAGATGGCAAAAACGCACGGCATCACGCGTGAAGAACAAGATGCACTCGCTCACCGTTCACACTCTCTTGCTTCTCAAGCTTGGAAAGACGGCAAGATTCAAGATGAAGTGATGACAGCTTTCCCAGCACCTTATAAGAAGTACATTTCAGAAGATAACAACATTCGCCATGAATCGACGCTAGAGGGTTATGCGAAGTTACGTCCAGCCTTTGACCGTAAATACGGTAGTGTCACAGCAGCAAATGCGACACCACTAACCGATGGTGCAGCAGCAGTTATGTTAATGCGCGAAGGTAAGGCAAAAGAGCTTGGCTTAGAAGTGATGGGCTACATTCGTGGTTTCGCTTTCTCAGCAATCGGCGTTGAGACCGACATGCTAATGGGCCCAACTTATGCGACCTCAAAAGTGTTGGAGAATACAGGATTAGAGCTGTCTGATCTGACGCTTATCGATATGCACGAAGCCTTCGCAGCACAAGCTTTGGCGAACGTGAAAATGTTTGCAAGTGATGAATTTGCTCAGCAAAACCTTGGTCGAGGTAAAGCGATTGGTGAAATCGATATGGACAAGTTCAACGTTCTTGGTGGTTCCATCGCTTATGGTCACCCATTTGCAGCAACCGGTGCCCGTATGATGACGCAGACTCTGCGTGAGCTGAAACGTCGTGGTGGTGGTTTAGCGTTGAATACAGCGTGTGCCGCTGGTGGTCTTGGTGCAGCAATGATCTTGGAGGTAGAGTAATGTCTAATAATGCTGAAGTGAACACAGAAAACGAAGTTGCTATCAATAATGAATCAGCTCCAGCGTCAGCAGAGAAGGCGTTCTCGCTGAGCATCGATGATCAAAACATCGCTTGGTTGGCGATTGATGTTCCTAATGAAAAAATGAACACGCTACAGGCCGCTTTTGCTGAAGAGATGAAGAGTATCTTTGAACAGCTCAAAGAGAAGCAGAGCAGCGTTAAAGGCCTGATTGTTCATTCCTTAAAACCTGACAATTTCATTGCAGGCGCCGACGTGCGAATGTTAGATGCGTGTACCAGTGCTAGTGAAGCCGAATCGTTAGCAAGACAAGGTCAGGAGATGTTCCAAGAGTTGTCTGACTTACCATATCCGGTAGTTGCAGCGATTCACGGACCTTGTTTAGGCGGTGGTCTAGAGCTTGCTCTAGCATGTGATTACCGAGTTTGTACTGATTCAGACAAAACTCGCTTAGGTCTACCAGAGGTACAACTAGGCCTATTGCCAGGCTCTGGCGGTACTCAGCGTTTGCCTCGCCTGATTGGCTTATTACCATCGCTAGACCTTATCTTAACGGGTAAGCAGTTACGTGCGAAGAAGGCTAAGAAGCTAGGCGTTGTTGATGCCTGTGTGCCTGAAACTATTCTCCTTAAAGTGGCGAAAGACTTAGTTGAGAAGAACTCGGGTAGCAAGAAGGGCAAACGACTTGCGTCGAAGAGCCAAGCTTCGACGAAAGAGAAACTGATTTCTCGCAATGGCCTGGGTCGTAAGGTTATTTTCGAGCAAGCAGCTAAGAAAACCAATCAGAAAACACGTGGCAATTACCCAGCTGCAGACGCGATTCTTGATGTGATTCGTCATGGTCTAGAGAACGGTTTTGAAAAAGGCTTGAAGTACGAAGCGCAGCGTTTCTCTGAGCTAGTAATGAGTGACGAATCGAAAGCACTACGCTCTATTTTCTTCGCAACAACAGAGATGAAGAAAGAGCATGGTGCCGATGCTGAGCCAAATCGCGTTAACCGCGTGGGTGTCTTAGGTGGTGGCCTAATGGGTGCTGGTATCAGTCACGTAAGTGTTGCTAAAGCTAAGGTTCCAGTTCGTATTAAAGATGTTTCGAATGATGGTGTTCTGAACGCTTTGAATTACAACTACAAGCTGTTCAATAAGCAGAAGAAGCGCCGTATTCTGAGCCGTGCAGGTTTGGAAAGCAAAATGCTACAGCTATCAGGTGGTATCGATTTTACCAGCTTCAACCATATTGATGTAGTGATCGAGGCAGTATTCGAAGATCTGGATCTTAAGCAGAAGATGGTCGCGGATATCGAAGAAAACGCGAAGCCAGAAACCATCTTTGCAACCAACACCTCGTCTCTACCAATCCATAAGATTGCAGAGAAAGCAGAGCGTCCAGAGAATGTTGTAGGCCTTCACTACTTCAGCCCAGCAGAAAAAATGCCATTGGTTGAGGTTATTCCTCACGAAGGGACGTCAGATCAGACTATCTCAACAGTGGTTGCTCTAGCGAAGAAGCAAGGTAAAACGCCTATCGTTGTAAAAGACAAAGCGGGTTTTTATGTAAACCGTATCCTAGCGCCATACATGAATGAAGCTGCTCACCTTCTGCTAGCTAATGAGCCTATCGAAAAACTCGACAGTGCTCTGCTTGATTTCGGTTTCCCAGTAGGACCAATCACTCTACTAGACGAAGTGGGCGTAGATATCGGCGCGAAAATCATGCCGATCCTTGTGAATGAGTTGGGTGATCGCTTCCAAGGTCCTGATGTTTTTGATGTTCTATTGAACGACAACCGTAAAGGGCGTAAGAGTGGCAAAGGTTTCTACACTTACAAAGGTAAGAAGAAAGAGGTCGATAAGTCAGTCTACAAACTTCTGAAGCTTCAGCCAGATCCTAAGCTGAGTGATAACGACATCGCGATGCGCTGTGTGCTGCCAATGCTAAATGAAGCGGTTCGCTGTCTAGATGAAGGCATTATTCGCAGCCCACGTGATGGTGATATCGGCGCTATCTTCGGTATCGGTTTCCCTCCATTCCTAGGCGGTCCGTTCCGTTACATGGATCAAATTGGCGTGAAGTCGCTGGTTGAGATGATGAATGACTTTGCTGTGAAGTACGGCGATCGTTTTGCTCCGTGTGATGGTCTACTGACTCGTGCTGGTCTGGATGAGCCGTTCTACAAGTAGAGTGATATAGACTCATGATAAAGCCCGCATCCATTGACGATGCGGGCTTTTTTGTTTGGTGCGTACAGTAAGCAGATTCCCGACTCAGTCGTTCCTCCTTCTCGGGAGTGACGGCAAAAGTTCGTGAAAAAATGACGTCATCTCCTAAAGCGACGAAGGAGCGTAGTAGGAGATCTCTTTTAGCGCTAGGCAGATCAAAAAAGGTTGATGCGCTAACATCAACCTCTTTATTTGCTGAAACAGTAATAACGTATTAACCGAGCTCAGTATCTTTCGGGCGCAGCTGGAACTCTTCAATAGAACCAATCTCAACGCCCATTGAGAGCGAAGGTTCCTCTTGATGAGCGTTGCCTTGTGCATGCATAACCAAGCGGTTAGCGGTGCGTGGTTTTAGTTGGTTGACCACGAATCGAATCATGTCGCTGCGTGATAACTCCTTGAGCTTTTCGAGAACTCGTTCACGCTGGTTGAAGTCGGTGTCTTTATTACCAATTGCGACCCACAGACGTTGAGCACGACCTCGTAATGTTGTGTCGGGTGTCGATATCTGATTCCAAAGCCCGCGCTTACTGCTGTGCCATTGATAGTCATTGAGTTCTAACAGCACCATGTAGAACGCATTAAGAAACTCGTCGATGGATGAAATCAAGTCAACAGGAGCGGCATTAGGAGACTGTACATACAACACAATGCCAGGGTGGCGGTTGAGTGGCATGTTGCCAGTACCAACCATATATCCGAGCTGTTGCTTGGTGCGAATCTCATGAAAGAAGGTCGCCGACATCAAATGGTTAGCCAAGGAATAGAGCGCGATGCTTTGTGGCGAAATGTCGGGACATTGGTAGTAAACCACAATTGCGGAATCATCTTGGTTGCACACTACTTCACGCTGGAAACTGCCATTTTCTCCAAGCATAACTAGTGGTCGCAATGACTCTTCGTATGCTTGGTCTTTGACTCTTAAAGCATCTTTCAGTGATTCCGCCATCTGCAAGGCATCGTCTTTACGCCAATCACCGTAAACAAACATCTCGACATGTAGCTCAGCTAAAATGGCTTGGACAAATGAAGAAAGCTCATCCACTTCAATGGTTTCTAGCGCTTCAATTAACACCGAATAGGGTGGGTTATTGGGTTGTAGTAACCCTGTCATTGCATTAAATAGCTGCGAGATAGGGCGATCTTGCGACGCGTTGCTCCAACTTCTAAGCAGTTGGCTCTTAATCGTTTCAAAGCGAGCAGGGCTGAACTGGCGAGAAGCAAAGCGCTCCAGAATCATATTTAGAAGCTGTGGTTGCTTACGGCTAAAGCCCGAAATCGTCAGTGTCACGCCGCCTTGATGGGTATACATGTTGTATCCCATTCCGGCAATTTCAGCTTGATATGTCTCTTTTTCGAGTGAATCTAAGAACATTTCGACGCACAATCGCGTCTTAACAATGTTCCTCGGACTTGCTACAGAGTGAGGGCTATCGATCGCGACGTACACCACGCCTTTTGGCACGCGAAACTCTGTGTCTTGCAGGTGCCACAATTTAAACCCGTCCAGTTCTTGTAGAAGAGTCGGATGAGTTTTTGTCTCTTCAAGCTCAGCCGGGTCTAGGTCGTAACAGATGAATGGGTTTTTACCCGGTAATTCAAACTCCCACCCAGGGTTAATGCATTGGAAAGATTGCTTTTGCTCTTTAGCGAAAGGTCGCACCGAGTAAGGCGTGAAGTACCATTTCGCTTGACGATCATACTCAAGTCCTTGAGCAATCAACGTTGAGCGCATGTTGTCGACGGTGAAGTGTTTGAGTAAAGAAAGTTGCAATGCTTCATCGTAACATTCCATTTTGTAGTCACCGTAGACCACGTCATGCTCTGGATAGTGCTGCATGTTTATCACAAGGTGGCTAACTACATCCATTGGACGAGCAGGCTCTTGGAAGCGGAATGCAGACTCGAGAACAGCGCGCTTTTCAAGGTAGCGCCACTCTTGCATGCCTTCTTTTTCAATCAGCTTAATGTATTGAAATACCGCTTGGGTGATCTCATCAACTTTCGTTAAGCCTTCGACAGAGAGTGAACAGCTCACTGTGAAATCACGGTAATTACTGCCACTGGCTCCACCGCCAGCAGAGAGCGAAGTGATCCAGCCTTTCTCTTTCAACTGCATCATCAGACTGCCTTCACCTTCATAGCCCAATAAATGTGCAAAGAAGGAGAGGGGCTTAATGCTGTAATGTTCATCCATGCTTGGCATCGGGAAGGTCAGTATCAGTTTGCGAATCTCTTTAATCGGTTCGACAAACACCTGAACGCCAGTGCTTTCTGGGCCAACAATAGAAACGTCGACTTTCTTCCCTTGTCGCTGATGATTAACAATGCCGCTGAATCTTTGCTCAACCCAACTCTGCATTTGATCGAGAGGTTGATTGCCCGACAAGGTCAGCGTCATTAAATCGGCGGAATACTGTTGCAGGTGGAAGTCCAGAATCTCTTGGCGAATGGTTTGTCCGTTTCTATCGCCTAGCGTTTCAATGTTACCGACAGAAAACTTGGCGAAAGGGTGCTCAGGGTTGACCAACTCTTTGGTCACTTGATAGAGGCGTCGCGAGTCGTCGTTGAGCTTCATCTTGTATTCAGAATCAACTGCTTGGCGTTCTTTATCTAGTGCTTCTTCATTGAATAACGGAGCCGTGAAAAACTGGCTGAAGCGGTCGAGTGCATTTTCAAACGCATCTAACTCGACATCGAAAAAGAAACAGGTATGTTCTGTGCCAGTCCAAGCATTATTGCTGCCGCCATGTTGGCTAATAAAACTTTGGAACTCTCCGACCTTTGGATACTTTTCAGTTCCCAAAAAAAGCATATGCTCTAGGTAATGAGCTAAACCTTCTCGATCACTTGGGTCATCGAAGTGCCCGACATTGACCGCTAATGCGGCGGCGGCTTTTTGAGCGTGTTGGTTATGAACAAGCAACACTCTTAAGCCATTATTAAGCGTTAAGTAGCGGTATTGGTGTTCGTCGTTTGGGCTTAGATGCACACGCGTGTCTCCAGAGAAGGTTGTGTTTAAATTATGTACCCGATGTAAATCGGTGCAAACCTTGTAATCCTATTTTGGGATATGAAGAGCTTTTTGTTGCTTTTGAAATCGATTTTATCGATTTTTATCAGTGATTTATTTTCTTTTAATAAGATTGTTAAGAAAGTTGAACTCTTTGGCAAGTGACTTGGTATAATTATTTACAGCGAACAAGGTTTCTATAACTTTAGAGTCACCCCTAAGTAGCGTTCAGGCGGTCAATTGATTGCTAAGCTTTTAACGGCTACATAGACAGGATAGAACATGAAAGTATTCATTATGCGTCACGGTGAAGCAGAGCATTTTGCAAACACAGATGCAGAGCGTGCGCTCACTAAGCGCGGTAAGAAGTTATCGCTTGCAGTAGCCCAAGCTGCCGCAGAACAAGGCGTAACTCATTTTGATAAAGTATTGGTTAGCCCATACTTGAGAGCGCAAGAGACTTGGCTAGAGATCTCTGAAGTGTTTTCTGGCAATAAGGTAGAAACGAGCGAAGACATCACCCCTTATGGTGTGTCCGACCAAGTTTTTGATTACACCATTGCGATGGCTGAGGTTCAAAACCTAGAGAGTGTGTTGTTTGTGTCGCACTTGCCATTGGTCGGGTATTTAACGGCAGAGTTCGCCACTGGTATGACGCCACCAATGTTCCCAACGTCGGGATTGGTCTGTATCGATTTTGATTTAGAGACCAAAAAAGGTGAGCTAGCTTGGAATATTAACCCTTAATTGGTTATCTCCAAACTAAGCTATACGCCAAAAGTCGAATAACGAAAAGGCACATCGTCGGATGTGCCTTTTTTCTTTGTAACTGAATGAGTGTAGCTATGCATCCTTGCGGATTAACGCTGATTGCAATTAAAGGCGTTACTTCTCAGGGATAGAGAGCAGAACTAACAGTGCACCGTTACCGCCGAACTCTAATGGAGCTTGATGGAACGCAAGCACATCCGGATGCTGCGCAAGCCACAACGGCACTTTCTCTTTTAGAATGTGCTTACCAATACCGTGCTGCACAGAAGCACAAGAGACGCCTTCTTTAACACAGTGAGCAATCATGGCGCCTAATTCACGCTTGGCTTCTTGTTGAGTCATGCCGTGCATATCGAGATAGACATCCGGCACATAGACGCCACGACGCAGCCTTTTGACTTCGTACTTAGACACATCATCACGCGCGTAACGAGTTGGGCCATCTTCACTTAGATGAGGGATGAACTCGTCCGAAAAATAAAACTCGCTGTCACTGGCTTGTCTGGCTGTTCGCGTAATTTCTTTTTGTTTGGTATTTCTTTTTGGCTGCTGGATTATGGTATCCTGTTGCAACTTTTTAACGCCCTTTACTGCTTCACTGAACAGGGCGAAATCGTCATCGAGATCGGTGTCTTTTTTGCTCATCAGGTTATAAGTTCTAAATTGAAACGTAATTAGCAGTATTGTAGCGCTTTTCGGAGATGATTTTGGATAAGATTTTTGTAGAAGAAGCGGTATCAGAACTACACACGCTTCAAGATGTGATTCGTTGGACTGTTAGCCGCTTTAATGCAGCGGGCCTATTTTATGGTCACGGCACAGATAATGCGTGGGATGAGGCGGTACAACTTATTTTACCAACCCTTTATCTGCCGATTGACGTTCCTTCGCACGTATTGAACTCTCGCCTAACCAGTAGTGAGCGTCTACGTATCGTTGAGCGCGTTATTAAACGAATCAATGAGCGCACACCTACTGCTTACCTAACCAACAAAGCATGGTTCTGTGGTCTTGAGTTCTTCGTTGATGAGCGCGTGCTAGTGCCTCGCTCTCCAATCGGTGAGTTGATTGAAGCGCAATTCCAGCCGTGGTTGACTGAAGAGCCGACTCGCATCATGGACCTATGTACTGGCAGTGGCTGTATTGCGATTGCTTGTGCACATGCATTCCCTGAAGCTGAAGTGGATGCGATTGACATCTCAACTGACGCGCTGCAAGTGGCTGAGCAGAACGTTCAAGACCACGGTATGGAGCAGCAAGTGTTCCCAATCCGTTCGGATCTGTTCCGCGATCTGCCAAAAGAGAAGTACAACCTGATCGTATCGAATCCACCATATGTGGATGAAGAAGATATGAACAGCCTGCCAGATGAGTTCACTCATGAGCCTGAGCTAGGCCTAGCTGCAGGTACTGACGGCCTGAAGTTGGTTCGTCGTATTCTAGCTAACGCACCAGATTACCTAACAGACGATGGCATTCTTATCTGTGAAGTGGGCAACTCTATGGTTCACATGATGGAACAATACCCACACATTCCATTCACGTGGATTGAGTTTGAAAACGGTGGTCACGGCGTATTCATGATCACTCGCGAGCAGATGATTGCTTGTGCTGACGAGTTCTCAATTTACAAAGACTAAGTTGAGTTCAATCGCTAAAAACCGCGCTTATTAGTGCGGTTTTTTTGTTTTTGGAGATTCCTACTTATTGCCACAACATCTTTGAATAAAACAATTATGAAATTGAGAGAAATTAGTAATTCGCTCTTTATGTCGCTTGTTACACGTCTCTTTCGTGTCGTTTTACCTATCTTTCTTAGTGGGAGGTAAGTTGATCAAGTTGCACATCTGATTCATATTGGAGCTCATAGTTTATATATTCTAGTGAGTTACGGAGGATTCACGATGAGTTTTGATATTTGGGTTTATTACTTTCTTGCCGTATTGGTGTTAACAGCATCACCAGGACCAAGTTCTTTGTTGTGTATGACGAAGGCGGTGCAATCAGGTTTTAGGCTTTCAGTTTTTACCGCCCTTGGTAGCTTAACGGCGATTACCTCAATCTTAACCCTGTCTTTTACTGGGCTTGGCGTCATCATCGCTTCATCTGAGGTCGTGTTTAACATCATCAAATGGACGGGTGCTGCCTATCTGATTTATCTAGGTTGGAAGTCACTGCGTTCAAACCAACAGAGTTATCAGCTTGATGAACAAGGAGAGGAAGGCAGTAAGCAAAACAAAGGCACTTACCTACAACATTACCTAAGCGGGTTTATTGTAGGAGCGAGTAACCCTAAAGCTATCTTGTTCTTTACCGCTCTTTTCCCGCAGTTTATTGACCCAACAGCAGCATTGTTTCCGCAGTTTGTCGTATTTGCGACGACCTTCGCTGTGATGGAGCTATCTTGGTTACTTATGTATGCCTATCTTGGAGCTAAATCATCTAACTGGTTGTTTGCTAAGGGCAGAGCCAAGATGTTTAATCGAGTGACTGGTGGTGTATTTATTGGTGCTGGAGCGCTTCTATCGACTACAACGCGTGCTTAAAGCATAAGAAATCTCAATTGTTACGTAAATTTCTTGATGCTGTAATAAAAAGTTAATATTAATGTGCTTGCCGATTTCGGCTGCTTGTCGATATATTGTATATACACGGTATATATGGTTAAGGAGCGCATTTATGCAGCATCAAGAAATGATTCAACACTCTCATTTTGGCGTTATCGGTCGTACTTGGCTTTTCGCATCGGTTTCTCTAGTCGCTATTCTAGCTCTAATCTAATTAGGTTTACGCAACTCGAAAATTGTTATGAATAACTCTTTTTCACGATCTTATCGCTCAATCTTATCTAAACATTAAACGTGGCTTTCTACCTTAGCAATCAAACCGCCAAGACCCAGTAGTTAGCCACTCAACCTTTCCAGAAGTTGTTACCAAACTGTGATAATCTGACACTACTATTTGATCAAAGTGTGTCGTTATGTCTATTTGGGACCATCTCTCTTTTAACAATCGATTCGTCGAACTGCCGCAAACCTTTTACTCTCATGTTGATCCAACACCGTTATTGAACCCTCGCTGGCTTGCGTGGAACAACACTTTGGCAACGGAACTTGGTTTTCCTTCTGTGGACGGAACTCAGAGCCTCGATGCAGATCTCTTGAATTCACTGTCCGGTTTAGTCGACAACGAAAACTTTGACCCTATTGCGATGAAGTATGCAGGTCATCAATTTGGCGCTTACAACCCAGATCTTGGTGATGGAAGAGGGTTACTCTTATCTCAAGTTGTCGCTAAAAGTGGTGAAACATTCGACTTACACCTTAAAGGTGCAGGTAAAACTCCATATTCTCGTATGGGTGATGGGCGTGCGGTTATCCGCTCGACAGTTCGTGAGTATCTTTGTAGTGAAGCGATGGCGGGGCTGAATATTCCAACCACACGTGCACTCGCCATGATGATCAGTGACACGCCGGTGTACCGTGAAAAGCAGGAGAAAGGTGCGCTGCTATTGCGTGTATCTGAATCTCATATTCGCTTTGGCCATTTTGAATATCTGTTTTATACCAATCAACTTGCAGAGCAAAAGCTATTGGCTGATAAGGTGATTGAATGGCACTTTCCAGAATGCCTAAACGAAGAAAAGCCTTACGCGGCGATGTTCAATCAGATCGTTGACCGCACTGCGGAGATGATTGCGTTGTGGCAGGCAAATGGTTTTGCTCACGGGGTGATGAACACGGACAACATGTCGATCATTGGCCAGACGTTTGATTACGGCCCGTTTGCCTTTATGGATGAGTATAACTCTCGCCTTATTTGCAATCACTCGGACTATCAAGGTCGCTACGCGTTCAATCAACAGCCTCGTATTGGCATGTGGAACTTGTCAGCATTAGCCCATGCGCTATCTCCTCTGATTGAGCGAGCTGATTTAGAAGCAGCGCTTGAGATGTACGAATCTCAAATGAATAGCTACTTTAGTCAGCTGATGCGTAGAAAGCTCGGGCTGCTATCAAAACAAGAAGGAGACAGTCGCCTGTTCGAGTCTATGTTCGAGCTGATGTCGCAAAACCGCGTCGATTATCCTCGATTCTTCAGAACGCTATCGGATCTCGATACGCAATCTGAGCAAGAGGTGATTGATCTGGTCATCGATCGCCAAGCAGCCAAGCTTTGGGTTGATAGTTACCTTAAGCGCTGTGAACTGGAACAGGAAACAACGGAAGAGCGCTGTCAAAAAATGCGTGCAATCAATCCGAAATATGTACTGCGTAACTACTTGGCTCAATTGGCAATTGATAAAGCGGAAGAAGGCGATAGCAGTGTGGTTGATGCATTAATGGTTGTGCTCGCCGATCCATATGCCGAACATCCTGACTATGAATATTTGGCTGCTCTGCCTCCTGAGTGGGGCAAGGAGATGGAGATCAGCTGTTCGTCTTAGTGCAGTCCATCACTAGAAATGCAGATAGAGGTTATCTAGTTGTGATCTCTATCTGTTCATTGTTCTAATTTTACAGACATATCAATAATCAAAAACGCGACCTGCCTATACACTATGTGAATAAGTTGTAAATTTTATAGGTTTGGGCGATGCCAACAAATACTCGAATTCTCGTGGTGGATGATGATCAAGAAATCCGCGAGTTGCTGGAAGAGTACCTCTCAAAATCGGGCTTCGATGTCTCTTCGGTTGGAGATGGGGCTGAACTGGAAACTCACCTACAAAGCCAAGGTTATCCTGACCTGATACTTCTCGATGTGATGCTTCCCGGGGACGATGGTTTTACCTTGTGTCAGCGCGTTCGTAAAAATTCCAATGTCCCTATTATTATGCTGACTGCGGTATCGGACGAAACCGATCAGATCATTGGCTTGGAAATTGGTGCCGATGATTATATCGCCAAGCCGTTCAGTCCCCGCCAGCTAATGGCTCGTATTAAGGCCTTGTTACGACGTGTTCAAGTGGTTGACGACAAGCCGAGTGATGCATTGCCTAAACAGATCATTTTTGGTGATTGGACGCTCGATACTCTTGCTCACAGAATCTCACACAACGAAAGTGCCGAAGAGATGGATTTGTCGGGCAGTGACTTCTCACTGTTAATGCTGTTCCTAACTCGCCCCAATGAAGTGCTAGACCGAGATACTATCTCTTTTGCTACCAGAGGACGTGAAGCGCTGCCTTTTGAGCGTGGTATTGATGTTCAATTGAGTCGCTTGCGAAGCCGACTGGGTGATAGCGCTAAATACCCGCACTACATCAAAACCATGCGTGGCAATGGCTATATATTGGCTGTACCTGTGCATTATGAACACTGAGTAAGAAGTCCTTATGAAGTGGTTGAGAAGTTTAAAGCCAAATTCCTTGGTTGCTCGAACCTTGCTTTTGACCTTGTTAGCCGTCGTCATTGCGCAAGGCATAGCAACCTCTATTTGGTATAGCGAATCCAAACAAAAAGAGTTAGAAGGTATTCGTTCGGCTTCATCGAGCATGGCAAACATGTTTGCTTCCACAGTGACTTTCTTTCAATCTTTGCCCGTCAAATATCGCCATATTGTGTTAGACCAAATCCGCAATATGGGGGGGACGCGATTCTTCGTCTCTTTTAATAAAGAGGCGCTGATTGTCGAACCAATCCCCGATACTCGTTTAAAAACCGCATCGATAGAAGCGATAGAGAGTGTTTTGAGTAGCAAGCTTAATAAGGTGGAGTCGGTACGTGTTGACTTCTCTCGCCCAGAGCATCTTAGGTTGCTGAAAAATGATATCTACTTGAGCGATCTCCCGCGATCGTGGGCCCATCATACCTTAACCTTAGAGCCTCTTAATCCACCGATTCTGGTTGTTCAAATCGAGCTAGCCAGCCATGAGTGGGTCTATATTGCGGCGCTGTTGCCTGCACCCTATGTCAAACTGGATGACACTATTCTTGGTCGTGAACAGGTGATCTTCTTGCTCTCTTCAACGCTGATTCTACTAGTGTTGACCTACTTAATGATTCGCCGCCAAGTGCGCCCGCTTAAAAAGCTCGCGAGGGCAGCGAACGAGATGAGCATGGATATTCAGCAGCCACCACTTAATGAAGAGGGAGCGACTGAACTGGTCACGGCGACTCGGGCGTTCAATCGCATGCAGCAACGTATTCGTCGCTATGTGGCCGATAGGGAACATCTATTCACTGCTATTTCTCATGATTTAAAGACACCGATTACTCGACTGAGACTCAGAGCTGAGCTGTTGGAAAGCGAAGTTAAGAAAGAGAAATTCAACAAGGATTTGGATGAGCTAGAGATGATGGTTAAGGGGGCTCTGCAAGCAGTAAGAGATACGGACCTTCACGAAAACAACGCCATTATCGACCTTAATGACATGGTTGCTTCGGTTATTGAATCGCACAACCAGCATCAAACCTTAGTAGAGTTTGAACCCATTGTGGTTGAGCCGTTAGTCGCTAAACCATTAGCGATTAAACGTGTGCTGACCAATCTTATAGACAATGCAGTGAAATACGGCACATCCGCTAAAGTTGATATCAGTAGCGATTCTGTGTGGGTAATCGTGACGATTCAGGACCACGGAAATGGAATCCCGGAAGATAAACTTGAGTTGGTGTTTGAACCCTACTTTAGGCTTGCTACCGACGATCAAGGGCACGGTTTAGGGCTTGGAATCTGTCGAAATATCCTGCACGGACACGGCGGAGATCTCATTATTCGCAACTCCCCTCAAGGTGGCTTAGAAGCCAAAGTCTATATCCCACGAGGCCTAGAAGTGTAATGTAACAATTGTGTTACATTGGGCTTACCTTTTGTTTCAATCTTATAAATCAGAATAAGTAGACTCTTTATTGAACCGGGCGTCGAGTCCGCTAAACATGGAAGATTATAATGAAAATCAATAAAACCCTACTTACTCTATCTCTTCTTGCTGCCTCAACATTTTCTCAAGCTGGTGAAGTGGAAGTCCTTCACTGGTGGACTGCTGGTGGTGAAGCTAAATCCGCTGCAGTACTTAAAGAGATGATTGAAGAACAAGGTCATACTTGGAAAGATTTCGCAGTTGCTGGTGGCGGCGGTGAAAGTGCGATGACCGTTTTAAAGACACGAGCAGTATCTGGTAACCCGCCATCTGCCGCACAGATCAAAGGTCATGATATTCAGGAGTGGGGTGGTTTAGGTTTTCTAACGTCTCTCGATGCAACCGCAAAACAAGAAAAGTGGGATGACTTACTGCCAGCTGTTGTCACCAAAGTGATGAAATGGGACGGCGAGTACGTAGCAGTTCCTGTGAACGTTCACCGTGTTAACTGGCTTTGGGCAAACCCAGAAGTGCTCGAAAAATCAGGTGTGACGGTTCCAACTACCTTAGATGAGTTCTTTGTTGCAGCAGACAAGATCAAAGCAGCAGGTTTCATTCCTCTAGCGCACGGTGGTCAACCATGGCAAGACGCGACAGTCTTCGAAGCGGTGGCACTTGATGTACTTGGCAGTGAAGACTACAACAAGGCGTTCGTTGATTTGGATATGGACGTTTTATCTGGCGAAAAAATGGTCGAAGTGTTCACCAAGTTTAAAAAGATGCGTGACTACATCGATAGCAACTCTCCAGGTCGTGACTGGAACGTAGCAACTTCAATGGTTATCAATGGTGAAGCGGCAATGCAGATCATGGGTGACTGGGCGAAGGGCGAGTTTACCGCTGCAGGTAAAGTGCCAGGCAAAGACTACATTTGTGCACCAGCTCCAGGTACTGACGGCCAATTTACTTTCAATATCGATAGCTTTGCTTTCTTCGAGCTAGGCGATAAAGAGAATCAAAAAGCGCAACAAGATCTTGCGAAAACCATTCTTACTAAAGACTTCCAAGAGGTCTTCAACCTAAACAAAGGTTCTATCCCAGTGCGCCTTGATATGGATATGTCTAAGTTCGACCAATGTGCGTTGGACTCTATGGCAACCTTCAAAGCGAGTGCGGAATCGGGCGACCTTGTACCGAGTATGGCTCACGGCCTATCCACAACAAGCTATGCCCAAGGCGCTATCTATGACGTTGTGACTAACTTCTTCAATGAGAAAGATGCCGATCCTAAAGAGGCAGCAACTAAGTTAGCGAAAGCAGTAAAAGCGGCTATCTAACCTAGTCTGATAAGCAACATGAACAGAACACGAGTTACTGAGTATGTTGCTTATCCCTAACCCCCAGGGTGGGTAGGTTCGTAGGGAGCCTATCCGCTCTTCACCTCAATTCTGATATGCGTGATGCTGATGTGGTGCCGAGAGGTAAGCCATTGGCTCAATTGTGCAACAAGGAAAAGTTATGGAGCATGTTTTGACTGAGTCGACTCCAAAACCGACAAGGAGCCAGCCTGCACCAAAGCCCAGTTTTGCTGACAGGTTACAGCATTGGTTACCTAAGATTGTGCTGGCACCGACCGCGTTGGTCACCGTGGTATGTATCTACGGCTATATATTCTGGACGGCAGCGCTGTCGTTTACTAACTCTCGATTTCTACCGAGCTTCAATTTTGTTGGCTTTGCTCAATATGAAAAGCTAATGGAGAACGATCGCTGGATCACCTCGATCACTAACCTCGGTGTATTTGGGATCCTATTCATGGTGATTGCTATCGTATTGGGTGTCGGCTTAGCGATTTTGCTTGACCAGAATATCCGACAAGAAGGCGCGATTCGTACCATCTATCTCTACCCAATGGCCCTGTCATTCATCGTGACGGGTACCGCTTGGAAGTGGATTCTGAACCCGGGGCTCGGTATTGAAAAGCTGATGCAAGATTGGGGCTTTACCGATTTTAAATTCGACTGGCTGGTCGACTCTGAAATGGCGGTTTACACCTTAGTGATTGCCGCGCTTTGGCAGTCGTCAGGTTTCGTGATGGCGATGTTCTTAGCTGGCCTGCGTGGTATCGATTCTTCGATCATTAAAGCGGCGCAAATTGACGGTGCAAGCTTACCCACTATTTATCTCAAGATCATTTTACCTTGCTTGCGACCTGTGGTTTTCAGTGCGGTGATCATCACTTCACACATTGCGATTAAGAGCTTCGACCTTGTGACAGCAATGACGGCAGGTGGCCCGGGTTATTCATCGGATCTTCCAGCGTTATTCATGTATGCACACTCGTTTACACGCGGACAAATCGGCCTAGGTGCTGCCAGTGCCATGATGATGCTAGCGGGTATCTTAGCGATTCTGGTGCCTTATCTTTACTCTGAGCTTAGGGAGAAAAAGTCATGATGAATAACATCAACTTTGCTCGAATGTTTATCTATTCGGCTCTACTTTTCTTCTGCTTGGTTTACCTAATGCCGTTGTTCGTCATGGTACTGACATCATTCAAAACCTTGCCAGACATCAAGGCGGGTAACTTGATGAGTTTACCTAAAGAGTGGGTGTTCGATGCTTGGTATAAAGCGTGGGACAGCGCTTGTACTGGCGTGAAGTGTGAAGGGGTGAAAGGCTATTTCTGGAACTCGTTCCAAATGGTGATTCCAGCAGTGGCTATCTCAACACTACTGGGCGCATTCAATGGCTATGTGGTCACTAAGTGGCAGTTCCGTGGCTCAAACCTGTTCTTTAGCTTGCTGCTGTTCGGTTGTTTCATTCCATTCCAAGTGGTGTTGTTACCTATGGCGACCGTACTGGGCAAGATGGGTTTAGCAAACACCACAGTTGGTCTGGTACTTGTGCACGTTATCTACGGCATGGCATTTACGACGCTGTTCTTCCGTAACTTCTACATCTCGATTCCAGATGAGTTGATCAAAGCGGCAAAACTGGATGGTGCCGGCTTCTTTACCATCTTTTTCAAGATCTTATTACCGATCTCAACACCTATCATCATGGTGACGGTGATCTGGCAGTTTACCGCTATCTGGAACGATTTCTTATTCGGGGTGGTGTATTCAGGCTCGGAGACTCAGCCGATCACCGTGGCATTAAACAACTTGGTCAACACCAGTACGGGCGTTAAAGAGTACAACGTCGATATGGCTGCTGCGATCATCGCCGCACTGCCAACATTGTTGGTGTATGTCTTCGCAGGAAAATATTTTGTTCGTGGCCTAACGGCAGGATCAGTAAAAGGATAATTACCCATGGCAACATTAGATTTAAAACAGATCCGTAAAACTTATCGCAACGCGGACAACGAAACGTTAAAGGGCATCGACATTAGTATCGATTCGGGGGAGTTCTTGATACTTGTCGGCCCTTCGGGGTGTGGAAAATCCACCTTAATGAATACCATTGCTGGGCTAGAAAACATTAGCTCGGGTGAGATAGTGATTGATGGTGTTGATGTCGCTCAGGTTGAACCTAAAGACCGCGACATTGCGATGGTGTTCCAATCCTATGCGTTATATCCAAACATGACGGTACGCGGCAATATCGCCTTCGGCTTGAAGATCCGCAAGATGCCTCAAGACGAGATCGATGCTGAGGTGAATCGCGTCGCTGAAATGCTGCAGATCGAGCAACTGTTGGACCGCAAACCATCACAGTTATCCGGTGGTCAGCGTCAGCGTGTGGCGATGGGACGAGCACTGGCGCGTCGTCCTAAGCTGTACTTGTTTGATGAGCCGCTTTCTAACTTGGATGCCAAGCTGCGTGTGGAAATGCGCCATCAGATTAAGCGCCTACATCAAAAGCTCAACACTACGATTGTTTATGTAACCCATGACCAAATCGAGGCGATGACACTAGCAGATCGTATTGCAGTAATGAAAGATGGTGAATTGCAGCAGTTAGGCACACCGCAAGAGATCTACACTAAGCCAAGCAATATGTTTGTGGCCGGTTTTATGGGGTCACCATCGATGAACTTCATCAAGACTATGGTAGACCTCGACGAGGAGCAAAATCCGATCATTAAGGTTATTGGTACGGCGGATCAAGAGCACCATATTCGACTGCCGCAAAGCATGCGCGAACAAGATGGCAAAGAAGTGGTGATTGGCCTGCGCCCTGAACACATTACTGAGCAACAAGGTGATGATCTGTCGGCAACCACTAAATTGGATTTGCAGTTGGAAGTGCTAGAACCGACAGGGCCAGATACGATTGCGATGGTGAAGGTCAACGACCAAGAAGTTGCGTGTCGCTTATCTCCGGAATTTGAAGTGTCGGTAGGGCAGATGGCACCGCTGCATTTCGACCTGTCGAAAGCGGTATTCTTTGATGCGCAAACGGAAAGAAGAATTGATTTCTAGAATCTTGTAAATGATAACCTTTTATTAAACACCCCATCATTTGATGGGGTGTTTTTATATCAATATACAAAACTCATTACTGATAAATCTATTACTAGGGTCTATGCTTTACGGGAAATTATTATAGAAAATCAAGGATGTCGGAAATGAGAGTTCAAATACTAGCAGGGGCTATGTCAGCTGCTCTTCTGTCCTTTCCTGTAGGGGCTGTGGTAAATCATGATCTGCGCGATAGTTATATTGTCGTTCTTAAAGAAAGCACGTCGGTATCTCGAGCTAATGATATCGCTCGTGAAGTGGCGAGCGGAAAAGGTGTGGTTGGTCATCAATACAGTCATGCATTGAAAGGTTTTTCAGTCAAAATCCCTCAGCAAGCACTCAAGGGACTGACAAATAGGTTTCCCGAAATTGAATATATTGAACAAGATATTGAGATGCATGCATTTCCGAGAGGCGGTAACCCGAATAAGGGCGGGGGAGATTCTGCAGAGAGAGCGATACAAAAAACGCCTTGGGGAGTGACACGAGTAAAGGGTGGCACTGTTGATATGAGTGACGCCACTGTTGTCGCATGGGTTATCGACTCCGGTATTGATAGCGGCCATCCAGATTTGAATGTTAACGAGTCACGGGGTGCAAACTTTACTCGCGGCAAGAAAAATAATACCAATGATGGTAACGGCCATGGCACACATGTCGCTGGAACAATAGGGGCGTATGATGATGGCTTTGATGTTATTGGTGTTGCTCCAGGGGTTGAGGTTATCCCAGTGAAGGTCTTAGATAACAGTGGCAGTGGTACAATGTCGGGTGTGATAGCCGGTGTTGACCATGTTGCTCGTTATGGTAATTCCGGCGACTGTGCCAACATGAGCTTAGGTGGTGCTGGTTATTCTGAGGCTCTAGAGAGTGCAATCCTAACTGCCGCATCAAAAGGGGTCTTTTTCTCGCTGGCGGCTGGCAACTCTGGTCAAGACGCGCGTGGTTTTACGCCTGCGAGCACTAACGGTACAAACATATTTACTATCTCAGCATTTGGCGAAACTAACGATAGCTTCGCTTACTTTTCCAATTATGGTTTTGATGTCGATTACGCGCAACCGGGAGTCGATGTGCTATCAACCAAAGCGGGAGGAGGAACGGTTTCTTACAATGGTACCTCGATGGCAGCGCCTCACTTATGCGGTGTCATATTAGCGAGTGGGTTAGGTGATGGTGAATTACCATCGACAGATGGAACGGTAAATAATGATCCTGATGGGGTGCCAGACCCAATTGCAGTGATGAACTGATAGTAAAATATCACAGGTATTTCCAGCTATATAATGTGAATCAGTGTTGATAAAAGCGATCGTTATGGTCGCTTTTCTCTTTTTAGATTTAATCTCTTGTGTGCTGAGCATGATTCACTCATTACGACAGAGTTACTTTAGTAGCCTGTAAGTCCATTCTGGTTTTCGAACTCATCATTTAAACAGTGGTCAACTCCCACCCATTTACAAATATTCGATGTGTCATTTTCCACCCATTACTTATACGTTTGTTTTTCTTTAGGTTCATCTAATTATCCGCGAAGCCTTGTGGTTAAAGGCTTGTTAAATAATTGTATCTAGTTGGCTCGTTAATTGCCTTAGTGATGACATGCAGTTCCCATTGATGGGCTGCTTTGTTTACTAAGGAGAATAATAATGTTTAAGCCTCTTACCCTGCTATCTGTATCTGCCCTCGCGCTCACAAGTTTTAATGCTGCTGCGAACTGTGATCCTGGTGAAATTGTTATCAAATTCAGCCACGTAACAAATACTGATAAGCACCCGAAAGGCATTGCTGCTTCTTTACTAGAAGAGCGAGTAAACACGGAGATGAACGGTAAAGCTTGTATGCAAGTTTTCCCTAACTCAACACTATACGATGACAACAAGGTACTGGAAGCCCTGTTAAATGGTGATGTTCAAATGGCGGCACCTTCGCTGTCTAAATTTGAGAAGTTCACTAAGAAATACCGCATTTTTGACCTTCCGTTCCTGTTTGAAGATGTTGATGCTGTTGACCGTTTCCAAAACTCAGAATCTGGTGAAAAGCTGAAGAATGCAATGAAGCGTCGTGGCCTACAAGGTCTCGCGTTCTGGCATAACGGAATGAAGCAGATGTCTGCGAACAAGCCGCTTATCAGCCCTGTAGATGCAGAAGGTTTGAAGTTCCGTGTACAAGCGTCTGACGTACTGGTTGCACAGTTTGAGCAGTTAGGTGCTAACCCACAGAAGATGTCGTTCAAAGAAGTATACGGCGGCCTGCAAACTAAAGTTATCGACGGTCAAGAGAACACTTGGTCTAACATCTACGGTAAGAAATTCTTCGAAGTACAAGACGGCGTAACAGAAACCAACCACGGTATTCTTGATTACCTAGTTGTAACGTCAAACGACTTCTGGAAAGGCCTACCTAAAGACGTACGTGAACAGCTAAACACGATTGTTAAAGAAGTTTCTGAGACACGTAACGCTGAGTCTTCAAAAGTTAACCTAGCGAACAAGAACAACATCATCGAAGCAGGTGGTGAGGTTCGTACACTGACACCAGAACAACGTCAAGCTTGGGTAACAGCGCTTCAACCAGTATGGAAGAAGTTTGAGAAAGACATCGGCTCTGATCTAATCGAAGCTGCACTGGCTTCTAACCAGTAATACCGCTATTGGGTGGCGGCTCCCTACCGCCGCCCTCTATTAAAACAATTATAAGCGGAGCATTTTATGGAACAGTCTCAAATGGAACAGTCTTTATTTTCCAAAGTCGGAAGAGTCACCGATTTAATTGAAGAGTCTTTAATAGCCTTCTTTCTGGGTGCAATGACCCTATTAACTTTTGCGAACGTGGTCTTTCGATACGCGTTCAATGACAACATTTTATGGGCATTGGAACTCACCGTATTCATGTTTGCGTGGATGGTGTTGGTTGGCGCTTCTTACGGCGTTAAAAAACACTTCCACATCGGGGTTGATGTGGTTATCAACCTAGCACCAGAGAAACTTAGAAAAGTGTATGCCTTGATTGCTGTCACTTGTTGCCTTGCGTTCTCTATCCTTCTTTTGATTGGTTCTTGGAACTACTGGTACCCATTCGCGACCGATCGCGCATGGTACGAAACCGACGATATTCCAATGCCAGAGATGCTGCAGTTCTTAGCTGATTGGCTCAATGAGGGCGAGCGCTACGAAAAACTGCCTCGATTCATTCCTTACATGGCACTACCGATTGGTATGGCACTTCTTACATTCCGTTTTGCACAGATCGCTTATCAAGTCGCGACAGGCAAGATTGATCGCATGATCGCAGGTCACGAAGCGGAAGAAGATCTTGATGCGCTTAAAGCACAAGTAGAAGCGGGAAGTGACGAAGACGCTACAGCGATCTTGGATTCGCAAAACTCCGTGAAAACGGAAGACTCAAAGCCATCTAATCAACAATCGAAAAGCAAGGACGACTAATCATGGCGATGTTATTTCTATTCTTGATGGTAATCGCTTTCATGCTGGTGGGCGTGCCGATTGCTATCTCGCTGGGTTTATCCAGTATTCTGTTTTTGTTGATGCACTCAGACGCGTCACTTGCTTCAGTGGCGCAAACCCTGTTCAACGCGTTTGCGGGTCACTACACTTTGTTGGCAATCCCGTTCTTCATTTTAGCGTCTAGCTTTATGTCTACGGGCGGTGTAGCAAAGCGAATTATCCGTTTTGCAATCGCAATGGTAGGTTGGTTCCGCGGCGGTCTGGCAATGGCGTCTGTTGTGGCGTGTATGATGTTTGCGGCACTGTCTGGTTCGTCTCCTGCGACCGTAGTAGCGATTGGTAGTATCGTAATTGCGGGTATGGTGAAAAATGGCTACTCAAAAGAGTTCGCGGCAGGTGTTATCTGTAATGCGGGTACTTTGGGTATTCTGATCCCGCCATCGATCGTAATGGTAGTTTATGCCGCAGCAACAGACGTGTCTGTTGGTCGTATGTTCCTTGGTGGTGTTATTCCGGGGCTACTGGCTGGCGTGATGCTGATGATCGCTATCTACATTGCTGCTCGTATCAAAAAGATCCCAGCACAACCATTTGTTGGTTGGGGTGAAATGTTTGATGCTGCGAAAGATGCGAGCTGGGGCTTGCTGCTTATCGTAATCATCCTTGGTGGTATTTACGGTGGTATCTTTACACCAACAGAAGCGGCAGCAGTGGCTGCGGTGTACGCCTTCTTTATCGCCAACTTTGTCTATAAGGACATGGGACCATTCGCCGACAAAGAAAACAAAAAGCCGATGTTAGTGAAAGCACTGCAAACCTTCGTCCACAAAGACACTAAAGATACTTTGTACGATGCTGGTAAGCTGACGATTATGCTGCTGTTTATCATTGCGAACGCATTGATTCTAAAGCACGTACTAACAGAAGAACGCATTCCACAAATGATCACTGAGTCGATGCTATCGGCAGGTCTTGGTCCAATTACCTTCTTGATTGTGGTTAACGTACTGCTATTGATTGGTGGTCAGTTCATGGAGCCATCTGGTCTTTTGATCATTGTTGCACCGCTGGTTTTCCCAATTGCAATTGCACTGGGTATTGACCCAATCCACCTAGGTATCATGATGGTGGTGAACATGGAGATAGGGATGATAACGCCACCGGTGGGGCTCAACTTGTTTGTGACCGCAGGGGTTGCGAAGATGTCGATGATGAACGTGGTGAAAGCGGCATTGCCGTGGGTTGGCGTAATGTTCCTGTTCTTGATAATCGTTACTTACGTGCCATGGGTATCAACATGGCTACCGACTACCCTAATGGGGCCGGAAATCATCACTAAGTAATACGATTGAGTATAACGTTATCCTTAACGAATAGATGAAGAGTTAAACCTCTTCATCTATTTTTTTACCTGGATGACGACGAGTGACTCTGTTTCTTCTGTCGTAACCTTTCCAACGAGCATGACCTTTGCGTCGTTCTCGCCCTGAACGCTTCTCTTCTTCGTAATGCCCGTCGATCAAAACGGTATCAGATATGGCAGGAACTGTTGTTTTCTCGTTCATGGTTCGATTGGAATTGCTTCTGTTAATTCGGATATTGAGAGTATGGCTGAGTGCATGCGTCTCTGCCAACTTAGAGACAAAACTAACAGATAGAGTTTACTTATAATCGTCTTTGTCGATTTGGTAGCGCTGCATCTTGTCGTACAGAGTTTTTCTCGGCACGTTAAGCAGTTCCATCGTTAGCTTGATACTGCCTTCGTTGTCGATCAAAGCTTGCTCAATCACTGACTTTTCAAAGCTTGCTACTTGGTCAGCCAAACTCGAGTATACTTCTTGCTCAACAACATCCCCCAGTTGCGCCAGTTTGCCCAACAGAATAAAACGCTCTGCGGTGTTTCTAAGCTCTCGTACATTGCCAGGCCAATCATGAGCCATTAACTTGTGCAGGTCGCTACTTGGTAGTGCTTGCGCGGTTTTGCCATAACGTGCCGCAGCAACTAATAGAAAGTGGTGGAAGAGGGCGGCAATGTCTTCTTTACGACTGCGTAGTGGTGGTAAATCGAGTGTAACGACATTGAGACGATAGTAGAGATCTTGTCTAAATGTACCTTCAGCAGCGGCTTTTTTGAGGTCGACTTTAGTGGCTGCGATGACGCGAATATCTAAGGGCTGTAGTTGGTTAGAGCCAATACGCTCGATAACACGTTCTTGAAGAACCCGTAGCAGACGAATCTGCGCCTGCATTGGCATTGATTCAATCTCGTCTAGAAATAGGGTACCGCCTTGGGCATGCTCAAACTTACCGATCCTCTTGGTTTCCGCTCCAGTAAAGGCGCCTTTTTCATGACCATAGAGTTCACTCTCAATCAAGTTCTCTGGTACCGCACCACAGTTAACCGCGACGAAATTCTGCTCACGTCGACTGCTCTGTTCGTGAAGCGAGCGCGCCACTAATTCTTTACCCGTTCCGGTTTCACCAAACAGCAAGATATCGGCGCTAGTGTCCGCAACATGAGTGATGGTCGAACGCAGCTCTTGGATAACTGGCGTGTCGCCGATGATACGTGGTCCGAGTGTTTGGCTAGCTTTAAGTGACTGTTTGAGCTCGCGGTTTTCGAGGATCAATTGACGCTTCTCGATGGCTCGCTTGGTAGTCTCAATCAGCCTTTCATTGGCAAATGGCTTCTCGATAAAGTCATAAGCGCCATCATGAATCGATTTGACCGCCATTGAGATGTCGCCGTGCCCGGTAATCATGATCACCGGCAGCTCTTTATCTTTGTGGATGACAGTATTCAGCAGGTCATGGCCAGATAACCCAGGAAGACAGATATCGGTGATGATGACGTGAGGCAATCCATGATCTTGGATAGCAATCAACGCTGATTCTGCGTCAGGGAAGAATTGAGCATCAATGTCTGCCAGTTCAAAGCTCTGTTCACTGGCTAGCCGCAGATCTGGCTCATCATCAATGAAATAGACATGGCACATAATGGTTCCTTTAATCGTTATTGTTATTTTGTTGTTCTGTAATTAACGGCAGACAGATAGTAAATCTTGCTCCGCCTAATGGGCTTTTGGCGTAGGTGAGCTCGCCATTTATGCCTCTTATAATCTGTTGTGAGATTGATAGCCCAAGTCCTAAACCATTCTTCTTGGTGGTATGAAATGGTTCAAAAAACTGTTGTGGCGTGTCATGCGCAAAGCCGGGGCCGTTATCGTCAATATGTATCTGAACACATTGCTCTGAGTTGGCATTGATATGGTATTCGAACTCGAGATTAAGCTGTTTGTTCTCTTGCCCTTCCATGGCCTGCATACCATTGGTGATAAGGTTAATGATCACTTGCTCAAGCTGGATAGCATTGGCTTGAATGACCGCATCTAGCTTGTCCGGAAGGGGGGATATCGCCACTCTTTCTGCCTTCAATTGAGGTTTCATTAACTCGATAGAGGAGTGAAGCAGAGGGAGCAATTGCAATTGCGATAGGTCTTCCGCGTTTGATTTCTTGGCAAATGATCGAAGTTGATGGCTGATCTTAGCCATACGGTCAGTCAATGATGAGATACGTGATAAGTTGTCATCAACACGTTCGAATTTTTCTTTGGCTAAAAATAGACGTCCGTTATCGGCGTAACTGCGAATCGCTGCGAGCGGATTGTTTAACTCATGACTGATGCTTGCGGACATCTGCCCTAAAACCGCTAGTTTCGCGGCTTGGATTAACTCATCTTGGGTCTGCCTCAATACTTTTTCTGTTTCGGTGCGTTGGAGAACCTCTGCATGTAATTCTGATGTTCTCTCTAATACCAGAAACTCGAGCTTCTGTTTGGCTTCAGATTGCAGCCGGTCTATCTGCACCCGACGATGGATACGGTTTAGGTTGAGCTGTAGGGCAAGATAGATGATGGCAAACACCAAGCTCAGAACCACTAAATAAGAGATCAGATCCCACCACACTAAGTGAGTAGGGGAAAGTACCCTGACCGTTAATCTCGGTTGTTCAATAAAGCGTGAAGAGACAAAAAACTGCTCATGAACCAAAGGATGAAGAGATTGAATGGTGCTAGTGGATGAGTCTAGGTCGCCATTGAAATTCAGGCTCTCAATGTTGGTATCAAGAAACTGTCTTCCCTCTTGGATCTCACGTTTACGCTCATCGTCCAATGGCTGCAAGCTTTTAAATAGCCAGTCGGGGTTACTCGACATAAACACCACATGGTCTTTGTCATCAGCAACGAAGTAACTCTGTTTGCCTTTCCAGCTTGCTTCAATCAGTGATAGGTCCATCTTTACGACGATCACACCGATGATTTCGGCCGCATAGGAAACAGGGTAAGAGTAGTAATAACCGCGCTTTCCAGAAGTCGACCCTAGGGCGAAATATTGATTCTCTTTGCCGCTAAAAGCGTGCTGAAAATAGGGACGAAAAGCAAAATTACGACCAACAAATGAGTGGCTTTGATTCCAGTTGCTGGCAGCAATTGTGGTGCCGATATGGTCGAGCAAATAGGTGTCAGAGGCTTGTATTACCTGATTGACATGTGCCAGATAGCGATTGGTTAGCTCTATCTGTGCAGAGTTATCAGGAGCGTGCAGTGCATCGATTAACTCTTTATCTTTAGAAAGCAGTTCTGGAATGTGTGCGAATTTATCCAGTTGACTGGCGATATGTACCGAGAAACGGTCAAGCTTTGATTGGTGATCTTCGAGCAAACTTTGATGACTTATTTTCCACACCCAGTGACCGCCGAGAATCATCAGCAACCCATAGGTGATGAGCAGCAGAATGGGTAGGCGGGAAGGTTGAAACATAAGAGATCTCGCTGTGTATTACGGTGTAGAAAAGCGTGTCATGTACCTGAAACGCTCAAAGTGTCATAAAAAGTTCAAAAAATGAGGGCTGACAGGTAGTTATAGGTTAAGGCTTTGTAACGCAGATTGTTGAAAAAGTTATCGACTCTGAGGGGTAAAACAAGAGCAAGATCTCTTTTTAAGCTTTTTCGGAAAAAAAGCCCTCGATTCCCTTGAAAAAGCCGCTATTGTCCCCATTTCCGATGTGTCGAGTGGTGTTTTGATTGAATATGCCCCTCTCAGGCGGACGAATTTAGAGCATTCATCATCAAGCTGAGGTGATTGGCTCGACAGAGATTAAACAGATCGCTAGAATGTCGCGTCTAAAATTTCTGTCCTGAGGCTAATCGGAGATACCTTTCCTTGTTGTAAAACAGGCTATGAACTTCGCTGAAGAACATAGAAAAAAGATATCGCTGATTAGTCTGGTGTTTGATTGAATGATCACTCAGGCATCAATGCTCAATTTTAAATTAGGTGTTCGGATAGAGCACTACACAAGGATGCAGCCAACAACACGCGTTCCTAAGGAATGCACGTTACGGCTCATATGCTCAGATTATCTGAGCCAGTTTTGAGGTTTTATATAATGCAAGTTACTGTTGAAACGCTAGAAGGCCTAGAGCGCCGTCTTAATATTACTGTTCCTGCTGCTAACATCGAAGATGCAGTTACAGCTGAACTACGCAACATCGCGAAAAACCGTCGTTTCGATGGTTTCCGTAAAGGCAAAGTGCCAATGAAGATGGTTGCTAAAATGTACGGCAAAGCAGTACGTCAAGACGTGATGGGCGAAGTAATGCAACGCCACTTCATCGAAGCGATCGTTAAAGAGAAGATCAACCCAGCTGGCGCACCAACTTTCGCACCAGTAGAAAACAAAGAAGGCGAAGATCTAGTATTCAACGCAACTTTTGAAGTTTACCCAGAAGTTGAGCTGAAAGGTCTTGAGAACATCTCTGTTGAGAAACCAGCAGTAGAAGTTAAAGAAGCTGACGTTGAAGAGATGATCGAAACTCTACGTAAGCAACAAGCAACTTGGACTGAAGTTGATGCAGCTGTAGAAGAAGGTTCTCGTGCAACTATCGATTTCGTTGGTTCTATCGACGGTGAAGAGTTCGAAGGCGGTAAAGCTGAGAACTTCCCACTAGAGATGGGTGCTGGTCGCATGATCCCTGGTTTTGAAGACGGTATCGTTGGCAAAACTAAAGGCATGGAATTCGAAATCGACGTAAACTTCCCAGAAGATTACCACGCTGAAAACCTAAAAGGTAAAGCAGCTAAGTTTGCAATCAAAGTAAACAAAGTTGAAGCTCGTGAACTTCCAGAACTAAACGAAGAATTCGTTGCTAAGTTCGGCGCGACTGACGGCGTTGAAGGTCTTAAAGCTGAAGTTCGTAAGAACATGGAGCGTGAGCTTAAGCAAGCTGTTAAGAACCGCATCAAAGAGCAAGCTATCGACGGTCTAGTTAAAGAAAACGACATCGACGTTCCAGCTGCACTTATCGACCAAGAGATCGGTACTCTACGTCAACAAGCTGCTCAACGTTTCGGTGGCAACACTGAAGCTGCTGACCAACTTCCACGTGAGCTGTTCGAAGAGCAAGCTAAACGTCGCGTAGTTGTTGGCCTTCTACTTGGTGAAGTAATCAAGTCTGAAGAGCTAAAAGCTGACGATGAGAAAGTAAAAGCAATCATCGAAGAGATGGCTACTGCATACGAAGATCCATCTGAAGTTATTGCTTACTACGAGCAAAACGAGCAAATGATGAACAACATGCGCAACGTTGCTCTAGAAGAGCAAGCTATTGATGCAATCATCGCTAAAGCTCAAGTTTCTGAGAAAGAAGTTAGCTTCAACGAGCTAATGAATCAGCAACCTGCTTAATATAGTAATATCTGACGTAGAAGGTTGACGTACGGTCGACAATTCTGCTAACAATGGTCCGTATGATTTAATCATTCGGGCCATTTATTTTAGGGACATAAGAATATGAGCTACCAAGAAAAAAATACAATGCCATCGATTATGGACGCACTAGTTCCAATGGTGGTTGAACAAACTTCCCGTGGTGAACGTTCTTACGATATCTATTCTCGTCTTTTAAAAGAACGAATCATTTTCTTAACCGGTCAAGTGGAAGACCACATGGCAAATCTTGTCGTGGCTCAACTGCTTTTCTTGGAATCAGAAAACCCAGACAAAGATATCTATCTATACATCAACTCACCTGGCGGCAGCGTAACAGCGGGTATGTCTATCTACGACACAATGCAGTTCATTAAGCCAAACGTGAGCACAGTATGTATGGGTCAAGCTTGCTCGATGGGTGCATTCTTACTTGCTGGTGGTGAGCCAGGTAAGCGTCATGTGCTTCCAAATTCTCGTGTAATGATTCACCAGCCACTTGGCGGCTTCCAAGGCCAAGCGTCTGATATTCAAATCCACGCGCAAGAGATCCTAACGATCAAACAGAAGCTAAACAAACTATTGGCAGAGCACACAGGCCAGCCTCTAGAAATCGTTGAGCGTGACACTGATCGTGACAACTTCATGTCTGCAGAACAAGCTGTAGAGTACGGTTTGGTGGATTCAGTTCTGAATCATCGCGGTGAGTAATTGCACGGGCAATTGTTTAACGCAAATTGATGCAAATTGATATACACTCAAATCATAGAGAGTAAAGGCTAAGAGGTTAGCGAATGACAGATAAAAGCAAAGAGGGTGGTAGCGGTAAACTGCTTTACTGCTCTTTCTGTGGCAAAAGCCAGCACGAAGTTCGCAAGTTAATCGCAGGCCCTTCTGTTTACATTTGTGACGAATGTGTCGACCTTTGTAACGACATTATTCGTGAAGAAATTAAAGATGTTCTTCCAAAGAAAGAGTCCGAAGCGTTACCAACGCCTCGTGAGATTCGAGAGCACCTTGATGACTATGTAATCGGTCAAGAGTACGCGAAGAAAGTGCTAGCAGTTGCAGTATATAACCACTACAAGCGTTTACGTAATGGTGATACAACAGCTGAAGGCGTAGAGCTAGGTAAGAGTAACATTCTTCTTATCGGTCCTACTGGTAGTGGTAAAACACTACTTGCTGAAACATTGGCTCGTTTCCTAGACGTTCCATTTACTATGGCAGATGCAACCACACTAACCGAAGCGGGTTACGTGGGTGAAGATGTAGAAAACATCATTCAAAAACTGCTACAGAAATGTGATTACGACGTAGCGAAAGCGGAACGCGGCATTGTTTACATCGATGAAATCGACAAGATTTCTCGTAAGGCTGAAAACCCATCAATCACGCGTGACGTGTCTGGTGAAGGTGTACAGCAAGCACTTCTAAAACTTGTAGAAGGCACAGTCGCTTCAGTACCGCCTCAAGGTGGTCGTAAGCATCCACAGCAAGAGTTCTTGCAAGTGGATACATCTAAGATCCTATTTATCTGTGGCGGTGCATTTGCCGGCCTAGATAAAGTGATTGAACAACGCGTAGAAACAGGTTCTGGTATCGGCTTTGGCGCAGAAGTGCGTTCAAAAGATGAAACCAAAACAATTGGTGAGTTATTCACTCAAGTTGAACCTGAAGATCTAGTGAAGTACGGTCTAATTCCAGAATTCATTGGTCGTCTACCGGTGACAACCACACTGACAGAGCTAGACGAAGAAGCACTGATTCAAATTCTTTGTGAGCCGAAGAACGCACTGACTAAACAGTATGCTGCGTTATTCGAGCTAGAAGACACCGAGCTTGAGTTCCGTGAAGACGCACTGCGCGCAATTGCTAAGAAAGCAATGAGCCGTAAAACAGGTGCTCGTGGTCTACGTTCTATCTTAGAAGGTGTGCTACTAGAAACGATGTACGAACTGCCATCATCTACTGATGTGAGCAAGGTTGTGATTGATGAGTCTGTGATTAACGGAGAGTCTGAACCTCTTCTAATCTACAGCAATTCAGAGAACCAAGCGGCAGTAGCAGAGTAGGTCTTTTTTAGACTAGTGACTCAAATTCCAAAAGGAGGTAAGCAATTACCTCCTTTTTTTTATTCTTCCATTGAATCCAGTCGTTTAAGCCCCATATACTGCTTTATAAGTTAAAGCGGAAGAGAGAAATATATGAACTTGGAACGTTCCGAGCGTATCGAGATCCCCGTGCTGCCTCTACGTGATGTAGTGGTTTACCCACACATGGTTATCCCACTGTTTGTTGGTCGTGAAAAATCGATTACTTGCCTAGAATCGGCAATGGAAGCCAACAAACAAGTGCTACTAGTGGCGCAGAAAGAAGCGGATACTGATGAGCCTTCAATCGACGACCTATTCGAAGTAGGTACCGTTGCTACGATTCTTCAGCTTTTAAAGCTACCTGATGGCACTGTTAAAGTGCTTGTTGAAGGTCAGCAGCGTGCGAAAATTCACCAATTCAAAGAAAGTGAATTCTTCCTTGCAGATGCAGAATACGTTGTCACCTCAGAACTTGACGAAAAAGAACAAGAAGTGGTTGTTCGCAGCGCGATCAATCAGTTCGAAGGCTTTATTAAGCTAAACAAAAAGATTCCACCAGAGGTACTAACGTCTCTGAATGGGATTGATGAAGCCGCTCGTCTAGCGGATACCATCGCAGCACACATGCCACTTAAACTGGTAGACAAACAGCACGTACTAGAGATTCTAGACGTGACTGAGCGTCTCGAGTTCCTGATGGGCCAAATGGAATCAGAAATTGATATCCTGCAGGTAGAAAAACGCATCCGTGGTCGTGTTAAGAAGCAGATGGAAAAATCTCAGCGTGAGTACTACCTGAATGAGCAAATGAAAGCGATTCAGAAAGAACTAGGCGAGATGGACGATGCTCCAGACGAATTCGAGACTCTGAAGAAGAAGATCGAAGAGTCGAAAATGCCTCAAGAAGCGCGTGAAAAAACCGAGCAAGAGCTGCAAAAACTGAAGATGATGTCGCCAATGTCGGCAGAAGCAACAGTGGTACGTAGCTACATCGATTGGATGGTTGGCGTACCTTGGGCGAAGCGTTCTAAAGTTAAGAAGAATCTAGCGAAAGCAGAAGAGATCTTAAACGAAGACCACTACGGTCTAGAGCGTGTTAAAGAACGTATTCTTGAGTACTTGGCGGTACAGAACCGTATCAACAAGCTGAAAGGTCCAATCCTTTGTCTTGTTGGTCCTCCTGGTGTTGGTAAAACCTCGCTAGGTCGCTCAATCGCGGCTGCTACAGGTCGTAAGTACACGCGTATGGCGCTAGGCGGCGTGCGTGATGAAGCAGAGATTCGTGGTCACCGTCGTACGTACATCGGCTCTCTTCCGGGTAAGCTAATCCAGAAGATGTCTAAAGTAGGTGTTAAGAACCCACTGTTCCTATTGGATGAGATCGATAAGATGTCTTCTGATATGCGTGGCGACCCATCTTCAGCGCTGCTAGAAGTTCTCGATCCAGAGCAAAACAACGCGTTTAACGATCACTACCTAGAAGTAGACTACGATCTGTCAGACGTTATGTTTGTTGCGACGTCTAACTCGATGGACATTCCTGGCCCATTACTGGACCGTATGGAAGTGATTCGTCTATCTGGTTACACAGAAGACGAGAAGCTAAACATCGCTAAGCGTCACCTTGTTGATAAGCAGGTGAAACGCAACGGCCTTAAGGCAAACGAGATCACTATCGAAGATTCTGCAATCATCGGTATTATCCGTTACTACACGCGTGAAGCAGGTGTACGTAGCCTAGAGCGTGAGATCTCTAAGATCTGTCGTAAAGCGGTTAAGAACATCCTGCTAGACAGCGATCTTAAGTCTGTGACTGTCACTATGGACAACCTAAAAGAGTACCTAGGTGTTCAACGTCATGACTTTGGTAAAGCAGACGAGAGCAACCGCATCGGCCAAGTAACAGGCCTAGCGTGGACTCAAGTTGGTGGTGATCTATTAACGATCGAAACTGAAGCAATGCCAGGTAAAGGTAAGCTAACGCAAACCGGTTCTCTTGGCGACGTAATGAAAGAGTCGATTCAAGCGGCGATGACCGTAGTTCGCTCTCGTGCTGAAAAACTGGGTATTAACTCGGATTTCTACGAGAAGCGTGATATCCACGTTCACGTACCTGAAGGTGCAACACCAAAAGATGGCCCAAGTGCGGGTATCGCAATGTGTACTGCACTTGTTTCTAGCTTGACAGGTAACCCTGTAAAAGCAGAAGTGGGTATGACAGGTGAAATTACACTTCGTGGTGAAGTTTTGCCTATCGGTGGCTTAAAAGAAAAACTGCTTGCAGCGCACCGTGGTGGCATCAAAACAGTACTGATTCCAAAAGACAACGAACGTGATTTGGAAGAGATTCCAGACAACGTAATCGCTGATTTAGAAGTCATTCCTGTTCAGTGGATTGATGAAGTATTGAAAGTTGCACTAGAACGAGATCCGTCTGGGGTCGAGTTTGTCGCTGAAAAATAGTGATGCGCAGCAAAAATAAGTAAAGAATTACGCTGATGAGTCTAAAAAGGCTTGTCAGCGTTTTTTTTGGGCGCTAAGTTAATTGACTAAAGCCGCAAGCCCTTTTGCAATAAGGCTTTCGGCTAAATTAAAACCAAAATGGAACGTACCGTCATCCTAAATTAGTCGCAGATGACAAAGAGGGGAAACACAGTGAATAAAACACAACTAGTAGAATCAATCGCAGAAAACGCAGATATCTCTAAAGCTTCAGCTGGCCGCGCTCTAGACGCATTCATCGAAGCAGTTGGCACAACACTTCAATCAGGTGACCAAGTAGCACTTGTTGGTTTTGGTACTTTCAGTGTTCGTACTCGTGCAGCTCGCACAGGTCGTAACCCTAAGACTGGTGAAGAAATCCAAATTGCAGAAGCAAAAGTACCTGGCTTTAAAGCTGGTAAAGCACTAAAAGACGCATGTAACTAATATTGCGTTACCTGGGCGTTCGTTAAGCCAAGGTAGCAAGATGCGTTAGCTGTTTGAAAAATGATGTTTCATTCTTAAACAGTTATTGTGCAAAGCACATTGAACTAATTTAAATTATGCGCATCCTACTGATGCGCATTTCTTTTTCTGATAATATCGCGTGAATAAGATTTTTATGTTGAAGCCCATGCTTCATATCCGGAGAGCACTTAAATTATGATGGATCGATTACGCGAAGGCGTGAATAGCATCGCGGTAAAAATTATCCTTGGGTTGATTATCCTGTCATTCGTATTCGCAGGTGTAGGTAGCTACATCACAGGTGGCGGTAACAACGCTGCAGCGAAAGTTGGCAATACCGAAATCGGTCGTGGTGAGTTTGAACAAGCTTACCAAAACGAGCGTAATCGTATGCAATCACAACTTGGCGATTACTTCTCTCAAATGCTTGCAGACCCTGCATACGTAGAGTCTTTCCGTAAATCAGTACTTGATCGCATGATCAACGATGTACTGCTTGAGCAGCAAGCTGAATCTCTAGGCCTACGCATCAGCGATTCGCAAATCCGTACGATGATTCTAGAGATGCCTCAGTTCCAAACTGCGGGTCAATTCGATCAAGAAGTTTATCAAGCGGCACTTCGTCGTGCTGGCTTTGGCCCTGAAAGCTTTGCGGAATACATGCGTCGTGACCTAATGCGCAACCAACTGGTGACAGCGCTACAAGGTAGTGAGTTTGTTCTTCAAGGTGAGATCGATACTCAAAGCAAACTGATTGCTCAAACACGTGATATCCGCACAGTGACGCTATCTGTTGCTGAACTTGCGAAAAGCGTTGAGCTAACAGAAGAAGAGATTTCAGAGTACTATCAGCAAAACCCACTAGCTTACACTCGTCCAGAGCAAGCGAAGGTGTCTTACATTGAGCTTTCTGCAGACGCGCTGAAAGGTCAAATCCAGGTGTCTGATGAGCAAGCTGAGCAGTACTACCAAGAGCACCTAGACAAGTACTCAACTGAAGAGCAACGCAAAGTAAGTCACATCCTTGTTCAAGGTGACGATGAAGCAAAAGCGCAGGCTATTCTTGACGAGCTAAACGCAGGTGCTGATTTTGCTGCACTAGCAGAAGAGAAGTCTGACGATTTCGGTAGCGCTGATGTTGGTGGTGACCTAGGTTGGATTGAACGTGATGTGATGGACCCAGCGTTTGAAGATGCGGCTTTTGCTCTAGAAAACGTAGGTGAAACAACAGGCCTAGTTAAGTCTGAGTTTGGTTACCACATCATCAAGCTAGACGAGCTGCAAGCTTCTAAAGCACAGCCTTTCTCTGAAGTAGCGGCTGAAATCAAGCAAGAGCTATTGGATCAGGAAGCCGTAGACCAGTTCTACGAACTACAAACTGAACTAGAGAAGGTTGCGTTTGAGTACCCAGACTCACTAGACGACTCTGCAGAGGCGATTAACGCTAAGATCCAGACAACGGACTTCGTTTCTCAAATCGACGCTCCTGAGCTATTGAAGACGCCTGCTGTGATGCAAGCGATTCTGAGCCCAGAAGTGAAAGAAGATGGCCTAAACTCAGAAGTTATTGAAGTAGCGCCTGAACACGTTATCGTGGTTCGCGTTGAAGAGACTCGTGACGAAACTGTACTTCCACTAGAAGAAGTACAAGACCAAGTTGTTGCTGCACTGTCTGCTGTTAAAGCGGAACAACAAGCAATTGAGCTAGGTGTATCACTAGTGAATGAACTAAAAGCGGGTAACGAAGCAGTACTAGCGGAAAACAACCTGACGTTCAGCGAACTTGAAACAATTGACCGTAGCTCACCACTAGCAAGCTCTGTGTTTGCTTTTGCTAAGCCAGAAGCGGATCAACCAGTATTTGGTCAAGCGAAAGACCAAAACGGTAACATTGTGGTTGTTGAGCTATCTAAGGTTACTGCAGATATCAACCCAGCTTACAGCACTCAAATCGGTGCGCAGCTAGAGCGAGTTGGTAACCAGCAAGATCTAACTAACGTTCTTAACGTACTTCGTAAGAACGCTGACGTTGAATACTACATTGTAGGTCAAGGTCAGTAATAGCAAGCTCGGTAAAAGATAGCTTGAAGAGTAGGTTTGCGAGTCAGCCTACACGACAATGAAAATCAGTTGTAACTCAAAGCGGGTCACTTAGGTGACCCGCTTTATTTTTGCCTTAATAAACTACGGTAGTCGGTTTTCAAAAATCATTATTTATACCAATCGTAGTAAATAATTGCTCACCCTAGCTTGTTAAAATGCTCGATAACTGCGTTAGAATTTTTGATTGTAGAATAACTACTTATCAGAAAATTCCGCCTTGTTCTCAAGCCTTTTTCCTGCGCTATTTTTGATCACTTACTTACTGTGATTGGTATTAGTTTTCACAACATGGAACGGAACGAAAATGAAAAGTTTATACACTCTTTTAATGTCTCTTATGATCGCCTTTAGTGCTTCAGTTTGGGCAGATAGTCCGTCTAAAGCGGAGCTCTATGAAGGAATTGAAGTAACGGTGAATATCAACACGGCCACAGCGGAAGAGTTGTCAGCTTTGTTGGTTGGTATTGGTGATAAAAAAGCGCAGGAGATTGTGCAGTATCGCGACCAGAATGGAGCATTCCAAAAACCAGACGACTTAGCCAATGTAAAAGGTATTGGCTCGGCGACGGTGGAGAAGAACCGAAAGAGAATTGAGCTGTAATAAGGCTAAATATGAAGGGTTAGAGCCCTTCATATTCTTCGTTTTACTTTAATCCAAGCCAACAGAAAACCACCCAACGCCCCAATGAGATGGGCTTCAATCGCAACACGAGCATTGATCAATGCGCCTGTTGTAGTAGAAGGCCCCACAAACTGCTCCCATGCAACTTTCGCAACTAGCCCAACAACCAGTAACCAACTTGAGCGTCGGCCTGTCAGCGCCTCTGTCAGAGCGAATACACCAAACAGACCGTGCAGGGTTCCAGATAAACCGACATAACTTTGTATATCTGTCGCTAGAAGCCCTGTTCCGGTAAATAGGCTGATGATGAACAGGTAGACTAGGAGTCGGATTCGGCTTGGTTGAAATACAAAACAGATCACCCATAACCCAGCAAGGTTCATTGCTAAGTGCGAAAGGTTGGTATGGGAAAAGTTTCCTGTTACGATTCGCCACCATTGTCCATTGGCGATTGCATTGTGATCCCAAACGACCCAAGCTTGAATCGGGTCAAATTGGAACAGCACACACATCAGTGAAGTAAAAACTAAAGCAGGGTACACCGTAAATCCATGTCTCGTTATTGCCCCCAGTGCCGTAAGGCTTTGAAAGCGTGTATTTGTCAGTGGATCACTCCACTTGAATCGGACGTTGAGCTTATCATTCTTCAGCACCCATCAGAAGAGCACAGACCGATGGGGACCGCACGTATTTTATCGCTGTCATTGGAAAATAGCGTGACCTTCATTGGCGAAGACTTCTCTGAACATGACGCTCTTAATCGTCTGTTGAACGACCATAACTATCAACATGTAATCTTATACCCAGGTGAGAGTTCGCTGTCGGTGGAACAGTTGTCTGCGTCTAGCTTGAATGGTACTGAGGAGCAAAAGCTGAGAATCATCTTGCTCGATGGGACGTGGAAGAAAGCGTTCAAGATGTGGCAAGTCTCCAGCAACTTACAGCAGCTAGATACCCTTCATCTACCAAAAGATCTGAAAGGGAATTATCGGATTCGCAAAGCGCCGAGTGAAAACAGCCTATCTACCGTTGAGGCGGGTTACCACTTGCTGAGCTTGCTGCAGCCTCATCGTGATTTTGACCCGTTGCTTGCCGCATTTGATCGAATGATTCAGTTTCAAATCGACCAAATGCCACCGGGCGTATTTGAGAAAAATTACTTAAGTTAGGTGCGTCTCAGCGAAGCCTAGCTTGTTAGAACTCGGTATGTGCCGAGAACAGCTGTTGATGCATTTTCTGAGCGAGGTCATCGGTCATAGATGAGATGTAATCGGCGATAACCCTCATCTTGCGGCACTCTTCAGTGTGGCTTTGCCACTGCTTCTTAACCACCAGTGGTAACAAGCGCTCAGGGTCGGCACTGAAGGCTTCAAACATATCCATGATGATCTGCTGTCCCTTATATTCGATGACTTGAACTTCAGGCACCTGAATCACAAACTCACTCACAAAGTGCTTCAGCTTATCTAGGGTCGAATCCATACTCGGCTCTAGGTAGGCATTATGAGAGAGCAGAGGGTTTTCAAAACTCGCATCCACCGGCTTGATGGAGATGCTGGTAAGCAATGCGTTAACAATGCCGCCAATTGCATCTTTACGACGGTATTGCTCACCTGAGAACAACATTTCAGTAATTGAGTCGAGATGGTGTGTGACCCAAGGATCGTTGGCTTCCAATAGGCGCGGGTAAGCTGATTCCATCCACTGGGCTTTGGTCACTGAACCCAACACGATCGCATCTTCCAAATCATGCACGCCATAAGCGATGTCATCCGCTAACTCCATGATGGAACAGTCGAGAGACTTGAACCTGGTCTTATTGTGTTCAAATGGCTCGACGTGAGATTTTCTTGGTTGTTGAATAAGAGCTTGGTCATGTTCAGACAAGGGAGCCAGTACCCACTCAAACAGCGCTTTATCGTGGTCGTAAATACCTTTAGCTGGCATCCAATCTTTGGCTCGCAGTTGTCTTTGGTGTTTAACTGGCTCTGGCATTGAGGTGGCTTTTACCTTGCTGATCAGCGATGGGTACTTGATCAAACCAAGAAGAGTACGCCTTGATAGATTCATGCCGTGGTGCTCAGTGTAGGGTTCTAACTGAGTCACAATTCGGAAAGTTTGAGCATTACCCTCAAAGCCGCCATGGTCGCGCATCATATAGTTGAGCGCCACTTCACCACCATGGCCATACGGTGGATGACCGATATCATGAGCAAGACACAAAGAGTCAATCAAGCTATCCGATGGTAGCAGTTCTCGAAACTCAGGCTGCTTCTTTTTAAGCTGGGCGACGATCCCGGTTCCCAACTGAGCTGCTTCTAAGGAGTGAGTCAGGCGAGTACGGTGAAAATCGTTGATTGCGGTGCCGTGGACCTGCGTTTTGGCTTGCAGGCGTCTAAATGCCGCAGAGTGAAGCACACGAGCGCGGTCACGTTGAAATGGGCTTCTGTGGTCATCTCGACGAATCTTGTGTTCATCGTCGTTGCGTGCTTTCCATTGCTCGGCAAGCAATAGAGTAGGTGAGTTTGAAAGCGTCAAATGAGCACCTATTGGTTTAGAGTTATTATCACAACTTATACCTAGCTAACTGATTTCGTCTAGCGATAATTCGAAGCTAGGGGCAAAAGTCGTTAAAAAGTAGTCCATTTCTGGACTGGCGCGCTGTGAAAGGGTTTCTTCTAAGCGGCGTTTGGCTTGTTCAAATTCATGATTTCCTGCACTTAGCTCCTCTAAGCATTTTAGGTAAGCACAGATAGTGTCGGCTTGTTTGACGATGTTTTGCTCTTCTTGACTGGCCTCACCGGAAATAAGGAAAGGGGCGAAGTCTTCTTGGAACTCTTCTGGGAGCATAGAGAGCAAGCGTTGCTCGGCAGCGGCCTCAATCTTTTTGTACTCGTTTGCAATATCTGGGTTGTAATATTTGACCGGCGTTGGCAAATCACCAGTTAGTACTTCACTGGTATCGTGATACATACCGAGTAGCGCAATGTGTTCAGGGTTAAGGTTCCCCTCAAACTTCTTATTTTTAATCACTGCTAATGCATGAGCGACGAAGGCCACTTGCAGGGAGTGCTCAGAGATATTTTCGGTGGAAACGGAACGCATTAAAGGCCAGCGTTGAATGAGCTTCATGCGGGCAAGATGAGCAAAGAAATGGCTTTGGGTCATAGACTTCCTCCCTGAAATGACAAAAGGCTCCAAGTAGGAGCCCTTTAAGAATAGAAGTGATCTAGACTAATTTAAAGCCTTGTAATCTAAGATTATTCTTGGCTGTAGGTCGACAAGAAGCGTTCAAGTCGGCCAATAGCTGTTTCTAAGTCTTCGATATGCGGCAGTGTCACGATACGGAAGTGGTCCGGTTTCGGCCAGTTGAAGCCAGTACCTTGTACGAGTAGTACCTTCTCTTGCTTCAAGAAATCGAGTACGAACTTTTGATCGTCTTTGATGTTGTACATCTCAGTGTCGATTTTCGGGAACAGGTACATCGCCCCTTTTGGTTTCACACAAGAGACACCCGGAATCTTGTTGATCAGTTCCCAAGCTCGGTCACGCTGCTCAAGCAAGCGGCCGCCCGGCAGGATAAGCTCGTTGATACTCTGATAGCCGCCTAGTGCTGTTTGAATAGCATGCTGCATTGGTACGTTGGCACACAAACGCATCGAGGCAAGCATTTCGAGGCCTTCAACATAGCCCTTGGCTAGATGTTTAGGGCCCGTTAGGAACATCCAACCGCCACGGAAACCACAAACGCGGTACGCCTTTGATAGGCCGTTAAATGTCACCATCAATACGTCTTCTGCTAGGGTTGCAATAGACGTGTGTACGGCACCGTCGTAAAGCACTTTATCGTAGATCTCATCGGCGAAGATCATCAGTTTGTGCTCACGGGCAATTTCGACCACTTTAAGCAAAAAGTCACGGCTGTAAACTGCACCCGTTGGGTTATTCGGGTTGATAAGAACGATGCCGCGAGTCTTAGGCGTGATCTTAGCGACCATGTCTTCGAGGTTCGGATACCAGTCGTTCTCTTCATCACACATGTAGTGAACGGCTTTACCGCCAGATAGTGCAACAGAGGCTGTCCACAACGGGTAGTCAGGAGCGGGAACTAAGATTTCATCGCCATTATTTAGCAGAGCTTGCATCGACATTACGATAAGCTCAGAAGCACCGTTGCCGATGTAGACATCTTCTACATCTAGGTTACGCAGACCTTTCTTTTGATAGTGCTGCACCACGGCTTTACGGGCAGAGTAGATCCCTTTTGAATCGCAGTAACCTTGAGATGTCGGCAGGTTACGAATTACGTCAACTAGGATTTCATCTGGGGCGTCAAAACCAAACGGGGCGGGATTACCAATATTTAGCTTTAGGATTTTATGTCCTTCTTCTTCCATGCGCTTAGCATGTTTTAGTACTGGTCCCCTGATCTCATAGCATACACTGTTGAGTTTTGACGACATCCCGATATTTTGCATTGCCGATTTCCTAAAAATTATTTAAATACTTTATTAAAGTACCCTAAATTGACGTTTGATAGAATAAAAATCTGAACAATCGGTTAATTCCGAATAACCTTTAGCCAGTGGCTGTTTAAGAGTGATAGCGAGGGATTTCGTAAACTCGGACCGAGCGTAGGTAAACTGAGGGGCGAAACGCTTAAAATCACAGGAATACTGAAAAGATTTTATACATTCTTGATCTAAGTAGGTGCTACCCATAAAGTATCAAACTAATATAATAATAAATTAGATGTGAACGAGGTCGATTTGTCACATTTCCAACAAACCATCTGCGCTTTGATTGAGCGAGTTCAAAATGCACAAGCTGGCGAAGTTCGTTGTGTTGAAGTTCTTAAGCAAAAACCACCGTTTGCATTTATTGAATGGCTTCATGCTCAACCGCTGTTCCCCAAGTTCTACTGGCAATCTCGAGACACTCGAGAAGAGGTTGTTGCGTTAGGACAAATCCATACCTTTTCTGACCCTGCACCGGCTTACGCGATTCTTGGAGACGACCAACGCATCTGGGGTGGCCGCTCTTTCGATGGACACACAGAGAAGAATCGACGTTGTATGGAATCGTTTTTCTTTCTCCCGCAGATAGAGCTGATTCGATTTGATGACAAATGGTCTTTAGCCGTCAACTTGACACCCGATCGCGTTGCCTCAATCAATGCGCTGAAGAAGCTGTCTGTTGATGCCGCAATATTGGCCCCGTTGAGTGCGCATATTGAACATATTGACCACCTTCCAGAGCAACCAGAGTGGAATGGTTTAGTTGAGAAAGTACTCACTGGTATCGACAATAACGATTTCAAAAAAGTGGTGCTTGCGCGTAAAACAACAGTGCATTTGGATGAGCCGATTTGTGCAGCTCAGCTGTTAAAGGCGAGCTATCAGAAGAATCACAACAGCTTTCATTTCATGTTGGTGTTGGACTCCAAGCATAGCTTTATCGGCTCAACGCCAGAAAGACTTTACAGTCGCCACGGTACTGAGCTAGATACGGAAGCACTCGCGGGCACGATTGGGCGCGGCAAGAATGCATCGTCTGATATGGAGCTCGCCAACTGGCTGACTCAAGATCAGAAGAACCTCAATGAAAATCAATACGTTGTTGATGACATTATTGATCGCTTAACAGCGTATTCTCACTCTGTGAATGTTGAGAAAGAGGCTAGATTGGTTCGCCTTCGCAAGGTTCAACACCTGAAGCGTCATATTCATGCGCAGTTACATGCTGGCGTAAACGGCGTACAACTTCTTGGCACACTGCAACCAACCGCTGCTGTTGCTGGTTTGCCTCGCAAAGAGTCAATGGACTTTATTCTGAAACACGAGCCCTTTGCTCGAGGCTGGTACGCAGGTTCGGTTGGCTTTATTAGCCATCAACGCGCTGAATTCTGTGTAGCGATTCGCAGTGCATTGATCGTTGGCGATCAAGTACAGTTGTTCGCAGGAGCGGGGATCGTCCCTGGATCGGTCGCTGAGCATGAGTGGCAAGAGTTGAATAAGAAAATGTCGACTCTGCTAAGTCTTATCTCTGAGCACCCACCACTGGGTGTTGCATCATGAGTTCACCATCATTGAAGCATGGCCAAGCGGTATTAAATCGAGTCTGGTCATCGACGCTGCTTGAAGAGTTAGCTCGTAGCGGTGTTGAGCACGTCTGTATTGCACCGGGTTCACGTTCGACGCCTTTGACTCTTGAGGCGGAAGCCAACAACAAACTCACCATTCACACGCATTTTGATGAGCGTGGTTTAGGCTTTTTCGCTTTAGGTTTAGCTAAGGCAACCAAAAGCAAGGTCGCGGTGATTGTGACTTCTGGTACAGCAGTTGCCAACCTTTTACCGGCAGTAGCTGAAGCGGGATTAACTCGTGAGTCTCTGATTCTTTTGACCTCAGATAGACCCGTTGAATTAGTTAACTGTGGTGCGAACCAAGCTATTCAGCAATTGGGTATTTTCTCTCAACATGTTGAAGGTTCATTGAATCTACCGAGCCCGAACACACAAGTGTCACTCAATTGGCTTCTGTGCTCGCTGGATGATCTGCTGGCGCAGCAGAGTGCCAAGGGTGGACCTATCCATATTAATTGCCCTTATCCAGAGCCGCTTTATTCCAAAGAGAATTCAGATATTTATCATGAGTACCTCTCTTCGATTGCTGCATGGAAGGAGAGTGATAAACTATATACTTCCAAGGCATACAGCTTAAACGCAACCAGTCCCAACATCTCTTCGAGTGATTATTATCAGCGTCGTGGAGTGATTGTGATTGGATCTTTAGCGTTAGAAGAAGCACAGGCAGCCAAACAGTTTGCACAATCGCTAGGTTGGCCTGTGTTTTGTGATGCTCAATCTGGCGTTGCGAGCGATTGGCAGCACTACGATCTTTGGCTTCAAATTCCTGAATTCGCTCAGCAATTAAATGATTGTGATTGCATCGTGCAGTTTGGTGAGCGTATTGTGTCTAAGCGTTTAAATCACTGGATCAAGCAACAAGCTAAACACTTTTCGCCAGAGCAGTATCTTGTGATATCCCGTGATAGTCATTGCATCAATCAAGATCATCTGCCTCAGACACATATCGTTTCTCAGCCGGCATCATGGCTCGCCAGTCAATCATTACCAAGTCTGCATGCGCAGAGTGCGGAGTGGGCAGATAGTTTGAAGTCCGCTTCACAAAGCATCACTCAACTGTCTCGTGCACAGTTGATGAATGATGACCAATTAACCGAGCTCAGTGTTGCGGTCGATTTGTCGGCTAGACTTAAAGAGCGAGCGCTGTTTGTTGGAAACAGCCTAATGGTGAGACTGGTCGATATGTTGTCAGCAGTTCCGAATAGCTCAGTTTATAGCAACCGAGGCGCATCAGGTATTGATGGGCTAGTTGCTACTGCAGCGGGCGTACTGAAAGCGCGTCAGCAGCCTATGATGATGTTAATCGGTGACACGTCGCTTCTATACGATTTGAATTCACTAGCGCTGCTTAGTGAGTCACAGACACCTATGGTTATCGTGGTGACGAATAACGACGGTGGCGCGATTTTTGACTTGATCCCTGTTCCTCAGCAGCAGAAACAGTCTCTCTACCAAATGCCTCATGGGTACAGTTTTGAGCATGCGGCTGCTCAGTTTCGATTGCAATATGTCGCCCCTGAAACCCTAACTCAGTATCAAGATGTCATTGATTCACACTTTAAGCAGGGTGAGGGCACACTATTGGTTGAAGTAAAAACACCTCCAGAACAAGCCTCTCACTTGTTGAAGCAGTTCAATTCAATGTTAAAAGAGGCGCAAGCCTAAGGAGTCGACATGCTTTTCTCCACTTACTACCCCGCTGAGCAAACCTCGTCAGAGAAACCTTTGCTTGTATTCTTGCATGGTCTACTTGGAAGCGGAGAGGATTGGAGTGCATGTCACTCGTATCTGTCTGAATATCCGCGCTTGTGTATCGATCTGCCGGGACACGGTAAGAGCTGTTTTGTTGATCCTATTGGTTTTGATCACTGCTGCGAAAAAATCGTCCAAAACGTTCTATTTCAGTTTCAGCAATATCAGTTACCTGATGACTATCCTATTGTTTTGATTGGTTACTCACTGGGTGGCCGCTTAGCGATGTATGGAGTAACCAGTGGTAAGTTTGAAGCGCTTAATTTGGTGAAAGTCGTGGTAGAGGGGGGCAACTTCGGACTCGACTGTGATGACGCAAGAGCACAGCGCCTGGTGCATGACACTCAATGGGCGGTGCGCTTTGCACAGCAATCAATTGAAGATGTTTTAGACGATTGGTATCAGCAAAGTGTCTTTTCTTCACTAAATCATGAGCAAAGACAAACTTTAGTGATAAAGCGTAGTGGTAACCTTGGAGTATCCGTAGCAAATATGTTGTTATCTACATCACTGGCTAAGCAACCGGATTTACGTGCCACATTGAAATCTTGTGAGCATCAGCTGCATTACATTTGTGGTAAAAAAGATCGTAAATTCATTGAATTGGCGGAGAGTAGCGGCTTTGAATGTAGTCAGGTCGATCACGCTGGGCATAATGTCCATTTTGAACAGCCTGAACTATTTTCGAATTTGATCATCCAATGCATTAGCAAGCATGATTGAACTCGCACTCAACGCATTACGTAAAAACGCTTGATGTAAACAGCACTCGACATATCTAGCAATTGATATAAACAGAGATTGCGACACCGCCGAATATCGGCTGTGATCATGAATATAACAATGGGAACCACCATGGCGAAAACAGTAGGCATCACCGAAGAAGAACTATACGCAGCAGTAAATTGGAGCGATGTAGGCAGTCAATACGAAGATATCCAATACCACAAGTCAGACGACGGTATTGCAAAGATCACGATTGCGCGTCCTCAAGTCCACAATGCGTTTCGTCCACAAACTGTAAAAGAGATGATTAACGCTCTGGCTGACGCTCGTTACGACGAGAAAGTTGGCGTGATTATTCTTACCGGACTCGGTGAAAAAGCATTCTGTTCTGGCGGCGACCAAAGCATTCGCGGTGACTACGGCGGTTACCAAGATGATTCTGGTACGCACCACCTGAACGTACTGGACTTCCAACGTCAGATCCGTACTTGTCCTAAGCCTGTCATTGCAGCTGTTTCTGGTTGGGCTGTTGGTGGCGGTCACGTACTGCACATGATGTGTGACCTTACGATTGCTGCGGAAAATGCTCAGTTCGGTCAAACAGGCCCGAAAGTGGGTTCATTTGACGGCGGTTGGGGCGCATCTTACATGGCGCGTATCGTTGGTCAGAAGAAAGCGCGCGAAATCTGGTTCCTATGTCGTTTCTACGATGCACAAGAAGCCGTAGATATGGGCTTGGTGAACACAGTCGTTCCTGTAGAGGATTTAGAGAAAGAGACAGTACGTTGGTGTCGTGAGGTTCTACAACACAGCCCTATGGCTCTGCGATGCCTAAAAGCAGCACTGAACGCTGACTGTGATGGTCAAGCCGGTCTGCAAGAACTAGCGGGTAATGCGACCATGATGTTCTACATGACAGAAGAAGGCCAAGAGGGTCGAAACGCATTTAACGAGAAACGTCGCCCCGATTTCGACAAGTTCCCGCGCAACCCATAATCGAATCTACTACCACACTGAGTCGCACAATGCGGCTCTTTGTGTTTTTGATGCTTTGTTCACTAGGAAGACTTATGAACACAATGAATTCTACACGCACAGCTAAACTCTATCGTTATCAATTACCTATGGATAGCGGTGTGGTTCTGCGTGATAACAAGCTGAGTCAACGTACAGGTTACGTTATCGAGCTTGAGCATGACGGCAAGCGAGCACTAGGTGAGGTTTCTCCTCTGCCTGGGTTTAGCTTGGAGGATACCGATCAAGCGGGTATTCAACTTCAAGAACAGTTGGAGTTATGGAGCCACAACAAACCTTTGACGCCTTATGAAGAGCTGTACCCTTCGGTTGCATTTGGCTTGTCGATGGCAATGATGGAGCTTGAAGGTGAATTGGGAGAGCAGGGTAACTACCGCGCTGCTCCTCTGTGTACAGGAGACCCTGATGAACTCATTCCTGTACTCAATGAGATGGAAGGTGAGAAGGTCGCTAAAGTGAAGGTGGGCCTTTATGAAGCGATTCGCGATGGGATGCTAGTAAGTCTTTTCCTGGAATCAATTCCAGACCTAAGCTTGAGACTGGATGCCAATCGCGCTTGGAAACCAGAAAAAGCCAAGCAGTTCATAAAGTACATCTCTCCTTCGCTGCGTCAGCGTATTAGCTTTATCGAAGAGCCGTGTCAGCAGCCGGAAGATAGTCTAGCGTTTGCGATTGATAACGGTGTTGCGATTGCGTGGGATGAAACCCTGCAAGATGCAGTGAAGCGACCAGATTTCAACCTTAGCGATCTCACAGGTGCTAAAGCGGTGGTGATTAAACCAACACTGATTGGTTCAGTAGAACGCTGCGTTGCAATCATTGAGCGAGCGAAACAATTAGGCATTAAGCCAGTGCTGAGTTCAAGTATTGAGACAAGCCTTGGTCTGACTCAAATTGCTCGTTTGGCCCATCAATACTTGCCAGAGGAAGTGCCGGGGTTAGACACTATTAGTCTGTTCCAATCCCAACTTGAAGTCGCTTGGCCAAACTGCGATTTACCGCTAGAGACGTTAGAAAACCAGCAGTTGATTTGGCAGTCTTAACGCTCTCGTAGTATTCACATCAGTTCAGCTCATCACGTTGCGATGAGCTGACTCTTTCAGCATTAGGTACGCTTGTGACCTTTACCAATTCATTATGGCAACAGTGGGCGAGTGCTTCACCAGACAGCTGCGCGCTAATCACCCCATCACACACGCTAAATTGGCGCGAGCTCGATGCGTTAGTCCAACGCTATAGCGCCTACTTAAATACGCAAGGTCTTTCCAAAGGTGACGTACTCACCATTGTTGGCAAAAACAGCAGTGAGTTAGTGCTCGCTTATCTCGCATCTCTTAACCTTGGTGTTTTGGTCGCGATGACAATGTCTCAGCCGTCGAAGAAACTGGAACAAAAGTTAGAGACCCTTTATTCAGCTGGGAAAGAGCGTTTCGTTGCATTCACAGGTGAGTGTGGCGAAGCGTTGAATGTAGATGCAAAGCTTATCCAACTCCCAAGTCTAGAAGATATTTTAGGCTTTATACCATACCCACAGAAACAATCTTCGGGTGAAACGAATGATCTTGCCTCAATCGTGTTTACATCGGGTTCTACTGGTAACCCAAAGGCGGTGGCACACACGGCTAGGCAACACATTGCTTCGGCTACAGGGTTGTTAGAATATTTTAAGTTTCGTTCTGATGATACTTGGCTGCTCAGCCTACCCATGTACCACGTCTCGGGTTTAGCCATTTTTTATCGCTGGCTGGTGGCTGGCGCGACGCTCAAAGTGGGTAATCAAGGGCTAGAGCAGGACATTGATGGCTGTACTCATGCCTCGCTGGTCGCGACTCAGCTTAGGCGTTTGCTTGATAGTGAGTGTCCACTTTCATTGAATCATGTGTTGCTCGGTGGTAGCCATATTCCAAATCAATTGGCACAAGAAGCCAACCAACGTGGTATTAAAACCTGGCTGGGCTATGGTATGACAGAAGCTGCATCAACGGTGACGGCTAAACCTGTTGATGAGAGCAATACAACGGGCTTTGTGCTTCCTCAACGGCGGGTAAAAGTCGACGACAGTCGAATCTACATCGCTGGAGAGACGCTAGCCAGCGGTTACTATTATCAGGGGAGTCTAACACCTTTGGTTGATGATACAGGTTGGTTTGATAGCAAAGACCTAGGGCAATGGGTCGATGATCAGCTGTTGATTATTGGTCGTGCAGATAATCAATTTATTTCAGGTGGAGAGAACATTCACTGTGAAGAGATAGAGCAAGCCTTGAGTAAACTATCGGGTATCAATCAAGCGATTGTTGTACCTGTAGAGGACCGTGAGTTTGGTTTTCGCCCTGTCGCGATTATTGATTGTGTTGAGCTACCTACTAAGGACTGGTTCTGTGAAAAGCTGGTGGGGCGTTTAGAGAAATTCAAATTGCCGATCGAGTATCATCGTATGCCAGTGCTAGATCAACAAGGTATTAAAGTTTCAAGAGCTGACCTTGCACGCTGGCTTAAGGAAGCTAGGTATCAATAAAACGAAGCGCAATACACGGTGACTAGTCGTAATTGCGCTTCAGGGGGTTGTGATGGAGGTGAAGCCATCACAAATTCTTAGTTCTTGTTAAGGAAGGTATCTGTTTAGATTAAGCGAGTGCCTTCTTCATTTGCTCCGCCACTTTATCGACTTTTCCTAGGCCAATGATGACTTGTAGTCCACCTTTGCCCACCGGAACTACGCCAGCCGCCCCAAGCTTTTTCAGGGCTTCGCTATCTGCTACTGACGAGTCTTTTACTGTCAGGCGGAGGCGAGTGATACAGTTGTCCACTTCAAGAATATTATCTGCACCACCAATCGCTTCGATGTAGTTCTGGGTTAGGTTAACCAATGCTTCCGGAGATTCACTTTTATCCTCTGATTCCATCTCTTCACCACGACCTGGAGTGCGCAGATTGAACTTGATAATCGCAAAGCGAAAGATGCTGTAATAAAGCGCAAAGAACACCACACCTTGAACCAATAACATGTACCAGTTAGTCGCAAGTGGGTTTTGGCTCGACAGTACTAGGTCAACAAAACCTGCCGAGAACCCAAAGCCTGCCATCCACTCCATGCTTGCCGCAATGTACAGTGATAAGCCCGTCAATACTGCGTGAATCAAGAACAGTACTGGTGCTAAGAACATGAAGCTGAATTCCAATGGTTCTGTGATACCGGTAAAGAACGATGCCATTGCAGCTGCAAGCATGATTGCGAATACTTGGTTTTTGTTTTTCGCATCAGAGCAGTGGTACATCGCCAAGGCTGCAGCAGGCAAGCCGAACATCATGATAGGGAAGAAGCCAGCTTGGTACATGCCTGTTTTACCCGGAACACCTGTGCCGTTAGCGATAGATTGCGCACCGCCTAGGAAGTTTGGAATATCGTTAATGCCTACAACATCAAACCAGAATACAGGGTAGAGCGCGTGATGCATACCAACGGATAAGAACAGGCGGTTGAAGAATCCGAACAGACCCGCACCAATTGCGCCCATGCTTTCCAGCTTAATGCCAAGAACGATCAGAGCATCGTAAACAGCAGGCCAGATGTAAAGCAGAGCAAAAGAGAGTGCCATACCCGCAATCGAGGTTAGGATCGGTACTAAGCGCTTGCCGCTGAAGAACGCGAGAGCTTGTGGCAGTTCAACTGTAGAATAGCGGTTATAGATTTCGGCCGAAATGATACCCACGATAATACCAATAAACTGATTACTGATTTTGCCAAATGCCGCTGGGACTTCACTCGCCTCAACATTCATTAACTGCGCAACTGATCCCGGGTTAAGTAGAGTAGTGACGACCAGAAACATCACAAAACCAGATAGCGCGGCAGAACCGTTTTTATCTCGGCTCAAACCAAAAGCAACACCAACGGCAAACAGGACTGCCATGTTATCGATGATGGCACCACCAGACTTGATTAAAAATGCCGCCAGAATACTCTCTGAACCCCATCCAACAGGATCGAGCCAATAGCCGATCCCCATTAAAATAGCTGCAGCAGGAAGTGTCGCGACGGGAACCATCAACGCCTTACCCACTTTTTGCATGTATCCGAGTATGTTCATATCTACCCCTAAGTTTGTAATTAATTTTTTTAATGTTCCTACTGAGCCCATTTGGTATTAACTGTGGACGGAGTAGGGTTTTAAGCAACTGAGGCTATTAGAAACTTATTTCTTGATGCGAACAAACGAATTGGGTAGTACTATGAATTAAAAATTTTAATGCATAGGGCTCCTATGGCGAATCATCAATCTTTACTAAGAAATCTGCATACCTTCAACATAGCGGCAGAAAAAATGAGTTTTACGTTGGCAGCTAAAAAGCTTCACCTAACTCAAGGAGCTGTGAGTCATCGTATTAAGGTGCTAGAGGGGGAGTTGGGTTTCAATTTGTTTGTACGTGGGACTCGAAAGCTAGAATTGACCGAAGAAGGGCTGCGTTTCCAACGAACTTTGTCGAAGTCTTTGAGTTCTATTTTCAGTGAGATTGAGGACATCAACAATACTGACCTTTATGGCCAAATCAATATTGGTACCAGTCCAGCTTTTGCTAATAGTTGGTTGCTACCAAGGCTAGCGGACTTTAAGAAGCGATACCCCAAATTTAACCTCAATATCTTTTCTCAAGAAGAGCAAGACTTTCATCAAAACCATTTAGATATCGCGATTTATTACGGTGCTGAAAATCTAAAAGACATGTACCGACAACCGCTGTTCGGAGAAAAGTACATCCCCGTCTGCACTCCGAGTTATGCGGCGGAAAATGACATTTTTGAAGATGGTTTAGGGTCTTTACATAGGATTAACTTTATTCATGCATTGGGTTCTGATGTTTGGCAGCGTTGGATAAAGCATCATCAACTGGACGTAAATCTGTTTGAACAGTTCTATTGTGTCAGTCACCGCGATATGGGAGTGAGGAGTGCTCTACACAATATTGGAGTAGCGATGGGACGCTATCACTTCGTCAAGCAGTACATAGAAACTGGTGAGCTCATTACGCCTTATCCAAGTATGGAAACGAATAAAAGCTATGAACTGATTTGTCCGCTAGGTACTGAAAAGCGCCCCAAAGTCAGGACGTTTATTCGATGGTTAGAGGATCAACTTAGCTAGGTTAGTTGATTTGGAGATAAAATAGTTCAAAACAGAATTTATTATATTTATAACTATCCATCATAATAAAGCCTAATTCTAAGGGACTAGTGAATAAGGCTTCGGTTATGAAAACAGCGCTGATCTTTGCGGTACTGCTGCAAATTGGACAGGCAGTGACCTCACATGGACTGACTCGCTCTCTGGCTGAGTTCACCGCATTTATTTTGGTGGTTGTGCTAGTTATGATGAAGAAACAAGAGAGTCAAGCCAATACCTCAGTACAAGAGCAGTAGCCAGATACAAAGAACCCTCACCACTGTGATTGCATTGGTGAGGGTTTTTCTTTTTGGATTAAGGCGTTTTGAAATGAGGCGTTTTTAAATTAAGCGAATAACAGCCAACTTAACGATCCAACAGAGATCAATACCCACATCGTGATACCAAACATCAATGGCTTAGGCCCGGCTGCTTTGAGTTTTTCAACAGAGATACCACACCCAATTAGGAATAAACAAACCACCAAAGCGCGCTTGGAAACATCAAAGATCCCTTGGTAGACCATTTCAAATTGCGGCAACAGATCGCTCACGGCAATAGCAGCGCAGTAGAAGAAAATGAAGTACGGAATGGTGATCTTCTTTTGGTCACTCTTAAAGATCATCGTACTGACTAACGCAATTGGAATGATCCATAGGGCTCTTGCCAATTTAAGTGTTGTTGCGGTTGTTAAAGCCTCTTCACCATAAGCCGATGCTGCACCCACCACAGATGAGGTATCGTGAATTGCGATTGCCGCCCATGTACCAAAGGTGTGTTGGCTAAGCTCTAGTGCGTGACCAATCATTGGGAAGATAAACAGCGCAATTGAGTTCAATACGAACACAGTAGCCAGAGCTAGACCAATTTGCTCGTCATCCGCTTTAATCGCAGGAGCGACCGCGGCAATGGCACTACCACCGCAAATCGCGGTACCGGAAGAGATTAAGTAACCCGTCGTGCGATCCAATCCCATGCGTTTTGCTAAGAACCAACCAATCACTAGCGTGCCGATGATGGTGGTAACAATAAGTCCAATACCATCGCCAGTTACTGACATAGCTTTCTCAAATTGAATCCCGAAGCCTAAGCCAACAATAGAGTAGGCGAGCAGCTTCTTAGTAATTTTACCGACTTCAAGGTTAGCTGGAACCAAGCCCAAACTTGCGAGCAGAAAGCCGATAACAAGTGCTGTCGGGGAGCTTACCCAAGGTGTTAGGCAGAAAAGGGCCGCAAGGTAAAAAGGGATGCTTTTGTTGAAGCTCATGATGGTGTCAGTTTTTATTATTAGGTTAAGTTAGAGAGCACTATACGTTTAAACAGTCGATAAGTAAGTCTAAATGAACTGAACAAACGTTTAGAAAAACTGAACGTTTGTTCGTTGGCCATAGTACTCGCGTAGTAAAGCGTGTTATCTAACGAAAATCACCGCGCAGTTCGACGACTTTCTGATGCAGTACATCGCATGAAGCTTGTTTTGGATCGATAGCGTCGCCTGCTTCAATCTCAAGTTTGGTCCAAAATCGAGTTGGTAGGCCTTTACAAGCTCGACCTTTGTAGCGGCTGAAATAGCTACCCCAAAGGCCTTTCAATGCCATAGGGATGACTGGAACAGGAGAGCGCTTGATGATCAGCTCCATACCGCGCATGAACTCACCCACCTCACCATCAGACGTTAAACGCCCTTCAGGGAAGATGCAGACAATGTGTCCATCATGCAGAGCTTGCTCGACCTCGTTGAAAGCATTGCGGATTGAACGTCGATTGGTCGCTGAAATCGGAATTACCCCAGCGCGTTTTAAGAATCGGCGAATAGGCGGCAGCTTGGCGTAGTCCTCTTCCATTACAAATCGAATCAAACGAGGGCAAACCGCACTCAGTAGTAGTGCATCCATATAGCTTACGTGGTTACAAATAATCAACGCCCCGCCCTTTTCAGGCAAGTGATGTAGATTCTTATGCTTCACTCGATACATGGTATGAGTCACAACCCAAGTGAAAAACCGGAATGCGTAAATAGGTACTTGATAGAAGAGGTACAGAACCACGAGCGTATTCATTGCGGCCAATAGAATGAACAGGTCAACAATGTCCATTTCAAGCAGGCTTAAACAGATGATACCGAGTACTGCGCTGCCAACCATAAACAGAGAGTTGTAAATGTTTAGCCCTGCAATCACTTGAGCTCGTTCGTTTGGTTCAGCTCTGAACTGCATTAAGGCGTACAGCGGAACGATGAAAATACCACCGGAAATACCAAGAAGCAGCAGGTATGCAAACAGTGGCCAGAGATCAGAGTGAACAATAAACTGATCAAAGGATTCGAATTGAGGCAAACTCTCTGGGACTGAAATAGCCATCAGCAATCCAAACAAGGAAATACCCAAGCTTCCCATAGGGACGATGCCAATCTCAATACGGTGATTAGAGAGCTTGTCACAAGCTAATGAACCAATAGCGATACCAATAGAGAACAGGGCTAGCAAGAAAGCCACCGCGCTCTCGGTACCGTTCAAATGAATCTTGGTAAAGTTAGGGAATTGGGTTAAGTATGCCGCGCCTAAGAACCAGAACCAGCTGATGGCCATCAGCGCTTGGAAAGTCGGACGGTCTTTTTTAGCAATCTTTAGTGTTTGGCGAGTAAGCGCAATTGGTCGCCATTTGATTTTCATGTCTGGCGCATTGCTTGGTGCATTAGGGATAAAGCAGCTAGCACCATAACCCATCACAGCGAATAGAACGATACACACTGAAGCCACGATCTTTGCACTCTCATGAGAGGCAATGATCCCCGCGCCTAAAGTACCAATAAGAATCGCCAGGAAGGTGCCGGTTTCGACCAAAGCGTTACCAGAGACAAGCTCTTTAGGTTCAAGTTGTTGCGGCAACAGCGCGTATTTAACTGGCCCGAAGAAAGCGCTTTGGGTTCCCATAAGGAACAGCAATAGCAAGAGAATGCCGTAGCTTTCGTAGATAAAGCCAATAGCACCCAAGGACATAATCACGATCTCGAGCAGCTTAACCTTACGAATGAACCACGACTTTTCGTATTTATCGGCGAGTACGCCTGCCAGTGCAGAAAACAGGAAGAATGGCAGTATAAACAGACCAGCAGCTAGATTAATGAAGAGGTTGCTAGAGATGGGTAATGTGTCGACGCTGGCGAAAGCGACAAACAGCAGCAACACATTCTTGAAGATATTGTCGTTAAAGGCCCCTAGAAACTGGGTAATAAAATAGGGTAGGAACCTTTGTTGCGTTAACAGCGAAGATTGGCTGCTGCTCTTCATATGCGAACCTTGTTCATTTGCCACTGGAATGGCTTACCAATTGGTTAAGTAATTTGATAATAAGTTATTAATCAGGTCTTTACCATCAATTGGCTCGGAAGCGAAGAACTTGTCATCGACGCTCAGCAGCGTAATACCGTGCACGCCAGACCATAATACTCGGCTTGCTTTCAGTACTTCTTTTTCAGTGTGATGTGGGGCAATAGCAAGTAACAGTTGCTCAAGCATACCCGTCATTTTATCGATACGGTTCGATTGCCACTGAGGTAGGTTTTCACCATTCATGTTGTGTTCGAACACCAATTGCCAACGGTTTGGGTGCTTAAGAGCAAAGTCGTGATAACAGTAAGCTAGGTTAAACAGTGCATCTTGTGGGTTGCTTGATTGCTCAACCGCCACAGTCGCTTCAGCAGACAGTTCATCAAGTGTTTTGGCAACAACGTGCAGAAGAAGCAGGTTGTAGTTGCCGAATACATTAACAAGGGTACTTGGCACATATCCAATCATGTTCGCGATTTTTCGAAGGCTCAACTCGTGATATGAGTGTTCTTCTAAAAATTGAGTAACTGTGTCGAGTGTGAGCTGAACTAATTGCTCGCGCGTGTGATCGTTTCTTCTGGCCATGGTGAACTTCTATTAATGAACAACGTTCAATATTTTAGTCGCCCGCTCTAGTGGGCGTCAATGCTTTACTCTATAAGGGTTAAATTAATCTCAGCAATATTATGATACATGTGTAGCGGCTGTGAATATTTCATTGTTCATTGTTAACGAGTATGATTAAAGAGTCGAAAGATAACGAAACCTATAAAGGATAAGAATGAAACGATTTTTCTCACTAATCGCGATTATGATGGTATCAGTCGCGGTGACACCAATCGCAGAAGCGAAAAAGTTTGGTGGTGGTAAGTCATTTGGTAAAAGTTTCAAAACGGCTCCCGCTCCTAAACAACAACAGCAAAACACAAACTCGATTAAGCAAGACCAAGCTGGCAAGACAAATGCGGCTGGCTCTAGTAAAAAAGGTCTAATGGGTGGTCTATTAGGCGGCCTACTGGCTGGTGGCCTGTTAGCGGCATTCTTTGGTGGCGCTTTTGAAGGTATCCAGTTCATGGATATCCTGATCATGGGTCTGATTGCGTTCCTAGCATTTAAATTCCTACGTGGCATGTTGGGTGCTAAGCAGGGCTCAATGAATCAGCAACGCGGCCAGCAGCCTGCGTTTGGTGGTATGGGTCAGAACAAGTTTGAGCAACCACAACAGCAGCCAAACGTTCATAACTTTGAACAAGCACAGCCTCAATCACAAGGCACAGCTGGCGGTTTTGGCTTTGGCGCACAAAGCGATGTTCCTCATAACTACCCACCGGGTTTTGATCAAGCGGCATTCATTAACGGTTCTCGTGAGCACTACCGTACCTTACAAGGCGCTTGGAACCACAATGAGCTTAATACGATTGAAGAGTATGTATCTCCAAGTCTGTTTGAAGACCTAAAAGCAGAGCGCAATAAGCTTGAAGGTGAGCAACATACAGACGTAATGTACGTAGATGCGGAAATTGTTCGTGCTGACCATGACGGCAGCAAAGCGCAATTGAGCCTTCAATTCAGCGGTCGTTACCGTGATTCAGTAGAAGGTATCGAAGAAGATATTACGGACATCTGGCATTTAGAGCGCGACCTTACTGCGCCAAATGCACCTTGGTTGATCGTTGGTATCCAAGGCTAATTAATCCAGTTTCGTGATTAGACTAAGAGCCCTTGCTGTTATGGCAAGGGCTCTTTTTATTGGTGATAAATCATCTGTGAAGCTAAGGGGTATAGTTCAACGTATGGTTGTGCATACTTCCCCAATCATAGATCTCAAATTTTAGCTGGTCATCGGCAGTCTTTTTGAGACTGATGATCTCTTCAACACCGCTTGTTCCATCGTAGTAATCCCCCCAAGGACTATCAGGAAGTTGTTCACGTAGGGTTTCGGACTGAACACTGAGCTTAAGTGATACCGAATCTGATTGTTGCCCATCATCAATAAACTTGTAACCACCGCTCTTCACGGACTCAGTTTTAAATACGTTTGTTCCTTCAACGCCACAGTCGCCATTTTGGTAGGTGACTTTGGTTAATATGTAGCTTTGTTCAGACAATGTGAGTTGATAGCGAGAGTCATCAGTAGGAGCTGGTGAACAGGTGTTGGCATTTTCTTGCCATGTACCATAAAAGGCATCAACACCAAAAGCGCTGTGTAAGTTTTTCCAAGGGCTTTGTTCGTCAATCTCAATGGCTGCTGGCAGTGTCGCTGTGATTTCATCCTGTTCGTCTCTAAAACGATTGAAGCCATCGAGTGTGAGTTCGGTTGGATTGGTAACTGAAGCACTGGTGTCCTTGATTTTGATGATACCGATACTCGGCGTAAACCAAAGCTCTTGCCTTAATGAGATTTGGTCAAGACTAATTGCACCGTATGTTGGAGAGTAGACCGTAACATCAAACGCTAAAACAAACTCAATATGTACGGCCTCATAAGAGCCATGCTGAGTCACAACGGTCTCAATTCCGTGGTTTTTCCAGATTGGTAACACGCTAGTAAAAGCGGGTCCCGGGTCGGGAGTGATTGTTGTAGTCGCTTCGCTGTAGCCTGCATCTGACCGTTCGCCTAGCTCCGCATAGGCCGGGAGTAGAAGAAAGGGAGCTTCGGAGATATCAAATTGAGCTGTGTAACGGGTGCCATTCACCATGACTGGATTAAAGGTGAGGCCATCTAGATAAAGTCTCTGATCTTTATATTCAAAGGATTGCTTGAACCCGCTGTGTGGCCAGTTAAGCGAGAATGTTTCACTGCCGTCGGTGTTTACTGTGACTGGAGAACTCGTGACTTTGTAGCTTTGCCCGGTGTTATCGTCGCTGTAAGTCCAAGTTGCGCCATTCTGCGCAGGTAGATATTGATTGGTAGAAATAGCAGATGATACCGGGGTAGAAGGGGAACTCGAGCCTTCTCCGCCACACGCTGTTAATCCGATAAGACACAGACTCACCATCATCCAATTGTGATTATTCATGTTTTTTCCTTGCTTAGCCTAAAAGACATTGTGCTTTTTAATTAGTATTCGCAAGGGGACTTTATGCTTGTTGTTTTATAAAATGTTGATATGTATCAATCGATTAATAAGGTTCGCGCATATCGAATGGAGGAAAAATTAGAAGTATTGAATGCATCAAGTTTTGTAGGTCTACAAAGTATGAGCCAAACCTACGGTGATATTAGTATGGCTAGATATAAAAAAAGCCAACTCAGTGAGTTGGCTTTTCGATCTCTTAAGAGAATATGGTGGAGGGGGACGGATTCGAACCATCGAAGGCGGAGCCGGCAGATTTACAGTCTGCTCCCTTTGGCCACTCGGGAACCCCTCCAGGGTGTTTCCTATCTAAAATAGGCTCGGGGGGGGGGGGGGGGGGGGGGGGGGGGGGGGGGGGGGGGGGGGGGGGGGGGGGGGGGGGGGGGGGGGACCATCGAAGGCGGAGCCGGCAGATTTACAGTCTGCTCCCTTTGGCCACTCGGGAACCCCTCCAGGGTGTTTTCCTATCTAATATAGGGGGGGGGGGGGGGGGGGGGGGGGGGGGGGGGGGGGGGGGGGCCATCGAAGGCGGAGCCGGCAGATTTACAGTCTGCTCCCTTTGGCCACTCGGGAACCCCTCCAGGGTGTTTCCTATCTAACATAGGCTCAATTGAAGTTTTCCCAACGATTCAATCGAGGTTTTCTTATCTCTAAGGAGTTAAGAAGAATATGGTGGAGGGGGACGGATTCGAACCATCGAAGGCGGAGCCGGCAGATTTACAGTCTGCTCCCTTTGGCCACTCGGGAACCCCTCCAGGGGTGTTTTCCTATCTCTTAGTGGATAGGCTTAAGAAATGTTTTTCCCAACGCATCTCTCAAGTGCGGAGCGCATCATAGCAAACACGTTTAACCTGTAAAGAGTTTTTCTTATGGTTTTGTGTTGAATGCTGCCTTTTTGGGCAAAGATAGCGAAAAGTGCGCGTTTTGCTCGGTAAGTGAACATATGTTCTGGCTGTACCGTATTGCTGTCCTAAATTATAGAGTGCGTAATTACCGTAAATGCCGAAAGTAATTGTATTTAGTCGACCATTAAAGTTGGCTAGACTCGCGATATTTTACCGAGTGTCAGCATAATTTAGCGACATTTACACTTCTTGACGTTATTCATTGCTATCAGTTGATAGAATACGGTTAATTACTTTATAGAGATCTCGAATCTAACTTACAGACTATCGTTATGACACATAAATCCATTTTATCTCTACTTAGCTTATCTATCATCTTGGCGTCTCCAGCCGTAGTTGCTAAGCGCATGGGGCCAAGTTCAGTGACTGTCGTTACTGAGCAGGTCGATATTCATCAAGTTAACCAGTCACTTTCACTGGTTGGTAAGCTAGAAGCTGAGCAATCAGTGATCATCTCTTCTGAGATCTCTGGCAAAGTTGACTCTATTCATGTCAAAGCTAACCAAGAAGTTAAGAAAGACCAGTTATTGGTTCAACTGGATGACGACAAAGCCAAAGCGGCGGTGGCAGAAGCAAAAGCGTATCTAAAAGACGAACGTCGTAAATTGGCCGAGTTTGAGCGCTTAGTAAAAAGAAACGCTATCACACAAACTGAAATTGATGCGCAGAAAACCAGTGTAGAGATTGCACTTGCGAGACTGGCGGCAGCAAATGCCAACCTAAAAGACCTTCATATTTCAGCACCATTTTCCGGCACCGTGGGTTTTATCGACTTTAGCCGCGGCAAACTCGTTAGTTCAGGTACAGAATTGGTGACACTGGATGACTTATCTGTGATGCAGTTAGATCTTCAGGTTCCAGAGCGTTACCTAGCGATGCTTTCAAAAGGTATGACAGTAACAGCACGCACAAGTGCATGGGGCGATACTGAATTCTCAGGTACTGTAGTAGGTATCGACTCACGCATTAACACAGAAACACTGAACCTGCGTGTTCGTATTCACTTCGATAACCCGAACGACTATCTAAAGCCGGGTATGCTCGTTTCAGCTGAGATGGACTTCCCACCCGTTGAAGCGCCGATTATCCCTGTGCAGGCTCTGCAATACTCAGGTACCAAGCGTTACGTTTATGTCGTCGGCGAAGATAATAAAGCGACGCGCACGGAAGTATTCCTAGGTGCTCGTATTGGTAACGAAGTAGTTATCGAAAAAGGTATCAATATTGGTGAGAAGATCGTGGTCCAAGGCATTGTGAACATGCGCGATGGCGTTCAGGTACAAGAGCTTGGTGTAACCACATCAGCGAAGCGTCAACCTCAGCAAGAGGAATCTAACTAATGCTGTTATCTGATGTTTCAGTAAAAAGACCAGTAGCAGCGCTGGTTCTCAGTTTGCTGTTAGTGGTGTTTGGTATCGTTTCGTTCAGCAAACTTGCCGTACGAGAAATGCCAGATATCGAGAGCCCAGTTGTTTCTATTAGTACTCGCTATGAAGGCGCTTCTGCGACCATTATTGAAAGCCAGATCACCTCCAATCTAGAGGATCAGCTATCTGGTATTAGTGGGATTGATGAGATCGAGTCGACGACCCGAAACGGCTCTTCACGTATCACTATTACCTTTGAACTCGGTTATGACCTTAATACTGGTGTTAGTGACGTTCGTGATGCGGTAGCCCGTGCGCAACGCTCTTTGCCTGATGAAGCAGACGATCCGATTGTTTACAAGAACAATGGTAGTGGTGAAGCTTCGTTATACATCAACCTTAGCTCCACTGAAATGGACCGAACCCAACTGACGGACTACACCGAACGTGTGCTTATCGACAGGTTCAGTCTGATTTCAGGTGTTAGCTCGGTTGATATCTCGGGTGGCCTATATAAGGTTATGTACGTCAAACTCAAGCCTGAGTTGATGGCGGGCCGTGGTGTGACGGCAACGGACATTACTACTGCACTACGCAACGAGAACATTGAGAGCCCGGGTGGCGAGGTACGTAACGATGCGATCGTAATGTCGGTTCGCACTGCACGCTCTTATACCCAAGCGGAAGACTTCGAGTATCTGGTTGTTAAGCGTGCATCGGACAACTCACCGATTTACCTAAAAGACGTTGCTGATGTCTATATTGGCGCAGAGAACGAAAACTCGACCTTTAAGAGTGACGGTATCGTCAACGTGAGCATGGGTATCGTGCCACAATCGGATGCGAACCCTCTAGAAGTGGCTGACCTTGTTCATAAAGAAGTAGAGAACATTCAAAAGTTCTTACCTGACGGTACGCGCTTAGCCATTGACTACGACTCAACTGTCTTCATTGACCGCTCAATTACAGAGGTGTACAGCACGCTGTTTATCACTGGTGGCTTGGTTATCTTGGTGCTGTATGTGTTTATCGGCCAAGCACGTGCCACTTTGATTCCTGCGGTAACGGTGCCTGTATCTCTGATATCTTCATTTATTGCAGCGTACTACTTTGGATTCTCGATTAACTTGATCACCTTGATGGCCTTGATCCTGTCGATTGGTTTGGTAGTGGATGACGCTATCGTTGTAGTCGAGAATATTTTTCACCACATTGAACGCGGTGAATCGCCGCTGCTTGCGGCTTATAAAGGTACACGCGAAGTGGGTTTTGCCGTTATTGCGACCACGCTGGTACTGGTGATGGTATTCCTGCCGATCTCCTTTATGGATGGCATGGTTGGCCTGCTGTTCACTGAATTCTCAGTGCTATTAGCAATGTCAGTGATCTTCTCGTCGTTAGTTGCTCTAACATTGACGCCAGTATTGGGCAGTAAGATCTTAAAAGCTAACGTGAAACCGAATCGTTTCAACCACTTCGTTGAGCGTGTTTTCGGCAAGCTAGAGAAAGGCTATCGCAGCGTTTTGCGTCGCGCTCTGGCTTGGCGTTTGGCCGCACCAATCATCATTATTGCGTGTCTGGGCGGCAGCTACGGCTTAATGCAACAAGTGCCAGCACAACTAACACCACAAGAAGACCGAGGTGTGATCTTCGCGTTTGTTCGTGGTGCAGATGCGACCAGTTATAACCGCATGTCTGCCAACATGGATCTGGTTGAAGAGCGTTTGATGCCGCTACTAGGTCAAGGATTCTTGAAGTCGTTCAGCTTACAGTCGCCAGCATTCGGCGGTAACGCAGGTGACCAAACCGGCTTTGTGATCATGATTCTAGAAGACTGGAATGAACGAGAAGCAACCGCTCAAGAAGCGCTAGGTCAAGTAAGAAAAGCACTGACGGGAATTCCGGATGTACGTATTTTCCCATTTATGCCGGGTTTCCGTGGCGGCTCGAGCGAACCGGTTCAGTTTGTTCTTGGTGGCTCTGATTACCCTGAACTGCAAAAATGGGCTGAGATCTTGAAGCAAGCGGCTGAAGACTCGCCAATGATGGAAGGTGCCGACATCGACTACTCAGAGAAAACGCCTGAGCTGTTGGTAACTGTCGACAAGCAACGCGCTGCTGAGCTTGGTGTGAGTGTTTCAGACATCTCTGACACCCTAGAGATCATGCTCGGCGGTAAGAGTGAAACCACTTTCGTAGAGCGTGGTGAAGAGTACGATGTCTACCTGCGTGGTGATGAAAATAGCTTCAACAACGCGAATGATCTTAGTCAGATATACATGAGAACCCAGTCTGGTGAGCTAGTCACGCTAGATACGCTGACTAAGATTGAAGAAGTTGCATCGTCGATTCGTCTGTCTCACTACAACAAGCAGAAGTCGATCACCATTAAGGCGAACTTGATGGATGGCTACACTTTAGGTGAAGCACTTGATTTCCTTGATGAGCAGGCGATTGAGATGCTGCCAGGTGATATCTCGGTGAGTTACTCTGGCGAGTCTAAAGACTTTAAAGAGAACCAATCGAGCATTCTTGTGGTCTTTGCTTTAGCGATGCTGGTTGCTTACCTCGTGCTAGCGGCCCAGTTTGAAAGCTTCATCAACCCGTTGGTGGTGATGTTCACCGTACCTATGGGGATATTCGGTGGTTTCTTAGGTTTGGTGCTGATGAACCAAGGTCTGAACGTCTATAGCCAGATCGGTATGATCATGTTGATTGGTATGGTAACTAAGAATGGTATCTTGATCGTGGAATTTGCCAACCAACTGCGTGACCGTGGCATCGAGTTTGAGAAAGCGATTGTGGATGCGTCTGCGCGTCGTCTGCGTCCAATCATGATGACAGCGTTTACCACTCTGGCAGGTGCCATTCCGCTGATTACATCAACCGGTGCTGGTTACGAGAGCCGCGTTGCGGTCGGTACGGTTATCTTCTTCGGTATGGGCTTTGCGACACTGGTAACTCTGTTTGTCATTCCTGCGATGTATCGTCTGATCTCAGGTGCGACAAGAGCTCCGGGTCATGTTGAGGCTGAGTTGAATAAGGCTCTAAGTCACGACACGGTAGGTCGTACCTCACACGGCTAGATTGTCTTTGGACTGAACATTAAAAAGCTCGGCTTCTGAATTGAAGTCGAGCTTTTTTAATGCTTGGAATATAGGAGATGAGCAGCTGGTCGTTACGCTCTCGCGATAATTTCTTTTACCAGACGCTCGATACCAGAGTTGGCTTCTGAAATAGAGCCAGCCAACATATAAGCAGGTGTAGAGACAATATTGTGCTGCTCATCGATAATAATATCATTCACAGGGCACTCTTGGTGCTCACCACCTAACTGCTGGAACGCGCTAGCGGTGCCTTCATCGTTACCGATTGTGCCTTTTGCTTGAGAAGCGTAAACCATTGGAATGATCACTGGCGCAATACACATGTAGCCAGCAGGTTTGTTCGCTTGTGCAAAAGAAAGACATGCGTTTTTAACATCTTCATTGATTTGACAATCTGCTTGAGCAACGGCAAAGGTGGTTAAGTTCTTCGCTGCGCCAAAACCGCCCGGCACAATCAAAGCATCAAAGTCTTGAGCAACGAGTTGTTTTACATCTTGAACATTGCCGCGAGCAATTCGCGCAGACTCGACCAGTACGTTGCGTGACTCTTCCGTTACCTCGCCGGTAAGGTGATTGACCACATGTAACTGGTCGATATTAGGAGCAAAGCAGTGCCATGTCGCCCCTTCTTTTTCAATAGCGTGCAGCGTTAATACCGCTTCGTGGATCTCGGCTCCGTCAAATACACCGCAGCCACTTAAAATCACAGCAATCTTTTTCATGGTAGTCCCTAACGTTTGATGGTCATTGTTAATGGTGCTCAACGTTTTATCGGCTCGAACAGCTTTAACTCAGAGCCTTAGCGTTGAACTGTTAATGTTATTGTGTCGTCTTGGTTTCGAGGTAGAACCGTATCATTAGTTCTAGATTCAGCATTTTTCATCAGCAAATCAAGCGGCAGTTTGTGATTTGTTGACTTCTGTTTTGACACCAAATACCACGCATTTCTTAAGATTACTCTGCAAGGTAAACCAGCCATAATGGTTAGGATACTAAGCATGTTTAAGGGATGACGTTTACTTGCTAATACACAACGAAAAAGCAGCACTTGTGTCTGGCGCGCATGACACTTTTTTTGTATAACAACAGAGCTCAATACAAATAGAACAGAATAAGGAATGTAAAGTGGCTGAATTCAAATATAAAAATCTGTCTCAAGAAGAACAAGACAAGCTGGATGCGGCGACTTTTCGTCGTTTGTTGGCACATCTAGATAACAACAAAGATGTTCAGAACATTGATCTAATGATTCTTGCGGGTTTCTGCCGTAACTGTTTCAGTAAGTGGTACAAAGCCGAGGCAGAGCAACAAGGTCTAGACATCGATATCGATGATGCTCGTGAGCGCGTATACGGAATGACTTATGACGAGTGGAAACAGAACCACCAACCGAAAGCGACACCAGAGCAGTTAGCCGCGTTCGAAGCGAAGCAAAAGCCTGAGTAAACAACTCGACCCATATTAAAAAAAGCGGCATGAACCTTTTCATGCCGCTTTTTGTTTTAAGCCTTTCGGTATTGTTTAAACAAACGAGTGTTTACAGCTCGCCAGTTTGGTTAAACACTTTGAGTTTTTCCGCGAACGGTTCAATATCACCGATGTTTTCACGAACCCACTCGTCATCAAAGTATGTGTCTAGGTAACGTTCACCGCTATCACACAACAGAGTCACGATAGAACCTTTCTCGCCGCGTGCTTTCATCTCGCTTGCCAGCTGTAATACGCCATACATATTTGTACCTGTTGAAGCGCCAACTTTACGGCCAAGCAGTTCAGATAACCAGTGCGATGTCGCAATGCTTGCTGCATCTGGAATAGTGCGCATCTCATCAATCACACCCGTAATGAAGCTTGGCTCAACGCGAGGGCGGCCAATGCCTTCAATCTTACTGCCTTTGTCGCCTGTGAGATCTACGTTGCCTGTCTTAAAGAAGTCGTGGAATACCGAGTTCTCAGGGTCTACCACACACAGTTGTGTTTCATGTTGTTGGTAGCGGATGAAGCGACCAATGGTTGCTGAAGTGCCACCCGTGCCAGGGCTCATCACGACCCATGCAGGGATAGGGTGATCTTCCATTTGCATCTGGTTGAAAATCGAGTTTGCGATGTTGTTGTTGCCGCGCCAGTCGGTTGCACGCTCTGCATAAGTGAATTGATCCATGTAGTGGCCATTCAGCTCTTCAGCAAGGCGACGAGACTCAGCATAAATTTGGTCTGAGCGATCAACTAGGTGAGCTTGGCCACCGTAGAATTCAATCTGTTCAATCTTTTTCTTGGCAGTGCACTTTGGCATAACTGCAATGAAAGGTAGACCAAGCAAACGCGCAAAATATGCCTCTGATACTGCAGTACTACCAGATGATGACTCAATGATAGTCGTCTCTGGACCAACCCAGCCATTACAAATCGCGTATAGGAAAAGTGAACGCGCTAAACGGTGTTTTAGAGATCCCGTAGGGTGTGTACTTTCATCTTTTAGGTAGATATCGATGCCTTCGACACTCGGTAAATCAAGCTTGATAAGGTGAGTATCAGCAGAACGTTGAAAGTCTGCTTCGATTTTGCGGATGGCGTTGTTGATCCATTTATGGTCAGTACACATAGGGGTATCTCCAGAAATTTGACGTTGTTATTTTTATCTTTGCTATGTCACTAAATTAGCGGGAACCGCAGAGAAAAACTTTGCTATATTTACTGCATATTGATGACTAAGTAGAAAAAATTTCTCTTTTATAGGCTTTTATTAAAAACATGATCGACGCCACGGACAAAAAAATACTGCGTCTGCTACAGCAAGACAGCACACTGTCACTTAACGATATTGCGGAAGCCGTTAATCTCACCACAACCCCTTGTTGGAAGCGCCTTAAGCGTTTAGAAGAGGAGGGGGTGATAGAAAAACGTGTTGCGCTGCTCAATCCTGAGAAGCTGGATTTATCCTTTACGGCATTTGTTTTGGTCAAAACCAGTGACCACTCACATGAATGGTACGGGCGCTTCGTCGGTACGGTCTCCGAATTCCCAGAAGTGATGGAGTTCTACCGAATGGCTGGTGAATATGACTACATGCTCAAAGTTCAGGTCAGAGACATGAAGTGTTTTGATGAGTTTTATAAGCGCCTAGTGAACAGTGTGGATGGCCTCTCTAATGTGACCTCTACATTTGCAATGGAACCTTTGAAATACACAACCGCACTGCCGCTATAATTAATGGATAGGGTGTCGTTTGGTTAGCGCAAGGCATCAATGAGCTAACTCAAGGTACTAATCAGGAAAATAAGGACGTTTATGCAAGCAAAAATCTCTATGGCCATTCAGTTGCTATTGGCGACGGCGATTTTTTATTTGGGATATAGCATCTTCGCTTTTACCAATAAGGTAGGTGAGGTGGTGGACACTTACCCGCAGGTGATTGATGACCTATCTGTTGTTACCAAGGAGCTCAAAGTGGAAGGGTTTCTTGCGTTAGCTGAGCATATTGATGAGCTGGCACCAGAGGTATTGCTGACAGTGGAGGCGGTGCGTCAAACCGTTGATGAGGTTAATCAAACCGTCGCTTCAGTGGACAGTAAGATCCCATCTATTCTGCTTGAAGTGAAAAATGTAAGAACAGAGACGGTGCCTACCGTATTGAAAGAAATTAAAGTATTGAGAACGGATGTGATACCTCCGACTCTCAACGAAGTCACACGTTACCGTGTGGATGTGGTGCCGCCTGTGCTGGCAGAAAGCCAAGCTTATCGAGAACAGGTGATCCCTGTCGTTGTGCAAGAATCTGCTCAGTTAAGAGAAGAGGTTCCAGGGATTTTGAATCAGGCAACAGAGCTGGTGGACAAGAGTAAAGTGTTAGCTCAAACCGCGACTCAAGGGGCTGTTGAAGGGACAGTGAAAGGGGTGGTGTTGTCACCAATCAACTTGATTCGCGATGCTGGTAATGGGATTAAGACTCGCGTCCAGGGCGAAGAAGAAGTACCAGTTGCAGAATAGGTACTTGAACCATTAAGAACATGCAAAAGGGCTTGATTAGTACTCAAGCCCTTTGTGTTTTGATTTAACAATATTGGCTAAGGCTCAACGAGAACTACTTAGTAAAGCGCATTACGCCTTCTTGTACTGCAGTAGCAACCAGTTGACCTTGCTGGTTGTAGATCTCACCTCGAACCAAGCCACGAGTGTTACTCGCTGTAGGACTCTCTATTGCGTATAGCAGCCACTCATCCATCTTGAATGGGCGGTGGAACCAGATTGAATGGTCAATGGTGGCCACTTGGAAGTTCGGTGTCATCAGAGAAACTTCGTGAGGATGCAAAGCCGTCACCAGAAAACCCCAGTCAGAAGCGTAAGCTAGCAGGTATTGGTGAATCAGATGGTTGTCTGGCATTTCACCATTTGCACGAACCCATAAGTATTGCTTTGGTTCAGTCTTCTTCGGTTTTAGCGGGTTCACAACCGTAACTGGGCGCATCTCAATTGGCTTCTCGCCACAGAAAGTCTTTCTTAGCTTCTCAGGCAGGAACTCGGCGATATGGCTAGCAAGCTCTGTTTCCGATGCAAAGTTTTCCGGCCCCGGAATCTCAGGCATGGTGTTTTGGTGTTCAAAGCCTTCAGCATCACCATGGTATGAAGCGGTGAGGTAGAAGATAGGGCGGCCATTTTGAATCGCTTTAACACGGCGAGTGCTGAAGCTGCGTCCGTCTCGCAAGTTCTCTACATCATAAATAATCGGCTTCTCTGGGTCGCCCGGATACAGAAAGTAACTGTGAAACGAATGGACACTGCGATCTTCCTCAACCGTGTAGCGGGCAGCAGACAACGCTTGGCCAAGTACCTGTCCGCCGTATACTTGTGGCAGTCCAAGGTTTTCACTCTGTCCTCGAAACAGACCTTCTTCCAGTTTTTCTAGCTGAAGTAAACTTAGTAATTCTTTTAATGGTTGACTCATTGCCAGAGTACCTCTTAATAAAATGAGAGCAGGTTAAAGGGTTAACCGGGCCACTCAGTCAAATATCTGTCAATAAATCATAGGGTTTCAAGACAGAATATGAAAGCTCTCTTATAATTAGCATTCAGTTTTGCTATATCCGGCAAACACATTGAGAGAAATATCTTATGAAAAAGGCTTTATTAATCGCAACGTCTTTAATCTCTTTTGGCTTCCTAGCAGGCTGCCAAACTACTGAACAAAGTGAGGCACCTCAAGAGGTTGTCGCAGAGAACATGAAAATGGTAACCGGTACGGTAAGTTACCGAGAGCGCATAGCACTTCCTGAAAATGCACTAGTAACGGTAACACTAGAAGATATCTCACTGGCTGATGCACCTTCAAAGGTATTGGCGACTCAAGAATTCACAACCGATGGCAAGCAGGTCCCATTTGCCTTTGAACTGAAGTACGACGCCAGCCAGATTAAGGCGAGCCATCGCTACAATGTGCGCGCGAGTATCCATGTTGATAGCAAGCTACGTTTCACAACAGATACGATTGCGCCTGTGATCACAGATGCAGAGAGCACAGAGTCACTGGATTTGCGTTTAGTAGGTGTGCGTTAATTGGTTGCTCTCTAAGAGAACGAACTGAATAAAGAACAATGGCAGCGTTACGGCTGCCATTTGTATTTTCTGAGTTTAATTTTACCTGTCTCACTCACTTCAACGCCTTCCGCTTCCAAATGACGCTTTTGTCGCTCGAAGTCCTCGCCTTTTAACGAAATCTCGCCTTTACTATTAATGACCCTAAACCAAGGGAGCTGACTTCCTTCTGGTAAATTGCCCAAAGCTTTGCCTACGTGACGCGCATAGCCTGGAAAGCCTGAAAAACGTGCTATGTCTCCATAAGTTGTTACTTTCCCATAGGGAATTTGGTGAATTACAGCAAAGATTTGGGGTAAAAATTGGTCCATACTAACTATTCCTAGTTCATTAATACCACGGATCGGTAGAAGGAGAGAGCTATGGTATTTTCAACGTTTCAGTTCTTAGTGACAACCCTATTAGCGGTTGTTTGTGCCCGAGCTATTAGTTTAAGTGACGGCGACATTCCCGTTTTGGCTATGGTTATCCCCGCGCTATGGATTTTGCCGCAAGGAGGAGTCGCAGGCTTGGCTCTGCTTGCTTCAATGACCGTATACGGCCTAACACTTCCAATGCAGCCTATAACATTATCAGTCAGTGCGTGGGTGTTATTCCCTCTGCTGATGGTTGTTTTCTCACGCCGTAGTAGCTTGTCAGTGCTTGTGGTATCAGGGTTAATTGTCACGACTCTACAAGTCGGCATTATGGTGACTCAGTCTGCAGGTAAGCTTGACGGTACGCCTTGGGTTACGGTTCTTCAAACCCTATCCATTATAGTTATCTGGTGGGCGGCGAATCACCTGAAACCGGCCAGTCGACATAGCTGGTGGTCACTGTTTCTAATATTGCCACTCTGGATAGCCGACTTACCTTATGCGGCACTAGTAGCCTTGTGTGTAACGGGCATTATGGCGTCAATGGAGGCGATGACTAAGCTCAAAACCTTCCGCTGGAATAAGCTGTTGTGCTGGACACTGCCCACTGCGGGTTTCGCTGCTCTGGTGATTACACCGAGCATTGAGGTACCGAGCCCAGTATTTGTTGTGTGGTTATGCTTGCTAGGCACTGCGTGGATGACGGACTACATTATTCGTACAGAAGATAACGAAGATATCGATATCTAAGCGTTCATAGCTCCAACGTCAGTATTTGTTTCCTCGCAGGTAAATGACCAATTTACCTGCGATTTAGCAATGGTTTGAGTAAAGGATAAGCACTTAGACCACATTTGTTTAAAAATAGGGTGGAAGGGCTTGCAATGGCTGCGGGGATGCTTAATAATCCACTCACTCTTTGAGGCAAGCCTCTTAGAAAACGAATCTATGGGGGCCTGGTCCTCCCGCAACAATAGCTCGTGAACTCGGTCAGGTCCGGAAGGAAGCAGCCGCAGCGAGTGACTTGTGTGCCGGGATGTGGCTGGGTTCCCACCCTTTAAAAAAGCCGCTCTTCATGAGCGGCTTTTTGCTTTCTGGCCTATAAGTCATTGAATAATGAAACTGGCTTAGTTCCTTTGTAAGATAATTTGCAATTTGGCAAAATACCCATGCTGAATTTCGATTGCAAACGATAATCCGTATGGGGGTAAAGGTATTTTGATTTTTGGCTAGAACTTATATTCCGAGTAACTTGAAAATAGATATAAAAAGGGAATGTACAGATTATAAGTATTAATTAGAAGAAATTGAAAATTTATTCTAGTGAGATACTAAATAGTTAGCTAAAGGTAGCCCATATCACATGACAAATAGAACCCTTTTGATCTTCTATTCATTACAAGTTCAAAGTTTGGGAATGAGGCGCTTATTTTCTTTTTTAAGGAGTATATTCTCATATAGATAGAACGGTCTATTGGGTCATGGTTGAAACCATGAATCATTTCAAATAGGTCACAAACAGTCATAGGTTTTTCACTCTTATTCAGAATATCTAGAATTTCATACTCTGAAGGAGCCAGTTTTATATTGGTGTTGTTGTATATAAGGCTGAGATCTTTTTCTCGCAAGTATGCGATTTTTGCTTCATTATCTGCCTCATTTTCTTTATTTAGCGTTTTGCTATCTTTAAATATTTGTCGTTTGATTCTTTCAACAAGGACCGAGCTTCTAATTGGCTTTGCCAAATAATCGTTTGCACCGGCAGTCAAGCAATTCATCTCTGTCAATTCACTATCGTTTGCAGTGATAACGATTACTGGTGTGGGCATGAGCTTTGATCTGATGGACTTAATTATGTCAAGGCCTGACATGTCAGGCAGTTGTAAGTCGAGTAATACTAGTCTAGGCAGGTTTTTCTCAATAAATGGAAGAGCAATTGAACCACTTTTAAAGCATGCCACTTCAAATCCTTCAATTTCGGACAATAGATAGTTTAACATCCTTCGAAGTTCGCAATCGTCTTCAATTAGAACAATGTCAATCATAGCTAACCTTGTTAAATTTGTGTAAATTATTTTGTTGTTTTTATTGGGGGGGAGATTTTAAGAAAATGTAAATTAGAATTCAAGCTCTAATATTTATCAATCTATCAACATGAGAAGATTTGAACCGTATGTAGTTCGATACTGTGTCTGGTTTCCCATACAAATACCCTTGTGCTTTAAGGTTATGTCTCACAATTTCCTCATGTGTAGATAGGTTTTCAATACCTTCAACTATAACATTTTCTTGTAAGTCAAATCCCAAATTAACGATATATATTAGGTTTATTAATAGATTGGATTTAGATTTTGATGCTGATTTATCTATCTTAATTATATCCCAAGGAAGATACATTAAAAACTCTTGGCTGACCTTGTTAATCGTATAATCATCTAACCAGAACGATATTTTAAAATTAGCCTTTAAGTGCTTCATTCTTTCGTAGACTAATTCTATTTCATCTAGGCTAAAGTCAATATCTGTAATTTCAACAGCAATGTTAAGGTTAGAGTCAGTAGCTAACGATTCTAGAAAATCTAATTTCATCATAAGGGATAGTGGTATATTTATTGATATTAAGCAGCCAGACAATTCAGATTCATAGATAGATAAAAAACGAATTTGTTTAAAGGCTAGTAGCTCAAACTCGTTCTCACATAGTTCTCGGAAAAACTCTTCATTATCTTGAATATCTCCACTAATGTCTTCTTTTACGATACTCAAACACTCGTAAGCAAAAACACATTTATCTTTGTATGAAATGATTGGTTGAATAAGGAGCTCAAGATTATAAATCTTTGAGCCTTTGAGAAGACTAAGCTTGTCCTGCATGTGTTTCCCTTACTTATTGTTGTTATCAATACTTAATGCTATTTGCATACATTCGCGTGAGCAACTAAGGAAATATAAGTCATTATAAGTAGTGTGCTTATTTTTGAGGTCTTTGTCTCGCATTCTGCTTGTTTGTTAATGAAACTCGTTAGGGTATGACTTTTATTTATCTTTTGTGTGTAATTGTTTCATTTTGTTAACGCTGGGTTGGTTGTGTGTCGTTCTGGAGTTGTTAGTACTTTTACTTCAGATGCTTAAACTTTCTTAGTCTCGAATTTTAATTTGTAATGTTAATGTTTAATAAGTTGCTTCGAATTCGATCTATTAATTATTCTTGGTTTTACTAATTCTCCTTTAATATTTTTCGACTTCTTGAGTTCTCGCCAGTTCATCTTTGGGTTTGACCATATAAAGTAACCTAATCACCTACCGATAATTGGTTATTATAAATTGTTTAAACCTAGATTGACGGTTACTAATTTTTACTAAGCTTATGAAAGGACTTGTCAAATGAAATGTGATTGTGAACGAAATGAGTATCAAAGGCTCCATCGAACATTATGGGAAAGGTTTATAGGAATAAAATCAAAGTATCGATGTTTGAGCTGCTCCAATGTCTTTAGAATTAGATAAGAGTTAGTAATATCATGCTAAGAGTTTTTTTATTTGGGCTAAGTTTATTTAGTTACAACGTTATGTCCCATGGGCAATATCCGCAAACAGTTAATGAGTATGTTGTCGATACACATTTTGAGTTCAAGTTTACATTAATTAACGGATTCAAGAAAAGAACATGTTATGAAATATACATAAATGACCAGGTAGATGGCACTCTTTCAAGGTGTTTAATGCCCGGTGAATCTAGAGATTTAAATGTTTGGTTGATGTCTAAACCAAATGTTCAGACTTTTAATGAAGTATGTAGTGTCAGTTTAACTTCAAAAGGATTTAATACCAGAATGTGTTCAAAAGTAACAACGTACTTCCCGGCTGAAGAGTTGGGCATAGTAGGCGAGCTGGAGAAATAAATGAATTTAAAATATCTAAAGTTATTGTCTTTAATTTTGATAAGTGGTCATTCTCTAGCTGCATCACTGATCGATATACCTTCCCCACCTTCTTCCCCTTCAAGCTATGACGAAGTTCGAACTTCTGATGGGGCAAGTTGTAGGAGCTCTGTAGGCGGAAATATACAAATGTATGGTGGTTTAGTGACAACAGGTGGTGATGACGCCTACATCTATAATAGTGACTTTAATGAGACCGGTGGATATATAGGCTTCGCCTATAGTATGGGGGGTGGCGAAAGGCTCAATTGTAGCCGCCTTGCAGAAATAGAAACCGAAAAAGCGTTAATTGAGTTAAATAAGCTTAAGAGCGAGATTAAACATATTGAACGCTTAAGGAAAATCCAATTAATGGAGGCAGAGGGAAAACTAAAAAAACGAGACTTTGAAGACTCAATCTATTCTAAATGATTTAGCTCAATAGCTAATTTTTAAATTAACATGTGAATTATTATGAAATTAAAAAAATGTGTAAAACCTGGTATTGCTCTTTTACTTGCTAGTTCTAGCTTATTCGCCAATGCAGCTACATTCTATTCAACAAAGTATGATTTTACTGCGTCAGCTAATATCCCTAAACTATGTGTTGTTCAAGATACATCGAGTAGTCGAACAGAGTTAAGATTCGGTAAGCAAAATGGAATCCCATCGGACGCGTATACAATTAAGATTGTATCTAACGTGCAAGATAAAGTTCATTACTCAATTGATACTGCACAAACAACAGGCCTACAAACTGTTGATGGAAGCGGGTTTGATATTAACTTCCGTAGTAACGTAGACATGATGGAAGATATTAATGTCAATCAACGATACGATGTCGATAACTTTCAAAATGGTCAATCTGAAATCAAATTCTGGGCAGAAACTGAGCGAGGTCAAAGCTACTTCAAGCCGACTAATAACGCTTTAGTGTCAACTACGATCACAATTTCGTGTGATGACTAACTAATGAACTATGCACCCATTTATATGGGTGCATAATTTTTAATAAAGAAATTATTGGAATGACTAAGTATATAAAGGTATTATCGCTACCTATACTATTATCCTTTTCTCTAGATGCTTTTGCTAAATCCTGGCTTAACGAGTCAGAGCATATCACTTATGAGGATATAGTTGCAGAACACGATGAAGTTTTTATCAATTCAGATCTTCAAAATTTACTTTCTTTAAATGTTGAGAAAAACAACACTTACAAGTCTAATTTGAAAAAAATGGCTTATATAAATTCTCAGCTCGATAGATATATACAGGATGCCAAATATTCAGAAGATATTAATGAGTATAAGCTATCAAATAATATTGCAAAGTTAATTGTTAACCGAAGTGAGTTATCTATATCAAACAAGATAATCATAGAAGAAATTGAAGATACTTCTGATAAAATAGCATCATTGAAAGTGGAGAGAGATATAAAAAATCGATCTAGAATATCATCGCTATCAAGTCTATCTAAAAATATTATAAATAGAATTAGAAATGAATGGAATGGAAAGAAAAAAACCATTGTTCAAGAGGGGAATTTTAGCTGTAATGAAGATCAATCAATAAAAAATTGTCTTTCAAGAAATAGGTCGTTGATTGTAGCTAAGTTTAGAAGTGATAATGAGTTTATTTCTCCCAGTCAGGATATCGACAATTATAAGATCGAAAATGCATCAGTAGACTTTAGTGGAAATCTTAGTTATCGAGTGTCAGTCGAAGTTTCTCCTGTCTTAACTGATGAGATTATATCTCAGATTCATAGTTACCTTGGTATCAACGAAGTAAATATATTGCTCACAAGTAATGTTAATGCTTCTTGGTATTTGAATGGGGAAATTATTGGAAGTGGGAAAAAGATATCAAAATTAGTGACTTCTGGTAAACATACTATTCTCGCATCTTATGACGGAAAAGTAGAGTCAACAGTAGAGCAAGTGGTTGATGGCAAAGAATACTACTATAATTTCAAAAAAAGCAAAAAATCAAAAAAAACAAATAACCATGAGAGTACTACTAAAATAGAAAGAAAAACGGTAGTAAAAAAAACAACTCCAGACTCTAATGAAAAGATTGGAAAAGAACAGGGTAGAGAGAGCAATAATACCATAAAGTCAATCATGTTAAGCGACCCTACTGGTCTTGATATGAGTCAAGAGGATAACAGTTTAATAGTAAAGGCCAAGGGGAAGTATGGTAAAGAACTAATCACAAAAATAGATGACTTTCGTTATTTTATTATTGGTTCAATAGCTGAACCTTTAATAGGAGATGTGTCTGCTGTTGCATGTGAAGACTTTGGTCGCCCTGCTGATTTGATTGAGTATCTTAATATCCTAGAAGGGGATACACTTGAAAGTGTTAAGAGTACATTATCAAAGCATACAATTTATACAAATGATTTTGGTATTGTAAAAGTAACTGATGGAAATTTTGAAAATAGTACTAACACGAGTGCAGTGACAGTTTGTGTCACTAAGTAGCTTTCGAGTTTATTATCTAAGCACAAGGACGTGCTTAGGTATTACTTTTTGATCTAGTAGTAGTTTTGAAACATTGCTTTGACTTCTCTAGCTTTCAAAACCTTGAACATAAAATTTGTACTAGTGATTTTGGCGCTGTTCGGGTTATTGAAGCAAGTTGTGAAAACAGTGTCGATTAGAATTCAGTTACGATATGCGTAGTGGAATAGATATCTTGTCATAATTAAAGCTGCTCATAGAGAGCGGCTTTTATGTTCTATTGAGTCACAGTGTTGCTTTATTCGTAAATACTGTACGAGAAGTACTTGCTAGCAATTTTTGCATGCTGGCCGTTGTCGATCAGTCTTTGGATGCCGTCATTGATTAGTAGTTTTAAATCGTCGTCTTGTTTGCGAACGGCAACACCGATGCCACGACCAAACCATTTCTCTTCAGTGAACTTGGGCCCGGTAAAGTGATAGTTTTTACCTTGTTCTGTTTCTAAGAATCCAGAATTTAAACCCATAGAGCCACCAAATACTGTATCAAGGCGTCCATTTAATAAGTCAGTAAAGGCTTCATCAAAGTTACCGTAGCGGCGGATATCGACGTCAGGGTAGATTTCAGAAAGGTACTTATCTCCGATAGTCGCGCGCTGCACTCCAATCGTAAGCTCGTTTAAGCTGCCATCTTCCATATTGATTTCACGACCGTTTTCCATCACGAAGCGCGTTGGTACTTTTGCGTATGGGATGGTGAAGTCAACCTTCTTTTCGCGCTCTTCTGTAATAGTCATTGCAGCGATAATCGCGTCGTTTTTGCGACTAAGCAGAGAAGGGATAATGCCATCCCAATCGGTTTTAGATATTACGCATTGTACCTGCAGCTCATCACACAGTGCGTTGGCCAGGTCGACTTCAAAGCCTTCTAACTTACCTTCTTTAGTTGTCCAACTAAAAGGAGGGTAAGCGCCTTCTACCGTAAATCGTATTTGCTTCCACTCTTTTGCGTAAGTGAACGCAGAAAACAGACTAACCAACGCAACTAATATCCACTTCATTTCATTATGTCCTTATATTAGAGATGGATATGCATCATTAACGATTCATTAACAACTATCAATGCAAATGCATATCCTTGTGAACTAAGGCATAAATTTTAATCAATGGCTCTCTTCTATCTTTGCGATTTGGTCGAGTGTATCGATGGTCAAAAAAATCAATTTGCAGGCAGAATTACGGCTGAATCGTCACTTTCGGTCTGTTCATCATCGCTATCGGCCTGTTGTGCTAGCCAGTTGAGGGCTTGAGTTAGATAGAGCTTGTTGGCTTCGGCATCACACCAAGTTTTAGATAGGCCTCTTCGATTGAACTCAGCACCAATGGCTGCCAGCGTTTGGTTACTTGGTCGACCATAGTAGAGGGTGTCGCACAGCTGCATGTTCGACATTGATTGTGCATAAACGTTGACTGAAGAGGTGTTAGCGTTCAACGCTTTTGATTGGTTATGAGTACAGCCAGTCAAAAGAACAAGAAGAGTGATAGAAATAGCAGCTTTCATTTATTTGGTCGATGTTAGGTGGTTTTCATGAATTATGTCTGCAATTTTGCGGTTTATTGTCAATTTTACCCAAAGCTAGATTGTTACGAGAGGTTAGTACCAGTTTTAAATGAATTAGATGTTATGAGCAGGTTACGAACACCTGCTTCTCTATTTCTTAACGAACGGGAGGATAACTTTCAACTTATCTAAACCTAAAACCGCAATTTTGTACAAAAGCTTCTTTAACTTATAGAGTAGAGTGATGGATTGAGAGGATGTCGATACCTGAGGAATGGCGAGATGAAGAAGGCGAAGAAGGAAAAGGCGGATTACAAGATCACAGAAGAGCTTGGTGGCCTTGAGATCCTGAACGCAGAATATGAAAAGCAGAATTTCTCTCGCCATAGCCATGAAGGTTATACGCTCGGAGTGATTGAACAGGGCGCACAACGTTTTTATCGCACGGGTGGTCATCACGTTGCTCCTCAAGATGCCATTATCTTGGTCAATGCCGATGAAGTGCATAGCGGACATTCTGCCACAGAAGGCGGCTGGGCGTATCGCGCTATGTACCCACTGCCAGAGCAACTTGCGAAAATAACTCAAGAGCTTAATTTGCCAAACTACGGCGCGCCTTACTTTCCGCGTGCGGTGGTTGAAGACCCAGAACTCGCTAACCAATTACGTTTGGTCTTCAATACCATTGATGAGTCGGATAATCGACTTTTACGTGAAACACTAATGTACGGCATGTTGGTTAAGCTTATCAGTCGTCATGGCAAAAGCCCGCTCAAACCTCAACTCGACAGTAAAACGCAGCGGCAACTGGTGTTGGTTAAAGAGTTTCTCGATGACTTTCCACAGGCCGATGTCTCTTTGGAAGAGCTTTCAAAGCTGGCGGCTCTGAGTCCGTATCATTTGGTTCGTTCATTCCAAAAGGAATTTGGGTTGCCGCCTCATGCTTATCAAATCCAGTCTCGATTGCGCCTTGCGAGAACTTTGCTCAAACGTGGTCACTCTATATCGGATACGGCTCAAGAGTGCGGTTTTCACGACCAGAGTCATTTTCATCGACATTTCAAAAAGGCCAACGGCTACACGCCAGGCCAGTACATCAAGATGTTATAACGCTTAATATTGAGCAAGTTTGTACAATCGCGAATAACATAGGCTGACTAAATTGTTCCCTAAGGTTTAACAGATTTAAAATGGAAGTATCAATATGACGAGAAAATCTCAGCTTTGGAAAGGGGCGCTAGCCGGGATGCCACTGAGTATTGCGGTGATTCCATGGGGAATATTGGCGGGCTCGTATGCCATAGATGCGGGGCTTGACCCTCTTCAAGCACAGGCGATGTCAGCGATTTTGTTTGCAGGCTCAGCGCAGCTGGTTGCGGCGGGTATGTTTAAGGCTGGAATTGGCTTAGGCACCATGTTACTAACCACGCTGTTCATTACGTCACGTCACTTTTTATACAGCGTCTCTATGCGCGATAAAATCAGTGATTTACCGACACGATGGCGTTTACTGTTGGGCTTCTGGCTGACGGATGAATTGTTTGCGATCTGTAGTGGTCAATCCAAGCAAGAGTTCAATCGTTGGTATGCGGCAGGCGTTGGAGGTGTGTTCTATCTCTTCTGGAATCTGGCCAGCTTTGTCGGCATTGTCGCAGGTAGCCAAATTCCATCTCTGAATGAAATTGGTTTGGATTTCGCCGTTGCAGCGACCTTCATTGCGCTAGTATTCCCGCTGATTAATACCATGCCGGTTATTGTATGCGTGCTGGTGTCATTGTTGGTGTCTGTGGTGTTGACGGTTAACCAAGTCGAAGGGGCGTTAATGGTGGCTTCAATTGCGGGTATGCTTTCTGGCTTCCTTTGTGAAAGTTATAAAGATGGCAATGTTTCAAGTCATTCGATCACAGAAGGAGAGTCATCATGATCTGGTTAACCATACTGCTGATGACAGCGATTGTGTTTGTGAGTCGTTATTTGTTTCTGGAACCTGCAGTGCCACTTCGTTTGAACGCCTCAGCTCGTAGGTTACTTCGCTACTCTGGCCCAGCAGTATTGACGGCGATTTGGGGACCCATTGTATTTGCTCCAGAGAAAGAGCTATGGGTGAGTGCAGAAAACCCTTACTTAATCGCAGCGCTAGTGACTTTTTTGCTGATCTGGAAAACAGGCAATGTGTTAGTCACCATCCTGCTCAGCATGGGAGTGTTTCTTTTGTATAACTTGGTGCTAGTCGATTATCTTTTTCACTAATAAAAACAGGGCTCATTTGAGCCCTGTTTTTTTGTGTTCTCAGCTTACTTGTAGAAAGCTTCAACTGTGCCTTTCAATGTGATTAGCATTGGGCGACCGAAACGGTCTAGCGCTTTAGGTGAAGGGATTTTTACCCAACCTTCGCTGATGCAGTACTCTTCAACGTCAGTACGCTCTTTACCGTTTAGACGAATGCCGATGTGGTGTTCGAAACACTCAGCTACGTGGTGTGGGCTGCGTGGGTTACCTGCTAGACGATCTGGTAGAGCTGGCTTTGCTGTGTTATCTGTCATGATGCTTACTTACAGTAAATAAAAAGTGCGTCATTGTAGACAAAATACGACCTGAGCATCAAGAAAAGTTGTCATTATTCTGGGGTTGTTTGTCAGGTTGGAGCGAACCATGAACACGCTAAGCAATTCCACTCGCTATGTATAGACAGAGCGTTTACCATGTAGCATAAATTTGTATTTGGAAGTAATTACTATGTCTTTTCCTCCTTGCCCGAGCTGCAGCTCTGAATATGTTTATCAAGACCAAAGCCACCTTGTTTGTCCTGAATGCGCTTATGAGTGGAACCCTGAAGAAGTCGCGAAAGAGAACGAACTCAATATCAAAGATGCGAATGGGAGCTTATTGGCGGAAGGGGATAAGATTACTTTGGCTAAAGACCTAAAAGTAAAAGGCAGTTCTCTTGTGTTAAAGATTGGCACCAAAGGGGTTATCAAACGAATGAACGACGGTAAAGATCACCAATTAGACTGCAAGCTTGATGGCGCTGGTGAAATGATGGTGACTGCCAAGTATGTGAAAAAGGCGTAGCACGCCGCTTTGGTGAGTAGGGTGAGACTGTGTATTGCCCCTCAAAACCAAGATTTGTTTTGTTCGAAACTGCTAAGTAAGCAAAAAGTCGACGTTAATAAATGATATATACTGAAGTCACTGCTTTGTAACCACGAAGGTGACGAAATGTCGAAAACCACTAAGCTACAAAACGAAGACAAACTGTTTAAAAAGGCGATGGAAGTCGGAACTAAGCTAGCCGAAATGCAAGGCTTTAAGCTCAATGACCCGAGTATGTCACAGTCGGTAAAAGCAAAGGCTATTTATCTATTCTTAGTCGATGCAAAGCAAATTACGCCTCTCCCTGCTGACAAGCAAGAAGGTAAGGACATTAAAAAGCGCCTTGCCGTTTGGATTCACAGTGCATTGCCAGAGGGTGACCCTCTTAAATAATCAAACGAATATAAAAATCCCCAATCAGTCTAGCCTCTGATTGGGGATTTTTTGCATGTCAAAAGTCTTGGAGTTGTTCTTTAGATTCGATTACGCTTTGCAGTAAACACGCGCGTCACGTGGCGTGTAGATGCCAAATGTCACTGTGCGAAGTAGGCCGTTAACAAACGTCTCTTGAACTTCTACTTTTGCTACTTTATCTGCACCGCCACAAACTTTCGCAGCATCGATCTCTTTCTCTTGTGCTAGACCGTTAATAAAGAAGTGTTGTGGTGCTTCTGTTGTTACTTCTGCTTCGTCCGGCGCCATAACAAATGTTTGTTGAGCGCAGCCTGTAGCTACCATAGATAGTGCCGCGATAAGAATTAGCTTTTTCATAGTGTTCTCCATTGAGTAATCATGTTTCGGTTAACCAACACTCAGCGGTGTTGGCTAACGGTTGATGGAGTCAATTATTCCAAAGTTCTTATTTTGTTACTGTATAGGTTTGTCAGGCTCAGAATTACATTTCGGTAAGTATAACGTAAACAGTGCGCCGTTGAGCCTTGTACTGCGTTTCACGCTGGCGTACCCACCGTGTTGTTGGCAGATCTTCTCAACAATTGAGAGGCCAAGGCCATGGCCACTCTTACCTTTATTACGAGCTTTATTGCCCACGTAGAAGGGTTCAAACAGGTGAGCGATATGTTCTTCATCGACACCCGGCCCATCATCGTGGATCTCAATACACAGGTACTTCTCTTTTTCGACAAGATGAATATCGATTTGCGTTTCTGCAAACTTAAATGCATTACGAACGACGTTATCGAGAGCTCGTTTGAGCTGATGTTTGTCAGCGTCCAATTGATGGTCAGTATTGAGGTGAGACGTCATCGCTAGCGTTAGCTTGGTCTCTTTTTGCCATCGTGGTATCAATTTATCGACGTAAGTTGAAAGCTCAAAACGGCTCTTTTCTAAATCCAATTTGTGGTTATCAAGTTTGGCAAAATAGAGCAGCTCATCCACCATGCCTTCCATCTCTTCGGTGTCTTCTACAATGCTATCGATGGTGGCTCTCTGCTCTTGGTCGAGCGGTGTGTCTTTCAGCAGTTCGGCTTGCCATTGAATGCGGAAAACAGGCGTTCTGAGTTCATGGGCTACAGCGTTGGTCAGTGCACGATTGCTGTCGATAAGGTGCTGGATTTTGTCTGCCATGAGGTTAAAAGAGCGATTCAGCGTACCAATTGCGCTGCCGCTACGGGTTTCCGCTCTTATCGAAAAATCGCCAGAAGCGAAGCCTAGAGTTGCGCGCTCTAGCTTCTTCACTCTACGGTGAATGACGAACAGGTGCCCTGAAGCGTAAATGACAAAGCTGAGAGAGAAGAATAACCAGAGCAAATCATCTTCGAGCTGAATCTTTTGTCGCACAAAGGCTTCTTCATCAGGCGCATAGCGATAAATGGCATCTGAACCAGGGAAGTGAAACCAGAGATCCCTGTCATCGTCAAACAGGACTGGCATATCTGATTGAGCTTTAAAAAACTCGACAACCTCAGAAGGTGCGCCTTGGCCGAGGGGAAACGTAGTCACGATATGTCGAGTCATGTCGGCGAACTGAGCAATAGCTTCTTCAGCGGCCTCAACGCCCTGATTAGTGGCGATATTACTGATCAGCTGTTGGTGGGCCAACGCCTCGTAATCGTACAACACGAACTCGTAGTCAGTTGTCCACTGATAGACGGTGACCTCATAAGCGAAGATGCTCGCCATAAAGCAGGCAAACAGGCCGATGAGTGATTCTAGGTATATGCGTTTCATTATTCTCTTCGCTATTGGGTGAGTTAACGCAAATTAGCCCCAAGCTGTGGAGACAAACAAGTAGCCTTTTCCTCGTAGTGTCTGGATCTTTTCTGCAGGGGAGTGGTCATCACCAAGCATTTTTCTCAGACGTACGATTTTGTTGTCTACTGTTCTGTCGAACCCATCGTATTCAATGCCACGTAATTCTTGAGTTAAGGTGTCTCTGGAGAGCGCAGTATCCGGCTGGTTAGCAAGTATCCAAAGTAGGTCGAACTCACTGTCTGTTAGCTGGACAATCTTGCTGTCTAATTCACATCGTTTGTATTTGTTTTTTAGTACTAACTGGCCAAAAGTGATTTGATCTTTGTCTTCATCGACAGCGTCAACGGGCTCTGCACGTCGCAATAAGCTTCTAACACGAGCAAGAAGAACGCGTGGTTTAATGGGTTTCGTCACGTAATCATCAGCCCCTGTTTCTAATCCGGCGACATGGTCAAAGTCATCATCACTGGCTGTTAGCATCAAAATCTTACCGAGGAATTTTGTACGCGTCTGTCGGCAAATTGTCAGGCCATCTGCGACAGGCAACATCAGATCAAGCAGAACAATATCTGGCTGGTGGTCTAGCATGTGGTCAATGGCTTCACTGCCATCATCTAATGTCGTCACATCAAAACCTTGGGTAACAAAGTAACTCTTTAATAGCTGTTGAAGTTTCAAGTCGTCTTCAACGATGAGCATGGAATGTTGTGTCATAAATTTTCGGCCGTTTGGTATGAAAGACTTAGATTAAGAACGCAGGGCACAGCGTAATACCAATCACAGTAAGTAAGTGATCAAAAATAGCGCAGAAAAAAGGCTTGAGAACAAGGCAGAATTTTTTGATAAGTAGTTATTCTACAATCAAAAATTCTAACGCAGTTATCGAGCATTTTAACAAGCTAGGGTGAGCAATTATTTACTACGATTGGTATAAGTCATGAATGCCAAGTTTATAGTTTGTTCTTGTTCGAGTGCTTTATTATAAAACATGGAAATGTATTGTAATGATGCAGTACGACATTTCCATACATCATTCAGACAGCTAATGACAAAAACGTTCCATAGAATTCTCTCCATACCAACATTGGAGAGAAATTATGAAGCAATATCGAAATCTATTATTAGCCTTACCGCTGATTGTGCTAGCTGGATGCAACTCGAGTTCGAGCGGTACTCATAAAGCTAAAGTCGCTAAACCTGCGGCAGATTATAAGTTTACTGAAAGTGCCCTGGACGAAATCATCGAAGATCGAGAAGACTACTTTGAAGGTATGCGCTTAACTTATGACGGCAAGTCATATGAACAAGTTCAGTATGCAGAGGGTTTTGGTGACATCTTACTTATTACAAGATTGGCCGATGTTCATGGTCAAACCATTGATGTTGCGGTCTACAATGACAGACGAAGCTGCTATATCTACTCGCCAACAACATTGCTTCAAACTTTTGATTGTAGAGCTAATAAGCGAACGGTAGGTAAAGATCAAACGTTGATTCAATCTGAAATCGATGACTCACGAGAGGAGGTAACCATCGAATTCTACAACGAGGCTTTCGAAGCATTGGGCAGTATGGGGTCGACCATCTTAACTGCCTCAGACGTTGACGGTAAGGTGAATATTGTTACTTCATTCGCATTTGATGATATCTATCGAGAAATTGACCCAGTAGACGGTCCTCGAAATGAATCAACATTAGGTGTGACGACGTTTCTACAATTGAAAGACATCGTGGACAAGCATGTTGGTCAAGAAATGACGATGAAGTTTAACAGCCATATTGGCGGTAGTGGTGATGATGATATCAACATGTACACAGGCTTGCTGATCCACAAAACCAAGATGCACACGGTAGTCACACCTAACGGATCGGTTTTCTCTGGCGGTACTGACCTTTTCGCTGCTGGCCAAACTCGCACTCTCCAGCGCGCGAAGAAGATTGATAACTTTGAAACACTGAAGCAAATTGGTGTTCATAGTTGGGGGACTGAAGGTAAAACAGCAAAAGACTTCCCATACACGGATGAAAGTCACCGCAAACAAGCGACTTACTTCAACACCGTAATGGGTGACAAGGGTATCGACTTCTATCTATTCACGTTAGATTCAGCACCATTTAAAGGTCAGCATTGGGTGACCAAAGCAGATTCAGATAAATATCAATTTATCACGCATATTGAGTAGAGAAATCTCCACGCAGTGACGTCATTTGGCGTCACTGTCAATTTTACACCCGTTGTTATCACAACGTGCGACGCCAGTTAGCCAGTAAGATATTTTGTAGCGGTTGTTAGCGAAGCGTAGATAACACCAGTCTGCCAATGGCTTCACGAGTGGCCAGCGCAATGGCGCGTATAACCAACCTTTCCCCACCAAATCCCAAGCCTTATGGGTAACGTCTAACCCCAGTATCAACTCACCTTTGTCATTCAATGCATGCAAAACCGTGTTGGCCGCGCTGGAGTCAATGTTTGGGTAATGAGCAAACTCATCGCTGTAGATATCGACTGTCTTTATGCTGTTGTTGATGTCTTGCTTCGTGAGGGCATTCATCTCCTTCGAGCACAAAGGGCAGGTTCCATCATAAAATATCGTCAGTTTTGGCTTTGCGTCTTGCCCGTTCATTTTCTCACTTCCTTTTATTTATCAAGAATTCTAGAACAACCTAAGTACTAGTACTCCTTAACAAACTGTCCAGATCACTATCTTACTGTGTTTAAAGGGAAAGGTATGTTAAATGAACATATTCAGGCTACTGTAACGTCTACCGTGAGTTCTTACGTTGACTAATTAACCTGAAATAACAGGAAACAGGTTATCAGGCTGCCTTTTGGGGCTAATTCAAACTTTACGACCCAGCCGATTTTAGTAACTGATACGATGCCGCTTGAGCAGTTTGTATAAAGTGGTTCTTGATACGTCCAGAGCTCGAGCAGTCGCTGAAATATTGTAGTGCTGTTGTTCGATGGTTTGTCTAATACGTTTCTCGGATAATTCATCTTCTATCGAACTGCCATTCTGTGGTTCTTTAAACGCCAGCTGCATATGTTGAGTTTCAAGGCACGAATGGTCAGCGTAAACCACCGCTCTTTTCACCGCATTGAACAGCTCCCGAATATTCCCGGGCCATTGATACTGCTTTAGTACATCGAGTGTTTTGCTCGAGATGACGAAGTGGCTTGCATCATTCTTTTGCAACTCAAAATGTACCAGCGCTTCAATATCCTCACGGTGTTCAGATAGTGGAGGGATCTCAAGGTTCAATACATTAATACGATGATAAAGGTCTTTTCTAAATCGACCAGCAGCAACGGCTTGTTCAAGATTGATATTGGTAGCAAACAGAACTCGGCAATTGATCGGGATCTGTCTATTACTACCTAAGCGTTCAATGTGGCTGTTTTCTAAAAAGTGCAGTAGGTATGTTTGTAGCGGTAGCTCAAGATCTCCGATTTCATCCAAGAAGAGTGTGCCATTTTGTGCTCGCTCTACATGGCCGATATAGCGTTTGGCTGCGCCGGTAAATGCTCCTTTTTCATAGCCAAAAAGCTCTGAGTGAATTAAAGAGTGAGGGATAGCACCGCAGTTCAATGCGACAAATGGTTGATGTTTGCGTGGTGACTGGTTGTGGATCATCCTTGCACAAAGGCTTTTCCCTGTTCCCGTTTCACCTTGGATTAAAACTGGGTAGGTTGAGTGTGCCACCTTATCTATTTGCGTTTTTATATCTTGAATGATCTTTGAGTCACCAATCAATCTGCAACGTTTTTCTCTGTCAGTGAGATAGTGTTTAACGGGTTCACCATCTATCATTCCCAATAAATGGCCTAAGCTTTTTGCAAGCCATTTTGCGTCTATTGGATGGTGGAAATAATCCCAAAAGCAGTGATGGATAAACGAAAGGTTGTGTGCAGGCTTATCATAAAAAATACCGATCAGACCTAGGTTTGAGAATCTCTGTTTAAGCATAAGTAAGGACTGACAAGTTGCATTGGTGATTGGCTCGTCAAGGCAGACGATAGCAATAGGTATTTTGTGTGTATTTAACACGTCAGTTAGAGCGTCCATAGTGTTGACCTTGACAATATCCCACCGGTCCTCGCGCAATGAATCTACCCAACCATGCAGCAGCGAATGATTGCCATGACAAAGCACGGCAGCACAACGTCTATCTTTTTGTTCAGTTGACATCTGCATCATAGGTTCGCTTTACTTATATTCGCCCCTAATAATAGTAGAATGGAAGTAGCAGTATTTCTATTGTTGATATTCTTATCATTAAGAAATGGCGAATTATAATAAGTTAAATGAATCGTTGGAGTGAGAGAGTATGTTGAAGCGTGCTGTTTGGTTGGTTTTACCATTGATAGCTGTACTAGGCGGCTGTGCAAGCTATAGCATCACAGAGAAAGACATGACCGAATACTTGCAGGAGTCAGTCGAAATCAACCAGTCTGTGGGCGTTGAGAACATGATGTATGCGCAAGTCGCGGTCGAAGATTTACAAGTTAAGATTGGTAGAGCGGACGCTGATCGCGTATCAGTTTTTGCAAACACGAATGCTCAGGTGCAAGTATTCAATATGCAAAATGTTGGTTTAGATCTCGATATCGAATTTAGCGCGATTCCTGAATACGACAAAGAGAGCGGCGAAGTGTATTTGAAATCGTTACGCTTAGAGAACTTCAATGAAAGTGGTAAGCAGCTGCCTGAAAATATCGCCAACCTATTGCAGCCCGCAGTCTCGATGATTGGTTTAGTGCTGTCTCAACAGCCTGTGTACAAACTTGATGGCGCCAAGGTACAAGAGGCGCTTTTAAAATCAGCCGAACCGAACTTGGTCATTCAAAACAACAAGCTTGTTATCGAACTGTTTGATTAAATCTAACTAAAACCAAATTGACTCCGCGACTAGATAATTATAGATAGAGCGGGATCATTTGACGCCAATAACGTCCTCGATGCGCACGCCCGTCCCACTCATACATTCGGTGCTTAATTCCTTTTTGATTCAGGATACGGCTGAGCTGGTGGTTGTTCTGCAGAAATGGGTCTTCTTTGCCTATCGCAAAAACAATATCGCTATTTTTGATTTGAGTGAGTTGGTCAGAAGGAGGTAAACCCGGCAGAAAGTGGGTTGGGGTGTGGTAATAAATTTCATCGTTGTACAAGCCATCGAATAGGTCTTTGAATGACTCAGTACTCCATGTGAGGTCGTAGCGCCCAGAAAAGGCGACCAATTTCTGGAATAGGTGAGGGTGTCTAAAAAATAGAGTTGCAGCGTGGTAAGCCCCCAGAGAGCAGCCGTGCGAAATAGTACAAGGGTGGCTGTTCTTACTCGCCATCAATGGCAGCACTTCTCTGAGAATATACTCTTCATACTGACAATGGCGGTGCATTCGGCCAAAAGGGTGCGCCCAAAAACAGTACATACTTTCGGTATCGACACTATCCACACAGTAGAGTTGCAGTTGCCCCGCATTGATCTTGTCGGTAATTGAGTCGACCAACCCAAGGTTCTCATATTCGTAGAAGCGACCAGTACGAGTTGGGAAGACCAGAACCTTAGCACCTGCATGACCGAATATCAGTAGCTCCATATTGCGATTGAGGTTGGGGCTCCACCATTTGTGATACTCACGTTTCATCACAATCCCCCAAGGTTTTAAAGAATGACTCAACACTTTTACGCAGCTCACGACGTTGTTTGCCTTCACCTCGGTAAATAAAGTGTCCAGCCTCTAATACAAACAGCTCTTTTTGACCTTTACAGGCGTTGTAGGCGCTGAATTGCCCAGGAGGTGCAACATATGGGTCGAACAGTGCTAGCCCCCAGTGAGAAGGTTGAGAGATAAACTTGGCGGCGCATGAGGTATCAAAATAAGGGAGGTTACGAGCAAGTAGGGCTTGATTACCAAAATCGATGAGGGCTTGTGTACTGCCAATGGTCGGCATAGTTAAGCGTAGCGATACATTACCAAAAGTAGGTACATGGAAGTGACAGCGTTTGATGCGCTTATCAAAGGCCGTAGCAAAGATAGCAAGGCCGCCCCCTAAGCTGTTCCCAATCATGCCAATTTTGTATTTGAGGTTGGGGTATAGAGTAAGCACCGCGGAGATCCCACACCACAAGTCTTGAACGCATCCGCCTAAGATGTAGTGTTCTCTGTCTTGCACGTTGTGCAGTACATGCCAGTACGGATCGTCTGAGATCGGGTGATGATGGCTGCGACTGATACCACGCACACATGGGACTAATATCGCTGTGTGTTTTAGCTTCCAAGTTGTATCTGGTTCATCGAGCCCTCCGTAGCCGTGTGCCCATACGACCGCGCAGTGAATCTCCTCTTTCTCGGGTAGTAACAGCCAACCACCTACTCGTACGCCATCGGTCGAGTTGTAGTAACAATCGAATACACGCCAGTGATTCACAATACGCCCTGTGTCTTGCAAGCTAACATAGGGTGTTACCTGCAGTGCTCGCTCATACTTCTGTTGCCAAAAATAGGCGAAGTCCGCTGGTGTAATGCTCGCTTCAACTTGTAAGAGTTGGTCTAGGTCGTATCCGTAGGTCGGATCGAAGTCGTAATTGTGTTTAAACGTCACTGGTGTCTCGCTACTGGTTTTAGCGTGGAAAGAAAAACATTAACGATGTCATGTTACATGTTTATTGCGAACACCGTGTTTGAGCCAATCCACAAACTTGTTTGAACGTTGGTCAACTTGAACACGCTGAAACGACGGTGCTTTGTTATTTATAGACCGACAAGTAGCACTCTATCCAGTTGAAATACAATTAAATTAAGAAGGAATGATAAAGAAAAAGCCGCCACGAGGGCGACTTTGTACATGAAGGGGATAAGACCTAACTGCTTATGCGCTCCTTTTAAACGGTTTGAGCAGTTGTTTTCCAAATACATTGATGAGAGCGCCTGTCACAATCAAGCTACCACCTAGGTAAGTCCAAATCGATGGTATTTCATTAAATAGCCATACACCAAGCAGCGCAGAAAAGACGATTTGTACGTAAGAGTAGGCTGAGGCTTTACCAGCGGCTTGGGTTTGCATTGCTTTGGTTAAGCCATATTGGCCGATCTGAGTGAACACACCGACTAATACCAACATGATGGTAATGAATAAGCTTGGCCAAACAAAGTCATTCCAAATCAGGGCTATTGATAAAGGCAGTGCCACCATTGGGAAGTAGAGGATGATCACTGAGCTGTCCTCGGTTTGGCTGAGCTTTCGTACAATTACATAGGCAATCGAGCTACCCAATGCGCCAATCAATGCCATCATGATGCTGAACAGAGGCAGTTCATTGGTCATGCTGCTGTTCATATTGGGTTGAACCATCACAAATAGACCTGCAAGGCAGAAGGCAATACAGATCATGGTTGAGGTTTGAACACGCTCTTTTAGAAACAGAACACCAAGTAGAGCAGTAAATACAGGGTGCACGTACTGAAGGATGGTCGCTTCTGCCAGCGGAAGTGTCGTCACCGCATAGTAAACACACATCAATGCCGCGGTTCCGACTGCTCCTCTAACGAATAACAACGGTTTGTTGTTACCCCAAACTGAGATGCCTTTACGCTTAACGTCAATATAACTGATGATAAGAGACACCAAGGCCCTAGCGGCGACAATTTCAAAGACAGGAATGCCATAGTTGCTCACGTACTTTACGCATGCCGACATCAGCGCGAAACCTAATGCGGATAGCAACATAAAGCGAACCCCGACGGGGATGAACGAGAAAGAGAGTGAAGGCATAGGATTGTCTTTGTGAGTTGAGTAAGAGCTGAATGTGAATCATACCTCAATTGTGAACACCGAACGTAAGCGAATTGAAAATTATTCCACTTTACGTTTACAAAATCATTGGACTGTTTGGGCATGATGAGTGTTCATAAATCACTCTGGACAAGCTCTCGGTAACCTCTTATTTTGGTAGCAATCCCATAACGAAGGAATGCTTAGTTTATGTTTAGTCATGTATTTTTAGGTGTAGAAAGTATCGCGCGAGCAAAGTCATTTTATGACGCAACCTTAGCGGCATTAGGCCAAAGCGAAGGAGTAGTGGATCCTAAAGGTCGCTGTATTTACCTATCTGACAATGGCGTTCTGGGTTTAACCCAGCCAATTAATGGTGATCCTGCCAGTGTCGGTAATGGGATGACGGTAGGGTTTGTTGCGAAATCTCCAGAAGAAGTGGATGAGTGGCATCGCATCGGTTTGGAAAACGGCGGTACCAGTATTGAAGACGCTCCAGGTGTGAGAGACTCAGGTGTGCGTCGACTTTATATGGCATATTTGCGTGATCCCGATGGTAATAAAGTCTGTGCAACCCATTTTATGCCATAGTTGCATATAATGAAAATAGAGGCAGAGGATTGCATTGAGGAGAGTAAAATGGAACATAGTGAACGGTTTTATGAGAGCTTTGAACGCTGTCGAATCGATCAAGAGTTTTTGGAAGCTTTCCTCAGTGATTTTTGTGAGCATAACCCACGGTTTTCGGAGCGATTTGCCAATGTTGGGTTAGAGCAGCAAACCAAGATGCTTAAGGCGTCGATCATCTTGATCTATAACTCTTCTGGTTTACCAAGTGTAAGAGACTCCGTAAAGCGCTTGGGTAAGCAACATAAAGACCTCGGGATGGATATCTCAGAGCAAGAGCTTAATGAGTGGTTTCAATCACTGCTTAATACGGTCAAAAAGTTCGACCCGCACTATGATGCGCAGGTCGAACAAGCTTGGACAGAAACACTCGATATTGGCCTCAAGATTATGAAGCAAGAGTGTGTCGTTAAATAAGCTTTGAGCCAGTTAAGCCTTCGTTACCCTAGCCTATGTGTGTTTTATCCGTAGAACTTCCTTTAGAAGGTAAAACCGGCCTGGATACCAAACGTTGAATCTCTGTTGTGCCAATCGTCTTGGCTACGGAATTCATACCAATCATATCCTGCACGAGCTAAGAATTGTGAGTGACCGAAAATAGGTGTTAGCGATTTGTATTCAACGCCAATCCCGTAAGTGGCACCGAAGTTAACCGTTGAACCTTTGGTGCTTGTGCCGTCGCCGTATTTTGATTTTACTTCTGACTTTATATGGTAGGCCCCTAACTTACCGTAAATGGCGAAGTTATTGCTGACGTTATATTTATACATAGGCGCTACGGAAACGAGTAAGGAATCTAAATCTTCCTCGACGGTGATTGTTGGGTTATTGCCATATACATATTTGTCATTGGCGTTGATTAGAAGCAGTGACGATTCGATGTACCAATTGCTTTGCATAATCTGACTGCCAAGCGTGAACTCGCCACCAATGTCATTATTGTCGATCGCGACACCACCTAATACATACATCTCATTTGACGCGAATGCCGAAGTGGCTGCCATTGCCATCAAAGAAGTCAGTGCCGCTACGTGTAGTTTTTTCATGTTTTCTTCCGAAGTGTGTGAATTTCGGGAGAGGATTCTAGCGGCACTTTTAAAATAAAAAACACCGTTCAAAAAGATTAAGAACGTTTAAACAAGTATTAAATTTATCAATACCTAGATTTAGTGTTTTGACGTCTAAAACAAGTTTTTTTTAGCTTTGATGCTTGATGGTTAACTATTGATTTTAATGGGTTTGTTGAAGCTTTCATTGTCAATTTTTGTATAAAAAGCTCTAGTAACTAAACGTTCGCTAGAGCTTGATGTCGTGTGAATTGACCACCATTTTAATAAAGATTAAGTGTGCTAGATGAACAGCAAGCTAGCCTTTTCCAGTAACAGAGTAAAGTTAGGCTTAGAAATAGGCTGCCCATCCAACTAAGAAACCTTGTGACGCAGTGTCGTAACTGAAGGTGCCTGGGTTGCTATAGTCGACCCAAGTGGATTTGTAGGCGATGTTTAAATCGGACCAGTCATTAATTTGATAACGCGCCCCCAGCAGTAGACCCGATGTGAAGTCGGTATCGCTGCCTAGACCGATATCAAGGCTCGCATGAGTTTGCCAGCTAGCATCGAGTTTTTGCGTCCAACGCACCCCAATTAGGTAATCGATCCAATCCTCATCCAATGAGCGCGAGTTATTGATAAGCCCCCCACTGGAATAGAGCTTGGTATCAATGTCGTTGTCCCACCATCGAAAACCCACCATGTAGTCAATAGAGCCAAAGTCGTAGTGATAGCGCTTGAAGCCCTTGGTTTCTAGTACGCCTTGCCTGATGTCTACTTCGCCTTTCAATAACCCAGAATTCCCAATGACTGAATCTGCTTTGCCGCTTAACTTCATGAAACTGTAATCGACATAGTAGCCCCATTGATTGTCGTAGATACCCTCTAGTCTCAACATAGCGCCCATGTCGAGATGATCCATGATGAACGAAGGATCGACATTGACATCGGTTGAGAGGTTTGCAATCGAGGTATCGCCTCGAATGTTAAGAGCCAGTGCATAGATCTCAATGCTGTGCTGCCATTTTTTTGTGCTCGTTTCTGAGCTTGTTTCTTGGGCAGTAACGGTTGAACTGACAACTAACATTGGTGCGATTAGGTAATGCCACTTAGCCATATTGATATCCCCATATTCGATGTGAAAATGCGCCTTAATGAATGATTAGATCTTTGATTTACTTTGCTTATATGCAACTTGTATATCCCTGATTGTAGACTATGTTTTCTTTAAAGAGCCAAACTTTGAGAGTAAGGGTATGAAGCCACAGAGTATTTTCTTGTTCGTTGCGGTTTTAGGTTTAACACCTATTGCACTGTCTTATGGTTATGCACCAGTTGTCTCTCTCGACTATCTATTTGGTATCGACGCCACACCCATCAACGTTACTCATATCTTCCGTGCCGTGATGGGGCTTTATCTCGCGCTCGCTCTGTTTTGGGTGTTTGGCGCCCTGTTCAAAAAGTATCGACTGCCAGCGCTCTATAGTTTGGTGGTTTTCATGTTGGGTTTAGCTGCCGGACGAATCATCAGTTTGGTGGTGGATGGCATGCCGCATTGGCTACTTTTTGTTTATCTGATCTTAGAGCTGGGCTTTGGCTTAGTCGGTTTAAAAATGGTTCATAACGAGCAATCTGAAACAGTATGAGGACATTCTATGAAAAGGATTTTCCACCTTCTTATCCTGAGTATGTTGAGTAGCTTTTCGCTATCAGCATGGTCAGCTCAAGAGCAACCGAATATCTTTGTTATCTTTACTGACGACATTGGGATTTCAAACCTAAGTGCGTATCACAACGGGGTGATGAGCAGTGAAACACCGAATATTGATAGCATTGCCGAGAAGGGCATGTTGCTCACAGACTATTATGCTCAACCTTCATGTACAGCGGGGCGTTCAGCTTTCCTAACTGGACAACTGCCTGTTCGAACGGGCATGCACACAGTGGGCTTGCCGGGTGGGCCTGTTGGGCTGCATGCGGACACACCAACGCTGCCAGAAATTCTCAAAACTATGGGCTATGTGACGGGCCAGTTCGGTAAAAATCACTTAGGTGACCGAGATGAATTTTTACCGACTATGCACGGTTTTGATGAGTATTGGGGTTGGTTGTATCACTTGAATGCGATGGAATACACCGAAGACCCTGATTGGCCAAAAGATGGTTCATTGGATGCATTCGCACCACGTAACGTGATTTACGCTAAGTCGGACGGCAAAGGCGGTCAAACCATTGAGGATGATGGTGCGCTGACCATCGAGCGTATGCGTACATTAGATGATGAAGTAAACAAACACGCGATCAACTTCATCGAAAGGGCGGTTGAGGCGGATAAGCCATTCTTCACTTGGTATTGTCCATCACGTGGTCACGTTTGGACGCATCTTTCACCTGAATACGAAGCTATGCTCGGCCAAAATGGTTGGGGACTTCAAGAAGTGGTAATGAAAGATCTTGATGATCATGTTGGTGAAATGATGGCGAAAATGGAAGAGCTTGGTATTGCCGACAACACCATCATCATTTTCACTGCGGACAACGGCCCTGAAATCATGACATGGCCAGATGGTGGTATGACGCCATATCACGGAGAGAAAGGCACAACGTGGGAAGGCGGCGTACGTGCACCTGCTCTAGTGAGCTGGCCAGGTAAGATTCCTGCTGGCAGTGTGGGCAACGGCATCTTTGATGGTATGGACTGGTTACCAACGCTTGTTGCAGCAGCTGGTGGTCCAGCGGATCTGAAAGAGAAAATGCTCAAAGGTTACGATGGCTTTAAAGCGCACCTCGATGGCTATAACCAAGTCGATATGCTGACTGAGAAAGGCGAATCCAACCGTAAAGAGATTTACTACTACGAGAGAGACAAGCTGCAAGCAGTTCGAGTCGGGGATTGGAAGGCACACTTTGTGGTTCAAAACCATGGTTGGAGTGGTCCTAAAGAAGAACTGAACGCGCCACTACTGTTTAACTTACGACGCGACCCTTATGAGCGAGCGGCGGAAGAGTCGGGTATGTACCTTAAATGGATGGGACAGAAGATGTGGGCATTTGGTCCTGCTCAGGCAGCGGTACAACAGCACCTAGCGACCTTCAAAGAGTGGCCGCCTAAAACACCGGAAACTCAACCTCAAAACACCGGTGGTGTCGGAAACTAACCGCTTTCAAATGTAAAAATCCCGCTCTTGATGAGCGGGATTTTTTATAGGAATGTATCCTTCAGTCTCGTTATTTGAGCGTCGTTTTTCTCTCAATAAACCTAACTGGAACCATCAATTTAACCAAGCTTGTCTCTTGGTCTTGGATTTGGTTAACAACAATCTTCACAGACTCTCGCGCAAGACGTTTGAAATCTTGCTTGAAGGTACTTAGCTGATAATTCAGCCATTGTGTTTGTGGGATATCATCAAAGCCAATCACCTGTAGATCCTCAGGGATTCTTAGGTTGAATTCCAGGCGAGCTACATCCATAACCGCCATTGCGAGGTTGTCCGTCGCACAGAAGATGGCTTCTGGTTTAGAAGGTTCTGAAAACAGAGTTCTGATCGTTTCTAAGGCATCAAGGTAGTCATAATCGGCTTCAACAACGCGCGCTTGTTTACCCGTTAAATCTTCAAACTCAGCGCAAAAACCTGATTCGCGCTCGTCATTGGTGTAGGTTGGAACATTACCGGTTAGATAAACCGCAGATGTAACGCCACTACTGTGAAACTGCTGTGCTGCAAGCTGTCCGGCTGCATAGTTGTCGCTCACAACATGACTACTCTTAGTGCCTTCAACCACACGAGCATACTGAACAATAGGGATATCGAACTCTTCACACTCTTCATACAGTGATTTGTTGAACGTAGCGGAAGCGGCAATCACACCATCGACACGATATTGGAAGATGTTAGGGATCGAGTGGTTGTCATTTGCATCCACTTGCCACGGGATAAGTACTGCTGAGTAACCCTGTTTTTGCAGTTCTGTCGAGATGAGTTGCAGGGTTTTCATGTGGATAGGGTAATCTGCATCTGGGAAGACCAACCCAATCAGTTTAGATTCATTGGTAGTCAGGCTTCGTGCAAAAGCGTTAGGACGATAGTTGAGGGCTTTAGCGGCTTCGAATACTTTTTGTTTGGTCTTTTCCGATACCGAACTGCCCGGCACAAATACACGAGAAACGGTAGATTGAGAAACGCCAGCCAGTTTAGCGACATCTTTTGAAGTTACGGTTGCTTTCGGTACCGAGGAGTGTTTTGGAGAGTTCATAGACCATGCATTTTAAGCCGAATTAATGGCGTGTAGAGTATCATAAGTAGGTACGTATTCAAAAAGTCAATTGAATCAAATTCCATGAAAAATAAGGCTTAGCAGGTTAAGTTGGGTTATAGGCTGGGTATAACCCAAAAAGCTCTGCTTAGTTAATGAGATAACATCGCAGAGCTTTGTTTAGAATTTAGAAGGTTCTGTTCATACTAGAAGTAGTAACGAATACCTGCGGCAAATTGGTCGTCGCTGTTTTCGTACTTCACACCATTGTATGAGTCTTTGCCATTATCGAATTGGTACTCAGTCCATACTAAGAATTTGTTTTTCTTAAAGTGGTACTCAAGGCCAGGGATAATCAACTGACGCTCGTAACCATTGGCATTGTCGTCTGTATCCGTTAAGTAGTTGACGTTAAAGGTTGGACGTAGACCATTCTCAAAGTGGTAGTAAGTAAAGAATTCAGCACCACGGTGGTCGTAGAACTCTGCTTGGCTTGTGGTTTCCCAGTTTGAACCTTGGCTGTAAGTGAAGCCAACAAACAATCCGTTGTTAGTGTAGTTCACACCCAATAAACCGATGTGTTGAGTATCGCCATTTTTGATGTTCTGAACACCCGCTTCAACATCGTCAAACTCATTTTGGTGGTAGGCTAAACCAATGGTTAGGCCATCCATAACCGTGTATAGCGTTGAGGCACCCATACCGTTTTTCAGTGTTGCTGTTTTACCATCAGCCAGGCCAACATCTTCACGAGTTGTTTGGTAGGTAAAGCCGTACTTCCAGTTATCGTTGATGTTGTTGCGGTAGGTGATTGAGTTTTCCGCACGACCAGTACCTGACGCAATACCCCAGTCAGACAAGTTGTAGTAACCAGAACCACGCGAGCCAAATACACGACCCATATCGGTAAACCAAGCCACATCATAGAAGGTAGACCACTGCTTAGTACCCGCTGCGATCTTGCCATATTTATCGTGTTCTACACCTGCGTATAGAAGTCGGTCATAAATGTTGTCGCCGTTGGCACCAGAGTTGTAACCCCACTCAGCGTGGCCAAAGCCAGTCCAATCATTGTCTAGTCCCATTTTGCCTTTTAGGCCAAAACGAGAGCTACCGCTGTTCCATTCGCCGTTATGGTCGCCACCTTTGTCGTGGTAACGAACGTCAAAACGGCCGTCTAGAGTTAAGCTGTCACCAGCTTCATTAGTAAATGTGTGGGCTGCAAAAGCAGAGCTAGAAGTAAGCGCAGCGAAGACCACTGCAGAGATAATCGACTTTTTCATTGTTGTTTTCACTTTATTCAGGCGGTCGAAAGCCACCGTGCTTTCAAGCCCGTTAAATGTAATGGTTCAGAGGGTGCACCCATCCGTGAGGCACAGGTTGGTTATTTTGAGTGGAGCAAGTTGCCGAGGGCGAGAAGGAGCCCTCGGCAGTCATGTCGACCTAGTGTAGGTATGGACTAGATAGACAATAGGACAGAGTTACAGCGTTGGGTTTAGGATTGAAGAAGTGCGTTCGAACACATCTAGACCTTGCTGTTTTAGCCAGAAAGGAAGATCAATCAGTACCCAGTTTTCAGATAGCTTGTCGCCGTCTCGGTAGTAAACGTCAACCACTTGCATGTCTGCGCGAACTTCGCCACCAGTCATACCTAGGAAGCCACCTGTTGGTGTGTTTGATAGGTTTGGCCAACCGAAGAAACAAGAGAAGCTACCTTCAGCGAAACGACAAACGTGCCCATTAAATTTCTTGTCTTTCAGGTTATTACGGAAAGGAAGTTGGTGTTGCTTCTGGTAACGTGGGATTGTGTAAGATGCACCGATACCACAAGGGCCGTACCAGATCATATCTTTAGACCAGCTCTTCTCTAGAACCTCAGGTGGACAACCCATTGCGCCGCTGTCGTTAAGTGCAGATAGGTCATCAACCATCTTGTTCACTAGAGCAAGTGTAGCAACGCCCTCTTCTGGAGCTGCGTCTTCAAACAGTAGACCGTCGTGGTTACGTGGGCCAGGGTATACGAAGTGCTTACCTGTCGATGGTGGTAGTGGGTAGCAACCCGCTTGGTCCATCATGCCTAGTAGGTCTAGGAATAGGCCTGTCTTAGTGATTTTGCCTTCAACAACACAGTTAAACTCTGCGTAACGAACGTTCATGATTTTGCCAGTAGGGCGCATGCCTAGGTATTCAGCGTCGAATAGACCCATGAAGTGACCCATGCTCATTACCCAAATTTCATCTGGGTTGATTTCGTTGTTACCGCCGATGAAGATATCTTGACGACGCTGCATGCGAGTCATTGATTTCATCATTGGAGCCCAGAATACGTCAGCTGCCGCTTGAGCGCCTTCTTGCTCACGGAATGGGTAAACACCGCGCCACAAGTAGTCTTCAGAAGTGTGTGCTTTTAGTACTTCAGCAACGTTCTCGTGAGTTGCATTTTCCATCGCATTAAAGTATTCGCGAACAATGCGTTTAGCTTCTTGATATTTAGACATAATTCATTCTCTTTATGTTGTCGAGTCAACATTCGGAACAGGACTCGATTTGGATTTTGTTACCGGCTGACTGCTCAGCCGGATCAATGTTTATTTCTTGTCTTGAGAGACTTTCAACTAAAGGGGATTAAGCTTTTGCCGCTTCCGCTTTTTTGCTCTTGTCGAAGATGCCGCCTTTCAATGTTTCTGGTAGAGATAGCCACAGTAGACCAGCCACAATCCATACGATTGGTGAGCCCCACATTGCCGTTGCAAGGTCGCTGCGCTCTTGGATGAATACCAGCACCATTGGTGCCCACATGCCGATGATACGACCACCGTGGAATAGGGCTGCGCCGAAGCTGCGTAGGTGAGCTGGGAACAGTTCTGAGAAGTAACCACCCCATACTGCTGAAGCTGATAGGCCGAAGTTGTAGATAAGACCCAGGATAGCCAGCATGTTTAGGCTGCCGATCATTACGTCGCTTGGAGCAACGAAGAATACCGATGCCATGATGCCTGCAAGGATGAAACCGAATGCGTTAACCTTACGGCCGTATTTGTCTGCAATTGCACCCCATACCCAAGCACCGAATAGAGAACCGAATGCCGAGATAGAGAAGATGATGCCGATGGTCGCGCCGTCGAATTGACGAACTTCTTTTAGGTACGTTGTCACGAAGCCTGAGAAGAACTGGTAGCCGTAGAAGTTAAGACCTGCTAGCAATAGACAAGTGATGGTTAGCTTGCGGTAAGGCGCGCTAAGCATTTCGCCCCAAGAGCCTTTTTTCGCTGGTGCATTTGATGTTTCCGCTTTCGCTTGATCTTCTTCACCGTAAGCGATCACTTTTTTGTCGCTCGGAAGGATAAAGATCATCACTACTGCAGCTGCTAGAGGAGGAATACCACCTACCCACATTAGGCTCTGCCATGGTGCGTCAATGCTAGAGATAAACGCTGCGTAAGCACCCATTGCCATAAGAGCAACCGAGAACATCGAAGAGGCGAATGCCGTTAACTTACCGCGAACCGTTGGCGTGAATAGGCCGATCATTAGGCTTACCGCTACCGTGAAGTAACCACCTAAAGAAATACCGATGATGAAACGCATTGCTGCCCACATAGCGTAGTCAGTAAACATCATGTTGATGATCGTTGCGCCGCCGTTCAGTGCAGTGATGACAATAAGAGTCGATTTCTTACCAAAGTTTGATGCCACCCATGCGCAGCTTAGAGCACCAATAAGTGCACCAACCGACTGCCATGTATAGAACTGAGCCGTATCTGCTAAGTTAATGCCGTCATATGCATCAACGATGTATGGGCGTACGTAGTCAATAATTACAAAGTTATAACAATAGAAAAAGTAGCCTACTAGAATTGCAAGATAAGCAGCTACCCTTTGAATCATAGGAACTTCGCTCATGTGTTTTTTCGTAGTCATGACCGATAAACCTTTATTTTATATAGGGTGTTATGAGTTTTGATTACAGTGTAGTAGGTATTGGTGTTTACTACGCTGTCTTCGTTTCGGGAGAGATAATAGAGTTTTTGTGGTTATTAGATCCGTGATCAAAGTCAATTTTAAAATGAGTGCGTACCCATTATGTGTATTTTGGTGATCTTGATCCCATTTAATCGTCATTTTTGCCGTTTTGGGACTTTTTGAGCGTTTAATCGTCAATCTTAGTGACAATACTCACACTTATTGGGGGTTTTTGAGGGAAAATATCCAATTTTAAGTAATATTGGCAGCGAATGATTTGCGAAATACAATAAACGGAATCTCAAAATGGTTACGTACTCAAGTTTTGTGGTGATTGCTCTTTATGTGTTAACCACACTATTTATCAGCTACTTAGTGAACAAGCGCTATAACGTAGGTGGCGACTTTTCCACAGGCGGAAAGCAATTTGGTTGGTTTACGGCAGGGGTATCTATTCTTGCGACCTACATCAGTGCGATGACATTCGTAGGCATGCCGGGCTGGGTTTATAGCTCAGGTCTGGAAGCGATGAGTGTTCACTTGAATTATCCGATCGTCATCTTTTTCGCTGTCGTTTTCTTTGTTCCTGTCTTTTATAAGCTTGGCCTGACTTCAATTTATGAATACCTAGAGCACCGCTTCGGTGTTGTTGCTCGTACGATCAATTCCATTGTATTTATTGTGGTTCAATGTATTTCTGCGGGTGTCATTTTGTATGCAGTAGCGCTGATCTTAGTACAAGTGCTACCCATCGGGATTTCTGAAGCAATTATTTATATCAGCCTGTTCACTGCTCTTTATACCTACGCTGGTGGTATCTCAACCGTCATATGGACCGACATGCTGCAGTCTGCAGTACTCATTATCGGCAGCATTGCGATTTTTGGTTTGCTTCTAATGAAAATTGAAGCGGGCGAGATGCCGTCACCAGAACAACTTAACATCATCAACCTAGATTTCGACTTGGGTGTTGATACCACTTTATGGGCGGGCTTGGTCGCAGTGAGCTTTTTGCACCTTAGCGTGTATGGCACTAACCAGCTGATTATTCAAAGAACGTTGGCGACAAAAGATGTGAAAACAGCACAGCGATCTATGCTGCTGTGTGGCTATGGTGCGTTTTTCATCTACCTATTTTTTGCAGTAATGGGCGTACTGCTTAGTGTCTTTTATCAAGACAATAGTTTTGAAAACAGCAATGAAGTGATTCTCGATTTTGTGTTTAACCACACCAATCCAATCATTGTCGGTTTAGTGATTGCTGCGTTATCAGCTGCTGCTATGTCGACTCTCGACTCGACCTACAACTCAATGGCAACCGTCGCAACGTTCGATTTTTATAAGCGCTTTTTTCGTAAATCAGCTTCCGACGCACACTATGAATCGGTGGCCAGAAAGATGAGTCTTGTTGCCGCTGCGTCGGTGGTGGTGCCTGCTTTGCTCGCTGTTTCAAACGAATCTGTACTAAAAACCATTGCTAGCCTTACTTCAATTTTTGTTGGTATTCGTCTTGGCTCTTTCATCCTTGGGCTGTTTTTCAAAAAAGCGAATGAGAAGGGCGTGATTGCCGGCAGCATAGGCAGTGTGGTTGTGGTGTTTATTGCCAAATACAGTGGTATTTCTTGGCCTTGGTTTGCACTGATTGGCACCGTCGTTTTTCTCGTTCTTGGTGTTATCGTGAGCCGATTCTTTGGTGAAGTCACTCAACAACAAAATGAGTTTATTGCTAAGCAAAAGCACTGGTTTGCCAAGCCGACGACAAGTCATTACGGCTTATTGGTATTTGCCGTAGTCACCGTCGCTGCTTGTACCGTTATTCCTGATTGGCTTTATGCCGTTCTTTCTTAATTGACCGATTTTTAATGGTAGTTCTATGTTATCGATCTTTGATATCTACAAAATTGGTGTTGGGCCTTCGAGCTCGCACACCAACGGCCCAATGATTGCGGGTTTTCATTTCACTCAGTTAGTTGCTGACAAAATCACAGAAGTGGTTCGTGTTCAGGTCGATCTTTATGGTTCACTGTCACTCACTGGAATCGGACACCACACCGACAGAGCAACTATTTTGGGATTGCTCGGTAACAAACCAGATACGATTAAGATCACCAGTGCTAACCAAGCGATGCGTCGAGCAATTGATAGTGGTGAGATGCAGTTAAGTGGAAGCCACACTATCGGTTTCAACTATAAAACTGACATGCTATTTCATGAGGACAATCTACCACTTCATGAGAACGGTATGATGATTACTGCCTTTGACCAAGCTGGAAATGTGATTGTCGATGAAACCTATTACTCAATCGGCGGTGGTTTCATTGCAACCGCTGATGAACTCCAGAATGGCGCTCAATCTAAGTCTGTTGAGGTGACATACCCGTTTAGTAATGCTGAAGAGATGCTTGAGCAGGCAGAAAAAAATGGCATGAGCCTAGGCGGCATGATCCTGCAAAATGAGTCCGCTTTCCAAGATGTTGATGCGATTGCAGAAAAGGCAGACCAGATTTGGCGCGTGATGTCACGTTGTATGGAGCGTGGTTTTGAAACTGAAGGCATTCTTGATGGTGGACTGAACGTCACTCGCCGAGCTCCAAACCTACTGAAAAAGTTGGAAGCGAATGCTGCGGTTGAGAACGATCCAATGGAAATCATGGACTGGATTAACTTGTTTGCCTTTGCCGTAAGTGAAGAAAATGCTGCTGGTGGTCAGGTAGTCACATCACCAACTAATGGTGCTGCTGGCGTGATTCCGGCTGTATTGATGTATTACCATCGCTTCATTAAAGAGTTGGATACCAAGCAGTTAAAAGATTTCTTAGCAGTATCGGGCGCGATCGGTATTTTGTACAAAACCAACGCTTCCATTTCAGGTGCCGAAGTGGGGTGCCAAGGTGAAGTCGGCGTATCATCTTCTATGGCGGCTGCGGGTTTAACTGCACTTCGTGGTGGCAGTAACGAGCAGATTTGCATTGCCGCAGAAATAGCAATGGAGCATTCGCTGGGTATGACGTGTGACCCAATTGGTGGCTTGGTACAAGTGCCGTGTATTGAGCGAAATGCAATGGGTGCGATGAAGGCGATTAATGCATCACGCATGGCTTTGAAGCGTAATAGTAAATCTCTGATCTCGCTGGATAAGGTTATCGCGACCATGTACCAAACAGGTAAAGACATGAATAAGAAGTATCGCGAAACCTCATTGGGCGGTTTGGCGCTTATTCATCTTGCACATCCTTGTGAGTAAGGCCAACTCAGTCTCAAGCCTTTGTGAGACCGATACTCTTGTATGAACGACAACAAAAAGCCCAGTCGCATTATCGCTGACTGGGCTTTCTAAGTTTTAAATCCACTAATCTTGCAGCGGCAGTTGGTAGCTGTTTTTAAGCTCCTTCACTGAGATGTTAGACTGAATTGCGCTGACGCCTTTTACTCGTCGAATAGAGCTGATTCGCTCAAAATACTCTTCCAGATCTCTCGCCAACACCTGAATCATGTAATCGGCACCGCCTGCAATGCAGTGGCACATGGTGATCCAGTCTGTGACTGCGACAAACTCTTCAAAAGGTTCGGTGTTTTCAACCTCATGATTGCCGAGTGTTACCAGGGTAAAACCTGCCACATGCAGCCCCAGTTTTTTGCGGTTTAGTTGTGCGGTATAGCCATCAATATAACCGGTTTCTTCCATGCGCTTCCAACGACGCCAGCAAGGTGTTTCACTCAGGTTTACCTTCTCGGCAAGCTTGCTGTTACTCATGCGTCCGTCTTTTTGAATATGTCCAAGAATGGCAATATCCGTATCATCTAGCACCTCGTTGGTGGATTCTTTCACTTTCATAATGATTTTAGAAAAAGTCTGCTCAAATTTGATTTAATACTAACGCATATAGCAATTTAATTCCTATTCGAATCGGTAAACTCTTCTCCCACTAACGTTTTATCAACTAGGAGAGAAAGAATGAGCGCTCAATTAATGCTGGCGTTCTTGTTGTTTTCAATATCGATTGGAATTACACCGGGAGCAGGAAACATTGCATTGCTTGGGATATCAAGCCGATATGGATTTGCGGCAACATTGCCTTTTGTCTCTGGTAACGCTTTTGGCATCATCATCATACTGGCGGGTTCAAGCGCGGGATTGGTGAGCCTGTTTACCCTCTACCCAGAGATCTACACGGTAATGAAATACCTTGGGGCGGCTTATTTACTGTTTATGGCGTGGTCGATTGCCAACATGGAAATTGAGCAAGAAGAGTCGGTGAATCGCTCAGGATTTATGTCTGGTGTTTTGATTCAAGTTTTAAACCCAAAAGGGTGGATTGCTTCGCTGACCGTATTTTCTCAGTTCATCACCACACAAACAGATTACCTGATTCAAGTGGTGACGATTACCACCATCATGGTGGGGACCGGTGTATTGTGTATGTTGGTTTGGGCGTATTGCGGAACTATGCTGCAGCGTCTGTTGCAATCACCAAAACAGATGGTGATGGTTAACCGTTGTTTGGGGGGAAGCTTAGCGATGGTAGTGGCATTTATGTTGTATCAGCCTGCTTAAGTTACTCTACGTAATAGCGAGTTTTGGAGGATTGGTTGAGATACCAATCCTTTTTTTGTGCTTGTAGATTGTCAGTTTAATAAACCAGTTTTCAATACCTTGTTAAATTTAACCTTCCACAGATAAATTCTTTCGAAATGATGACGGATTTCACTGTCGATCGTGAAAGTATGCCAAGCCCTAACAAATGGTGGCTTGGACTCGGAAGTCACTATACTCAGACTAACAACCAAATTAACGACATCGAAACAGTACCCAAAGTATGAAAAATTTACGTGTTCTCTTTACCGCTCTTACTCTCATTATCCTTGTCGGATGCACCTCAACGTCTGCAGTTGGCAGCTCGAAAACAAAGGAATATGCCAAATCACATACTTTGGTTGGTCAAGCTTCTTGGTACGGCAATAAATTCCATGGGAAGCTCACTGCCAGTGGCGAAATCTATGATATGAATGCTTACACAGCGGCTCATAAAACTCTGCCGTTTGGAACAATCGTTAGGGTGACAAATACAAGCACTAACCAATCGGTCGATGTTAAAATTAACGACAGAGGTCCTTTCGTTAAAGGCCGAGTTATCGACCTCTCTTACAAGTCATTTGCAGAAATCGGCAATGTAAAGAAGGGCACAGTACCTGTCAAAATCGAAATTGTAGATGACAGTAAAACCTTTAGATACAAGCATTAATTTGGTCCAACTTCTTCTCGATTTATGACTGGAGAGGGAAGCTCATCACGCTATGGTTTGGCTCGCTTTCGATGTCTACGATTGACCAATCTAGTGATTGGTACAGAGCTGGCACGTTGGTGTAAACATAAAGGTTACTTTGATGGGCGTTAGAGGCTTGCTTGATGCCGCGGTTGATGAGCTCGCTTGCAATGCCTTGGCCACGCCATTCGGGTAAAACAAGCAGAGCATTAAGCCAAATAACGTCAGAGTCACCATGAGGCTCTTTGAAATACGAGTAAGCAAGGCCGCCAATCACTTGATTCTCTCGGATAGCCACCAAAACTGGCGGAAGGTTGGCATCGTGTTTATAGCTATCTACAAAGAGAAAATCAGACCACTCGTTTTGAAAGAGCTTTTCTAACTCCAACCAATGTTGACTGTTTTCAATACAGTTTCTAAATACGACCTTATTCATGTGCGGTTATGTCCTTAATTAACTCTTCTTTGGATCCATACTTAAACAGCTTAACGGACTATAGATACAATATCTGAGTGGTTTAGCATGCTACTCGAGTTTAATAAGCTACTTACTAGTGTCTTTGGTTTGTGAAGTTCACCTATTGTTAATAATTTTACGCAACGATTTTCAGTCTCTCATTCGATAAAAATAGGAACTCATCTACTTTTGATATAGCAGTCTGTAAATTGTTGGGTGCGACTTATGCATTTGGTGAGGTGTCATGAAATGGTAAGTTTTGAAGAATCGCTGACGCTAGACTGTACACAAATCGAAGTTATCCAAGAAAGTAGAGAGAGTACAGAATGAGTAAAGTAGAAAAGGTTTACGGCTTTAATACGCCACAGCGACTATTTGTTGGTTATACCTTGGCGGTGCTGGTGGATTTGGTGGTGCTCAACTTCTTTGACGAGTATTGGGAGTACGTGAACATTGAGTCATTTACTATTTCGTTTATCGCGGCGATTCTTCTTCAGTTGTTGCTTAAACTGTCGATTGGTTTAGAACATAAAATTGCCGATTACTTTAAGAATAAGCCGGGTACGGCACCGAAAGTTTACCGAGGTATCTCGACTTACATTATCCTCGTTGGTTCGAAGTTCGTGATGCTGGAAGCGATTAATATCTTGTTTGGCGACAAGGTGAGTTTCACTGGCCCACTTAACGGCGTGGTGGCGTTCTTTGCGGTGGTGTTTGTTATCTTGATTTCAGAGATTGTGGTATCGAAGATTTACTTTGCACTGAATGACAGTAACCAGAAGCAAGTTCAACAATCGCAAGCTTCATAACAGATGCTTAAGAGTAGAAAGAGCCAGCGTAGTTGCTGGCTCTTTTCGTATGTGTGATTCCAAAAACTTATTCAGATTCGTAAACAACATCCCCACGAAGAACCGTCATCAGGATTTTGGTTTTGGCGATCTGTCTTGCTGTCAGCGTCGTGATATCTTTATCGAGAATAGCAAAGTCTGCTGATTTACCCACTTCAATTGTGCCAGTGATGTCATCAATACCGAGGCTTTTGGCTGGATAAAGTGTATAGGCATCGATAGCTGTATAGATATCGGTGAGCCCTGTTTTACCCATGATCAAACTGTTTGAAATCCCGACGAGGGGATTAATGTCGTGCACATTCCAATCGCTGCTTAGAGTAATGTTGGCTTCCGTTCTGAGAATGGCATTGAGGTTCATCATAGCCTTCGCTCTTCTTGCCCCTAAGAATGCAATCGCCCACTCATGGTCATGTTGTGCAACGTAATCTGAGCCCACCTGAAAATCGGCGGAGACCCCCAATTGACGAAAACGTGGAATGTCCTGTTGGTCGATCAGCTCAACATGAGTCAGGGTGTATGGTTTGTCTGAGCCCAGTTTGCGCACGTGCTCTACGGCATCGAGGGACTCGCGCACCGCACCATCACCAATGGCATGGATATGAGCACTAAAACCGATCTTATTTAGCGCTACAAGCCAATCTTTCATCTGCTCTGGTGGAACGTAGTTAATACCATAAGGTGAGTTTTTTAAGTAGGTGTCCAGATAAGGGGCGAGTGTTTTCGCTGTACCATTAATTACGATGCCATCACTGTACATTTTGACTTGATTAACCAAAAGCAATCGAGACTTATCGCTGGAATACATCTTTTCGAATACCTCAAGCTGAGAAGGCATCGCCATTTCAGGATAAACCCAAGGGCGAAGAGAGACTCGTGCCGTTAAATCCTTGTTCTCTTCAGCTTCTTGCCAAACCTCATACCAACCGCGTTTCCAATACATGCGCCCATCACCAATCGTGGTAATACCGTGCGCTGCGGCTTCTTCTAAGCCTGCTATCAAACCTTCATAGCTCTGTTCAAACAGTTCGTTCTGGCTGTTCCAAGCGATTTCCATGACTTGGTCTCCGGCATTGTCTAGCAAGATGCCATTAAACTTTCCCGTCTGGTCATCTTTGATGTAATAACCACCTTGAGGATTGGGTGACTGTTCGCTGATACGAGCGATTTTTAACGCTTTAGAGTTGACCCACATAGAGTGCGAAGTTTGTTCCATGATCACGACCGGTCGATCGGGGAAGATAGAATCGATTATCTCGAGTGGAGTGTAATCAGATGGGTGGTTCATGATCGCATCGAGCGAGAAACCGTAGCCCATGAGCCAGCCTTTGGAGTCGTCATCGGCGCACACTTCAAGATAAGGTATCTGCTCTTCTAGCGTTGCTTCTGAGTCGAGTTCACACACGCCACCCATTTCAGATGCAGCTTCAAATACATGATTATGGTTATCAATGAAGCCCGGCATAACAAAAGCTTGTTCCAGGTCGATTTTTGGAGCGTTAGGGCCTGCAAAAGACAGAGCCTTGTCTCGATTACCTATAAAGGTGATGACGCCACCTTCAGTAACTAAGGTGTCTGATTCGTAATGTCCATAAATGATGGCATTGGAGAACACTTGTAGATCACTGGCTTTGCTCGGGATGGAAACCAACAGAGCAGAAAGCAGTAGACCGAAACGAGCAATAACTGATGAAGATAGGCTCATAATGATTCGCTTATTTAATCCATTTTTCTAATTATAGAAACACCCTGAATGGGATGATCGAGATTCTACGTTTTATAAAATGGAATGTGTGACTTCAATGAGATAATTGTTAGTTAACTCACTGATTAAATAGGTGAACGCTGAACCTTTTTCTATTATTTACGTATTAGTTGCTTATAGTTGATGCATTTAAAAAGGATTAAGAATGAAAAGATTTTTGTTGCTGATGTCGGTGGTGTTCTTGGGAGGCTGTTTGGGTATGCCTCAGTCGGTGAAACCGGTTAATGAATTCCAATTAGACAGTTATCTAGGTACGTGGTACGAGGTTGCCCGTTTGGACCATTCGTTTGAAAGAGGGCTGAGTAATATCAGCGCTCAATATTCGTTGCGTGATGATGGTGGCGTGAAAGTGATTAATCGCGGTTACTCAATAGAGAAGGGCGAGTGGAAGGAAGCGGAAGGCAAAGCGTATTTTGTTGAAGGGAGTGACCAAGGTTATCTGAAAGTATCGTTTTTTGGTCCGTTTTACGGCTCATATGTGGTGTTTGAGTTAGATAAACAGGGTTACCAATATGCGTTTGTCTCTGGCCCTGATACGGATTACTTATGGTTGCTGTCTAGAACGCCACAAGTCGCCCCCGAGGTATTAGAGAAGTTTAAGCAGATGTCTAAAGAGCGTGGTTTTAATACCGATGAGCTGATTTACGTCACGCATGACGCGATTAATTAATACGTAATTTGATAGGAAAAGGAGAGCGCAAATTCTGCGCTCTCCTTTTTGTTTACGATTTTTGCAGCTGTAACTGTCGAATACTCAATATTGATAGGAAGCTAAAGAATGCAGGGTCACTCCATCCAAAGCCTACAAAGATTCCTGTGAAAGCAGCATACAAGGTGATGATGGCACCGAGCATGTTGGTTACAACCAACGCTTGGACTAGCTTTTTAGCACTGACACCCGGTTCAATATCTCGAAGTAACCAGGTTATTGCCGCGATGCCTCCAAGGAAGATACTGGTGTGCTGAGACAGAAAATAAGCGTACTTATCATTGATTTCCACACCGTACATTGGCCACATAACGGTCGGTAGGAAGAACAAGGCGATGGCAAACCCTGCGTAAATGATGCCGTGTAGGCTTAGAAACGTTTTATTGTTCATGTCGTATCTCTTCTTCTGTCTTTCAATATCTACGGTTTATTGCAATAACGGATCGCTCAATTAGCTGTTAACTGGACCTTTGTTAATGGTAGTTAACGGCTGGTTGACATCAAAAATCACGCCACGCACTTCCGCTACACCCATCTCTTTTAGGCGAGCACTGTGCATGGCTAGATAAGTTTCGGCACTTAGTTGGTCTTCGAACAAGTAGATACCGCCACCCAGTTTTTCGGCTGCGCTCTCGGTCCAGATTTTCCAGATCATGCCCGGCTCATTGTTGATGGATTTCGCTAGGTCAACGAGGGCGTTTGACATCTCTTCACCAAATGGGCCATTAAATTCAAAATCGACTTGTAGTAGTTTCATGGTTATCTCTCCAAACAGTTACTAAATATTGCGTTGAGGCGAGCTGCCATTTCGCAAAAATCTTGAAGGCTTGATTGCCCGTTGAGATAGATATTACCTATAAAAATTCGACAAAAAAGTTCATAATATTGTCATTAACTGTCAGGATTTTAGACCAATGAGATTGAAGACAACCTTAGACCAATGGCAAACACTGTTCGAGATTGATCGTGCTGGGAGCATTCAAGCTGCGGCGTTACAACTGAACAAGAGCCATACCACCTTGATCTATGCATTGAGGAAACTGGAAGACCAGCTTGGCGTCTCTTTGGTTCGGGTCGAAGGTCGTAAAGCGGTGTTATCGGAAGATGGTAAGGCATTACTTCGTAGGGCAAGCAGTATGTTAGAGCAAGCCCGAGAGCTCGAATTGATTAGCGAACAGTTAGCCAAGGGAGTCGAGTCTGAAATCGTGGTGGCGGTGGACCACCTATGTTGTCTTGAACGTCTTTATGGGCCGATGGCTGCTTTTGTGGCCGAGAACAACACCACTTCGATTCAGGTGATAGAGACATCGTTATCTAAAACGACAGAAATGGTCACGCAAGAGCTAGCCGATGTTGCCATCATCAATTTGCCCGTGACTAACTACCCAGCGGAAGCTTTTGGTTTCACGGTGATGGAACCTGTAGTTACTAGCTCGCATCCTCTGGCTAAGGAACAATCTCTATCACTCAATCAACTATCGTCGCTGCCACAAATTGTCGTGAGAGATTTAGGCTCAGTCGAGAAACTGGCAGATAAAAAAGACGTGGGTTGGCTTAAATCAAGCCAGCGCATTACGGTCGATAATTTCGACCATGCCTTTGGCGCGGTAGAGCAAGGAGTAGGGTACTGCAGGCTGCCTAAACACATTGTTGATAGCCGAGGAAGTGATAAGCTCACCGTGCTTAATGTTGAAAACGGTCGAGGTTATCACGTTCCTCTTCATCTCACGCTGCCAAAAGGCGTAAAGACAGGCCCTGCAGCAAAACGCTTCTATGAACTACTGTTAGAGTCTGTCTCTCGCTAGCTCTGAGCTTCAATCTCAACCTAGTGGTTCTGATTTCCATTCAAGAACAGTGCAACACATTCGCGAGTGTAGTTCAGCCTTTCTTCCTTAGATTCGCCGCTGTCGTGCCCGAAGAATGACCAATACGCGGACTTTCCATGAAACATCAACAGTAACTGACGAGCAGCAATGATGGCCGAGCTAGAGGTCGACAACGTTAAATCTCCAGAGTCGATTTTCGCCTGCAGATAATCGGCGAGTAGCTTGGTGGTCTTTTGAGGCCCTGTTTCCAGATAGATTGAGGCGATCTCTGGGTGGGTGCTAGATTGACTGACAGCGTTCTGAAAGGTTTGTCGTGACTGCTCATCTAACAGCAAATCTTGAAATTTCACACCAAACTTTACCAATTCATCTTCCAACGTGGCATTCATATCAAAAGCATCGGGGCTGAGTTCTCGCTCGGCGCACTTGGTCTGCATGCATGTTTCAAAAAGTACGTCTTTGTTCTTGAAATGAGAGTAAACAGTCTGCTTCGATACATTAGCGGCTTTGGCTATCTGATCCATATTGATCTTGTAGCCGTACTCAGAGAAAAGCTCACTTGCTGCAGTTAAAATTTGCGATCTCTTCTGTTCACTTTTAATGATTTTAGTCACGTCTGTCTTCTCGTTGGTTCGATATTAGCCAGTCTTTGGCGTGCAAAATGCGGCGTCATTTGTCACAGGGTAAGCATTATGCTTTTTGTGACACTTTTATCAATCAATAACGATGAAACCTACTTTTAACATAATCAAACTAGACAGTCTAGTTTGGTTTGGTTAGTCTAAAAATAGGACAACTACATACTGCACAGGAACAGTATTATGTATAAATTGATGAAGAGCAGCGCAGTCGCTGTCGCGCTTTCTACTCTTCTTGTAGGGTGCGGTGAAACAACGCAAGCACAGCCAGCCGCTGAGCCAACCATTCTTACAGTTGAAACACTCGTCTTGGCGCAGTCGGACGCTTACACGGTGCAGCGTGAATATGTCGGCGTGGTAAGAGCGGGTCAGCAAGCCAATCTTGGCTTCGAATTGGCGGGCAAGGTTGAAGAGATCATGGTTGATGTTGGTGACAGAGTCACGAAAGGCCAGCCTCTGATTCGTTTAGATACTCAGTTACTAGAAACAGAACTTAGCCAACTCAAGGCACAAGCTGAAGAAGTCAAAGCTCAGTTGAATTTAGTGGCAGCGAACCTAAAGCGTCAGCGTTCATTGAAAGCAAAGGGCTTTAGTGCGGAGGCCGAAATTGACTCGCTAACCAGTGAGCAGCGCGTTCTTCAAGCCAACCTATTGCGTATTGATGCTTCATTGAAAGCCAACGATTTGCGACTGATTAAGTCGACAATTCTCGCCCCGTACTCTGGAACCATTGCGACCCGTTTTGTTTCTCTGGGTGATGTGGTGAATGTAGGTACTCCGACACTGACGTTACTCGCTTCTGAGGGCAAAGAGGCTTTTATTGGTATCCCTGCTCACCAAATGCAGAAAGTGACGTCATTGTCACAACCTCATATTCGTGTCGGTGGTGGGTCTTATGATGTGAGTCTCCTTAACCCGGGTGCGATGGTAGATACTCAATCTCGAAGCGTTGGGCTGCGTTATCTTTTTCCTGAACAAGCCTCGGTGCTAGAAGGTCAATTGGCTTATCTTCAATTTGAAGAGAGCATTGATGATCAAGGTTTTTGGATTCCATTGACTGGTTTAATTGATGGTCTGCGCGGAGTGTGGAATGTGTTTGTGATTGGTGAGGATAACCAAGTAGAGCGACGCAGCGTACAAGTGTTGTTTGCCAATAACCAACAAGCTTACGTAACGGGTGCCATTAGTGAGGGTGAACAGGTTATCGCAAGTGGTCTTCATCGTTTGGTTCCGGGACAAACCGTGAGTCCTCTTCAACTGGCGTCTAAGTAGGTTGCCCATGAAGATCATCGAGACGATTTCCAATACGCGACTGCTTATCTTAATGACGGCGTTGCTGATGGTGAGCGGTATCTCCGCTTTCATGACTCTGCCGCGTGCAGAAGATCCTGTCATCATCAACCGCTACGCTAACATCACTACTAGCTTCCCAGGGGCGAGTGCAGAGAGAGTTGAAACCTTAGTGACAGAGGTTATCGAGAACAAACTGCGTGAGTTAAGTGAGGTGAAGCTAGTCAGCTCAACCTCTCGCCCTAGTGTGTCGATTGTGACACTTGAGCTGGACGATACCATCACAGAGCCTGAACCAGTTTGGTCACAAGCGCGAGACAAGTTGTCCGACGTTGAACCGCTTCTTCCTGCTGGTGCACAGTCACCGGATTTGGATAGTGACCACACTTACGCGTTTACCACTATTACCGCGTTAACCTGGACAGGAGCAGGAGAGCCTGATCACTTAACTCTAGGGCGTTATGCCAAAGAGCTTGCCAAACGTTTGAGAACCTTGTCGGGTACTGAGTTCGTTGATGAATACGGTATGCCACAAGAAGAGATTCAAATTAACCTGCGTACTGCCGATGCTGCTGCGCTCGGTCGTTCAAGTGCCAACATTGCTGAATCTCTTGAAGGAGCTGACGCTAAGAACTCGGCTGGCGAGTTAGTGAGTTCATACTCTCGCTTTGGTTTAGAGATTGAGTCCGAGCTAGATTCCATTGAACGTATCAAGCAAGTGCCAATTGCAACCGATGCTAACGGTCACATCGTTCGTCTTGAAGATATTGCATCGGTTCAACGAGGTGAAAAAACACCACAAGACCAGATCGCGATTATCGATGGTGAGCCGGGTGTGATTGTAGCTGCGCGCATGCACCCAGACTTGCGTGTCGATAATTGGACATCACGTGCCAATGCGGTAATTGAGAAGTTCGAGCAAGAGCTACCAAGCAACGTTCACGTTAACGTACTCTTTAGTCAGCAGGGTTATACAGAGACACGTCTAAACGATCTCGGCGAAAGCTTGTTGATCGGTTTTGTTCTTATCTTGATTGTTCTGTTCGTCACCCTGGGTGTTCGTGCCGCAATCTTGGTGGCGATTTCTCTGCCTTTAACATCTTTGCTCACGCTTTCCATCATGAAGATGACCGGTGTACCTATCAACCAGATGTCGGTGACGGGCTTGATTGTGGCACTCGGGATTATGGTAGACAACGCGGTAGTGATGGTGGATACCATTCAAGCGTATCGACTTAAAGGTCAGCATCGAGCTGAAGCGACCATGAATGCACTGAAGCATTTATGGGTGCCGCTATTGGGTTCAACACTAACCACGGTATTGGCTTTTGCGCCGATCATTCTGATGCCGGGTGCTTCTGGTGAGTTTGTGGGTGGCATTGCGATTACCGTATCCTTCTCACTGATTGGGTCGTATGTGATTTCTCATACCTTGATTGCTGGCTTAGCAACTCGACTGTTGCCTAAACAGCTAAGTGATGTCGATAAGCAAGGAGAGCATCACTGGTACATGACGGGGCTTCGTATTCCTGCGTTAACTCGCTGGTTCTCGTCATCGGTACGTTTTGGTGTTACCCATCCCATCATCACTATTGCTTTAGTTCTTTTGGTACCATTTACTGGCTACTGGAGTATGTCTCAGCTTACTGAGCAGTTTTTCCCACCTTCGGATCGCGACATGTTTGAGATTCAGGTGTACATGCCGCCACAAGCGAGTGTTTATGCGACCAAGCAAACCTCTGAGCGAATTGATGAAATCATTCATCGCTACCCTGAGGTTGAACGTATCGATTGGCTAGTGGGTGCGAACTTCCCATCGTTCTATTACAACCTTCAAGCAAGGCAAAACAATGCGCCTTATTTCTCTCAAGCAATGGTGAAAACCGGGGATTTTGTCCAAGCCAATGCCCTGATCCCTGAGTTGCAAAAGGTGTTAGATAAAGAGGTGCCTGAAGCTCAAATTCTGGTGCGTAAACTGAATCAAGGTCCTCCGTTCACGGCTCCTGTGGAACTGCGTGTATATGGTGAGAACCTAGATACATTGAAAGCGATTGGTGAAGATGTACGCCTAATCTTAGCGGGTATTCCGCATGTGACGCACACTCGTGAAACACTTCAGCCGGGCACGCCGAAAGTTTGGCTCAAAGTGGATGAAGATACTGCCAAGCTAAATGGTATTTCATTGAATCAGTTTGCTGGGCTTCTGCAAACAACACTTACGGGCCGTGAGAGTGGTTCGGTTATTGAGGGAAGCGAATCTGTGCCAATCCGTGTTCGCGTGGCTGATGATGCACGTGAAGATTTGACGCACCTAAGCAATATCCGTTTGCCAATTAACTCGGAAATCTATTCGACGGGGATTAATGTCTCAACTTTGGCGGAGCTTGAGTTAACAACCAGTCGTGGCGCAATTACTCGCCGTAATGGTCAGCGAGTGAATACGATTGAAGGCTACATTGAGGCGGGTGTTTTGCCACAAACTGTGCTTAATGAGTTCCAAGAACGTCTAAAAAGCTACGAAATTCCATCGGGCTATACCATTGATTTTGGTGGTGAATCTGCCGAACGTGATCACTCAGTGAATAGCTTGATCTCTAATGTAGCAGTCGTTGTTGTATTGATGGTGTTAGTTGTCGTGATGTCCTTCAACTCGTTCAGGTTAAGTACCATTATCTTCATGGTAGCAGCCCTGGCTGGTGGACTCGGTTTACTGTCGGTTTGGATATTCGGCTATCCATTTGGCTTCACGGTGATCATTGCAATGCTAGGTATCGCAGGTCTTGCCATCAACGCTGCGATCGTGATTCTGACGGAGCTTAAGTTAGATGAAGACGCATCGTCGGGTAGTGTGGATGCAGTGGTTAACGCAGTCATGTCGTGTACTCGTCATATCAGCTCAACCACAATCACCACAGTGGGGGGCTTTATGCCGCTTATCATCGCTGGTGGCGGTTTCTGGCCTCCGTTTGCGGTCGCGATTGTTGGCGGTACAGTACTTACTACATTGATTTCATTCTACTTCGTGCCAGTGGTGTTCCACCTAATGACACGCAAGAAGGGGTTACACACTTCAGCTGCATTAGCGCACTAGTTTCCCAAATAGTTTAGAAAACCGAGCAAAGAAAAGGTGAGGCCAAAAGAACCTCACCTTTTTATTTAACTCGAAACTGCAATAGGTTTAGCTAGTAATCTAACCAATCAACTGGTTACCAAGCACCAAGGTACGACTTGTACGATTGTAGGCGGACTGTTGCTGCGCCGATAACATCGATGAAGCCCCAGAATGGGTGCGGCTTTTCTGCAGAGATCCAAGCTGCGCCAGTTGCGCCGATTGGAATGTTGTAGCCTTCTGGTTCGATGATCTCTAGAACCACAGTACGACCTAAACCGTTGCCGTTACGAACCACGTGCTGACCAACGCTTTGTGGGCCTTGGAATGGTGAAATACCTGCTTCACCTGTACCTGCATTAAAGCTGTGCACCTTAGCGCGGAAGACGTGGCCTGGGTACGCATCAACGTAGAACTCTGCAAAATCACCTTCTTGAACGTAACCATAGGTTTGGTCAGAGACGCGCATCTCTAAGAACTTCTTACTGGTGTTATAGAGGTGCATGTTACCCATCACTGAACCTTCAGCGATATTAACGATAGAGACCTGACCATCAAACTCTGCGGTAATGGTCTTCTTCTCTTGCGCCCAGTTTACTTTCTGTAGGTCAGCTTTCAGAGATGCTAGCTGTGAATTCATCACACGCAGATCCGAGTTGTATTTCTCAACATCACGCGCGTTGAAGATCTCTGGAGAGGTATCAGCACGAGAGATATCGCGGGTCATTTGCTTAATCTGTTCTTCTTTCTGAATAATCGCGGCTTCGATTTTTGCTTTATCCGCTGCCGAGTTGATGTCAACTAGGGTGTAAAGCACATCGCCTTTTTTCACTAACTGGTTGTGATCGACCATGATCTCGTCGATCTGTTGGCCAAACACTGGTGACATTACGGCGTGAGGCGCTTTTACTGTGGTTGAGTTAGTAAGATCAACTGGAGCCCAAAGGCGAGAAATAACCGCTAATACCGCCAGAATAAGCACACCGCCGATCGCTGCCCACGTGTAGTTCTTAATGGTTTTCTTCAGTGCGCCAGTCGCAAATAGGGACCATACAATCAGAATGTATGGGATCATCATCTCTTTCATTATGCTGCCTCTTTTTCTTTGCTAGTGGTAGGCTCACTATGAAGTGGGCTAGGTGGTGTTGGTGAGGTTGGCGTTATACCGCGACGAATGACATCACTGATTGATTGACCAATATGTTTCCAGTTCGCTAATGCGATGACTAATGCAATCACCCAGAAGGTTTTACTGATGAATAGACCACAAAGCGATAATGCGAAGACAATCTGAACGTGTGCACTTTTATGTTCTTTCGCTTTATGGACACCTAATTCATGCACCTGCCAAAGGCCATAGATGACAGCCAAAGTCACCGCGATGGTCACTGCAAAAAGGTAGCCAGAGAAGTACTCTGACTGAAAGAAGTTCATCATCATCTCGTTGGGATGGTTGTTAAACTGAGAGAGGTCGATGTCTTTTGAATGGATTGTGCCTAGTGGTGCAAGCGCCCAAGCTCCGGCGATCATCAGCGCCATAAACAGGCAGAACTTAACCAAAACCATGACGATGGCCCATATTTTCTGCAATGCAATTTTTAGAAACTTCATATCTCTACCTATAGATAAAATAAGAGAGAATAAGGGGCCTAGAATGTCATGTAGCACTTTATAAATGGATGCATATTATGCGGCTTAAGGGGCTAGATAATAAGCAAAAAAGTCTCGTTCAAAAGTGGCATCGTTAAGTCTAAGCTACGAATTCTCTATACATCGGGCAAAGCACCCGGAACAAATAAGCCGTGCTAGTTATCCCCGAAATAAATAGAAAACAATGTGCATTATTAAACCGCGTCAATGCCACACTTGAATGTATTCATCTAAGTATTATTTCGTGGTTGGATTAATTTGTTGGAAGGATAATAGAAAGAGTATTTCGGTGGATCTACTAGGGATTACGATTTCGAAATATCGTAAAAGCGATAGGTCATTCTCGTGCCGATTATGGGGAGGAATTAATTTGAGAGCGATCAAATTGGCCAACTAAACTTCTTCTGTTAGCTTGGTTAAGATCAATGAAGCGGTAAGTATTCAGGTCATTCTCTAATACATAAAATCTAAGTGATATAAGAAATAAATACCTCAACCCTTTCTATATTAGTATGCGAAAACAAGATGAGGACTATGCTATACAAATTTTTGCTTAGATATAGTGAGGAGCGAGATAATCAGTGTCTCGGATATCATGACAATCTATTTAGCTTTCCGTGATTCAACATCGTTGTAGTAGAGACCTAAACTTACCGATGGGTTAATGGTTTAAATGTAGTGATTTTTTAACTAAATTGGTTTGTATTATCGTAAATACGATACTAATGTGTTGTTGGATTCTAAACTAAGGTGGATTATGAGCAACGACATCCCAAACTTTAACCTCCTTGCGGTTTTCTCAGCCGTTATGGAGCAAGGAAGCCTCAGCAAAGCCGCTACCCAACTTGGCACCAATCAATCTACGATCAGCACGTCATTAAGTCGTTTAAAGAAGGATGTTGGGCAAGAATTGTTTGTTCGTAAAGGGCGCGGTGTTGTCCCGACTTCATACTCGCAAATGCTGTATAAACAGATCAAAGAGCCAATTGAGCAACTCAATGGTGTGTTTAGTTCAATGGCGGACTTCGATCCTCAACGCTCTCACCGTAAGTTTTCACTTTCGAGCCCAGAACATTTGCAGTGGATGTTGCTCAACCACTTTGGCTCATTGCCTAATCCTAACCTTCAACTCGCTGTTCATGACCAAGACGATGACGACGATAGTATTTATGAAGATCTTTTGTCCAGTAAATACGATGCAATGATCGACATCTTGGTCCCTGAACATCCAAGTATCGAAAGTGTTCAGCTACTTGAAAGTGACGTTGTCGTTATTTGTAGAGAGGGCCACCCGAGGATTCAAGGCAAGATAACACAAGAACAATTCCTGCAAGAGAAACATGCGGTGCTAGAGCGAAGACGTCGCAAAGCTAGAAGCCTTGAGCACTATACCTCGCTCGATTTGTCCCAACGAGAGATCGTGTTTCGTGGTAGGTCTCTATTCAGTAGCATGCTGCTGGTGAGTCAGTCGGATTACATCACTGCATTGCCGATATCGCTGGCGTTGCAGTTTCAAGAGCAGCTTAAGTTACAGCTCTTGAAACCGCCTTTTGAGTATCAACCTATTGCTCACTATTTGATATGGCTTAAGCGTCAAACTGCAGACCCAGCGCACAGCTGGTTTAGAGATCAAGTTTTAGGGTCTTCCCACAAGCTCTCGGACATAACCAACGACAAACCTTTGGTCTTTTAGTCGTCTCTCCCAACTCCTTTTTGGTTGTCCTCGGCTGGTTAGCTAATCGCCAGCCCTGTCTGTCTTTCACTCTGTTCAATGATTTGTTGTTGATAACAAAAAATTATTAGATTAATAGCTAATGATAATTTCACGTCTCTAGGTTCATTTCGTAATATTCACCTCAAGAAATGGCGAGTGCCAATGATTTTTTCTGCGAGTACGCAGAGCCCAATAAGGTGAAACTATGAAATTCCTACATACTATGATTCGCGTTGCTGACCTAGATAAGTCGATTGAGTTCTACACAAAAGTGTTGGGCATGAAAGAGCTAGAGCGTCACGAAAATCAGGAATATCGCTACACACTTGTGTTTGTTGGTTATGAGCAGGGCGGAACAACCATCGAGCTGACTTACAACTGGGATACCAACGAGTACGAGATGGGCAATGCCTTTGGTCACCTAGCACTAGGCGTTGAAGATATCTACTCTGCATGTGCTGACATTAAAGCTCTGGGTGGCAATGTTTCGCGTGAGCCAGGTCCAGTTCTTGGTGGCACAACGCATATAGCGTTTGTTAAAGATCCTGATGGCTACGCTATCGAACTTATCCAACTAGAAAAATAATAAGGGCAGAAAAATGAAAGACGCACTATTTCAATCAATTCAATTAGGTTCATTGACTCTAGCAAACCGTATTGTGATGCCTCCGATGACTCGCTCTCGTGCAACACAGCCGGGTAACATTGCGAACGAGATGATGGCTGAATACTACGCACAGCGTGCTTCTGCTGGTCTTATTATTGCTGAAGGTACTCAAATCTCTCCAATGGGCCAAGGCTACGCTTGGACTCCGGGTATTTATACTCAAGAGCAAATCGCTGGCTGGAAAAAGGTGACTGATGCAGTACACCAGAAAGGCGGTAAGATTTTCGCACAGCTATGGCATGTAGGCCGTGTAACGCACCCAGACAACATTGGTGGCGAACAACCAATTTCATCATCTGCACTGAAAGCGGAAAACGTGAAAGTGTTTATTGATAATGGTACCGACGAGCCGGGCTTTGTGGATGTAGTTGAGCCACGTGAAATGACCAAAGATGACATCAAAATGGTGGTCGAGCAGTACCGCCAAGCAGCTCTGAATGCGATTGAAGCTGGTTTTGATGGTATTGAACTTCATGCAGCGAACGGTTACCTAGTAAACCAATTCATTGATTCTGAGGCGAATAACCGTACGGATGAATACGGTGGTTCTATTGAAAACCGTCTGCGTTTCTTAGGTGAAGTGGTTGAAGCTATGGTTGATGCCATTGGCGCTGAGCGTGTTGGTGTTCGCCTTGCGCCATTCACATCATTGAATGGTACGGTTGATGCGACTCCTGTAGAGACTTACACAGCTGCTGCTGCGCTACTTAACCTATACAAGATCGTTTACCTGCACATTGCTGAAGTTGATTGGGACGACGCGCCAGAAACGCCAAAAGTGTTCAAAACAGCAGTACGTGAAGCGTATCAAGGTGTATTGATTTGGGCTGGTCGTTACAACAGTGAGCGTGGTGAAGAAGCGGTGGTAGAAGGCACTGCGGATATGATTGGTTTTGGCCGTCCATTTGTTGCGAACCCTGATTTACCAGCACGTATTCAACATGGTTACCCGCTAGCAGCGCATGATCCTAACACTCTGTTCGGTGGTGCGGAAAAAGGTCTGACGGATTATCCAGAATATACTGCCTAATCAATAAAGACGGTTTATACTGTTTTACTTTGTAAATTAGCAACCTTGCTTACGTGGGGTTGCTTTTTTTGTTCTGGCTCAGTTGATCATTAATCTGGGCAAGCTCTAGGGTTAGGATACATGAAACTAAAAGCACTCGGTGGTGAAGTTTATCTATTAGGCGCAACGCTATTGGCAGCAGTTGGATGGATTGCGTCAAAGCTGGTGGTACTGGAGATGCCAGGGCCGCTATTCATCGGTGTGCGTTTTTTCATTGCTAGCCTGATTCTTCTGCCATTCTGTTTTCGTTTGATTCGTCAATTGAGTTGGTCTCAATTGTTGGGGATAGCGGGCGTCGGTTTGATTCTATCCGGCTCACTTCAGGTGTGGGTATATGCTGTCTCGATTACTGACAGCCTGTCTGAAGGGGCATTCATTACCAGCCTAGCAATGATCATTGCGCCGTTTGTTTCATGGCTTATTTTCCGCGTGAAGCCAAACCGTGCGTTCTGGTTATCGTTTCCTATCTCAATCATCGGCATGTTACTGCTTACGCTCACCAATGGCTGGGCGTTTGAAGACAGCCAAATCTATTTTCTACTCGCTTCAATCATGCTGTCGCTTCACTTTGTCATGAACAAACGAGTAACGAACAATGTTAAGCCTATAGCTTCGATCTGTATTCAGCTGTTTATGGTGGGCATTAGCGGTATGGCATTTGCTGCAATGACGGGACAGCCTGAATTCGAAATTACCGGCTCGTTGATCTTCTGGTTTACGGTGTCTGCGGTGGTCGCGACAGCGATTCGTTACTTGCTGCAAACGGTAGGCCAACACTCAGTGAATATGGAGGTTGCCGCGCTTATTATGATCCTTGAGCCTGTATGGACATTGATCTTAAGCGTGACCATGCTTGGTGAGACGGTTGAACTACAAAAGCTTGCCGGCGGAGCGGTGATTATTGGCGCACTGTTTTGCTATATTCGCCTGTCGAGAAAGGGCTAATCCACCACCGCTTGGCAGAACCCAAGCGGGGTATCATGGCTACCAGTTAGATATCAGCAACCATCTTTTTCAGTAGCTGAAGCATCTGTTGTTGCTCGGATTCATCTAATGCACTGAGTAGCTCTTTGTTCAAGCGCATTGGTATTGGGATTAAGGTCTCTTCAAGTGCTTTTCCCTTTTCAGTTAGATAGATTCTAAATGAGCGACGGCTTTCAGGATCGGCTCTACGTTCAACAAGCTCTAGCTTCTCGAGTTTGTCTAGAGTGCGAGTCGTTGTTGAATTCTCCACCTTTGACTTGATAGCAATGTCTTTTTGCGTGACACCTTCTTCTTCCCACAAACACATCAAAGTCGGCCATAAAGCGATGGTGAGCCCATGCTTTTTCAGTTCATGATCGAACTCTTTCGAGGCTTTGTTGGCGATCACATTGATCATCCAACCAAAACTGTTTTGTCTATCAAACGTCTCAGACATTATCGAATACCTATCTAGAATAGTGATGCTACAACTATTGTCATCGTAACTAATACCGCTGCAATTAGCACGACAAAAGCTTTTCTATTCGAGGCAAAGTGCAAAACATCGCCGGCGTTTCCGTGTATGTCCGTTGAATCCATTGTTTTTTGTCCACTGATCATCGCCCAAACTAAAGGCTTTGAGCGCACTTTGTAGATGATGATGGCGAGCAGGTGGAGAGCCACAAACGCGACCAAAGCACGTGCCGCAATGATGTGAAGTGTGACCATTGCGTTGAAGACTTCATCGGTTAGCCATTGTCCAATTACGTTATCCAATAGGCCAGCAATGACAATCCCACTTAAACATTGAAGCGTTAGAACTGCGATCATCGCGACAACCATCCATGCACCAAGTGGGTTATGGCCTTGCTTGGTCGATTCTTTGCCAGATAGATATCGAATGATCTTGGCCGGTGACGAGATAAATTGAGCGAACCGGCTAGTGTCGCTACCAACTACGCCCCAAATGATTCGCCAAATCAGAAGCGAGAATAGGGCAAGCCCCAGATAAATATGCGGACCTTGTCCATTAAAGCCTGATGCGGCGAGTCCAACGAAGAGTGCAGCTTGAAGCCAGTGGTATAGGCGAGTCGGTAAGTCCCAAATCTTCATAATGTGATTCCTGATGTAAGTGGTTTGAATTTAATTTACACAGCAACAGTTGCAATTGCAACTATTGCTGTGTAAATTAATCTTCATTGAGTTTACCAACCGTCCTGAAAATCGCCCAGAATAGAGAATCGATTATGAGAAAATTTAACGTGAAACCATTATCTTTAGCTGCCCTTGTTGCTTTTAGCGCTCTGTCACCACTTTCAGTTTCTATCGCTGCAGCTGAGCAAACGGTGGATGCGGTACAAGCTCGTCAAGACGCCTTTCAATCGATTGAAAAGTTGAGCAAATCGGCAAATTCCGCGCTTAGAAAGAACAATGTGGATTGGTCTTCGTTGCAACAGACCAGTCAACAGTTATCGGCGCATGGTGAAACCTTGTTGGCGAGTTTTGATAAGGGCAGTGAAGGCGGAAAGGCAAAAGCAGATGTTTGGAAAAAGCCAGAAAAGTTTGAGCGTCTGATGTTAGAGATGAACGAAGGTTACCAAGAGCTACTGCAAGCAAGCTTGGAGCAGAATAGCTCAGCGGCAAAAAGTGGTTTGGATAAGGCCAACGGAACATGTAAGGCCTGCCACCGCAGCTATCGTTCTCGTTGGTAAATGACAAACGTTTAGCTGTACTAATCTACGCAATAGCCGGAGTGCTGACGGGTTAGACAGTTTGTGATGTATTGATTAGCGGTGCACAGCAGATGTTCGTGCTGTGCACCGACTAGTGATATGTCGTAGTTGCTGAAGAGCCTCTACTGGAAAGCGTCAGTCTTATTGCTTGATCGTTACTTTTGAAATAACGATATCTTCACATGGTACATCTTCATGTCCCCAGCGTGTCGTCGTTGGCGCAACACCAATCTTCTTTACAACATCCATACCTGCAATCACTTTGCCAAACACTGCGTAGCCCCAACCAGCATTGGTCGTCGCTGTGTAATCAAGAAAATCATTGTCATCTAGGTTGATAAAGAACTGAGCCGTTGCTGAGTGTGGGGCATCAGTACGCGCCATCGCAATTGAACCTACGACATTTTTTAGACCGCGGTTTGCTTCGTTGACGATAGGTGCACGCGTCGGTTTTTCGGTCATATCAATGGTGTGGCCACCACCTTGGATCATAAAACCTTCGATCACTCGGTGAAAAGTTGTCCCTTCATAAAAGCCGTCTTCACAGTACTTTAGAAAGTTCTTAGAAGTCACTGGCGCTTTATCAAAGTTCAGTTCGATTTCGATATCACCAAAGTTTGTCGTCAAAATGATCATAAAGTTACTCGTTGTATTGCTAGATAAATAATGAGTTGAAGTATACGTGAACGTTGCTGAACAGCCAGCAATGATACTGGCTTTCACACAACTGATTGCGGGATTAGCGTTGGTACTGTTTTAGGAACATCTGCACGCTAGAGTCAATAATGTGGTTTCGTTGTGCCTTATCTGGTGAGGGTGCGTGACCGATGATCTGCGGCCAGAACGCGAATGACTTAAGCAGAGCGATAAACTGAGTTGAGGCAAAGTGAGGGTCAAGTTCAATTAAGCGTTCGTCTGCTAGCGCTGCTTTAATCCAAATGGTCAAGCCACTCTCAGCTTGAGAGTATTTCTCCATTGCTTGATAAGCGAGTTCTTTGTTGTGGAAGTACTCAGAAAACAACACACGAGAAAGATTAATAAAGCCCTCAGATTCGAGTAAATCGAGTTCTTGATTGGCAATTGCGGTCAGTTGCTCAGCCATTGACAGCTCTTGCTGATATGGGAAGTGAGTTGCGGCTAATGTTTTGGTCCAGATGCTATCGAGAATCTCATCTAACAACAGCTCTTTGCTGGCAAAGTGGTTGTAGACAGTGCGCTTTGATACTTCTGCTCTCGCCGAAATCTTATCCATGCTGGTGGACTTGTATCCATTTTCGGTGAACTCGGCAATGGCAGCTTCAACAATGGCTTCACGTTTCTTTTGGCTCAGTGTTTTTTTAACGGTCATTAGAAATACAACTTAATCTCAAATTAGCACGGTATTCTATTATTTTACACTAACTAGTTTACTTTTAGTATCAAGGATTGTGCCGTAGCGCTTTGCTTGACTGGCTGGGTAGCATAGAATCGAAGCAGGTTTCTTATTTTTAGTTGTTAGAGAGAAGAGAATTAGACATCAATGAGTAGTATTTTAGAGTGTATTCGTACTGTTGGACGAGGAGAAAGAGGTCGTAAACCTCTGACGTTTGAACAGGCCTATCGCATCATGGATGAGTATTTGAGTGGTCAAGTTGGAGACGACCAGATGGCGATGCTACTGATGCTAATTCGCGTACAAAATGAAACGAATGAAGAGATTGCTGGCTTTGTAAAAGCATTCCAATCTCGAGTTCCGGATTTGGGCGCAGACATTGATTGGCCTTGTTATGCCGGTAAACGCAACGATTCAAGCAGCGGTAAGCCATGGAACTTGCTGGCTGCGAGAATTTTAGCGGATAGTGGCTATAAGATTTTAATGCACGGTTATATGGACAAACCGAGTGGCCGAACGCATGTAGAAACGCATCTTCAAGATGTGAATGTGCAGCGTGCTGATAATCCTGAGCACGCGAAAGAGATCCTAGAGAAAGAGGGTATTGCCTACCTTCCTTTGGCAAACTTTGCTCCTGAAGCTCAAACCATGATTGGTTGGAAACACCGTTACGGTTTACGTACGCCAATTAATACCGTGGTTCGTGCCCTTAACCCTGGTGGTGGTCGATTAGGTGTCCGTGGCAGCTTTCACCCAGGTTTCCCTCAATTACACGCGGAAGTTGAGCATGTAATCGGCAATAAATCGCATTCGGTGATCTCCTTTAAGGGGCAGAATGGTGAGTCGGAATATAACCCGAAGGTAAGCCAAACCGTTTGGTTGAGTTCTCCTGAGAAGGTAGAGTCTTTTTATTGGAAGGGCAGCATGCATGAAGGGCTATCGCTACCAGAAAGCTGCGTGTTCGGCACACCTGAAGACGAAATGGAGATGATGGCTAACAGCGTGGTCGATACGATGACGGCGATATTGTTTGCTGAGACTCATGACAAGCCCGAAGCGTATAAGCGTGCTTCTGAACTGTGGGAAGCGTATTGTCGTCGTTAGCTTTGAATGTCGATAGCTATTGAAAGTCGACAGATTAAAATCATTAAGGTCAGCGGTGCTGGCCTTTTTTTAAGTACGATTACTTCACTCTCATCAAGCGGTGCGAAATGTTGCCCATCTGCAATTCAATGATTTGAGAGATTCTCATCTTATCGACACGTTCGAGCATGTTCTCACTATATCTGCGTTTTTTCATCCATTCTAAAGGCTCTTTGAAGCCATCTTCGTTGATGACGAAAGACTGATCTGTGATCGCTTCTTCCACGATATGGATAACCCAGATGCGAGATTGAAAGTCTAAGACTTCGTTGAAGAATGATTTGATCGAAGTAAGGAGTTTGGAAGCCATAATGTGCCGAGGTTAAATGGTCGAAATAGTAAGACGTGTCTCTATCGTCTTCTAAGATACGAGAACTTGCCTATTGTTTCAATTTCTACGCTTATTTCAACTTCAACTCTGGCACAGCCCAGAAGCTGTATCACATTAGCGAGCGATGTTGGTTGCATCGCTTTCGATACAGCTGACTGCTGATCAAGATTCTACGAAACGACTAAAGTCAACTTCATGCTCTTTTTGATATTTAACGAGTCTGATTTTTAGTTCGCGTTTGGCTGCGATTTCGATGGCAGCGTAGGACATTTTGGTGATCTCTTCACTGCAGCTAGACATCAATGGGCGCTCTTTTTCATTGAAGTGGCCAACGAGGGTTTTATCGATACCGTCTTTGTCTGCATAGACAAAAGCATAGAGAGCTTGGTGATATTGCATACGTCTTTTATCGGCAAAAAAATGGTGTGCAAGCAAGGTTACAGGATCTCGAATCACAAAAAAGTATCGAAAAGTAATGGCTTGTAAGGATATAGCTGACGTTTATTACAACTCGCTTTATGTGCCTCAGCCCTTATGCCACCTCACATTTCTTAGAAATTAGGTTTTGCCTATCAATAAAATTGTTGAAATCCATTTAGTAAAATCAAGATTTTAGACAACAATTAACATATAGGTACGACATAAGACCTGGCTAAGAGTTTTTAGGGAGAAAGCGATGAATTCGATTAAAGTGAAAGATTACATGACGCTACAGGTTGTGACGTTCACTCCTGATATGCCGTTAAGTCTCGCGCTAGACAAAGTAATGCGCAGTCACCATATGGGTGGTCCCGTGATTGATGAAAGTGAGAAGGTGATAGGCTTCCTTTCAGAACAGGATTTGTTAGAAAAGTTGGTTAAGGTGAGCTACTTCTGTCAAGACACACACACTGTCGGTGATTGTATGCATCCTGAAGTGCTTTCGGTATCTCCAGAACTTTCGATTATCGAACTGGCAGACTTGATGAAAGTTGGTAAGCCAAAAGCATACCCAGTTATCGATAATGAAAGACTCGTTGGCATGATAACGCGTACTGATGTTTTGAGGGCGATTGGTAAAAACTTAGATGATTGCTTCCAACATCCTGTATAATTCTTTGTTCGAAATGATTATTTTTCCGATTAATCTAAATTTATAAAAGGCGCACTAGCGCCTTTTGTTATTTGTAGAAATCTTATTGCATTCACGCTTTCAACCACGGAGACGATTCATGTCAAATCAAACGGCCAAGTTTGTCGAAGGCTCAACAATGCGCCACATTTTGGTGATGTCTGGAGCTGGCTCTGTTGGTTTGATGGCTCTGTTTGTGGTCGATCTCCTCGATATGCTGTTTATCAGTATGTTGGGTCAGGTTGAATTGGCTGCTGCTGTAGGTTTCGCTGGGACGCTAACGTTTTTCTCAACCTCTGTTTCAATCGGTACCTCGATTGCAATGGGGGCCTTAGTTTCCAAAGCCATTGGAGCGAAAGATAGAGACCACGCGAAACAGCTTAGTGTCAGTATCATGATGACGGCGTTTACGATCAGCTCACTCGTAACGGCGGCAATGTATATTCATATTCCCGAACTGCTGGATGCTATTGGTGCGCAAGGACTTGCTGCAGAAAGAGCACAAGCCTATTTGCAGATTCTACTTCCTAGCGGCCCATTCTTAGCTTTGGCGATGGCGGCGGGTGCTGGGCTGAGAGCTGCTGGTGATGCGAAGCGCTCTATGTGGGCGACGCTGTCGGGGGGCATCGTGAATGCGATTCTCGACCCTCTATTTATTTTTGGATTTGGTTGGAACATTGAAGGTGCAGCATTGGCCTCGGTCATTGCACGCTTTACCGTGCTTTATTTCTCTCTTTACCCACTTATTCGTAGCCACGACTTAGTAGCGAAACCATCAATCGCTCATTGGCGTTTCAATCTTCGTCCAATTCTTGCCATTGCTTTGCCAGCCATAATCACCAACACCGCAACGCCAATTGGTAACGCAATTGTGACAACGGGTATCGCTCAATATGGCGAAGACTTTGTTGCAGGGTTTGCGGTAATTGGCCGTTTAACGCCAGTCTGTTTTGCAGTAATTTTTGCACTATCTGGTGCTGTTGGTCCTATCATTGGTCAGAACTTCGGTGCTGAGCGTATGGATAGAGTGAAGGAAACGCTCAACAATTCCCTGTTTGTTACAACCGCGTATACCATTGCCGTTTGCATCTTGCTTTACTTCCTACAAGACTTCGTTATTTCGATGTTCAGCCTACAAGGCGATGCCTCGATCATTGTTGCGGCATTCTGTAGCTACGTTGCGATCACCTTTACCTTTAATGGCGCTCTGTTTGTTGCGAATACATCGTTCAACAACTTGGGCAAACCTCTCTATTCAACGGCGTTAAACCTAGGTAAAGCGACGCTCGGAACTTTGCCTTTCGTTTACCTTGGCTCTCAATGGTATGGTGCTCTTGGTGTTTTGTATGGCCAAGCGCTAGGGAATGTGGTGTTTGGTGTACTGGGCGTCCTTGTGTTGCGTTTCCATATTGCAGAGCTAATGAAAGGTGCTGAAGTTGAAGTGGAACAGGAGGATGTATCAATGGTGAGTTTGAATACCCAACCTTTCTGTTCTCATGACGCGGTATTGATCGATGACGTTTCTGCTAACCGAGAAGAGCTGAGCGACGCAAAAACTTAGATTCTTTTTTCACTATTTCTCCTTGACCTTGGAGATGACTCCAAGGTTTATACTTCAGGTGCACTGGAGGGGTATTTCGCCTATCTCAACTAGGAACCCCTTAAGCAGTCGAGTATTAAGGAGAATTTATTATGTGTGCAAAACATGCCGCGTGCCGCTCAACCAAAGCGGATATTCAAAACAAACCTGTAGCTTCAAGCTGCGGTAGCCCTAAAATCACTAGCATAACTGCTGCTTCTACCAGCTCATCTTCGTGCTGTGCAACAGCTGAGCCTGCTGCTGGTGGCGAAAGTTGTTGTGGTTCAGACAGTGGAGAAGAGGACCGGCTATCCGTAGTTGTTGAATTAAACAGTAAACTCACCACAAGTTGGCTTGTTTCAGGTATGGACTGTCCAGCCTGTGCACGAAAAGTAGAAAAAGCCGTTATAGCTATTCCTGGTGTTATTGAAGCCAAGGTTCTGTTTGCGACGGAAAAACTGGTCGTGAAATACGATCAAGTTGAACTCACTGAAACCATTGAAACCGCCGTTCAAAAAACGGGCTTCAGTTTGAATGAAGTTGGCGCTAAGAAAAAGCAAGAGCCAGCGACCTTCTGGCAATCTCACATTCAGCCAAATCTCCAGATCATTGCGATTGCCGCAGCGATGTTATTCGCGACCTTAATCAAAGATTTCAGTCCTGTTTTAAGTGAGCGATTGTTCATTGTCACTTGTTTGCTGGGACTTTACCCAGTCGCAAAACAAGCGGTGAAGCTCGCTCGTTCTGGTACTCCTTTTGCCATTGAAACCTTGATGAGTGTCGCTGCTTTGGGTGCCCTGTATTTGGGGGAAACAGTAGAAGCAGCCATGGTTCTATTGTTGTTCTTAATCGGTGAACGTTTAGAGGCCTTTGCTTCATCCCGTGCACGCAGTGGTGTACAAGCATTGATGGCGTTGGTACCTGAAAATGCGACTCAAATTGTCGATGGCGAACGTGTTGATGTTGCAGTGACGGAGCTTAAGCCTGGCGACGTTATTGAAGTCTCTCCTGGTGCTCGACTGCCAGCAGACGGTCAATTGATCACTTACGCCGCTAGCTTCGATGAGAGTGCACTCACTGGTGAATCTGTCCCTGTTGAACATGTAAAAGGCAACGCCATCATGGCGGGTGCGGTTGTGGTCGATAAGGTTGTTCGTATCACGATCACTTCTAAACAAGGTGAGAATGCGATAGACCGAATTCTTCATTTGATTGAAGAAGCAGAATCACGCAAAGCACCACTAGAACGATTCCTGGATAAATTTAGCCGTTGGTATACGCCGCTAATGATGTTTGTGGCCTTGATGGTAATTGTGATTCCGCCGAGCTTGTTTGCTCAACCTTGGGAAACTTGGGTCTATCGTGGACTCGCGCTACTGTTGATTGCGTGTCCATGTGCCTTGGTTATCTCGACACCCGCTGCGATTACGTCTGGCTTGGCTGCGGCGGCAAAACGTGGTGCTTTGATTAAAGGTGGTGCAGCGCTAGAGCAGTTAGGTAAAGTTGAAACCATTGCGTTTGATAAAACAGGCACACTGACCGAGGGCAAGCCACAAGTTACTAACGTGACACCGTTGCAAGATTGGAACGAGCAACAGTTATTGCGTGTGATTGGTGCGATTGAAGTTGGTTCAAGCCATCCATTAGCACTGTCTCTCGTCAATAAAGTTAAAGAGATGGGGATTGATATTCCTGAATCTGAGAACAAACGTGCCCTTATTGGTAGTGGCGTTGAAGGTGACGTCGAAGGACGGACTTATCAGGTGCTTTCACCATCGAAAGTGATGTTTGCTCTTGATTCTTCAGTACAAGAACAGGTTGCTTCGCTTGAAATGCAAGGCAAGACGGTGGTAGTCGCAGTAGAGCTTCCTCAGACCGTCATTGGTTTGATTGCGTGGCAAGATACTTTGCGCAGTGACGCCAAAGCTGCAGTAGAGCGTTTAAGCCAGTTGGGTGTTGAGTCGATTATGTTGACGGGCGATAACCCTCGCAGTGCCGAGGCAATCAGCTCTGTGGTTGGCATGCAGTACAAAGCAAGCCTATTGCCTGCGGATAAAGTGAGTTATGTTGAAGAGCTGACTCGCCGTTCTCATGTCGCTATGGTGGGTGATGGTATTAACGACGCGCCAGCAATGAAAACTGCCAACGTAGGTATTGCTATGGGAGGCGGCACCGATGTAGCTTTGGAAACCGCAGACTCGGCACTGACTCACAATCGTTTAACTGAACTGCCAGCTATGATTGAGCTGTCACAGGCAACCATGAGAAACATTCGTCAGAACGTCGCTTTGGCGTTGGGGTTAAAAGGTGTCTTCTTGGTGACGAGCCTATTTGGTATTACTGGCTTATGGGTAGCCGTGCTTGCCGATAGTGGCGCAACCGCGCTTGTGACACTTAATGCTTTAAGACTACTAAGATTTAAGTCAAAAGCTGATTAGGGCGTCTAATTAGTTACAGGACGCCTCTAGTTTATTAAGCGCATGTTGTTTGATTTGTGTTTTATGAACTAGAGGCGTTTTTTTCGTCATTATTATGCAACGAAGCTGGTCGATTACGGTAAAAGTGTGATGCCAATCGGTTTTTCGTGAAACTTGAGTGTATGTTGCGTGGAGAGGTGTGACGATTGTCACTTCATTTTGTGAATAGCTTGGTTAGAGTAAACACGTACCCCACAAACTTATAATGCGCTTAGATAAGGGTGATGAACACTCAATAAGCCACAAGGAGCAAACTATGTCTCAAGCTGTTTTCCACTTAGGTATTACTGAAGCTGATCTTCAAGGTGCGACACTAGCGATCATCCCAGGTGATCCTGCACGTGTACAAAAAATCGCTGACGAAATGGAAAACCCAGTATTTCTAGCAAGCCACCGTGAGTACACGCTGTACCGCGCTGAGCTAGACGGTAAGCCTGTGGTTGTTTGTTCTACTGGTATTGGTGGTCCATCTACATCTATCGCTGTAGAAGAGCTAGCACAACTAGGTGTACGCACTTTCCTACGTGTTGGTACAACTGGTGCAATCCAACCTCACGTAAACGTGGGTGACATGATTGTAACAACGGGCTCTGTTCGTCTAGACGGTGCAAGCCTACACTTTGCTCCAATGGAGTTCCCAGCAGTAGCTGACTTCGAAATCGCAACAGCAATGAAAGCGGCAGTAGAAGAGTCTGGCGCAACTGTTCACACTGGTGTTACAGCATCAAGCGATACGTTCTACCCAGGTCAAGAGCGTTACGACACGTTCTCTGGTCGCGTTGTTAAGCGTTTCCAAGGTTCTATGCAAGAGTGGCAAGACATGGGCGTTCTTAACTTCGAAATGGAATCTGCAACACTGCTAACTATGTGTGCAAGTTCTGGCCTGAAAGCAGGTTGTGTAGCGGGTGTTATTATCAACCGTACACAGAAAGAGATCCCAGATCACGATACTCTAAAAGAGACAGAAGCACGCTCAATCAAAGTGGTTGTAGAAGCTGCGCGTAAAATGCTTTAATCGCTTCGATACTGTTTAATTCAGTTATCGCCCAAGATAGCTTGATTTAAATCCTCAAAAGCTGCACTTACTGGTGCGGCTTTTTTGTATGTGTCGATCAGCGTCAGAGTGAAATTTAAGACAAATAAAAAGGCGCATGATGCGCCTTTAATGTGTGAGAAGTGAGTCTTTGACAGCTTAGTCGCTTACTTGCTTAGTACTCTAGGTCTTCGTGACCGCCTGCGGCCGCAAACCAAGACGTTAGATGTGTCTTAAGGTCTTTCAACTCATCAGGGCCAATCAAAGCTAACCCTAAATCCTCTGCACGAGTGATGTCGTTATGGCGTAGTGGACGGAAGCTGACCAGCATAGCTCGCGCCTGAAGGCCACCTAGTAGGTCACGCAGCGATTCCAGCTTGTATAAGGTGTCATCACCATCGTCACGCATACCCTTGGTCTTACACTCGATGATGTGCAGTTTATTGTTGACTACTGACGCGACATCCAGCTCATTACGTACTTCGCGCTCACCAAGCTGGCGATAAACCTGAACGTTTAACGAGCGGTCTTGAATGGTTGGCATGTCATCTTGAATCTGTTTCACCGTGCTGTGCACCAGTGTTTCTAGCCATTCACCGTTCGAGAAACGACGCGCATCTTCATTAGCAAAGGTCAAAATACCGTCTTGGTAGGTCGCGATTTTTGCTTCAACGAGGTCTGTAAGCAGCATGTTCAGCTCACGATAGCCTTGTTGCTTCTCTGAAAGCTCAACGTCCAGTTTCTGCTCTTTACGACATGTTGTTGCTAGGTAGTTTAGCGTTGCTAGACCTGGCCCTAATTCAAGGGCATTACTCGCCCAGCGTTCACCTAGCTCGTAGAGTTTCTGATCTAGCTGTGGTGGCAATTCGAAATCATTAAATTCACCACGAGCACCAAATACAGTTAGGTAGTCATCAATGGTGATGCGATCTTGTACTTGTGCGTCTTCTTTGCCATTTGGGTATAACCAACACAGTTTGTCACTGTTTGGTTCAACCACGAAAATCGGCCAGTGGTAAGTTCGGAATACTTCGTAAACAGAGAGTAGGCGGTGTCTTAGGCCACAACTTGCGTTCAGCTTGACTTCTTGACCACGCGCCTTGAGATCTTCGGCTAAGTTTTGAATTGATTCTTTGATAACAGAGGTGTTGACGATGGTAGGAATCTCAAAGAACTCACTGGTAATGTCGCGCTTTTGGAGTACAGAGTGAAGGCGCAGATACATGCCTTCTTGAGTCTTGTCACCGATAAAAACAATGTGAGAACTGACGGTTCGATTATCCAATAACGGGGTAATCAACCTAATGGGGTCTTGATCAATAATGCCAACGTGAACAGCCATATAAATTCCTTAATATTGGCTCGCTCAAAATGGGATCGTAACGGAAAGCAGCAAGCCATAATACTCATATAATGACAACGCCTTAAAAAAACAAGGGTAACCTTTGATAAAAGTTACCCTTGTTCAGTCAGTTAACGATTTGGTGCGAGCAAAGTCTTACCTTTATTCGCTTTAAAGTGGACCTAAAGTTTGAATTGGTGCACCAAATCTCCTTGTTGGTTCGCAAGAATCGTTAGGTTCTCACTCGCTTGAGCGATTGACGACATCGCTTGATAACTTGCATCCGCAATGTGGTTGATGTCTTCAATGTTGCGTGCAATGTCGCTCGATGTCTCACTTTGTTCTGCTGCCGCCTGAGAAATATGTGTACTCATGTGGCTGATCTCTAGGATAAGCGCTTGAATCTCTTCCATCGCACTATTGGCATTGGAAGCCTGCTCAACCGACATTTCCATATCATTCATACAGCTCTCAATCACGTTACCTGCTGTCTTAGAGCTCGACTGTAGGTTGCTGATCATAGTTTCAATCTCAGAGGTAGATTGCGTGGTCTTCTGAGCAAGAACGCGAACCTCGTCAGCTACTACAGCAAAGCCACGGCCTTGTTCACCCGCACGTGCAGCCTCGATAGCGGCATTGAGTGCAAGTAGGTTGGTTTGTTCTGCAATACCACGAATTACATCTAGGATTGAGCCAATCTGGCTACTCATCTGTTGCAGTTCACCCACAGCGACAACCGACTCATTGAGGCGAGTCTCTAGCTGATTGATGGTGCTGATGTTGGTGTTCATGATTTGACGACCGGATTCAGATGCTGACTCAACCTGTTGAACCATGGTTAATGAGCTCTGCGCGCTGCTTGCGACTTCTTGCACCGAATGTGACATCTCTGTCATTGCCGTTGCCACGTTAGCAGTCTGTTCGCGCTGATTGCTGAGCTGACCTTGCGTTGTAGAAGAGGTCTTCTGGTTGATGCTTGCGGTTTCAGTTAGCTCATCAGATGCTTCATTTAGCTTAACTAGAATATTATGTAGGTTATCGGCAAGAGTGTTGATATGACGACTCACCCGGCTAAATTCGTTGTCGTAACGAATGTCGATACGCTTAGTCATATCACCCTGTGTTAGCCCTTCAAGTGCATGCAAAATACGAGTCAAAGGTTCGCGCACACTGTGTGCAATGTGATAGCCAATCGCTGCTGCGAATACCGTCACCACAACACCAATCGCGATAGCTTTCATTAGGCCTTGGTCGTAGACTTCACCTGCATCTGCCAGTGAGCTATTAAGCTGTTCACCCGCCGTGACGTTGAATGAGTCCAGAACGGCCATTGCTTGGTCAACGTCTACAGCTAGGTTAGCGATGTTGATGTAGAGTGCCTTCTTCGCTTGTAGGTAGTTATTATGTTTATCAAGTACACCGCCTTTTTGACCAACGTCTTTCGTGAACTTTTGTACCGACTCATCGAACGCGCCTTTTAGCTCGGGCAGTTGAGTCGTTAAACCACGGTATGCGTAGTTAAGGTGTGTTACCGCTTTTTTGTTTTTGTTTACTGCGCTTTGAACTAACTCTACATCTGAGCTTGCTAGAGCATCAGAGGTGATCACCTCTGCGTCTTTCAGCTTAATAAAGTAGCTTTTCGCCATTACCTTCACAGAGATGCTTTTCTGATCGGCAACATACTCTTTCATCCCAACTGTTAATTCTGAGTGTAGGCGTTGGAATTCGCGCGATGCTTTTTGTACTTGCTCTTGTGCTTCAAACATCGCGACGTAGTTGTTCATCGCTTCTTCTGCTTCAGAGAAGTAGCGCTCTTCGAGTTGTTTTAGCTGTTCAACACGCTCTACCAGTACAGGGTTCGTTGCGCTAGCTACTTCAAGTTCATTAAGTACAGAAGAAAATGCTTGTTGTGATTGAGCAAATTCACTGCGCATTGCTGTCATGCGCTCTTGATTCTGTGTAGTGAGGTAATCTTTAAAGGATTTGTCTGCAGAGAGTAGCTGCACACTGGTTTGATTAGAGAGAGTAACAAGAGGCAGCGAAGATTTTGAGACGCTTTCGAAATTACTGTGTATCTGATTCATGCTGCTCATCATGATTGTAATCGTAATTGCAAACATGATGATGATCAGTGCGAAGCCCGCATACATGCGTTTTATCACTGAGCCTTTCATGGCCATTCTCCCTAAAAATAAATACAGACCGAAAATCCGGTCCAAAACAAAGTAACAAAAGTGTCAGCATTCTATTGAGTTCCAGTAACACATTTTATGACGCACCCGTCAAAAATAGCTGTCAGCAATAAGCGACATAACATTCTTTTGCGCTTGATAGGGTTTTCTTTGATTTGAACACTGTTTTTTATTATGCTTTAGCTCAGGTTGATTGAGGTTTCTAGTGGCTTGACGCATACTCAAAGCTCTTAGAAGTAAATGTTTTATTGGAGAAAAACATGGCTGAAGAAACCATTTTTAGCAAAATAATTAATAAAGATATTCCAGCAGACCTTCTTTACCAGGACGATCTAGTTACCGCGTTTCGTGACATTAATCCTCGTGCGCCAAGTCATATCCTGATTATCCCAAACAAGCTGATTCCAACAGCGAATGATGTTGAAGCGGAAGATGAAGCGATGATGGGGCGTCTATTTACGGTTGCTCGTAAACTGGCGAAAGAAGAGGGTATTGCAGAAGATGGTTACCGACTGATTGTGAATTGTAACTCTCACGGTGGCCAAGAAGTTTATCATATTCATATGCACCTCGTAGGTGGTCGCCCTCTTGGCCCACTATTAATGAGCTAATAAAAAATGACTTTCTATACCAACTTTCTGCGTGAACTGTAGTCCAAAGCGTTGGTTGGTATAGATAGGCAGGAGTTAATCTTTGAAACAGTACGTTAAGTTCGTTTCAGTCGCGATGATGTCGGCATTGACCGTTGGGTGTGCAAGCATGTCTGCGGGGAACTTGTTTAGTCACTACAGTGCTCAAAACGAGAGTGTGTATAAAGCGTTAAGAGCGGGTGATTACTCAGAAGCGCAGCAAGAATTGCCCGATTATGCCGCAGGCGACATTTTGGATAACCTTGAAAAAGGCCGCGTATATTTACTAGACCAACAATATGCAGAGAGTAAGTCTTGGTTTGAACAAGCAGACCAAGCCGTAAGAGTTCAGCAAGATAAAGCCGTGGTATCGGTGACGGACAGCGCGGCGAGCGTTGGTGCGTTAGCAGTTAATGACAATATTACCGAATATACCCCAGCCGACTATGAATTAGGCTTTCTTCATCTTTATCTTGGGCTGAATTATCTCAAACAGAATGATTTAGAGGGCGCATTGGTTGAGATGCGTCGCGCTAACCAAGTTCAAGAGCAAGCAAAGAAGCAACGTGAAGCAGAATTGCAGCAAGCAGCAAATGATGCTCGCTCGCAAGGCCTTTCGGCTAACGTTGGCAGCATTCTCTCGAACTACCCGGACGCAGGCAAAAAGCTACAATCGGTACAAAATGCCTATTTGATGTTCTTGTCTGGTCTGCTTTATGAAGCGTCCAATGACCTCAACAGTGCGTATGTTGATTATCGACGTGCCTTGGCGGTTATGCCTGACAATCAACAGGTTATTGAGCGCACTATGCTGGTGGCTCAGCGCCTTGGTATGCGTGAAGATTTGGTGAAGTTGAAAAAACGCTACTCGATGCCAGCGTCTCTTAAATCTGGCGAAGGGCGAGTAATCGTCTTAGATGAGCAGAGCGTTGTACAAGCAATGGACAGCTGGCGTTTAGATTTACCTGTTTATGACAGTCGTGACCAAGGCGCCATATATTCTCTAGCTCTGCCATACTATTCAAAGCAGCCAAATGAAAGATTTACGTCGATTCGCATCAACGGTACCTCGCTCAATGGCAGTTTGTTGACCGATGTAGACGCAATGGCACAGAACGATTTATCTGAGCGTCTGCCGGGTATTGTTATTCGCCAAGCACTGCGAGTGGTCGCGAAAGACCGAATTCGTAAAGAAGCGACCAAAGGCGATGATGTCGGTAACTTGTTGTTCAATGTTTGGAATACGCTGACTGAACAACCTGATACTCGCAGTTGGCAGTCGCTACCTGCTCAGGTGAAGAGCAGTACCTATGTGGCGACTTCTGGCAACTACACGCTAGAAGCGGGCGGCAAGTCGTATCAGTTTGATGTGCGAGAGGGGCAAACCACATTAGTTTGGGTTTCTCGCCAAGGGAATAACGCCACCATGTGGCACAAGCAGCTAGGGAGGCTGTAATGAAAAAGTGGTTAGTGAGCTTAGCGGCTGTTGCAGCCTTGGCCGGTTGTGCGGATAACACAGCAGGTGTACGTGTAGATGGCCTAACGCAAAACGTATTTTTTGGTGACAAGGTACTGGGTAGTCGACTGCTAGTTGATGACGTTAGAACCGATCAAGTTGATGGTCATACCCGAGGACTTGTACGTCTGACGAGCGACTACAAGGGTGACCAAAACATCCTGTATCGATTCTACTGGTACGACGATGCAGGCCTTGAAGTGAACTTGAAGCAAGGGCCTTGGAAGCAAGCCATTGTCCGCGGTTTCGAGACCATCACCTTGTCAGAGATTTCAGTGAACCCGAAAGCGACACAATTTCGCGTGCAGTTTCGGGAACAGTAATATTTAACGGTTAAGCTGGGCACGACTACTACTGGTCAGCTAAGCCAACAAAATTTATGAGTAGGGCGTTGTTCTGCTTGGATATGTGAGGAAATAAAATGAAAAAGAGTGTCATTGCGCTATTAGGATTGGCAGTAATTCTAGGCGGTTGTTCAAACAAAGTAAGTTATGGTGATGCGCAAGCTGTAGAGACCACAACCATCGATTTCGGTTCTACGGACCTTCAAACGATTGCTGGCGAAATGGTTGATAGCATGATGGCTTCTGGTTCGGTTTCTTACATCACCCGTGATCAGCGTCCGATCGTGTTTGTAGAGCGTATTAAGAACAAAACCAGCGAGCACATCGATACTGAATCTATCACAGATACGATCAGTACTAAGATGTTGAATTCAGGCAAGTTCCGTTTCGTTGACATGGACCGCGTTGAGTCAGTTCGTGAACAACTGAACTTCCAGAACAACGATGAGCTTGTTAACCAAAGCTCAGCGATTCAGTTCGGTAAGATGGTTGGCGCTCAATACATGCTTTACGGCAACCTATCAAGCATCGTTAAGAACGACGGTAGTGACCAAGACGTTTACTACAAAATGACAATGCGTTTAATGGATCTTGAGTCTGGTCTAATCGAATGGGCAGATGAAACAGAAATCCGTAAGCAAAAATCTAAGAGCCTACTGGGTCTGTAATCAAGCAGTAGCCATATAGAGTGTTGCATTATGCACGGCTCTTTAAGCTACACTTGGATTGAGTGAGAATAAAAGACACTGGCGGTAACGTTGGTGTCTTTTTTATAGGGAGAACAGAGAGTATGGCGATTTTTTGCTGGGATGAAGCCAAAAAACTGGATGCGAGTCTAGGCTCACTTGATGACTATTTCGATGTCCCTCCTGTGAAAGCACAAACGTTAACCGGTGGCCTCACCAACCGTTGTTGGAAGATAGAAACTGGCGAGGGGAAAGCTTTTGTCTGGCGACCCGCTACTTCCATTACTGAAGCCTTCGGCATTTCGCGTCATGAAGAGTATCAAGTGCTCTCGGCGATAGAGCAGCTTCATATTGCACCCCAAGCGATGACCATCAATAAGCAAGGCTTGCTGGTAGAGTGGGTTGAAGGGGATACCATTCACGATGACCTCTCACTTCAACAGCTAATTAGAACCTTGGTATCTGTGCATTTAGTTAACACTTCGCGACTCCCTCTGCATCCCTTCTGTTTTACCGCTCGAGTTGACCATTATTGGTTGCGACTTGATAAAGAGCATAGAGGTGAGGAGTTTGAAGCTATTTATCAACAATGGCGCTCGGCACCTAACCTACCTCCAATCGAAAATTCACTTTGTCATTTTGATCTCGGTGGCTACAACCTTGTACGTCAGCATGGTGAGATTAAGATTATTGATTGGGAGTATGCAGCATTAGCGGATCCTCGACTCGATTTAACATTGACGATTTCGGTCGCTAACGTACCGGTAGAAGAGGCCGTTAAACAATACTGCCAGTTTCGAGGTATCCATGATACTCAAGCATGGATAGACGGCGTCGAGGCTTGGCAACCACGCAGCAAAATGATGGCGATGCTTTGGTATTTGCTGGCTCATCAGCTGTGGGGGGATGAACAATATATGGATGAAGCGCGGGCACTCAGTTGCACTTTATGTAGCTAGGATCACGTTTAGGATGGGAAAAATGCAAATTCAGGTATCTGTACTTTAAAACCTTATTTTTCATGTTAGATTTATCAAAACGTACCAGCATTTTACCAGGGAGGTACAATGATTATTTACCTACACGGCTTTGACTCAACAAGCCCGGGCAACCACGAAAAAATACTGCAGTTGCAATTCATTGACGATGACGTTCGTTTCATTAACTACAGTACTCTTCACCCGAAACACGACATGCAGCACTTGCTTAAAGAAGTGCATAAAGTAATTGAACAATCTGATGACCCACACCCGATAATTTGTGGTGTTGGCTTAGGTGGATATTGGTCTGAACGTATTGGCTTCTTATGTGGTATCAAGCAGGTGATCTTCAACCCGAATTTGAGACCTGAAAAGAACATGGTCGGCAGAATTGATCGCCCAGAAGAATACGAAGATATTGCAACAAAGTGTGTCAGCCAGTATCGCATGAAGAACAAAGATCGCTGCTTAGTTGTACTGTCTCGTGAAGATGAAATTCACGACAACAGTAAAACAGCGGCTGAACTTGAAGACTATTATCAAATCATTTGGGATGAGAAAGAGAGTCACAAGTTCAAGAAGATTTCTCAGCATTTACAAGCGATGAAAGCCTTCAAGAACGCTTAATTTCTTATAAAATTTGATAGCAAGAAGCAGTGCTTTTCAGAGCACTGCTTTTTTTATATTCAACGCATTTTCAACGTGAATGAAAATGACGCAAACGTTAACTATTTTTTCTACGAAACCTCATGGAAGGTAAGGATTTTAGTTGCGGTCACGTTTTTGCTCTATATAATGTTCGGTAATAAAATATTTTGATAAATATCAAAAAAAATTGAGAGCGAGTCATAAACTTGCCCATTTTTTGCGCTTTACCTCTCAGGTAAGCCCTTTTTTATCCACGTGAACTTACTAAAGCAGATGACTTTAGTCTTAGCCCCTCTAAACACTCGGTGATAGGAAGCGAATCGAACTTCCCACTGCGATAACGCAGGTTACTGAGTAGAAAACAGAATTTATCGGTTGGAGTAATCGAGCCGAGCCCCATTTATTTATTTTGTAGAGGATTGTCATCGTGACAAAAATTATCGTAGTAGGCGGTGGTGCTGGTGGTTTAGAACTAGCAACCAAGCTAGGGCGCACCCTAGGCCGTAAAAAACGCGCAACGATTACACTGGTTGACCGCAAAGCGAGCCACCTTTGGAAACCGTTACTGCATGAAGTAGCAACCGGCTCTTTGGATGAAGGTGTCGACGCATTGAGCTACCGTGCACATGCAAAGAATCACTACTTTGATTTCCAGATGGGTAGCCTTAACGACATCGATCGCGAACGTAAGGTTATCGCCCTAAGCGAACTTCGTGATGAAAATGGCGAACTATTGATGCCTAGCCGTGAGTTGGAATACGACATTCTAGTTATGGCGATTGGCTCAACGTCGAATGATTTCAATACTCCAGGTGTCCGTGACAACTGTATCTTCCTAGATAGCCCAGAACAGGCGCACCGTTTCCGTACCGAGATGAACAATGAGTTCCTGAAGCTGCATGCTAAGAACGGCCAAGGTACTGTAGACATCGCTATTGTTGGTGCGGGTGCAACAGGCGTAGAGCTGTCTGCTGAACTGCACAATGCGGTTAAAGAGCTGCGTACTTACGGTTTTGGCGACCTAGATTCAAGCAAGCTAAACGTAAACTTAATCGAAGCGGGTGAGCGCATTCTTCCTGCACTTCCACCACGTATCTCAAGTGCGGCACACTCTGAGCTGACTAAGCTTGGTGTGAACGTTCGTACTATGACTATGGTGACGCAAGCTGACGCTGATGGTCTAACGACTAAAGAGGGTGAGAAGATCCCTGCTCAGATCATGGTTTGGGCTGCAGGCATCAAAGCGCCAGATTTCATTAAAGACATCGGTGGTTTAGAGACAAACCGTATCAACCAATTGGTAGTGAAAGATACACTGCAAACGACACGTGATGACGATATTTTCGTTATTGGTGACCTAGCACAATGCACACAAGCGGACGGCTCTTTTGTCCCACCACGTGCTCAAGCGGCTCATCAAATGGCTAGATGCGCATTCAGCAACATCATTGCCAAACTAAATGGTCGTGAGCAGAAGGCTTATATCTACAAAGATAAAGGCTCTTTGGTTTCTTTGAGCCGCTTCTCAACGGTTGGTAGCTTGATGGGTAACCTAACCAAAGGTTCAATGATGGTTGAAGGTCGCATTGCTCGCGTGGTTTACATCTCGCTATACCGCATGCACCAAATGGCGCTACATGGCGTGATTAAGACATCACTGATGATGTTGGTAGGCCGTATTAACCGCGTACTACGTCCAAACCTTAAGCTTCACTAATTAGCTTAAAGTTAGTTGTGTAGTTATGACTAAAAAAGAGCTCCTAGGAGCTCTTTTTTTATGCTTCGTCTAAAATGCTGCGCGGTTATCGCTTAGGTTGCGCATCAATGCATTGGCCGTGTACGTCAGTCACACTTGGGTTCATCAAGTGCAAGTACAGCGGCATAATGTCGAGTGGTGTCTTCAGCTTGTTTGCATCTTCGCCTGGGTAAGCTTTTGCACGCATGCGTGTTTGAGTCGCACCTGGGTTAATCGCATTGACACGCAGTGCAGTGCCTTCTACTTCGTCGGCTAGGATCTGCATCATGCCTTCAGTCGCAAATTTAGAGATAGCGTAAGAGCCCCAGAATGCACGGCCAGAGTGACCAACTGTTGAAGAGGTGAATACGATACGGCCCGCTTCTGCTTTCTTAAGTACCGGTAGAAGAGCTTGAGTCATTAAGAACTCAGCTTTTACGTTAATCTGCATCACATCATCAAATGTGTCTTCTTCGATTTGATCGAATGGACTCAGAGTACCAAGCACACCTGCGTTGTGTAGTAGTCCGTCTAGGCGACCGAATTGAGATTCGATCGTTTCAGCCATGTCGATGTAGTTTTGCTTTGTTGCACCCTTAAGATCCAACGGGATGATCGCAGGTTGTGGGTAGCCTGCTTTCTCGATTTCATCGTAAATAAACTCTAGGTTTTTTACGTTACGGCCGAGCAGAATCACTGTCGCACCGTGTTGAGCAAAACTCAATGCAGCTTGGCGGCCAATACCGGCTCCAGCGCCTGTAACCAAAATTACTTTATCTTTGAGGGCATCTGTAGAGATTGGGTAATCCACTGTGCTTATCCTTCTATTTTTATGTTCGTCATTCCATTGATGTTTAATCACACAGATAACCGCAGGAATGATTAGAAATTCTTGGTAATCGTGACAAGATGGTTACAATACACTAATTCGTACATTAGGGGATATGACATTGGACTTTTTGTTGGACTACGGCTTGTTTTTAGCCAAGATTGCGACTGTTGTAATCGCCATTATTGCAATTTTAGTGATTGCGAAATCGGTGGGAGGCAAATCAAGCGCGATAAAAGGTGAGCTGGAAATCACTAACCTATCTGATCACCACAAACAGACTATCGAGCAGCTAGAGCATCATTTACATGATGATGCGTTCATCAAGGCTCGTGATAAGGCTGAAAAGAAAGCGGAAAAAGAGAAAACCAAGTCACGCGGCAAAGAAGTTAAAAAAGCAGCGAAAGAGGGCGAGTTGGATAGCAAGCGCGAACCGCACCTGTTTGTTTTGGAATTCAATGGCAGTATTGATGCAAAAGAGGTGGCTTCTCTTCGTGAAGAGGTAACAGCTGTATTAGCGGTGGCTCGTGAGGGCGATGAAGTATTGCTTAAGCTTGAGTCTGGCGGCGGCATGGTTCACGGCTATGGTTTAGCGTCTTCTCAGCTTGACCGTATTAAAGCGGCGGGTCTTCCTCTGACGATCTCTGTTGATAAGGTAGCAGCGAGTGGCGGCTACATGATGGCATGTATTGCCGATAAGATTGTTTCAGCGCCTTTCGCTATTGTTGGCTCTATTGGTGTTATTGCTCAACTACCTAATTTCAATAAGCTACTGAAAAAGTACGACATTGAGTTTGAACAGCTGACAGCCGGTGAGTACAAACGCACCTTGACTATGTTCGGTGAAAACAACGATAAAGCGCGCGAGAAGTTCAAGCAGGAGCTCGAAGAGACTCACGGTTTATTCAAAGACTTTATTCGCGATCACCGCCCAGGCTTAGACCTAGAAAAAGTAGCGACTGGTGAACACTGGTTTGGTACTCAAGCTCACGCTCTAGGTTTAGTCGATGAAATTCGCACTTCTGATGACATCGTAGTGGGTGCGTGCAAAGAGAAAACGGTTCTTGCGATTCACTATGTTCAGAAGAAGAAGCTATCAGACAAACTTGCTGGAGTAGCAGGTAAGTCGGCAGATAATATTTTGCTGAAGCTGATTGAGCGTGGCCAAAAGCCAATTGTATAAGCTGTCTTTATCGCATGGCTTTTAATTTAAAGTGCTGGAAAACAAAAGCGCATTGGTTTCGACCAGTGCGCTTTTTTGTTTATATTACTTGTTTTCTACATGATGTGGTTTGAAACTGAGTTAGATCTTCGAGCCATAATCGTTACGCTTTGGACACGTCGCAAGGATTTCTCTATGTCCTGTGTCTTTGAGCTCTTCCAATATCACGTCAAAACCCCATAGACGATAGAGGTGCTTCATTACCTCGTCGTAGCCTTTATCAAGCGGAATACGGTCGTGAGGTACGTATTGTAGAGTCATTGAACGGTCACCGCGCACATCCACGTTGAAGACTTGAATGTTTGGTTCTAGGTTGCTCAAGTTGTATTGCGCTGCGAGTTTTTCACGAATCATGCGGTAGCCCATTTCATCATGAATCGCACTCACCTCAATCACGCTTTTACGGTCATCATCGAGTATCGAGAACAGCTTAAAGTCGCGAATGATCTTTGGTGACAGATATTGGCTGATAAAGCTTTCATCTTTGAAGTTATGCATAGCAAAGTGAACAGCCTCGAGCCAATCACTACCAGCCAGCTCAGGGAACCACTCCTTGTCTTCATCTGTAGGATTCTCACAGATTCGACGTATATCTTGGAACATCGCAAAGCCGAGTGCGTAAGGGTTAATTCCGCTGAAATAAGGGCTGTTGTAGGCAGGTTGTGCGACAACACTGGTGTGGCTATGCAGGAACTCCAGAATGAATTTGTCACTGACCAAAGCTTCATCGTAAAGATGATTCAAAATCGTATAGTGCCAGAAGGTCGCCCAGCCTTCGTTCATCACTTGAGTCTGTTTTTGTGGGTAGAAATACTGGCTGATCTTGCGCACGATACGAACACACTCTCGTTGCCACGGTTCTAGCAGCGGCGCATTTTTCTCGATGAAGTAGAGAATGTTCTCTTGTGGTTCACTAGGGAAACGTACCTTCTGCTCTTCCTCTTTATCGCGGTTCTTCGGTACAGTACGCCACAGTTCATTCACTTGAGACTGCAGGTATGCCTCTCGCTCTTGTTGACGTGCTGTCTCTTCAGCGATAGAAATTTTCTCTGGTCGTTTATAGCGGTCTACACCGTAATTCATCAAGGCGTGGCACGAATCGAGTAGCTGTTCGACTTCAGAGACGCCGTACTTTTCTTCACAGTCCGCAATGTACTTTTTCGCGAACAGAAGATAGTCGATGATAGAGCTCGCATCGGTCCATGTTTGGAATAGGTAGTTGCCTTTAAAGAAAGAGTTATGCCCGTAACATGCGTGCGCCATTACCAACGCCTGCATCGTCACCGTGTTCTCTTCCATTAGGTAGGCAATACATGGATTTGAGTTAATCACGATCTCATAAGCAAGCCCCATCTGACCGTGCTTGTAGTTTTGCTCGGTTTGGATGAACTTTTTACCAAATGACCAGTGGTTGTAATTGATGGGCATGCCAATACTTGAGTAGGCGTCCATCATCTGCTCAGAGGTAATAACCTCGATTTGGTTAGGATAGGTGTCGAGTCGGTAGTGCTCGGCCACACGTTTGATCTCGACATGGTATTGTTCTAAGAGGTTAAACGTCCAATCAGGGCCGTCTGGCAGCATCTTGCCTCTGTTTTTATCCGCAGGGCTATCTTTCTCTGCAACGCTTGATTTTGCTGTCATGAAAAGCCTCCTTACGCTGTCTCTTTCTGGAACAGTTCTCTGAATACCGGGAAAATGTCGTCCACGGTTTTTATGTTTTTCATGGCGAAGTTATCGAAGCTTGCTTCTAACTTCTCATACTCATGCCACAACGTTTGGTGCGAACGACGAGTGATTTCTATGTAGGAGTAGTACTGACAGGTTGGCAGTAGTTTGTTCACAAGCAGTTCTTTACAGCGCGGGGAGTCGTCTGCCCAGTTATCGCCATCGGATGCTTGTGCAGCGTATATGTTCCACTCATTTGACGGATAACGCTCCGCAACAATTTCGTCCATTAACTTAAGGGCACTGGATACGATCGTTCCGCCTGTCTCTTGTGAGTAGAAAAATTCATGTTCATCGACTTCTTTCGCTTGTGTGTGGTGGCGAATGAACACAACGTCAACGTTCTCATAGGTACGGTTCAAGAAGAGGTACAGCAACACATAGAAGCGTTTTGCGATGTCTTTTGTTGCTTGATCCATTGAGCCTGACACATCCATTAAGCAGAACATAACCGCTTGGCTAGATGGGATAGGGCGCTTCTCGTAGTTCTTGTAGCGCAGGTCAAACGTGTCAATGAATGGCACGCTTTCGATTTTCTTCCTTAATTCGGCGATCTCTTCTTTAAGTCGCGTCTCTTCGAAAGGCTGAGCGGGCTCTGTCATTTGAACTTTGTCGAGTTGCTCCATCAATGAGTTCAATTCGCGACGTTTGCCTGCTGTCATCGCTGTTCTTCTTGCAAGCGACTGTTGTAGCGAGCGAACCACAGCAATGTTCGATGGGATACCTGCGGTTTGGTAACCAGAGCGGTGCGTCTTCCACTCGGTGATTTTGTTGATTTGATTTTTTTCTAGATTAGGCAGCTCGAGGTCTTCAAACAGAATGTCTAAATATTCGTCTTTGGAGATCTGAAAGATAAATTCGTCTTGCCCTTCACCATCTGGACTTGCTTCGCCCTGTCCTGAACCTCCGCCTTGCCCACCACCTTTCGGACGCTCAATTTTGTCGCCAGTGATAAATTGGTCGTTACCTGGGTGAACGCGCTCGCGCACGCCTCCTTGCCCTTGATGGAAGCTTGGCTCTTTGATGTCTTTGTGTGGGATCGAGACATCCTCACCCGTTTCGGTGTTGGTGATTGAGCGACGGTTAACAGCATCTGCTACCGACTCTTTGATTTGCTCTTTATGGCGTCGAATGAAGCGCTGCCTGTTCACTGCGCTCTTATTCTTACCATTGAGCCTCCGATCAATAAATTGTGCCATAAGAACTCCCTCTCAAATTTACGTCGTGAACCTACTTCTTGTGAGTAGTGGAGCTGCCTGCGTTAGGCAGCTCTGCACGTTTTGGTTTATGAGGACTTACGAACTCTTAGGTACCATTCAGAGAGCAGTCTTACTTGTTTCTCGGTGTAGCCTTTTTCCATCATACGAGCGACGAAGTCATCGTGCTTCTTCTGGTCTTCAGAAGATGTTTTCGCATTGAAAGAGATAACCGGTAGTAACTCTTCGGTGTTCGAGAACATTTTCTTCTCAATCACAGTGCGTAGCTTCTCGTAACTGGTCCAAACTGGGTTCTTACCATTGTTGTTCGCTTTCGCACGAAGCACGAAGTTCACAATTTCATTACGGAAGTCTTTAGGGTTACTAATACCCGCGGTTTTCTCAATTTTTTCGAGTTCACCATTCAGTGAAGCTCGGTCGAATAGCTGACCTGTTTCAGGATCACGGTACTCTTGGTCTTGAATCCAAAAGTCAGCGTAGGTGACATAGCGGTCAAAGATGTTTTGGCCGTACTCAGAGTATGACTCTAAGTATGCGGTTTGAATCTCTTTGCCAATGAACTCCACGTAGCGAGGTACTAGGTAGCCTTTCAAGAACTCTAGGTACTTCTCTGCAGTCTCTTGAGGGAACTGCTCTCGCTCGATTTGTTGCTCAATGACGTAGAAGAGGTGTACTGGGTTTGCCGCGACTTCGGTTTGGTCGAAGTTGAATACTCTTGAAAGAATCTTAAAGGCGAAACGAGTCGATAGACCTGACATACCTTCGTCTACACCTGCGTAGTCACGGTACTCTTGGTAGCTCTTCGCTTTTGGATCGGTATCTTTAAGCGTCTCACCATCGTAAACGCGCATTTTTGAGAATAGCGATGAGTTTTCAGGCTCTTTCAGACGAGACAGGATGCTGAATTGAGAGAGTAGCTCGAGTGTGCTCGGTGAACATGGTGCTTTTGACAGTTCACTGTGCTCAAGCAGTTTCTGATAGATTTTCACTTCTTCAGATACGCGTAGGCAGTAAGGGACTTTTACAATGTACACACGGTCTAGGAAAGCTTCGTTGTTTTTGTTGTTACGGAATGTCTGCCACTCAGATTCATTTGAGTGCGCGAGGATCATGCCGTCGAATGGCAGAGCTGAAAGGCCTTCAGTACCGTTGAAGTTACCTTCTTGGGTTGCGGTTAGTAGAGGGTGTAGCACTTTAATTGGTGCCTTAAACATCTCTACAAATTCCATCAGACCTTGGTTCGCCTTACACAATGCGCCAGAATAGCTATATGCATCAGGATCATCTTGAGAGAAGTGCTCGAGTTTACGGATATCAACTTTACCAACCAATGATGAGATGTCTTGGTTGTTTTCATCACCCGGCTCGGTTTTGGCGATAGCAACCTGATCGAGGATTGAAGGGCGTACTTTCACGACTTTGAAGCGAGAAATGTCGCCACCAAATTCATGCAGACGCTTTGCAGCCCACGGAGACATAATTGAGCGTAGGTAACGCTTCTCGATGCCATACTCTTGCTTCAGTACGTCGCCATCTTCGTTAACGTCGAATAGACAGAATGGGTGGTCATTAACAGGGCTTCGCTCGCCGTCAGCGCAAAGTACGTAAATCGGCACTTTTTGCATCAGTGATTTTAGTTTCTCAGCCAGAGAGGATTTACCACCACCCACTGGGCCAAGAAGGTACAGAATTTGTTTGCGCTCTTCTAACCCTTGCGCAGCATGTTTTAGATAAGAAACAATCTGTTCGATAGCGTCTTCCATGCCATAGAAGTCTTCAAATTCTCGATAACGAGATATCACTCGGTTAGAGAAAATTCGGCTGAGCTGAGGGTCTTGTGCGGTGTCGATGACTTCAGGCTTACCGATCGCAAGCAACAGGCGCTCAGCAGCGTTGGCATAAGCACTTTTATCGTCTTTACACAGCCCAAGGAACTCTTGCAGAGTCAGCTCTTCTTCCTTGGCTGCTTCATAGCGTGATTGATAGTGGTCGAAAATACTCATAGTCACATTCCCCTTGTTAACCTGTCAAAACTGACGAGCGATTGAAAATTACGAACTCCCCACAACTTAAGCCTAGACCCGCTTATACAATTTTGCTTAACAATTATGCATTTATTTACATTTTTGTCTGAATTGTGATGTCCGCGAATGTTGCGAACTGCGGGTTTATACTTAAACAAATTACTTTTTATACGAAGCCTTTTTAAACAGAGTTTTAAATTTTCAGTTTTTATTATTTGATAGATAAAAATATGTAATATCTGGTATTGATTCTGTGTATGGTTGATTTTTGGGTATTTCGTACCATATAATGGCTTTGGTTTTTATTTAGACGATGTGAATAAGGTTTTAGCAGTGAAGAGTAATTGGGTAAAAGCGTTAGTGGTGGGCACCACTTTATTGGCGACTTCTGGGGTGCAAGCAAAGATATCTCAATGGTCTTTAGGTGTTGCAGCTTCTTACTCTCCAGCTGTGTATAAAGAAACCCCTTCAAATAGAGCCGTGATCCCAATGGTTGGTTATGAGGGAGAGCACTTCTTTATGCGTGGTTTCAGTGCCGGTTATCGTCTATTCCCAGTTGGCACACCTCAGAACATTGTATTTAGAGCGGTGTACGACCCAAGAACCTTAAAACCTAGTGATTCCGATAATGTTGACATTCAAAAGCTTGATGAGCGTGAAGCATCGATATTAGGTGGCGTAAGTTATCAAGTCATTACATTGGTTGGTATGTTCGAAGCGACGATTGGTTCAGACATCGGTTTTAAACATAATGGTGTGTATGGAGAGGCGGCTTGGCGACTACCGATTCGACGCAAAGGTTGGGCGATTACCCCTTCGATTGGTTACGCTTACAACAGCGAACGTATTAACAATCATCTTTATGGTGTGAGCTCGGATGAAGCTAATAGAACAACGCTAGATGAGTTTGATGCGGATTGGGATGGTCAGTATTTTATTGGTTTAGGTGGTTATATGCATATCACGCCAAATATCCGTGTAACTGGTGGTGTCCGTTATACCAATCTAGAAGGCGATATTGAGAAGAGTCCAATTATCGAGAGTGGTGTCAATACTACGGCAAACGTCGGCATCGCCTACGTCTTCTAATTACTGATTTTCTCTCTTTAAGAGAATCGAACGAAAAAGGGTTGCTCATGAGCAACCCTTTATTATTTTTACTTATCTATTATGCGTTGAAGATTTGAGATAGTTCTGTCGCACATAGGTGGTATTGGCGAGGGCAGTTGCGCCATGTCGTCAGCATGCGGCGGTACTTATCAAGCATCGGCATCTGGCTGTTGAAGTGGTGATCCGCTTTATCAAACTGCGGGTAAAGGCCTTCCGAATCAGTCAGGAAGCGCACGTAATGTACGATCTGTGCTTCAGATGCAATGTCAAAACCTAGGAACTGTAAACGACGTTGATCTACTTCTTTACGCTCGTCTTCTGCAAGCATTTTGTTTGATTCTTGCATCGCGTGGTACATCTCCATGATGTCGATAATTTCACGACACTCTGCTTCTGTTAGGCAACCAAACTCTTTGTTCAGTTCACGCATTTGTAGTTCGTAACCACGTTCTACAATCGTTTGTAGACGTTGGTATTTAGCTGAGTTCTCAGGATCCATTTGAGACATTAGGTAGTATTGATTTGATAGAATTAGACGCTGAGCATTGGTCATTTCCATGGGAGGAACCTCACTAAAAAACTAAATGTTGTAATTTGTTTGTTGAAGTAAGAGTAACAGCAATTCTACTTACCGAAACATGATCTCAACACGGATTTAATACGTTTTTTTGAAATGATCAACAGAAGTTGTAACGAAAAATGAGAGGAGATGAATAGAAACCGTGAATGAGTGGCGAGGTAGAGCGCCAATAAAAAAGCGCCTCATCAAATGAAGCGCTCTCAGAGAATTGGTGGATCAGTATTTAACGTTTGAGTGGTACTCACTCAGTATTGATACGATCTCATCCATGGTCTCTTTGCTTGGCGGATTTACGCCTTCTAGAGGGTACTCAATGCCTAGAGCTTCCCACTTGTGAGCGCCAAGTTTGTGGTACGGTAGTAGCTCAACTTTTTCGATGTTGTCCATGTCTTTGATGAATTCACCTAATAGGCGAGCATCTTCAGGGTTATCTGTGTAACCAGGTACCACTACGTAACGAATCCACGTCGTCTTACCAATTTTGTGTAAATAGCGCGCGAAGTCTAGAGTACGTTTATTAGAGACACCGATGAAATCTTGGTGAATCTCATCTCGCATATGCTTGAGGTCCAACATCACCAAATCTGCAGCGTCGAGAACTTCATCAACAACTTCGGTGTGTTTACGGATGTAGCCGTTAGTATCAAGACAAGTGTGTATACCTTCGGCTTTTGCTGCTAAGAAGAAGTCGCGTACAAACTCAGGTTGAAGCATCGCTTCGCCGCCTGAACATGTCACACCACCACCTGAGGCCTTCATAAAATGACGATACGATTTTGCTTCGTTGATGATCTCCTCAACGGTAACTTCTTTGCCGTCATGAGTGTCCCAAGTGTCACGGTTATGACAATACATACAGCGCATTAAACAGCCCTGTAGAAACACAATAAAGCGGATTCCTGGGCCGTCGACGGTACCACAAGATTCGAATGAGTGAATGCGACCAGTTGTAGACATGAGCTGCTCTCGTATTAGTATTTATGTTGGTTATTTTATTACAAAAACGGTACATAAAATAGGGTCAATCCCCTTTGAACGCCCAAAAATAAAGGCAATCAACACCGAAGTTGATTGCCTTTATCTCTATGTTTAGCAAATGAATAATTTCGTTACTTTTTGTCTAAAAGAACGCAAAGAAAGTCACACCACCTGTTGTATAAATGGACTCTTTGGCTTCTTCATAATCAGGTGTTTTCATGGTTAATGAGAACGCTGCGCCCACATGTTGATTGTACCAAGCAACACCAGCTACTGCAGTGGCTTGAATATTCTCTAAAGTCACATCATAGATGGCTGGGTTTTCGCCATTTTCTAGCGCATACTTCTCAACACCAGAGCGGTCACCCTCAATCGTAATATCATTGAAGCGATAACGGCCTTCGATACCAGCATAAGTAAACCAACCTCTATTCGAAGCGCCAATCATACCTGGGCGGAACGGATTTTCTGAGGTGATGGTTGCCGCACCAAAGTTACCACCGAGGTCAGTACCCCAACGAAGCATAAAGCCTGTTGAAATGTCGCTCCTAAAGTTACCCGCGTTAATTTCTGACACGTTAGATATTTCGAAATCAGTATTTGCGATAGAGCGAGCACGCATCATATTGAAGTGGCTAAGGTAACCGACACTGCCGACGAACTCATCATCGACCTGGAATTCCCAACCATTTGGTTCATCAGACTTGGTAATGGAGTGCACGAGTTTTTGTGCTTGTTCAGAAAGTGCACTTTCACCAGTCGTACCCAGGGTTAGGTTGAACCGTTGAGCCTGTTGTGGGTGAAGACTGATGTAGTTAAATTCTGAGTGGAGGAAACCAGCATACGGACGATCATTGGCTAAAGGTTCAGTCACCTCAATATCGGATGGGGTATACATTTTGTGACCGATGGTGATTTCCCATTTATCAAGCGAGCTAGCGCCCCAAGCCGAAAGGCTTAATGGTTTGGCCCAGCTGTAGGGAGTGATTCCCGATGAGGTATAGCTTAAAAACAAGCCGTTCGTATAGTCTTGGTCGACGCCAAAAATGCCGTCGTTATCGAGAGCGAAAGTGACGGTAGAACGTTCTGAGGCGATCGATGAAAAAGACAATAGAAGTAGAGGTAAAAAACGGACAAGTTTCATTAAAAAGTACTCTTTGGTAACGAACCGAAATAGTACCCCAAATTGGTGATTGGTGTGGAAAAAAAGTGAACGTAAGAAAACATTTTTGCGCAACTTAACATTTCATTTTGTCGAGACAGCGCACGAAATACTTTGCAGATATAAAAAAGCCCCGCACATTGGCGAGGCTAATATTTTTACTGTGTTAGTCAGCTATAAGATTATAGAGACTCAGTAAATGTACGTGCGATTACGTCAGCTTGTTGCTCTGCAGTTAGAGAGTTGAAGCGAACAGCGTAACCAGATACACGGATTGTTAGCTGAGGGTATTTCTCAGGGTGCTTAACTGCGTCTTCTAGAGTGTCGCGGTTAAGAACGTTCACGTTAAGGTGTTGACCACCTTCGATGCCAGCTTCGTGGTGGAAGTAACCATCCATTAGGCCTGCAAGGTTCGCTTTCTGACCTTCAACGTCTTTACCAAGAGCGTTAGGTACGATAGAGAACGTGTAAGAGATACCATCTTGTGCATCAGCAAACGGTAGTTTACCTACAGACGTTAGTGACGCTACAGCACCTTTCTCATCACGACCGTGCATTGGGTTAGCACCAGGAGCGAAAGGAGCACCAGCACGACGACCGTCTGGAGTGTTACCAGTTTTCTTACCGTATACAACGTTAGACGTGATAGTAAGAACTGACTGTGTAGGGATAGAGTTACGGTAAGTCTTAAGCTTACGGATCTTGTTCATGAACGTAGAAACTAGTTCACAAGCGATATCATCTACACGAGAGTCGTTGTTACCGTATTTAGGGTAATCGCCTTCGATTTCGAAATCGATAGCAATGCCGTCTTCGTCACGGATTGGCTTAACTGTAGCAAACTTAATTGCAGATAGAGAGTCAGCCGCAACAGATAGACCAGCGATACCGCAAGCCATAGTACGACGAACGTCACGGTCGTGAAGAGCCATTAGAGACGCTTCGTAGCTGTACTTGTCGTGCATGTAGTGGATGCTGTTTAGTGCAGTCACGTACTGCTTAGCTAGCCAGTCCATGAATGTGTCTAGGCGACCCATTACGTCATCGTAGTTAAGAACTTCGTCAGTGATCTTGTCAGAAACAGGACCTACTTGAAGTTTAAGCTTCTCATCTACACCACCGTTGATTGCGTAAAGCATTGTTTTCGCAAGGTTAGCACGAGCACCGAAGAACTGCATTTGCTTACCAACGATCATTGGAGATACACAACAAGCGATAGCGTAATCATCAGACTCTAGGTCAGGACGCATTAGGTCATCATTTTCGTACTGGATAGAAGAAGTATCGATAGATACCTTCGCACAGAAACGCTTGAAGCCGTCAGGTAGTTGCTCAGACCAAAGAACAGTGATGTTTGGCTCTGGAGAAGGACCCATTGTGTATAGAGAGTTTAGGAAACGGAAGTTAGTACGTGTAACTAGTGTACGACCGTCAATACCCATACCACCCATAGACTCAGTAGCCCAGATTGGGTCACCAGAGAATAGCTCATCGTACTCAGGAGTACGCAGGAAACGAACCATACGTAGCTTCATTACGAAGTGGTCGATCATCTCTTGAGCTTCAACTTCAGTGATCTTGCCTGCAGCGATATCACGCTCGATGAAGATGTCTAGGAAAGTCGAAGTACGACCTAGAGACATTGCAGCACCGTTTTGAGACTTAACAGCCGCTAGGTAACCGAAGTACGTCCATTGGATAGCTTCTTGAGCAGTTTGAGCTGGCTCAGAGATATCGAAGCCGTATTTAGCAGCCATCTCTTTGATTTGACCTAGAGCGCGGTGTTGCTCAGAGATCTCTTCGCGAAGTTGCATTGTTTCTGCTAGGTTTTCGCCGCTTTCGAATTGCTCTTGAAGAGAAGCAAATTGAGCTTGCTTGTCTTTCATTAGGAAGTCGATACCGTATAGAGCTACACGACGGTAGTCACCGATGATACGACCACGACCGTATGCATCTGGAAGACCAGTCAGAACACCAGACTTACGACATTTTAGGATGTCAGGCGTGTAGATATCGAAAACACCTGCGTTGTGTGTTTTACGGTATTCAGAGTAGATTTTTGAAACAGCTGGATCAAGAGTCTCACCGTATGCTTTACAAGAACCCTCAACCATGCGGATACCGCCGTTAGGGATGATAGCACGCTTAAGTGGCTTCTCAGTTTGAAGACCAACGATTGTTTCTAGGTCTTTCTCAATGTAACCAGCATCGTGAGAAGTGATGGTAGAGATAACAGAAGTATCGAATTCTACAGGTGCTTTAGTTGCGTTTTCCTGTTTGATACCTTCCATTACCGAAGCCCAAAGCTTGTTAGTAGCCTCAGTACCTTCAGAAACTAGGAAAGATTCGTCGCCTTCATACGGCGCGTAGTTCTTTTGAATGAAATCACGAACGTTTACTTCATTTTGCCACTCACCTGCAGCAAAACCTTCCCAAGCTTTAGCAAATTGCTCTGCCATGACATACCTACCTTTTTAGTAGAAAAAACACGTACTTTAACGCTATTGAGCCAGCGCCCCTGTATAGGGTAGTACACTCTTATTAATAACAATATGTATTATCACATCGGATTCATATGATTATATATATTGTCATTACTTTTTAAATGGTGTCTCACTTCGATGTATTCAAGACTACGCTAAAAAAATCCTGCAAACCTTAAACTAAATCAATAAATGCTAAAAAAAGTTGAGAAAAAGGGGGTGGTGACGTTCACCACCCAAACTTTTTTTGAATTTACTCTGTTTATTTGAATCTAGCTGTGATGGCTAGATACGTTTGGTCAGAGTATTCAGACCAACTTACAGCCAAGCTTTAATGCCGTATTGACCTTCAAGCATACCTACTGCAAGCATTGCAACAAGACAGATAACAAGTACACCTACTGGGATAACAATCTTGTCTACAAAAGATAGACGCTTAGGACGCTCTTTGTCACCGATCAGGCCGTTGTTATCTAGAAGCATCGTTAGAGCCCATGCTAGAACTGGGTTAACAACCGCAGAGCCGAAGATACAGATACCCGCCGCTTGTGAATCTTTGCTGTCTTTAACCATCTGCATACCTGCTTCAAGTAGAGGAAGAGATACACCAACTAGAAGAGCAACACGCATCACTGGTGGCCACACCGCAACGTCCATTGGGAAGCCAAGAATCGCAACGATGATACATAGAGAGCCAAGTAGGATTGCACCGCCCGGGATAGGACGTTTAGCGATCGCTGCTGGGATCATGTAAGTACCCCAAGATGAAGTGATGTTACCGCCACCTACAGCTGTACCAACCATTTGACGCACAGAACACATAGTCATTGTGTCATCTACGTCCATCAGTACTTTTTCAGATTTTTTAGGGTAGTTCAGCTCTTGGAAGATACGGTGACCTAGGAAATCTGGTGACCACATTGCTACCGCAAGGATTGCAAATGGTAGAGATGCAATGAAGTGCTCCATGTTTGGAAGACCTAGCATCCAACCTTCTTCAGTAGAACCCCACCAGTAAACTGGGTTTAGGTTTGGAAGACCTGTTTCTGTTACGAATTTAATGTCGAAGCCTGCACCAAGAACCAGAGCAATCGCTAGACCAGTGAAAGCACAAACAGGAATTGCTAGCCAACGCTTGTTCACTTTAGCAAGGAAAGCGTAAAGGCCGATGGTAACAGCAAGTACGATAAGGCCAATGTAACCCATGCTACCCGCAGCAACTGTGTCAGACTCTAGACCAACAGCCCAAGCTTGGATCGAGTTGATCTGGCTCATCGTACCCGTTAGACCTAAGAAAATAAGCAAGCCACCAGCAGTACCTTCGGAAGTGAGGTTAACCAGTTTAGAGCCACCTTTGAGCAAACTCAGGATTAAACCAAACACACCGATAAGGATAGCCAATGCAAGAGGGTGAGCACCTGCAAGAGCGATGGTACCGATAAGTGGGATCATTGGGCCGTGGTTACCGGCAAGGTTTGCTTTCGGGTTGAAGAAACCAGAAGCAAGGATACAGAAGAGTAGTGCAGGAATAAGCATCTCTACACGAGCGACTTCGATAGCGAAGTCTTTACCTAGGTTCACGTGATCCCAAGCTTGCGTCAGACCTTCAGCCCAAGACATCATAACCGCAGAGTACATCGCGATGATGCCGATAGTACCAGCAAGCGCCGGAACAAGGTCTTCAAGTTCAAAACGGAAGTCACGACCAGGAAGGTTAAGGCCGAAGCGGCGAGGCTTCATGATTTGCAGCTCGTGATCTAGATAGTCGGAGCGGCTTTCGAATTCAGAAGCAGGGCGGTGTAGCTCTTGATAGCTCTTTTCTTCTACTTCAGAGTTCGCATTGTTGACAACGTCTGACATAGATTCCTCATATTTTTATTTGGTAGTAATTCTAAAAATGAATTCTATAAATGCGCAAAACTGCGTCATCTCTTTTGTTTATAACTCATTAACACAATGTTGCACGGTTTTTGCGTGCCTTGTGCAGCTAAGTTAAAAGAAACATTTGGCATTTTTATATGCCTTATTGTGTGTCGAGGAGTCTAACAAGCTTACCCTTTAGGGTGATTGATCTTGATCACTTTATGAGTTTATGTGAAAGAAAGCTACAAAATGACAATGCTCAATAAGTAATCTTTAAAAAAACGTGTAATTTGTTTTCATAACTTGACGTTTATCTCATCCCGTCACATTTTTGTTAGAAAAACAAGTAAGCCTTTTAATGCTTGGCTTGTTTTTTGCTACATCATCCGTAGAGACTAAATTTTGGCGCGCTGTTGCCACAAACAGGACGGAAATAGATGAAAAAGACACAAATGTTGCCACTAGCGGCAATTATCTCAGGACTACTTGTTGGCTGTGGCGGCGGAGGCGGCGGTGGCGGTGGTGGCGGCCCTGCACAAACTAAGTATCAATTTACTTTTGTAACACCGGTTGTGGTTGATGCTACCAATGTAGGCAGCTGTACTATTTATAGGGAGTTTGATGACAATGGAACGCCGAAGGTTCTTACATATCATAGTATAGGTAGTGCTTTGGACGATCGTATCGTTGGCTCGTACTCTGATACAAACGGCAACATAGATGGTAGCTTGATTGAAGCATCAAATGGCGTTGTGGAAATGGTTTTAGAAAATGTTCCTGACGGAGGCGCGTTTACCTTACAAGAAGCTAATGGAACCATTATCAATGCTATTACCTTTAGCCGTGATGTGCTAGAAGCTGACCAAGAGCTTAAGTCTGCTTACCTTTCAGTTGAACAGTCTGTGGCAAACACCCAATGTATTTCTAATTCAGGATCAAATGACCAAGAAGTTACTTTATCTGAGTTACGATACCTAAACGCTAGTGATAGCGTGGGTAACCCTAACGTTACTTACTATTTTGATTCACAGATAGAGACGCAAACCAGCACAAACCCTCAGTTAACCGGAGCTAATGTACTTAAGTCGGTTTCTCCTGAGAAAACTATGGTTTCACAGTATCGTACCGCAGATAGAAGCGAGTTGTTCCAGTATGGCTTTGATTCTTGGCCTGATAATCAAATGATATTTGCAGGCACATCGAGCACGCCTGATGTTTCAAGCAGCCTTATTAACTTCACTAACATTTCCATTGACGTTGTGTTTGGTGGGTTTAATTATGATTTAGTTGACATTAATCGTAGCGCGTCATTCTATCACCCAACTAATTTAAGTAATGGCGATGTATGGACCTTTGGCGTAGAAGGTACAATCAATACAGCAAACTGGTCTGCAGAGTATGGTGCATCGGTATCAGAAAATTGGGATCTTGTTATAGATGACACCTCTTTGTTCACGCTTTCAAATACTAATGACTCAAAACCGACAATGGGCGCTCAGCAAATTGACTTAAGTACAAGTTTAGGCTTGGGGTCGGAGACTGGTTTTCAGCGAGTTAGTTTTCAACAAGGAGCGACGAATGGCTCTACTCCATATGTAATGAGGCACACTATTTACTCAAATATAGACTCTGGGGTACAAGTACCTACGATTGACATGTCGAGTGTACCATCTGCAATAGCCGACGATTTATTGGTATCGCAAAATTCTAGTGTTTCTCAATCTTATTTGTTCACTAAAGAAGAGTCTTCAATTCTGCTACACGAATTCGTAATGGACTTCCGTAACGGCTCTGGCGTTGACACCTCTCAAGATGTCATGGGTATGCTCTTTACTTCAAAAGAAGTAAGAGATAACCAAATAAAACGCTCTCAGCAAGAAACGTTGAAGTTAAGTCGTGATGATACCTAGTTAACAAAAATAAAACATAAAAGCCCCGTTAATCGGGGCTTTTTTATAACTACTATTCATCGAATTGAGAGGAAAACGCTACCTAGTGCATAATAAGTCAGAGTGAAGTGCTATTTATTCCTAAATGATAGGTTAATAATTTGTTGCATGTTGCTGCGTTGGGTGCTAGTTTGTATCGCATGAAAAGGTCGGAGTACCTTGCATTTACACAAACTTGGGAGAGAAAGCGCATGAAAGATGTACCAGCGCTGGATATAAAGGACTTACACAAAACGTTTGGTCAAAATGAAGTTTTAAAAGGAATTTCGCTTTCTGCACATAAAGGGGACGTGGTTTCAATCATCGGTTCCTCTGGCTCTGGCAAGAGTACCTTTCTTCGCTGTATCAACCTTCTAGAAACACCAACTGCCGGTGAGATTTGGGTAAACGGAGAACTTATCCAAATGAAAAACAACCGCCTTGGTGAATCAGTTCCTGCCAATGAAAAACAAGTTCAGCGAATCCGTTCTCGCTTGGCGATGGTTTTTCAAGGCTTCAATCTATGGTCTCACTTAACTGTTCTTGAGAATGTTATTGAAGCACCTGTCCATGTACTGGGTGTTCCTAAAGCACAAGCGATTGAAAACGCAGAGATGCTTCTCAAAAAAGTAGGGCTGTACGAGCGTAAAGATTATTACCCTGGTCACCTTTCTGGTGGTCAACAACAGCGTGCCGCTATCGCGCGTGCATTGGCGGTTGACCCTGAAGTAATGCTGTTTGATGAACCGACATCGGCGCTTGACCCTGAACTTGTGGGTGAAGTATTGGGTGTTATGCGTGATTTGGCTGAGGAAGGTCGAACCATGCTGGTGGTAACGCACGAAATGGCGTTTGCACGTGATGTTTCTAATCATGTGATGTTCCTACACCAAGGTCTAGTGGAAGAGCAGGGCGATCCAGCTAAACTCTTTACTAACCCTGAGTCTGAACGTCTACAACAGTTTATCTCATCGATTTATTAACGTATTGCGAGTATCGCTATCAAGGTATGAGGCGGTGCTGTGTAATAAACACAACAACCAAACTATAAACACAACATTAAAAAATATCTAAATCACAGGAGTAGGGATATGAAAAAGTGGTTACTGGTAGCAGCACTTGCTGCAACTGCTGCAACTGGCGTAGCTCAAGCAAAAGAGTGGAAAACAGTTCGTTTTGGTATTGAAGGTGCTTACCCTCCATTTAGCTGGACAGAAGCTGACGGCTCTCTAAAAGGCTTCGACGTGGATATGGCAAATGCTCTTTGTACTGAGATGCAAGTGAAATGTAAGATCGTTGCTCAAGACTGGGATGGTATTATTCCTTCTCTACTAGCTCGTAAATATGATGCGATCATTGCGGCAATGTCTATCACTGAAGAGCGTAAGAAGAAGATCGACTTCACAGGTAAATACGCACTTATTCCAAACAAATTCATCGCGAAAAAGGGCGCTGGTCTTAACTTTGACGACCTAAGCGGTCAAAAAATTGCGGTACAACGTGCAACGACGCACGACAAATACCTAACAGACAACTACGGTGACACCGTAGACATCGTTCGTTACGGTTCTTTCGACGAAGCTTACCTTGACCTAGCAAACGGCCGTGTTGCAGCGGTACTGGGTGATGCGTCAGCACTTGAAGAAGGTGTTCTAAACAAAGCGGGCGGTGAAGCGTACGAGTTTGTTGGTCCATCTCTAACAGATCCAAAATGGTTCGGTGAAGGCTTTGGTATCGCGGTACGTAAGCAAGACAAAGACCTAACTAAGAAACTAGACGAAGCGATCATCTCGCTACGTGAAAAGGGTATTTACCAAGATATCGCGGCTAAATACTTCAACTACGACGTATACGGTCAGTAATATCCTGAGAAGACTCTAGGGAGAGAGCACATCTCTCCCTATCTCTCCCAACTTTTTCGCTGTTCTGTTGGAATTCATTATGTTTGATTTACAAGGGTATGAAGCTTCGATACTTAATGGAGCTGTACTCACAATTCAGGTTGCGTTGCTTTCGCTATTTCTAGCTATGGTGCTAGGGATGTTAGGCGCATTAGCAAAATTAGCACCTTATCGATGGGCAAGAGCCATTGCCACACTTTACACCACCATTATTCGCGGCATTCCAGACCTCGTATTGATGATGTTGATCTTCTTTGGTGGACAGATCCTTTTAAACAACAGTTTGTATTCCATCAATGAGTGGCTTAACGAGTGGTTCACTTCAAGCGATCCGAACCATGAATGGACCTCATACTTGCCTGACTACATCGATGTTAGCCCATTTGTAGCAGGTGTATTGACCATTGGGTTCATTTTCGGTGCGTACATGGCAGAAACGTTCCGTGGTGCGATCATGGCCGTTGACGCGGGTGAAATGGAAGCTGCAAAAGCTTACGGCATGAGCCCTGTGAAGGCATTTCATCGTATCTTGCTTCCTCAGATGATTCGTCATGCATTGCCTGGTTTTGGTAACAACTGGCTCGTACTGCTAAAAACGACCGCTCTGGTATCGATCATCGGCCTAGAAGATATGGTGCGAGTCAGTGCGCTAGCGGCAGGTTCAACTAAGATGCCATTTACTTTCTACATGGCAGTCGCACTGATTTTCTTATTCTTTACCAGTGTTTCAACCGGCCTGTTAAAGCTAGTTGAACGTAAATTTAGTATTCACGCGAGGTAACTATGGACTTTTCATTGATTGTTGAAAGTTTTCCAATTTACCTGAGTGGTCTTTGGACAACGGCGTGGATGGTAACAGTAGCTCTAGTTATCGGTCTTTTTGTGGCTATCCCATTGGCGATAGCGCGTAACAGCCATAACATGCTGATTAATGGTCCTGCGTGGTCATTTATCTACTTTTTCCGTGGTACACCACTGCTGGTTCAGCTTTACCTGATTTATTACGGTATGGACCAATTTTTCCCAGTGAAAGATACGCTGTGGGAAAACGCATGGTTCTGTGCTTTGGTGGCATTTATCTTAAATACCTCGGCTTACACGGCAGAGATCATTCGTGGTGCGATTAACGGCCTACCAAAAGGTGAAGTTGAAGCCGCGAAAGCATACGGCATGAGTACACCGAAGACGTACCGTCGCATCATTCTGCCAAGTGCTCTACGTCGCGCGCTGCCAGCTTACAGTAACGAAGTTATCTTCATGCTTCACGGTTCAGCTGTTGCGGGTATCGTAACGATTATGGACTTAACAGGTGCAGCACGTCTGGTTAACTCACGTTACTACGCGCCATTTGAGTCGTTCTTAACAGCAGGCCTGTTCTACATGGCGTTAACGTTTATTATCATCGCCATATTTAAGTATGCTGAGAAACGATTCTTGGCTTACCTAAGACCACTTAGTTAATTAAACGGCGCTTTTTAGCGCCGTTTTTTATTCCAATCTTCGCTCGTCCTCTGGTTCATACCAATCACAGTAAGTGTTCAGAAATAGCGCAGAAAAAAGGCTTGAGAACAAGGCAGCATTTTTTGATAAGTAGTTATTCTACAATCAAAAATTCTAACGCAGTTATCGAGCATTTTAGCAAGCTAGGGTGAGTAGTTATTTACTACGATTGGTATAAATTGCGACTTATCTAAAATCGTTAACTTGGTTCCGATCTCACATTGGTATTGAGTGTATAAATTGATTTAGAAAGAATGATAGATACACTCAGTTCAATTTTATTAGAGTGTCGTACAGTAATGAAAAAAAGCACACTATTTTTATGCATGGCAATGCCTTCATTGTTACTCACCGGCTGTGGTGGAGGTAGCGGTTCTGATGGATCAACTCAGCCGAAAACGGCAGTACAGAAAGCACTTGAGAGTGGCGATGCCTCTTTGGTTTCCGATCCTAGTGAGTTTATCACTGCGAGCGAATCTTTAGTTTCTGACCTTAATCGTCAATACAATCAGATCAAGAATCACCTGATGCAAGGGGAGGCGGGACAATCACTCAATCAGTTGCATTGGGACCCTACCCACGACACGGCCATTATCTCTCCTACTTATGGCTTTAACGACACCATTCTTAAAACTAACAAGGCAATGAATGACAGTTACGCCGACCAAGAGCTGGTCATCGGCGTTGCTGGTTACACGTCTTCGCAAACTCGCTATGCAGCACTCGCCAGTAATCCATTCCGTACTCAGCAACGCTTTCCTGACTCGGTTAACGAGCAGATGGAGACATGGTTGAAAAACCTGTTTAGTTGGACGGTAGGATCGGACAAGCCAACAAGGATCGTAATGGCTCAAATGGATCAGTCTTACTACTTTCCTGATGATGGTGCGACCCGAAACTGGATTAAGGGCAATATAAATACAGAAGCGGTGATCAATGATGACGACGCTTGTGATGCGGGTAAATTAAAGGCGTGTCTTGAAGATAAGCCGGATCTTTTGATTATTTCTCAGAAGCTAAATGACGGTGACAACTTAAGTGATGTAGTCGAAGGCTTAAACTACGCATTTGAACATCAAATCCCGGTTTTGTATTTGCATTTAGACGGCGGAATGACAGAGCTTGGTCGTGCTTTGTTTGCTGAAATGCACATTCAATATGTGGGTGACAACTATTGGCGTAAATTAGGCTTATCAGATTGGGACCCAAAGCAACTCGTTGACCAAATTCCAGACTCTATTGTCGCGGAACAAGCCCTGTTAAAACGTCTCAAAGACGATAGTTTTAATGTCGACCTGAAGCTATGTGATGACAAGTCCTGCACCGACGAATCCTTGATGAATTCCGAGTTTTATCAAGCGGCGAATACCATCCGTACTCACTTGAACAACCTAGATAAACAGAAAGTCGATCTGTTTGCTAACGATGATTATCAATATGAAAAATTGATACTGCTGCTAGCTGATAGCTATCGACAAGGTGTTACTTATCCAATGGACAAGAATAACACTGAGCGAATTGATTTTCTCAGGTCTTATTTCAGTGATTACGCACAGTATCAAAGTCGAACCCTGAATGCTGCTCAACCAAGCTTGGGTAACTTCAGCACTAAAACCTTTGAAGATGTTCCGCTGGTTAGCAAAACGGTGATGCTAGAATCGAAACGCCACTTCCGCTCGGCGGGTTTATATGCGCTACCAGGTCAGACAATCAAAGTGACACGTATCGATAGTAACGATGTGAGTACTTCCATTGCATTTAATTCACTGCGTAGTGGTGCAACTCATGAGTTCTCAAAAGACGGCGGCTATGCGAGGCCTAAGTTCCTAACATCGGTCGCTTATCCAGTGGAATCCGGAGAAACCATTACTCTGACCTCTGCATATGGTGGAACACTGCAGGTTCATTTTGATAAGAATGATATTAATGTCGAGTTGAAGTTTGAGAATGTTGCTCAGCACCCGGTATGGAGAAGCGAAGAAGATAACGAACGCTTTGTTGCAGAACTAGAAGAGGCGAAGTTTGATTGGGCAGAATTGATTACTCCAGGCTTTGAGGTGCACTCAAAGTTAGACAAGATGCAAACGTCAATTGGTTCAAGTGATTGGAATCAACCACATGATATGGCGCTAGCGACAGAGCGATACATGCACAATTTCCCTCATGCATTAGCGGGCTTCAGAGGACCGGGAATTGATGAAATAGCAGAAGTTCATGGGTATGGAGAGAGTAAAGGTTGGCAAGTCGAGACGATAGATATCGTTAAGCATATGAACGCCGACCAAGCGACGTGTGGTTATGGCTGTTCAGGAAACCCTTACGATGCTTATTGGTCGTTTCATCCACTTGGTCACGGTGATTTACATGAATTAGGGCATGGCTTAGAGAAAGGTCGATTCCGTTTTAGTGGTTGGGATGGGCATGCTACAACCAACTACTACTCCTATTACAGTAAGTCTCGATACTATCTAGATACGGGCAAAGTATCCGATTGTCAGAGTCTAGACTTTAAAGGCCAGTATGAGTTGCTTCAACAGAGTCGAACGCAGCCTGATCCTAATGCGTTTATGGCACAGCAAAATCAAACCAGTTGGAGTTGGGGGGCGCGTGTCTTCATTCAGATGATGATGTTAGCGCAAGAACAGGGTGTAATAGACTACGGCTGGCATATGCTAGGTCGACTTCACTTGATTGAACGTGAGTTTAATCGCCTTAAGTCGAGTGATGAACTATGGGATGCGAATAAACAAAACATCGGCTTTGATAGCTACTCTCGCGATGAAGCAAACCAGATTTCCAATGATGATTGGTTGTTGATCGCACTGAGCTACGTGAATGAACGTGATATGAGAAGCTACTTAGATATGTGGGGCTTTAGTTTTAGCGATAAAGCGAAACAGCAAGTAGCGACTCTGAGCCTAGCGCCAATGCCGTTGACTTACTTTGCAAGTTCGAGCAAAGGGTATTGTGTTGATGAGTTTGCTAAAACACCGATTAGTGTGGATGGAGTGACGGCTTGGCCTCTTAACTAATCTAAAAAGGGGAACCGCGATGGTTCCCCTTTTCACTTAGCAATTCATTACTTAAACGTTGACCAAATCGGCGCGTGATCAGACGGCTTTTCGATACCACGCAGTTCGTAGTCGATGCCTGCTTCAGTACACTTATCTGCAAGTTTTGGAGTAGCTAATACCACATCAATACGAAGGCCGCGGTTGTCTACAAAACCTTTTGAACGGTAATCAAACCACGAATATTGATCGGTTACATCAGGGTGAAGCTGGCGGAAAGTGTCAACAAACCCCCAATCTAATAAGGTTTTCAGCCATTCACGCTCTTCTGGTTGGAACGAACATTTACCTGTTTTTAGCCAACGTTTAGCGTTTGGCTCACCGATACCGATATCTGCATCAATTGGGCTGATGTTGATATCACCCATAACAACAATCTGTTCGTCATTGCTGTGGTGATCGTTTAGGTAAGTCATTAGATCTTTGTAGAACTGGCGTTTGTATGGGAACTTAGTCTCGTGATTAATGTTGTCGCCTTGTGGGAAGTAACCATTTAGCACGGTTGTCTTTTCGCCATTATCATCTTCAAACGTCGCCATGATCATACGTTTTTGATGTTCTTCATTGTCTGTTGGGAAACCCTTCTGAACAGAGATAGGCTCTTGCTTGCACAGCATCGCAACACCGTAGTGTGCTTTTTGGCCGTGGAAGTAAACCTTATAGCCCATAGCTTCAACGTCAGCGAGAGGAAATGCTTCGTCATGAACTTTGATTTCTTGTAGGCCAATAACATCTGGTTGGTGCTTATCGATAACCGCTTGTAGTTGATGAAGGCGGGCTCTTAGACCATTGATGTTGAAGCTAATTACTTTCATTTATTTTTATACCTCTCGTAAACCTTTACCTGTAGTGCAGCAAAGACTATTTGATTTGGTGAGTTTCATAGTTAATCGTATTTAACCATGCTTAATAATGTATCTCGCCATTTGTAGAGACAAAGTGGCGACATAAAATGATGTGAATACTTGTATTGAATCTATTGAGTCTTGAGTAAATCTAAAAAGAACGCGTATTCCAGGGCGTCTTCTTTTAGTCGCTTAAATCGACCCGATGCACCGCCGTGACCCGCTTCCATGTCGGTTTTGAACACAAGTACATTGTTGTCTGTTTTCACCTCACGCAACTTCGCTACCCACTTCATAGGTTCAAAGTACTGTACTTGTGAGTCATGCAGACCTGTTGTCACCAACATATTCGGGTAGTTCTGAGCTTTCACGTTGTCGTATGGCGAGTAACTCAACATGTAATCGTAGTAGGTTTTATTGTTTGGATCACCCCATTCGTCGTACTCGTTAGTTGTAAGAGGGATTGACTCATCAAGCATGGTAGTGACGACGTCAACAAATGGAACATGAGCGCCAATGCCTCGATATAACTCAGGGGCTTGATTAATGATTGCACCCATCAACAGACCGCCTGCCGAACCGCCTACTGCGAACACTTTATCTTTAGCGCCGTAACCCTCTTCCACTAGGCCTTTGGTGACATCGATGAAGTCACTGAACGTGTTTTGTTTAGTCAGTTTTTTGCCATCTTCATACCAAGGGCGTCCCAGCATCTCTGAACCACGAATATGTGCAATAGCGTAAACGAAGCCTCGATCAAGCAGGCTGAGGCGAACTGAGCTGAAGATCGGTTCTATGGTTGAGCCATAAGAACCATAGCCGTATTGGTAAATCGGGTTAGTTCCGTCTTTTTTGAATTTATCTTTGCGATAAACCAAAGAGACAGGTACTTGCTTACCATCGCGAGCCGTGAGCATGATTCGTTCTGATTGGTAGTTATCCGCGTCGAAGTCACCTAGTACGGGCGTTTGCTTCATGACTTCGGATTCACCCGTATTAAGGTCGAAATCATAGTAAGTGCCAGGAGTCGTTAAGCTGCTGTAATAAATTCGAACTTTAGAGTTATCTAACTCATGGTTACTTGTTAGGTAGGCAGCAAAGGCGGTGTCGTTGAACTCAAGTGGAAACTCTTTGCCTGTAGAGAGTTGACGAACCTTCACTGTAGACAATCCATTTGAACGCTGCTCGTAAACCAGATGATCATTAAACAGCTCAAAATCGACAAGCTGTACATTGTCGTCAGCTGGAATGACATCGACCCATTTTGAACGGTCATGTATGTCTTCGGACGTGGCTTTCATCAAGCGGAAGTTGACCGCTTGGTAGTTGGTGTAGATGTAATACCAATCCTCTAGCTTGGCGATGCTGTACTCAATACCCTTTTCTCTTGGGTAGAAGGCTTCTGCTTTTGCATTTGGGTTGTTGGCATCAATAATTGAAACACCACTGGTTTCAGTGCTCGAGTGCCAAATGTATACCTGCTGGCCATCTTTACTCTTACTGATGCTAGTATAGTAAGCGCTGTCAGCTTCTTCGTAGATCAGCTCATCGCTTGTTTGAGGTGTGCCCAATACATGGCGGTAAACTTGATAGCCGAGTAGAGTTTGTGGATCTTTCTTGATGTAGTAGAAGGCCTGGTTGTCGTTTTGCCACGCGATAGCGCTCGAAGCACCTTCAATTTCATCGTTTAGGTATTCACCGGTTGTGAGGTCTTTAATCTTGATGGTGTAAATACGGCGGCTCAGAGTATCCTCGCCATAGGCCAACATATTTTCGCTCGGGCTGACAGATAGACCACCAATACTGAAAAATTCATGTTCTTTGGCGAGTTCGTTAACGTCTAAGATGACTTGTTTGTCTATTCCTAAAAAGTGTTTTTCGCGCAAATGAACTGGGTATTCGTTGTCACCTGTGACTTTATTTGAGTAGTAGTAGCTGCCTTTGCGAACCGGTACCGAATTGTCGTCTTTCGCGATTCGGCCTTTGATCTCTTCAAATAACTGTTCTTGAGATGCTTCTGTGTGTTTCAGCACAGTCTCGGCATACTGGTTCTCTTGCTCGAGGTGCTGCAAGATCTCTGGGTCTTGGCGTTCGTCATCACGCATCCAATAGTAATCATCAATTCGTGTGTCACCATGAGTCGTCATTGAATGAGGGACTTTCTTAGCAACGGGAGCTTGGGTTTGTTGAGCGATAAGTTGCGATGGAGAGTAATGGTTCATGGTTGTTATTCCTTGATTGCTGCATCCGGCGACAAGCGCCACTGATGCGGCTAATGTGGTTAAAGCGAAACGCATCTGTATATCCTTAGTGTGCACCTTACTCGTTTTAAAGCCAGCATCCTTTGTAGTTGGAGTCTAGGGCGTGTTGACCTTTCGCGGTTAAATTTTGTTCGAGATAAAAGCGTTTTAATCGCGGCGAGGGGGAAGTCGCCTAGTCATTCTAAGCAAATCTCCCTCAACAAAGAGTAAAACGCTTTTAGCCGAACCCTTCGGGCAGCGTTTGCTGGTCATTTTTACTGCGTTATCGACTTCTCATGTAGGCTAGCTACACATCGACGCCTCTGCCTTGTATAAATACCCAGCAACTCGCTGCAAAAATCAGCTCGAAAGATCAACACGCCCTATGTCCCTTAGTTTCCTTCCAGTGATGTTATTTATAATTGGATTCTGGATATGCACTTTCATCGTAAGTGTCTGTTATTGTTTTTAAAAAATCAAAGTAATGTTTGATTAAATTGATGGTAGACATCAGGCGAGGGTAAACGGGTAATAAAAAAGGGACACGCCTTTTAGCATGTCCCTCTATTTGTGAGGCAAGATTTGCGTTCTACTTTAGATAGCCAATGGCATTTCGTTTGAGTGGTCAGGCTTACGATTAACCCAACGTAAACCAAGCATAGCGATAAGTGACATGGTAATCATTAAGCAACCCAGTGGCAGCTGGTCTTGAGCTGGGAAGAACGATGCCAACAGTGTTGCAATACCGGCACCTAGGTTCTGCATACCACCTAAGATCGCGCCTCCTGTACCTGCGTGATATGGGAATGGCGAAAGTGCTCCCGTTGTTGCTGCTGGAAATAAGATACCAGCGCCCAAGAAGTAAATAGTTGCACCGCCAATCAGAGTTAATGCTGTTGTTTGACCAAACAGACCTGGGATAAGCACGACAGCTGAGCCAACTAAGATCGAAACCAAACCAACATTCAGCGCGCGGCGTTCAGAACGGCGTTGTGCGATGTAACTCGATAGGCCTGCACCTACTAGGTAACCAGGAATCGGTAGCACAAACAGTAAACTCACGGTTGTTGCTGGCAAGCCAAGTACACCGCCAAGTAATACCCCAGCTGCTGCCTCGAACACTGCTACGCCCGCAAATGTTGCCACCAGTACCAATAAGAAACCTTGGAAGCGTTTGTCAGACAGAACGAATTTGTAGCTGTTGACTACTGATTCATTTTTGCGTCGCTCTTTTGGCAATGTTTCCATCATGCTCGTCATCATGGTGATCACCACAGCGATACCAAACAGTGCTAGAAACAAGTAGCTAGAACGCCAGCCAAAAGCTTCTGTTAGGTAACCGCCCAATACAGGTGCCATCAATGGGGAGAAAATCACACACATGCTGATTAAGCTGTTTGCACGATGTAATTCAGTGCCCTCAAAACAGTCACGAGTTAATGTACGAGACATCGCACCGCCACAACCAATGCCGAGCCCTTGAATAAAGCTACCCGCCAAGAACCATTCGAATTCATGAGCGAATAAGGCTGCCAAGGTACCTACGATGTAGATGACTAAGCCAGCAACGATGATAGGCTTACGACCAAGCCGATCTGAAAGTGGACCGTAAACAAATTGCGACAAACCATAAGGGATCAGGTAACACGCCATCACTGCTTGAAGTGAAGACGCAGAAACCAAGAACTCACCTGCCATATGACCGATAGAAGGCACGTACATCGTTTGAGTCATTTGACCTACGGCTGTCAGAATAGCGATTAAAAAGGTAAGTTTCGCTAATGGAAACGAGGCGGACATTTGCGTATCTCTCCAAAAATTAAAGACGTAAACAGCCTTAGCGCTCCATAAAGGAGAACCAAATTGAATAAAGCGATTAGGGAATCTAGGCGCGAGATATTAGAGTTTGATTGCCGAATTAGCAATCAAAAAGTGTGAACTTGATCAAGATAAAAATCTATAACTTGGATTAGAAAAAATAATCCGAAATTACAGCATTTAAGGAATTGAAATGTAGGAGTGAGCTGCATTGAACTGTCTCTTTAACAAAGCAAAACTCTCATTAATAGTGTGAGAACAAACATCCATATAAGTTGCGAACACCGTTAGTTGAGTGCTCCAAATCCAATCACTTGACTAAGCGTGACAAGATGAAAGTGAGAGGAAATCAGTATTTAAAAATAGAAAGATACGATTTATTAACATTTATATAAACTTTCGTTTTATATGTGACCGATTTGTGCTGTAATTGTCGGCTAAGCTATTCGTCTAACAGACATAAGTAGAATTGCATTTTTGCTATCGGTATGTTTTTAGGTCCACGGAAGTCTTTTGGCTTAAATAAGGATATTCAATGCGCTCACTTTCAGTACAGTGGAAAATCACCCTCTTGGCAGGGTGTTGTTTACTTATCACTTCCCTCTCTCTTATTGGTTTCTCGATCTACAACGCTTCAAGCAATCAGCAGGTGATTAAGTCTCAAAGTTCAGACTCTGTTATTAACAAAACAGAGCAGTTATTGGCATCGGTTTCGCAGTTAAATGCACAGGAAACCCAACGCTATGTAGACGAAGCCATCTATCGAGCTGAAATGCTGGCCGCAAGCGCTAAATTCCTAAAGACTAATGCTGAAGAGAACTTCACGCCAAGCGAAGAGCTACGTACTGCGTTGGATGAGATGATTCGTCGTTCAGTATTGGACTTTGATTCTATTCTTGGCGCTTACTTGGTATTTCGCCCTGAAATGCTTGATGGTGAAGACGGAAACTACGTAGATGCAGATTACGTAGGTTCTAACGAAGTGGGGCGTTTTGCACCCTATTGGAAAGTGGCAGACAATGGAGAGAATGTACTGTCAAATGTCCTTTCCGAGCAAATTCTCAACGATAACTCAAACAGTGAACGCTTCTATTGCCCACTATCGAGTGGTCAAACATGTATCAGCACACCTAAGGTGGTGACTAGCGGTGGTCAGTCACTATTAACTTCCTCGATCTCTGTGCCAATTCTGATTGATGACACGCCAATTGGCTTTTTAGGTATCGATCTTCGACTTGACGCTTTAACTCATATTGTTGCTGAGTCAGATGCAGAGTTGTTTGAAGGCAATGGTGCTATCTATGTAGTGAGCTTAGATGGCTCTGTGATTGCCGCAGATGACACATTAATTCCTACTGGCTCTCAATTCGCAAGTAAGCATACAAGCAATGACCAACTCACGGACTTTATGTTTGGTGGCGAGACGATGACACAATGGAGCGAAAATGGTGAGTGGTTACTTGCTTTCGCACCGGTTGTAGCAGCGAATCAAACTTGGGGTGTGTTGTTGGAGATCCCACGAGACAGTGTTGTGGCGGATGCAAACCTGCTTGATGCGATTATTAGTGACAAGCTAAGTGAAGGCATTAAAACTGAGCTCATTGCTGGTGGTCTGTTCATTGTTATTGGCTTAGCGATCATTGCGTTTTCTTCACTTTCTATTGTGAAGCCGATTCGTCAAGTGGTTGAAAGGTTAGACGATATCGCATCTGGTGAAGGTGATTTAACCCAAAGGCTTGATGTTAAATCACAAGACGAAGTTGGGCAGTTAGCACAAGGCTTTAACCGATTCCTCGATAAGCTACAGCCAACGATCAAAGAAGTGATTGCGACGTCAGAGCAAGTCGCGAATACCACAAGCGCCGCTAAGGCTTCGGCTTCTAGCACCCGCCAGAGCAGTGAATCGCAGTTCAAAGAAGTCGACTTAGTGGCAACAGCAGCAGAAGAGATGACGCAGACTGCAAGTCTAGTTGTCCAGAATGCGGAGGTCGCGGTAGGCGCTGCGAGTGAAGCTAACTCTTCTGCTAAGCAAGGGCAGCAGGTGATCGAACTGTCAGCTGGAGAGATGAGGAAGCTGGTGGAGCGTATGTCGAGTGCAGTACCTATTGTTGAAGAGCTTGCCAAGAACAACGCCAACATCACAGATATCTTGGGTGTGATCGAAGGTATCTCAGAACAAACAAACTTGTTGGCTCTAAACGCGGCGATTGAAGCGGCTCGTGCCGGTGAACAGGGTAGAGGCTTTGCCGTGGTTGCGGATGAAGTTCGTAATCTTGCAAGTCGCACTCAAGCATCTGTAGGCGAAATTCGTCAAGTTATTGATAAGGTTCAAGCTGGAACGCAGGATGTCGTTGAAGCGATTCAAGAGGGTAATATCTTAGCGAATGATACGGCTCTACACGTTCAGAATGCGGTTGAAGACTTAGGCTCAATCTTTACCTCGATTGAGGCCATTAGCGATATGAATAACCAGATTGTAAGGGCAGCAGAAGAGCAACAGTCGGTTTCTGGCGAAGTGAACCAAAGCGTGGTGAACATTCGTGATCTAAGCGCACAAATTCTTGAACAGGCTTCGAAATCAGAAGAGCAAGGGAATCAGATTGATACCTTATCTCAGCAGCAACAAGCACTAGTGAATCAATTCAAGGTTTAAGCTTTTATCGTTTTAGAACAACAAAGGGACACGTATTTGCGTGTCCCTTTTCTTTTGTTATGAGTTCTTCAAACTACTCTTCGATAAACCAATAGCCTTTATTTACTAGGTCTGTAATAAGAGCAATAGCTGATGGGCTGAATGTTTGCTCTGGAGCGATGATGGATTCATTGCACAATGACGTTAATAGTGCACTATCACCTTCTTCAACTTTAATTACTTCACCATTGATATACGCCACATTAGTCTCTGTCTCATGGTAAAGCGCTTTAAGTCCTGAAACTTTGTAAATCTCACCTTGTGCTGCAAGATGATTAGATACCTCTTCCGCTTTCCACAATGGCTCTGGGGCCACAATATCAAGCTGGTGGCGTGACTGGCTCAGTAGGCATCCCATAAAGTCACTTACTGTATTAGGTTGCTCTAGCGCTGAATGTAGCATTTTTGTTAGGCTTGCAAGGTCTGATTGGCGTATCTGACCGAAGTTGCTTTGTGTTTTGAACTCAGGATCATGTAAGTGGGTATCACCCATGTCATGCGCAAGCACGAAGTCAGCAAAATTACTGATCAGCTCTTGCTCTTTAGGTGAGCGGTAACCAATTGAGTAACTCATTGAAGGCTCCAAAGTGGTACCTTCGTGAGGGAAGCCCGGTGGGATGTAGAGAATGTCACCCGGCTCTAATACTTGGTCGATGATAGGATCAAAGCCTTCAATTTGGCGAAGTGCAGATGCTTGAATGCTCTCTTTGTATTGTCCTTCATCTTTAGCGCCGACTTTCCACTGACGTTTACCGTGACCTTGAACAATAAAAACATCATATTGATCAATGTGAGGACCAACGCCACCATGCTCAGCCGAGTAGCAGATCATTAGATCGTCAAACAACCAGTTTGGCAGTTGTTTAAATGACTCCGCCAGTTGAGCGGCACCTTGATGCCAATGGTTTGCTGCTTGAACGATAAGCTGCCAGTGGCTTTGTGGGAGTTGACCAAACTTATCTTCACTAAATGGACCGTGTTCCGCTGACCATTTATTATCGTGGTTAGAAACAAAGCGTGAGTCGACTTCTTCTTCCATTGATAACCCTGCCAGCTCTTCTGGGCTGATTGGGTCAACGAAATCTTTGAAACCGCCTTTGATGATGGTTGGTTGTTTATGCCAGTATTGTTCAACAAACTCGGCCATAGAGAAGTTAAGTTGGTACATGTGTATCCTGTAATATTCGTTCTAAGTGCTAGGTTCTAATTTAGCTTGAAGGTCTTTTTCGACGATCTTGATCGCCTCTAAAGCAACCTTAGGGTCGATCTCGTTGCTTTCAAAAAGGTAGATAAGATCAACAGCTAGTTTGATCTCATCTGGTGCGCTATCAAGTGGTGATGGGGCTTGTTCAGTGCTCATCTCTATTTGGAACCTCTAAATCTATTTGCCTGTGTATTTTCTTCATTGATTCTTCGCAACGCTCTAGCCGTTCACTTGATAGTTGCCAGGCTTTTTCTGCCTGTTCTTTCTGATAGGCAGGGCAGGTATCAAGTACAGCCTTTTTTTGCTGAACAAGAGCGGTTAAACGTCGCTGCCAATCTTGGTGTTGCGCAAGGTCATTATAGAGTTGATTAGTGGAATGTGGTTGATGCAGATTACGATCGTCACGTAGGTCGTAGTTTGCGAGTTCTCTTTGGAGAGCAGCAACCTGGTTAGTTAACTTTTCAGTTAGATGAACCGCTCTTGCTGCCGTTAATTGGTTTTTGGCTTGCTCGGAGAGAATCCGTTGGTAGTTGGATTGTGTTTCCAATGCGTAGGGCATCAGTACCTTAGCTCTAGATTTAAAGAGGGTACTATCGAATAGCGGTTGATGGTATGCCCCACGAGCGCTATCTACTTGTTGACAATGCCCGATTAACGTGTCGAGAATTTTGCCGAGTTGCTTAAAGTGAGACATTCTACATTTAAAATTTTTACAGGTTTACAAACCAAGCTTCATAAGCCAGTTTGATAGCGAGCACACTTACCACGGTAACAAATACCGGGCGAATAAACTTGGCGCCAAAGCGTATAGCAGAGTGAGCACCAACAAACGCGCCAACCATCAAACAAACGCCCATCGTCAATCCGAGAACCCAATCGATATGACCTAGAATTGCAAAAGTAACCAGGGAGGTGAAGTTACTGGTGAAATTCATCGCTTTCGATAAACCAGACGCGAGCAAAATGTTCAAGCGATATAGCGCCATTGAGCTCACTGTCCAAAATGCGCCTGTTCCTGGGCCGGCTACACCATCATAGAAACCTAGAGTAAAACCTTGAGCAATCTGTTTCTTCTTGAGAACAGGGCAGGGCTTAGGAGATACATTCTGATTGGCATTCGGCGTTTTGTGGAAAATCGTGTAAATCGCGGCTGCTAATATTACTAGCGGCAAGACTTTTTCTAACCACTGGGTACTGATGGCGTCGACAACTAATGTACCTACAGTTGCGCCAATTAAAGTTGCAATAAATGCGTTAATCCAACATTGAGGCTTGAACAGTTTCTTCTTGTAGTAAGTAAAAGCCGCTGTTGATGATGCAAAAGTTGCAGCGAGCTTATTGGTACCCAGAGCAATGTGCGGTGGTAAACCCAAAGACAGAAGAGCAGGCACAGTCAGCATACCGCCGCCGCCAGCAACGGCATCGATAAAACCGGCAGCAAAGGCAACCAGTGCAAGTATGACCAACATGGTTGGTTCAATCATTTCCATAGATAGCTATTATTCTCGTTATATGCTGTATCAGCAGCGTTGCTTTTCAATTTGCTGGAAGCAAACTAAAGCAAAATTTAGCAGGAGCGCGCAACAACCCTACTCGTTAGTATTTTATCGTACGTTTAAAAGGCGGTAGGGAGTCTAATAAGGACTTGCCATAGCGCTTTGTGACTATGCGTCGATCAAGGATCGTGACTTTACCAGAATCTCGTTCTTTACGCAGCAGTCGGCCGACAGATTGGATCAGTTTTTTACTCGCCTCAGGTACGGTAATTTGCATAAAAGGATTCCCGCCTTTGGACTCAATGTATTCTGAGTGAGCTTGCTCTACCGGTGAGGTTGGAACACCAAATGGAATTTTGGTGATGATTAGGTTTTCTAGCAGTTCACCGGGCAAATCAAGGCCTTCAGAAAAGCTACCTGTACCGAAAAGCACACTAGTTTTTCCTTTTTCTACCAAGGCTTTATGTTTTTTTAGAATTTCTGAGCGGGAAGTATCACCTTGTACTTGTAACGCCCAGCCCTTTTTAACGAAATCTGTAGATAAACCTTCAGCAACCTGATTCATTTGCCAGTACGAAGAGAATAAAACGAGGTTAGCTTTGTTGTCTTCAATTACTTTAGGCAAAATCTCGATAAGATATTCTGTAAACTGCGGATCCTGAGGCTCGTACTTCATTGCCGGTACGACTAGCTCCGCTTGATTTTGATAATCAAACGGCGAGGCTAATGCTAGAAATTGCACTCCATCCTCAGGCTTTTGACTGATACCTGCTTGGTGACAGAAAAAACTGAAAGAGTTCAGTGCTCGCATGGTAGCTGAAACTAATACTGCACCGACACAGCGGCTCCAGATCTGTTGGTCTAGCTGCCAACCGACCTCTAAAGGCGACACATTGACAATGAAATCGCCTTCATTCTCTTTATTAAGCTCTAACCAACGTGCCAATGGTGCACCTTTATCACGCTTAGGCTCTGCCATTAAGCGCCAGACTTGTGCGAGGTTTTCAGTTCTCTGTATATAGAAACCAATCTCTGCTAGCGCGGGTTCTGCAAGTTTGGCTGAGAGCTCACCATCTTTTACTCTCTCTGCGATAAGGTCGGCAATCTTTGCCACGGCTTGGCTGGCTTTCTGACTCAATTGCTTGAGATCTTTTGATTCACTTTCAAGCCATTCTGGAAGGTCACCGTGTTCAAAGCGATATAAGCCGTCTTCAAATTGGGTAGCATCGAAGCGCTTACTCAGTTGAGAAAGAGTTGGAATAAGTTGTTGAACAGAGTCTTGCAGCTCATTTCTGAACCGATAGACTCGTTTCTCTTCCGCTAGGCCTGAAAGCTTGCTGATTGATTGATTTAAGCGCTCTAACCATGAAGCTGCACCTTTTAAGCTTGCAGCTGCGGAAGAGTGGTCTCGTGCAACATGAGGTAGATGATGCGCTTCGTCGAACACATAAATGCTATTTTCTGGCTCAGGTAGAATGACGCCACCACCTAGGTCTGCGTCTGCCATCACTAAGCTGTGGTTAGCGATAATGACATCTGCTTTGTCGAGTTCAGAGCGTGCTTTTTGGAACGGACAATCTCGGTGTGCGGGCATACTGTTGTTACAACTGTGTTTGTCACTCACGATCATCTGCCAGATCATATCGTCAATCGGCTTAGGCCATGAGTCGCGGTCTCCATCCCATTTACCCTGAGCGAGGCTTCGATACATGGTTTCCAGCTGCTCAATGTCTTTCTTCTTTGGCTTTGATTCAAACATCGCCATCTGACCGCCGTCAGCACCACATGCCACAGCCAGTTTTTCGGCACAGCAATACCTTTGTCGTCCTTTAGCCAATATAAAGGAAAACTCTCTATCGGTAAGTCGTCTATATAGAGGGAGGTCTTTATTGACCAGTTGTTCTTGTAGAGCAACGGTAGCTGTAGAGATCACAATTTTTCGATTGTTTAAAACAGCCACAGGTATGGTTGCCATTAAATAAGAGAGGGATTTTCCGATTCCGGTACCCGCTTCAGCCACAATCATGCGATTACTTTTATGGTATTGGCCACAAAGTGTCTTTGCTATTTCAGCAACAAGGTAGTTTTGTGCACGTCTAGGTACAAAGTTTTCCAACTGTGATTGAAGGTTTTGATAACTGGTGCGAATAGAGTTTTGAATTTTAGTGGTTAGCATACTGTGACCCAAGTAACGAAGCCGCGATAGTAGCACATTTCACTAGCCTGTTCATTTTCGACGAAATAGGTTGCTTTTGAATCAAAGGTAGATCTTGTTCACAAAAAAAAACTGAACCTTCATGAAGTTAGCGATTTTATTTATTGTGCGAAATATAAATATCAAAAAAAATACCACTTTAAGTGTTTAGTTCTGAGGTTTGCTCTTTTAGTATGCTGTTTGTGGTGTTTTTGACTGTGTTGGTTGTTTTTAGGTCTATTATATTTTTGCTCAAACTGGCCGAGAAGTGTCTCGTAAAATGATGAAAAAAATTGTAAGTGATTGAATTTATTTGATTTGTGTTTTTTTTAGGTTTGTTTTTAGTTTATTTGACACGCAGGATAATCTTTTGCAATCTAGACCTCGAAATTTAGTGACGGTGATTAACCAACAAAGAGTGGTAGTGACCATCACAAAAAATAAAAAGGGAACCGGGCAAGGATCTCCCATTCTTAGAAAAGGCAGTGGATTTATTATGAAAAAGACTCTATTAGCTCTAACTATCGCAGCAGCTTCAACATCTGCATTCGCGAACGTAGGTCTAGAAAACGCAAAACCAACATTTGAATTTGACCCAATGCACAAAGAACAGTTCTCTGTTTCTGGTGCTATTGGTCTAGGTGGTTACTACGACACTAAAACTAACGCTATTTACGATGACTGGGCAACAGCTCTTACTCTAGCAGTTAGCTACCAAAACAACCGTCTAGTTGGTTACTTCGAAACTGACTTCGAATTCAACTGGACTACTGACGACAAAGACAACGGCTTTGGTGTTAAAAACGAATTCAACACTGACGTAGATAAAGCGTGGTTGGGTTACGAGACTGATTACGGTGTACTTTCTTTCGGTTGGGAAAACGACACTGCTCTAGACAAAGTTGACGGCGCTGGCGACAACACTTACGAGTTCGGTTCTTCTGCAGGCGACGCTTCTGACGCATGGAACGTAGTTAAATTCCAAGGTGATACTTCAGGTATCGCTTACGGCATCTCTTACTTCGAAACTGACGAAGACCACGACGCTGCTGATAAAGGTGTTAACGGTTACGTAGGTTACGAAAGCGAAATCTTCAACGTTTACGGTGGTTACGAGACTCGTGACGAAGCTGATTACCAAGTTTACTCTGTATCTGGTAACTCTAAAGTTGGTGAGCTAGACCTAGGTGTTAACTTCTGGATCAACGAAGGTGACAAGAGCGATCTAGTTGACTCTAACACTACTAACCTAGAGACTGTAGGTTACTACATCTCTGCTGGTTACCCAGTAACTGAGCAACTAACTCTTGCTGCAGGCTACAACGCTAACTCTACTACTGAAGATGGCAAGCTAGACAACGATACTTCTTCTATCAACGTTGCTGCAATGTACACGCTTAACGACCGCGTAGATATGGGTATCGATATCCTTCAACAACTAGACGCTGGTAAAGACACTACTACTGGTGTTTCTAAAGACGAAGAGACATTCATCTTTGCTGCTGCATTCTACAGCTTCTAATCATTGCTTAATTAGCAATACTTAGAAATGATAAAAGCCAGTCTTATGACTGGCTTTTTTACGTCTGCACGCAGTGAATAGTTGTAAATTTATATAAAAACAGCCGAAATGTGCGGCTGTTGTTTTGAGTTCGGTTAAGGGGTAACCAGATGACAGTAGCTTTAAACCTCTTTCCACTCACCAGGTTGCAAATCACCTAAGGTCATCCCTCCCATCGAGTAACGAATAAGGCGAAGAGTAGGGAAGCCAATGTTAGCCGTCATGCGACGTACTTGACGATTTCGCCCTTCGATGATCGTAATGGCAAGCCATGTAGTCGGAATCGCTGCGCGAAATCGCACTGGCGGATTACGCTCCCAAACGCTCGGTTCTGGCATAATCTCGACTGTAGCCGGTAACGTCATGCCATCTTTAAGTTCGACCCCTTTTCTCAATTTATCTAAATCGCTCTCATCTGGGGCGCCTTCGACTTGTACCCAATAGGTCTTTGGTGACTTTGAATTGGGCTGAGTTAGTTTAGCTTGGTAGATACCATCATTAGTCAGCACCATTAATCCTTCGCTATCGCGATCTAAACGACCAGCTGCATACACATCTTTTACAGGTACAAAGTCTGCCAAGGTTTTACGACCTTCACCATCCGTAAACTGACTCAGCGTATCGAATGGTTTATTGAATAGAATCACTTTTCGGTCTTCAAGAGCGACTTTTGGTTTATCCGTGTTTGGTTTACGTTTATAACGCTGCTTGCTAGATGAATTACTCTTGCTTGTAGCAGAAGAGCGGCGCTCATTCTCTTTGTTATTCGAACGCGATGTGGTTTTGCCGCGTTGTTTAAATTGACCGCCTTTTCGAGAGGAGCCATTAGAGTGCGAAGTGCTACGAGAGCGAGTAGACATGTTAACTACCTTGCAAAAATGTAAACGAAGTGTGCTGAAAAGTTTTCACTGAAACGGAATTGAGCTATCATTTGCGCGCCTAAAAGACACAAAATAGAACAAGTTAATGGACTATAAAGCCCAATTTGTTTAATTATACCAACGTGTTTTATTATAACAACGCACTCACGGATTTGGTTCATGCCGTCATAAAACGGTATGAAAAATAAGATAGAGTACGACTATCGAGTAGACCTTCGTTGCTCTCAAGCACCGTCTACTGGTCAATTTAAACATTCTCACAATGAGTGAGCTTGTCAGAACTATAGGGAAATTTCATGCCTACTGAAAAACCAACCATCATCTATACCATTACAGACGAAGCACCAGCACTAGCGACATACTCTCTACTGCCTATCATTCAGTCATTCACTGCTTCTTCTGGTATCAACGTTGATACTCGTGATATCTCACTTGCAGGGCGTATTATTGCTAACTTCCCTGATTACTTAACTGAAGAACAACGTATTGGTGATGCACTTGCTGAACTTGGCGAGTTGGCAAAAACACCGGAAGCAAACATCATTAAGCTTCCAAACATTTCAGCGTCTATCCCGCAACTTCAAGCAACCATCAAAGAGCTTCAAGCAAAAGGCTACGCACTTCCTAACTACCCTGAAGAAGCAAGCACAGACGAAGAGAAAGCGATCAAAGCAACTTACGATAAGATTAAAGGTAGTGCTGTAAACCCTGTACTACGTGAAGGTAACTCTGACCGTCGTGCACCGCTTTCTGTAAAAAACTACGCGAAGAAAAACCCACACTCAATGGGTGCATGGGCTGCAGACTCTAAGTCTCATGTCGCGAGCATGGACGGCAAAGACTTCTTCGGTAGTGAAAAATCGACCACTATCGACGGTGCAACAGAAGTAAGCATCGAGTTTGTTGGTCAAGATGGCGCTAAGAAAACACTGAAGCCAGCTTTTGCTCTACAAGACAAAGAGATCATCGATACTTCAGTGATGAACAAAGCTGCGCTTGTTGCGTTCTTTGAAAAAGAGATTGCTTCAGCAAAAGAGCAGGGTGTTCTGCTTTCTCTGCACATGAAAGCGACAATGATGAAGGTTTCTGACCCAGTTATCTTTGGTCATGCGGTTAAGGTTTACTATAAAGATGTTTTCGCTAAGCACGGTCAACTATTTGAAGAGTTGGGCGTTGACGTGAACAACGGTATTGGTGACGTATACGCTAAGATCGCATCACTGCCACAAGAGCAGAAAGAAGCTATCGAAGCTGACCTACAAGCGGTATACGAGACTCAACCACCTCTAGCTATGGTTGATTCAGATCGTGGTATCACAAACCTACACGTACCAAGTGACATCATTGTTGATGCATCAATGCCAGCGATGCTACGTTCTTCTGGTCAAATGTGGGGTCCAGATGGCAAGCAGAAAGATACTAAAGCGATGATCCCAGATCGTAGCTATGCAAGCATCTACCAAGCTGTCATCGATTTCTGTAAAGAGAATGGTGCATTTGATCCAACAACAATGGGTAGCGTGCCAAATGTAGGCCTAATGGCTCAAAAAGCAGAAGAGTACGGTTCTCACGATAAGACGTTCATCCTAGATGCTGCTGGTACAGTTCAAGTTGTTGATGCAAATGGTGCAGTACTTCTTGAGCAAGCTGTTGAAGAAGGCGACATCTTCCGCATGTGTCAAGTTAAAGACGCACCAATTCAAGATTGGGTTAAGCTTGCAGTAACACGTGCTCGTGCATCAGCGACTCCAGCAGTATTCTGGCTAGACGAATCTCGTGCACACGATGCAGAGCTGATCAAGAAAGTAAATGCTTACCTACCTGAGCATGATACAGATGGTCTGGAACTGAAGATTCTTTCTCCACTTGAAGCGACTAAGTTCTCTCTAGTTCGTATCAAAGAAGGTCTAGATACAATCTCAGTAACGGGTAACGTTCTACGTGATTACCTAACGGATCTATTCCCAATTCTAGAGCTTGGTACATCGGCGAAAATGCTATCTATCGTTCCACTAATGAACGGTGGCGGTCTGTTTGAAACTGGTGCTGGGGGTTCTGCTCCTAAGCACGTTCAACAGGTAGAAAAAGAGAACCACCTACGTTGGGACTCTCTAGGTGAATTCCTTGCTCTTGCGGCTTCACTTGAGCACCTAAGCACAGTAACAGGTAATGCTAAAGCTCAAGTTTTGGCGGATGCACTAGATAAAGCGACAGGTGAATTCCTAGACATGAACAAGTCACCATCTCGTAAAGTTGGTGAGCTAGATAACCGCGGTAGCCACTACTACCTAGCGGCATACTGGGCAAAAGCTCTAGCAGAGCAAACGGCTGATGCCGAGCTAGCACAAGAGTTTGCGGGCGTAGCGGCTAAGCTGTCTGAGAGTGAAGAAGCGATCGTTGGTGAACTAAACAGTGCACAGGGTGTTAAAGGCGAACTAGGTGGTTACTACCTATTTGATGATGCGCTGACTTCAGCTCTAATGCGTCCAAGCGCAACACTAAATGCAGTGATTAATGCATAGTTATTATTTAGAGTAATCTAAATCTTGTTTAAAAACGCTCCGCTAGGGGCGTTTTTTATTGCACATACAAAAACGCCCTGTTTTAAACAGGGCGTTTTAGATAAGAGCAGTAAATGAATAGCGACTACTTTGTTTGGCTAGTTTCTACCGGTACTACGGAGCTTGCGTGTGAGCCTTTCGGGCCGCTTTCAACTTCGTAATCGACTTGTTGCCCCGCCTTGAGTGTACGGTAACCCTCCATCTGTATCGTTGAATAGTGAGCAAAAATGTCACCTTCTTCACCTTCTGGACAAATGAAACCAAACCCTTTGGCATTGTTAAACCATTTTACTGTACCTGTAGCCATGCTATACATCCCTCATGCATTTTGTTACTGATGTTGTTTATATCAACTTTAAAAAGTGTCATTGATACGATTCTGAAACGACGAAAATTATCGTCATTGTTCTGAACTTCTACATTGCTGACATGAAATATCGCTGCCTTGCGTAATTATTCCGTGTTGTTAAATTTTAATGTAAAAAAACCTTTTAGCTCCAATGTAGCTAATGATTGAGCACAGTCAATAGCAAATTGGTAGAAAATTGATCATTTTTAATAACAAATCACACCTGAGAATCTGAACTATTTATTAACTTGTTTGTAACTTAAGGGCGCAAATATTTGTTTTGCGTATGTTTATGCTGCCTTTTTAATCAATCACATATGTTAATCGACGCAATAGGCATCTTTTATTTGCAGCAAGGTAAATGGTGGATTAGGCTCAATGTATGGGTTTGATTTTTGGTCTCGTTTTCTAACACCGTTTCTTAGTACACCCTAAACGGTGAATGTGGTAGATTTAAGTATCGCACATGTCCGATTTCCAAAAATAACCTTAGCAAAGCTAACATGAGTAGAAACTTTGAATGGGCGGCTCCAGGCTCTGATTTACTGGAGAAAGAAAAAACGAAAGTTAAGCCACCGGCAATGTATAACGTCGTACTTAATAACGATGATTACACGCCAATGGACTTTGTAATCGAGATCCTAGAGCGATTCTTCTCACTAGATATCGAGAAAGCAACGGAAATTATGCTCAAGGTTCATTATGAAGGTAAAGCTATCTGTGGGACTTACAGCGCAGAGATAGCGGAAACAAAAGTAGCGCAAGTGACGATGTATTCAAAGGAAAATGAGCATCCGCTACTATGTACAATGGAGCAAGCTTAAAGACTTGTTCGGACAACACTGTTGTTCCCTTAGGAGGTACTTATGCTGAATAAAGAATTAGAATCAAGCTTGAATGGCGCTTTTGCTCGAGCGCGAGAAAAGCGACATGAGTTTATGACTGTCGAGCACCTCCTACTTGCATTATTAGAAAATGATGCGGCTAAGGAAGCGTTATTGGCATGCCAAGCCGATCTTGATGCCTTGCGTAACGAACTCGATATCTTCATCGATCAAACCACTCCTCTTATCCCAGAAAGCGACGAAACGCGTGAAACTCAGCCAACACTTAGTTTCCAGCGCGTACTGCAGCGTGCTGTTTTCCATGTTCAATCATCGGGTCGCAGCGAAGTAACCGGTGCTAATGTTTTGGTTGCTATCTTTAGTGAGCAAGAGTCTCACGCAGCTTACCTGTTGAAGAAGAACGATATCAGTCGCTTAGATATTGTTAACTTTATTTCTCACGGCATCACCAAAGCAAGTAATGAAGGCGATAGTGCTTCATCGTCTGACTCGTTTGGTGCTGAAAATGCAGAAGAGGCGAGTTCAGAAGACAGACTTGAAAATTTTGCGACTAACCTTAACGAAGTGGCGAAGAAAGGTAACATCGATCCACTGATTGGTCGTGATAAAGAGCTAGAACGCACAATCCAAGTACTATGCCGTCGTCGTAAAAACAACCCTCTACTCGTTGGTGAAGCAGGCGTAGGTAAAACTGCGATTGCTGAAGGTCTTGCGTGGAGAATTGTAGAAGGCCAGGTGCCCGAAGTGATTCAAAGCAGCGTTATCTACTCATTGGATATTGGTTCTCTACTTGCGGGTACTAAATACCGTGGTGACTTTGAGAAGCGTTTTAAAGCGATTCTGAAACAGCTAGAGAAAGAAGAAGACGCAATCCTATTCATCGATGAGATCCACACCATTATCGGTGCAGGAGCAGCATCGGGCGGCCAAGTAGATGCAGCAAACTTAATTAAACCTCTACTGAGTAGCGGTAAGTTACGTTGCATTGGTTCAACGACTTATCAAGAGTACAGTAGTATTTTTGAGAAAGAGCGTGCATTGTCTCGCCGCTTCCAAAAAATTGATATTGTTGAGCCATCACTTGATGACACAACTAAGATCCTTATTGGTCTTAAGCCTAAGTACGAAGCGCATCACGAGGTTCGCTATACCAATAAAGCGCTGCGTGCTGCAGTAGAGTTATCGGCTAAATATATTAATGAACGCCACCTTCCTGATAAGGCAATTGACGTTATTGATGAAGCGGGTGCTCGTAGTCGCCTAGCTCCAGCAAGCCGCCGTAAGAAAACGGTTAGCGTTGCTGATATTGAGTCTATGGTTGCTAAGATGGCTCGTATCCCTGAGAAGTCTGTCTCTTCTTCGGACAAAGACATTCTGCAAAACCTAGATGACCGTATGAAAATGTTGGTGTTTGGTCAAGATACGGCAATCGATGCATTGAGTGAGGCGATTAAGCTTACACGTGCGGGTCTAGGTGCAGATAACAAACCAGTAGGTTCATTCCTGTTCGCTGGCCCAACAGGCGTAGGTAAAACGGAAGTGACAGTACAACTATCGAAACTGATGGGTATTGAGCTACTGCGTTTTGATATGTCTGAATACGGTGAGCGTCACTCGGTGAGCCGTTTGATTGGTGCGCCTCCTGGTTATGTTGGTTATGATCAAGGCGGTCTATTGACAGATGCGGTTATCAAAAACCCTCACTCTGTTGTACTGCTAGACGAGATCGAGAAAGCGCATCCTGATATCTTTAACTTACTACTGCAGGTAATGGATAACGGTACTCTAACGGATAACAACGGACGTAAAGCGGATTTCCGTAACGTGATCCTAGTGATGACAACCAACGCGGGTGTGGCTGAAACAGAGAAGAAATCGATCGGCTTGATCCAGCAAGATCACGCGCCAGATGCGATGGGTGCAATCAAGAAAGTGTTCACTCCAGAGTTCCGCAATCGTCTTGATAATATCATCTGGTTTAACAGCTTAGATCCGACTGTGATTAGCCAAGTGGTTGATAAGTTCATTGTTGAATTACAAGTTCAGCTAGACGCTCGTGGCGTGTCTCTGGAAGTATCAGAAGATGCTCGTCACTGGTTAGCTGAGAAAGGTTACGACAAAGCGATGGGTGCTCGTCCAATGGGGCGTGTGATTCAAGAGCAGCTTAAGAAGCCTCTGGCAAATGAATTGCTGTTTGGTAGTTTAGTTGACGGTGGTACTGTGAAAGTAACGCTGAAGAAAGATGAGCTTCAATTTAGCTACGTTGGTGCGAAAGAAGAAGTGATGCACTAGTCATTCTCTTTTATAAACATCAATCTAAAACGTACGGCTTCGGTCGTGCGTTTTTTTATGTTTTGAAGATACGAAATACGAAGAGAGACGGAGAAAGATAGAGAAAAGTGGTTAAGGCAAAGCGCTAAATGTCAGGCAATAAAAAACGGAGCACTAGGCTCCGCTTCTTATCGTATTCACTAATGAGACATTAACGAGCACGGAAGACGATGCGGCCTTTAGAAAGGTCGTATGGAGTCATCTCAACAGTTACTTTGTCACCAGTAAGAATACGGATGTAGTTCTTACGCATTTTACCAGAGATGTGTGCTGTCACTACGTGACCGTTTTCAAGCTCAACACGGAACATTGTGTTTGGTAGAGTATCAAGGACAGTGCCTTGCATCTCGATTACGTCTTCTTTAGCCATCTAATCCTCTTTCGACATTTGGCGGTTTTCAACGGCGATGATTGTGCCGTCAAAATCAAATTATGTAAAGTTGTGGCGTATTCTACCCTTGCCACACTTGATTTACTAGCCTTTGATGACGTTGAAATCGCACTTTATAGTTCATAGCGGGGCATTCGTCGATTTGATAACCCAAATAAAGCCACTGTTTTTGGAGTTGTTGAGCATGTTGAATTTGAAACAAAACTCCCAGTGTGCCTAGCGATAAATCGATCTCAGGGTCGAAAAAGGTATAAAACGCACTGGTGCTTTGACTCATCACATCAGTAACGGCAATCGCCACCAATTTTTCATCTTGGTAGATGTGTAAATATTGAGTATTTAACCAATCGTTTTTTGAAAACTGCAAAAATTCATCTTTTTTCGGTGGATACATAGTTCCTGAACGATGGCGAGCGGTAATATAACGGCTATACAGGTCAAACCACGCCTCATCCATTTGCGGTTTCATGACCCACTTAAATGACTTGGCTTTATTTAGAAGACGCTTCTGGCTTTTCGAAAGCTGTATCTCTGGAATGGATAACCTCAATGCGTGACACGAAGAGCAATTATCGCAATGAGGTTTGTATATGGTTGCGCCACTGCGACGGAAACCGTTGGCCAATAGAACTTCATAGTTATCAGGTGTGTGCATGTGTTCGTCGAGAGTAACAGCCACACGCTCTTGCCGCTCTGGTAGGTAGCTACAACTATGATTATCGGTTAATCCGATTCTGATCTGATGTAAGCCTGAACTCATTCCGAACAATCCTCGAGCCATTGTGGTTGAAAGCACTCTGCTGCAATAGAACGCTCTTTTAATAATGACAGAGATTCTAGAAAAGTCTCTCTTTCGATCTCCATTGCACCGAGCGACTCCAAATGAGGGTTCATTACTTGGCAATCAATCAGTTGTCCGCCATGTTGTGAGAAGTGACGGCAAAAGTACCATAGGGCGATCTTCGACGCGTTGGTCTGAGTACTAAACATCGACTCACCACAAAAAAGCTCACCACGAAGGATGCCATACAAACCACCGACCAACTCGTCTTCGTTCCACACTTCAACGGAGTGACAATGTCCCATTTTCGCCAGTTCGATGTAAGAGCACTGCATATCTTGGTTTAACCATGTCTCTTCAGCGGGGCGTAGCGATGAACATAGGCCAATCACTTTGTCGGTGGCTTGGTTGATGCTTACACGATACTTGTGTTTACGCTGAAATTTTTTGAGACTTTTAGCCGGTTGAAATGTCTTAGGATTAAATACGGCTCGCGGAGCTGGGCTCCACCAAAGGATAGGCTCGCCAGGTCCGTACCATGGAAAAATGCCATGACTATATGCATTGAGAATACGCGCAGGAGAAAGGTCGCCACCAAAAGCCAGTAATCCGTTTGGATCATCAAGCGCTTCAAATGGTGAAGGGAATTCTATACTAGTAGTATCCAACTCTGTTAAGTATATAGTCATTGCTATCGCTTATAGATTCACATAGACCAAAGGTCGTTAGGAGTGTTGTCATGAAGAAATTGCTTTGGATTTTACTGTTTTTGCCTCTTATAGCAAATGCAGCCTATAACAGGAATCAAGCTCGACCGGTCAATGAGGTTGTGTATGGTGAGATTGATACCGTGCGTTATATCACTCAACAGGAGATTGTAGAGTCAAAAGCCAATGGTTGGGAAACGCTGCTTGGCGCGGCTATTGGTGGTTTGATTGGTAACCAGTTTGGTGGCGGTACCGGTAAAGAAGTGGCGACAGCCGTCGGTGCAGTGGCGGGCGCAGGTATCGCAAGAAACAGAGCCAATACTCAATATCGAGTTGAGTATAAGCTTGTCGAGTTATTGGTGAAAACCGACGACAATAAGCTGATCAATATCATTCAAGATGTCGACAGCTCGATGCTTTTCTCTCGCGGTGATGACGTAAGAATTCTGTACTTCTCAGACGGTGTACGTGTTGATCTAGCGTACTAGTTTGAAATTACACTTCGTTTGGTGACTGATTGAGGTTTTTCTGGTCGATTTGCTCTGGAGTTCATCGAAAAAGTTCGTTAGTCTGCAATTACGAAGAATTATTCATCGCCTGAAAATAAATCGAAGACGGTCAGTCAGGTGATACAAGGATTAAATAGATTTAATGGAAAGCCTTACGTTACAACCAATACAAAAAGTGAGTGGGGAAGTTAACCTACCTGGCTCAAAAAGTGTTTCTAACCGAGCGTTGCTACTTGCAGCACTTTCGAGTGGCAAAACACGCCTAACTAACCTTCTAGACAGTGACGATATTCGTCATATGCTGAATGCTTTAACTAAGCTAGGTGTTAGCTACCAACTGTCAGATGACAAAACGGTTTGTGAAGTTGAAGGTCTTGGTGGTGCATTCGCAAGCCAAGAGGCGTTAGAACTGTTTCTTGGTAACGCGGGCACGGCGATGCGTCCACTTGCAGCAGCACTATGTTTAGGTTCTGGTGAATACGTATTGACGGGTGAGCCGCGCATGAAAGAGCGCCCGATTGGCCACTTAGTGACTGCTCTACGAGAAGCTGGCGCTGACGTTGAATATTTAGAAAATGAAAACTACCCGCCATTGAAAATCAAAGGCACGGGCTTGAAGAGCGGTACCGTATCAATTGACGGTTCGATCTCTAGCCAATTCCTAACAGCTTTTCTAATGGCTGCACCTTTAGCTGAGGGTGAAATCACCATCAAGATTGAAGGTGAGCTGGTATCTAAGCCTTACATCGACATTACTCTACATATCATGAAACAGTTCGGTGTTGATGTGATTAACAACGACTATCAAGAGTTCGTTATCCCAACTGGCCAGCAATACGTTGCGCCGGGCGATTTCCTTGTAGAAGGTGATGCCTCATCAGCATCTTACTTCCTAGCTGCTGCAGCGATCAAAGGTGGTGAGATCAAGGTAACGGGTATTGGTAAAAACAGTATCCAAGGTGATATTCAGTTTGCAGACGCACTCGAAAAAATGGGTGCTGAGATTGAGTGGGGCGACGATTACGTTATCTCTCGTGTTGGTCAGTTAAAAGGTATTGATATGGATTACAACCATATTCCTGATGCCGCGATGACGATTGCAACTACAGCCCTGTTTGCTGAAGGTACAACGGCGATTCGCAATGTATACAACTGGCGCGTAAAGGAGACCGATCGTCTTGCTGCAATGGCGACAGAACTACGTAAAGTAGGTGCAGAAGTGGAAGAGGGTGAGGACTACATCATTGTTCAGCCTGTTTCTGAGCTTAAACATGCGGCAATCGATACGTACGACGATCACCGCATGGCAATGTGTTTCTCTTTGGTTGCGCTGAGCGATACCCCAGTGACGATTAACGATCCTGGTTGTACGTCGAAGACTTTCCCAGACTACTTTGACAAGTTGAAAATGCTTAGCCAGTAGTTCATTGGAAATCAAAAAAGCTTGCTCAAGGGCAAGCTTTTTATTTGGTAGTGTGGCTCTGTCTATGTCGACTTATCTGAAGCCGCTTTTGTTAGAGCTCTATTTTTCTATTGGAGCGCTATTGTTGTAGTGTGAACTCTTTAGACAGGTGGTGCGCTAGGTACTTGAACATGTTGAATACTGCGGTGGTATTTTCGGTCGGTAGACCATTGCCGTCCAAGAAGTATTCGCCTTTGAATACTAATACATCATCTTTCTCTGTAACGCTATCTGCGCGCATTCCCTCTATATAGTTAGCGTGAGATTGAATGACTTGGTTTGCGATAAGCAGAAGGTCGAACTCTGTGATTGCTTGTTTACTCATTGAGATTCTCTAATAACGATGGATAGATGGAGTTTAGAGCGACAGAGTAGAAATTCAATGACCTGACCCCAAGTCGAATAGGAGTTTTCGATTTTATGTTCGATATTTTGTGATTTATGACAAAAATAATTGAACAGGGCTCGCCATTGAAACATAGACAAGATTAGTATGACCCCGTTTATATAAGAAGCTTGAAAAACAGGCGTTTTGAAGTACGGTTTGATTGTACTTTAGTCTCAAATCCTATTGTGCCCCTTTTCTCAGCTGAGTCGCTGAATTGTCGAGCGATCAGATCCAATTTTGAAAAAAGCGGTTGATCTTCTTTTAATCTCGCACAATAGTAAAAAAAGAAGCAATGAATTTAGAATATCATGCGTAAAAGCCCACAGTTGATTTGTTGGTGCTGAAGCATCGTGATTAAGGACGTTAGTGTCAATATGGGTAAATCGCTCGTTATAGTGGAGTCGCCAGCCAAGGCAAAAACTATCAATAAATATCTTGGCAAAGACTTTGTCGTTAAGTCGAGTGTAGGTCACGTACGTGACTTACCAACGGCGGGACAAAGCACAGGCAAGAAGGCGGCTGCTGTTTCAACAAAGGGTATGAGCCCAGAAGAGAAAGCTCGTATCAAGAAAGAAAAAGATCGCAAAGCACTCATCAAGAAGATGGGTATCAACCCATATAAAGATTGGGAAGCGAACTATCAGGTTCTGCCAGGCAAAGAAAAAGTCGTGGCTGAACTCCAAAAGCTAGCTGAGAATGCAGACCATGTATATCTCGCAACCGATTTGGACCGCGAGGGAGAAGCTATCGCATGGCACCTTCGTGAGATCATCGGTGGCGATGAAGCGAGATATAAACGAGTAGTATTTAACGAGATCACTAAGAACGCGATTCAACAAGCGTTCGAAACTCCGGGTGAGCTCAATATTGATGGCGTAAACGCTCAACAAGCGCGTCGATTCATGGACCGTGTTGTAGGCTTCATGGTTTCGCCACTACTTTGGAAAAAAGTAGCACGTGGTCTTTCTGCAGGCCGTGTACAGTCGGTAGCCGTTAAGCTGTTGGTAGAGCGTGAGCGCGAGATCAACGCGTTCATTCCAGAAGAGTTCTGGGATATCCACGCTGATACGCAAACAGGCGACAAAACAGATTTCCGTCTTCAGGTCGCTCAGAAAGCAGGTGTTGCTTTCAAGCCTGAAAACGAAGAACAGACAAAAGCAGCACTGAGTATTCTAGAAAAAGCAGAATACGAAGTGTGCAAGCGCGAAGACCGCCCAACTAAGAGCAAACCTTCAGCACCTTATATTACGTCGACGCTACAACAAGCCGCGAGTACTCGCTTGGGTTATGGCGTTAAGAAGACGATGATGTTGGCTCAGCGACTCTATGAAGCGGGTTACATCACGTATATGCGTACTGACTCGACGAACTTGAGCTCAGAAGCTGTAGATATGGCGCGTGAGTACATTAACTCTGAGTTTGGCGATAAGTATTTACCAGCTAAACCACTTGTTTACGGCAGCAAAGAGGGCGCACAAGAGGCGCACGAAGCAATCCGTCCATCAAGTGTTGATGTTAAGTCTGAAGACCTAAAAGGCGTTGATGCTGATGCTCACAAACTGTACTCATTGATCTGGAATCAATTCGTCGCGTGTCAAATGACGCCAGCACAATATGATTCAACAACAATCAGTGTAAAAGCAGACGAGTACACTCTGAAAGCTAAGGGGCGTATCCTTAAGTTTGATGGTTGGACTCGTGTACAACGCCCTATGGGTAAGAACGATGACACTATCCTGCCATCAGTTGAGCTAGGCGATAAGCTTAAACTTGTGACGCTTGATCCTAAGCAGCACTTTACTAAGCCACCTGCACGCTACACTGAAGCTGCTTTGGTTAAAGAGCTTGAAAAACGTGGTATTGGTCGACCATCGACTTACGCATCAATCATCTCAACGATCCAAGATCGTGGCTACGTGAAGGTTGAGCAGCGTCGTTTCTACGCTGAAAAAATGGGTGAGATTGTTACTGACCGTCTCGACCAGAGCTTTAACGACCTGATGAACTATGACTTTACTGCTCGTATGGAGCAGAAGTTAGACCAAATCGCGGAAGGTGAAGCGAACTGGAAAGGCGTTCTAAACAACTTCTTTACAGACTTCACCGGTGATCTAGAAAAAGCGGACCTTGACGAAGCTGCGGGCGGTATGAAGCCAAACCACATCGTAGAGACTGATATTGAGTGTCCTACGTGTGGCCGTAACATGGGTATTCGTACTGCTTCTACCGGTGTATTCCTTGGCTGTTCAGGTTATGCATTGCCACCAAAAGAGCGTTGTAAGACAACGATCAACCTTGGTGATGAAGAAGGCATTATCAATGTTCTTGAAGAAGACGTTGAAACCGCAGCACTGCGAGCTAAGAAGCGTTGTCCTATTTGTGAAACAGCGATGGACGCTTACCTGATCGATGATAAGCGTAAGATGCACGTTTGTGGTAACAACCCGAACTGTGATGGTTACGTTGTAGAGCACGGCGAGTTCAAAGTTAAAGGCTACGATGGTCCTGTTGTTGAATGTGACAAGTGTGGTTCAGATATGGTTCTGAAAAACGGTCGCTTCGGTAAATACATGGACTGTACCAACGACGATTGTAAGAACACACGTAAGATTCTGAAAAACGGTGAGGTTGCGCCACCGAAAGAAGACCCTGTTCACTTCCCTGAGCTTCCATGTGAAAACTCAGATGCGTACTTTGTACTGCGTGACGGTGCCTCTGGTCTATTTATGGCGGCAAGCAACTTCCCTAAATCACGTGAAACGCGTGCACCATTAGTGGAAGAGCTGGTTCGCTTTAAAGAAAGAATCTCGCCGAAGTTCCAATACCTAACGACAGCACCTGTTGCTGACCCAGACGGTAAGCCAACAGTGGTTCGCTTTAGTCGTAAGACCAAAGAGAACTACGTACGAACCGAAGTCGACGGCAAACCTTCTGGTTGGACAGCGCTATTTATTGACGGAAAATGGGAAGTCACAGATAAGCGCAAAAAGCCAAAAGAAAAATAGTAAGTAAAAAAGCAGCCTAGTTTGGCTGCTTTTTTTTGTGTTGAATATGAGTTTCTATGCAACACAGTGCAATAATTGTCTCAAGGCTGAAAAAATAATTCTTTTGAGGTGTGAAATAATTTAGAAAAGAAAGTATGATTTCTTTGCGAGCGTTAACATTAATGTAACTAAATTAAAATATTGTAATTAGCAGATCAGTATTTTGATGTAGAAGGCATGTGTTTTCATTGTTAATGTAATGTTTCTGAAAGTCTGTGTAATGTGAGCTGCTTTGAGACTTAGAAAAGCAATCGTTTCACATACCACAGAATGGCATATTAAAAATTGAAATCGACTGAAAAGTCGATAACGTATATAAAACCAAGTGCAAAGCATAGTGCACATATAACAACGTTTGGCTTAGTATTTTGTCACTGAATATGAATGGATATGTACTAAGTGCCTAAAATAAGAGTTGGTGCTTACCCCCATAGGCTTACCCCTAAACTAAGTACCAACATCGACAAGCTATAAATATATGGAGAATAAAATGGCTGGTGTATTGGGAATGATTCTTGCTGGCGGTGAAGGCTCTCGCTTAAGACCTTTAACTGAATCTCGCAGCAAACCCTCGGTTCCATTCGGCGGAAGCTACCGCTTAATTGATTTTGCTTTAAACAACTTCGTAAATGCAGATCTTATGAAGATCTACGTTTTGACACAGTTTAAGTCGCAGTCACTATTCCACCACATGAAAAAAGGTTGGAATATCAGTGGGATAACAGATAGATTCATCGACCCAATTCCTGCGCAGATGCGTACGGGTAAGCGTTGGTATGAAGGTACGGCGGATGCGATTTATCAAAACCTTCGCTTCATGCAACTAGAAGAACCAGATCAAGTTTGTATCTTTGGTTCTGACCACATCTACAAAATGGACATTAAGCAAATGCTTGATTTCCATAAAGAGAAGAAAGCGGCGCTGACGGTTTCTGCTCTACGTATGCCTTTGGCTGAAGCATCAGAGTTCGGTGTTATCGAAGTTGATGCGGAAGGGCGTATGATCGGCTTTGAAGAGAAGCCTGCAAATCCTAAGTCAATCCCTGGCGACCCTGATTCGGCACTCGTTTCAATGGGTAACTATGTATTTGAAGCGAACGAACTGTTTGCTGAACTGGTAGAAGATGCAGATCGCGAAGGCTCATCTCATGACTTTGGCAAAGACATTATTCCAAACATGTTCCCGCGTGGTGACGTGTTTGTTTATGACTTCAGCACCAACCGTATTACTGGTGAGAAAGAGGAAGTTTACTGGCGCGATGTGGGTACGATTGACGCTTACTGGCAGGCACACATGGATCTGCTAGAAAAAGATGCGCCATTCTCTCTATACAACCGTAAATGGCCTCTTCACACTTACTACCCGCCACTACCGCCGGCAACCTTTACAGATTCTGCAAACGGACGAGTACAGATCATTGATAGCTTAGTATGTAACGGTAGCTATGTACGCGGCTCTCGAATCGAGAAATGTGTGCTTGGTTTCCGCAGTAATATTGCATCCGCCTGTGATATCAGCGAAAGTATCTTACTTGGTGACGTTAAAGTAGGTGAGGGCTGTGTTCTTCGCCGTGTTATCGTCGATAAAGATGCAGATATTGCACCGGGCACTCAAATCGGTGTGAATCTGAAAGAAGATAAAAAGCACTACCATGTTTCAGAAGATGGTGTTGTAGTAATCCCTAAAGGAGCACGAGTTGGTTACTAAGACTCTCTCGGTACTTTTTGTAGCGTCTGAAGTTGAAGGTTTAATTAAAAGTGGTGGCTTGGCTGATGTAGCCAAGGCACTGCCGAAAGCGTTACAAACACTCGAACAGGACGTTCGAGTGACCATCCCCGCATATAGCAAAATCCTGAATATCGAATCAGCTGAAGTTATCCTATCGACTGAACTCGATCACTGGCCTCATACGGCTTATCAAGTTAAAAAGTTAAGCGTTGAAGGCGTCCAAGTCTTTGGTATTGAATGTCCACAATACTTTGATCGCCCTGAGATGTACGCAGAGAACAACCAAGCTTATGCTGACAATGGCGAAAGGTTCGCGTTTTTTAGCGCCGCTTGTTTAGACATGCTGCCAAAGCTTGGTTTCCAGCCTGATATTGTGCATGCCAACGATTGGCACACTGGCTTTGTTCCATACCTGTTGAAGTCTCGCTATCAAGAGCACGATTTTTTCAAAGAGATACGCAGTGTTATTTCGATACACAATGCCGTCTTTAAGGGCGTGTTCTCTTATGATGAACTGCAGAATTTACCAGAAATGCACGGTCGATATGTGCCTGAAGCTGCAGTAAGTGACACTCATGTCACCATGCTAAAGGCCGGTGTGATGTGTGCAGATAAGATCAATGCCGTTAGCCCGACGTATGCTGAAGAGCTAAAAACAGAGCTTGGAAGCCACGGTATGGCGCGAGAGTTCCAGCAACGTTCTGATGACCTGTTTGGTATTCTAAACGGCTGTGATTACGGTTCATGGAACCCAGAGACGGATGCGTATCTACCGCGCAAATACAAAGCAACGAAGCACAGTATGGCTCGAGGTAAATCCGCGTGTAAGCAAAAGCTGCAGCAAGAAGTTGGTTTACCTGAGTCTGATTGCGCCGTGTATGGCATGGTATGTCGCCTGACTAACCAGAAGGGTGTTCACTACTTAATTCCGATCATTGAAGAGTTCCTCAAGAATGAGCTGCAAATCGTGATTGTGGGTACAGGTGATCCCGTATTGGCAAGTCAGCTAAAAGAGCTTTCTGCGCTGCATTCAGAGAAGTTTTCGTTTGTTGAAGCTTACAACAACGAGTTGGCTCACTTGGTTGAAGCCGGTTCAGACTTCTTCTTAATGCCATCTGAATTTGAGCCTTGTGGTTTGAATCAGATTTATAGCATGGCTTATGGCACTCTACCTATCGTTCGCTCAGTAGGCGGTTTAAAAGACAGCGTTAATCATTACGATGACAACCCTGAACTGGCCACAGGCTTTGCTTTTAGCGAGCCAACCCCTCAGGCTTTACTCTCGGTATTGCATCGCTCTCTGTTGCTTTATGCACAAAAACCTGCAGAAGTGCGTCGCGTTCAGCTCTATGCAATGCAACAGAACTTTTGCTGGGAAGATGCTGCTAAATCCTATTTAGAGATGTATCACACCGCGTTGTAATCTGTGCATTTGAAAAGTAAGGTGTTCCATTGTGAACACCTTTTTTGTTTTTAAAGTGTCACAGTAAGCGTTTAAGTTAACTGTAGAGCTATCAATGGTTTCATATAACGCTTTGGGAGTAATTGTGGTTGAGCTATTCAGAACGCTGATAAGATGATTGACACTACTATCACTTAATCGGTTTAATAGCGTGCTATCATTATCAAGCATCTAGCAATGGTGCCCAAGCAAATAAGTAGAATTAAAGCGATAGGTATGTCTGAGAGTTTATTATTCCATAAAACATTCAATCACCCGACCAGTGATGAGTGGGTCGTTTTCGTCCACGGTGCTGGTGGGAGTTCGTCCATTTGGTTTAAACAGATCAAAGCTTACAAACAGCACTTTAATTTGTTGCTGATTGACTTGAGAGGTCACGGCAAATCCGACAATTTGTTAAAAGAGCTGATCAGTAACCGCTACACCTTCAAAGCGGTAACGCTCGATATTCTTAAAGTACTCGATCACCTAAAAATTCGTTCAGCGCACTTTGTTGGAATGTCTTTAGGAACCATTATCGTTCGAAATGTGGCTGAGTTGGCCGCAGAGCGTGTTCGTTCAATGGTACTCGGTGGTGCTGTAACGCGCTTGAATACGCGCTCTCAAGTCTTGGTTAAATTAGGTAACTTAAGTAAACATATTATCCCTTATATGTGGCTTTACAGCCTGTTTGCTTACATTGTTATGCCACAAAAGAGTCAGCGAGAGTCTAGACACCTTTTCATCCGCGAAGCGAAAAAGCTGTGTCAAAAGGAGTTTAAGCGCTGGTTTATTCTTACCGCTGACGTTAATCCGTTGATGCGTTACTTCAAAGAGCGAGAGCTACCTATTCCAACTTTGTATCTGATGGGAGAGCGTGACTACATGTTCATTAAGCCCGTTAAAGAGATGGTAGCGGCACATAAATCAAGTGAGCTGGTGGAAATTGCCAACTGTGGTCACGTTTGTAACGTGGAGCAACCCGAAGAGTTTAACCAGCGCTCTATTGAGTTTATTCAGAAGCAAATCAAATAATATGAGTGTGGCGAGCATCGTTTACTTGAATCTAATGAGATACAAAAAAACAGGAAGCGATTGCGCTTCCTGTTTTTTTTAGGGACTCGTTTTTACAAAACTTATGTTTCGGGGCAAGGTGAGCCACACTGCCAACAAGAGCCAAACTGGGCTTCGTTGACCTCGTGACACTGACTACAACGCCACTCTTCATAGATGATGGAATCTTGTTGCTTCTTATAAGCATTGATGAGATTTAGTGCTGCTGTTGCATCAGAAGGCTCGTAGAGCCACACATATGGGTCTGTTTCTTCAGAGAAAGGGATTTCCCCCTTTAAACCAAACAATCCTTCCCCACGTACTTCACAGGCAATTTTTTCACTCTCTAGAAGCCCACATATTATGTGAGCCTCTGTTGGGTTTGCAGCACTGAATATCTTCATCAATTTTCCTTATCTATTCCGCAACTGGCGCCGAACGAAACTTACCCATAATCCATTTTGCAGCGATTGGGAATACGCCAAGTAGTGCGAACGAAAGCAGTACAGAAGGGGATACGATGCCTGACAGCGAATCGATCTCTGCCAGCTGAGTACCAGCGTTTAGGTAGACTGCAGTACCAGGAAGCATTCCTAGTTGGCTAGTTAAATAGTAGCGCCCTACGGAGATAGGTGTTAAGCCCATCAATAAGTTAATTAAGAAAAACGGGAATACCGGAATCAAACGTAAAGAGAACAGGTAGAATGCGCCATCTTTTTCTACGCCTTGGTTAATGGTAGACAGCTTATCGCCAAACTTACCTTGCACCCAGTCACGCAGTAGAAAACGGCTACTCAAAAACGCTAGTGTTGCACCTATGGTACTTGCAAACGACACCAGTAATAAGCTAGTCCAGAAACCGAATAGAGCTGCTCCAAGCAGTGTGACCACAGCAGCGCCTGGGATAGAGAAAGCGGTAATCATGATATAGAGAATGAAGTAGGTTGCTGCCGCGACAACAAAGTTACTCTCTATGTAGTCATTAAGAAGTGCCTGCTGGGCTTTGGCATTTTCAAGTGTTAAGTACTGACCAAAGTTAACGGCTAGCAACACTATCGTGGCAATTAAAATTATGCCTAAAATCATTTTCTTACTCATGGGAGCGTCCCTTAATCTTTTGCTTATAGTTAGTATAGTTAGACAGGAGAAGGAAAGATTAACTTTCAAAAGAAAATAAAAAAAGCCACATTAATGTGGCTTTTTACAATTAAGTGATTTGGACCTAATTAATAGAGCTAATTAGCTCGTCGCGTCGTTGCTGAGGTATCACAGACCAATGAGTGCCGTTGATTGCACCTTCAAGCGCCCAAAGTAGCTCTAAGCTAACACTTGATGAATGAGACTCTTTAATGGCTTTGTATGCATTAACAGAACCTGACTCATACAAGCTCTCAACGGTATCGATCCCTGCTTTTTTCAACATACGCTCTGTGGCAAGTCGAAGGTTTGGCAAATCTTTCAATCGAGTCGGTTTCGCCGATGATTGGATTTGTTTCTCTTCTTTAGCACAGTTAAGGGAAGCTTTTGCCAGCTCAATAATACGTTCTTGAGTCTGCCAGAGGTCTTCTGGGAGGGCAAAATACTTAGTAACCACTGGGAATCCACGTTTTTTGTAAACGTAAGGTTCGAAGCCCTGTTGTTCAAATTGTGAAGTAGTATTCTTATCAGCTCGAATGTGCAACTGATTGTTTACGACCAATGCAAACATGGTGTCATCGGCAAAAAGGCCGAAACCGCCAAACATTGAGCGTGACTTTATTTTTCCAAGTGGCTCAAATAACTTCATTGAGTCCTTGAGTATCGGTTTATCCATATTGTTTATCTCGGTGTATTTGAATTACGCCACCAAATAAGCAGGTCCGAGAGATTAGCAAAATGTCGCAATAAAATTGTCAATAAGCCGTAAATTACTACTAAAGGTAGGAAATACTGCATTTTGCCATCGGTAACCCCGCTACCATACCAATAATGGGTTAGGCCGGAGGCTTTGCGTCTCACCCTTTCAAGTGATTTGCCCTGTGCGTGACTGTATAATCAAGAATAAAGTTTTTTGTTGAATGAGGTTCACACTTGTTACTCTAAAATGTGATCTTAATTCAGTTAATTGTTGCCTTGATATGCAACTGGGTTTTTATTTTTGACAAATAAAAAAAACGCACCAAAGGGTGCGTTTTATTAGATTTTTTTAAAGTTTACGTTATTTTAACGTTTTTACTGTCGCACGCTCAATGATCTCTGGATGCATCTCGAACACGCGTTTTTCGTGGTCTTTGTCTTTGATACGTTCTAGCAGGATTTCGAACGCGTTCTTACCGACACGACGTTTTGGTTGGTGAACGGTCGTCAACGGCGGTGAGAAGTACTCTGCCAACTCAATATTGTCGTAACCAATCACTGAAATATCTTCAGGGATCTTAATACCTTGTTGCTGTAGGCGGCTCATAAGACCAAGCGCCATCGTATCGTTAAAACAGAATACCGCAGTAGGGCGATTTTCCATTGCAGCGATTTTATCTGCAGCGATAACAGCCGTATCACACTCGAAGTTACCTTCAAGGATTAGGTTGTCATCCGCTTGAATGTCTGCCTCTGCAAGTGCACGACGGTAACCAGCGATACGTTCGACACATGCCGCTTTATCTAAGTGACCACTTAGACATGCAATACGTTCGTGTCCACGTTCAACTAGGTATTTAGTCGCTAGGTAGCCACCTTCTTCAGAGTTGTCGATGATCTTATCTGCTTGTGAACTTTCAGGACCCCAATCCATAACAACTTTTGGAATGTCTGCATGACGGTCAAGCATTTCACGAAGTTCTTCCGTTAGGTCAGAACACATTACTAAGATGCCATCAACACGCTTTTCAGCAAGCATTCGGATGTAGTCACGTTGCTTCTCGTAGATACCACCTGTGTTACATAGAATCAGCGTATAGCCTTGACGGTAACAGTAACTTTCCACACCATCGATCACTTCAGAGAAGAATAGGTTAGTTGATTGAGTTACTAACATACCGATTGTGCGTGTAGAGTTACATTTCAAACTACGAGCAACGGCACTTGGTGCATAATTTAATTCGTCTACGGCTTTGTTTACTTTTTCTTGAGTCGCTTCTGCTACGAAACGTGTCTTGTTGATCACGTGAGAAACGGTGGTTGTTGATACGCCAGCTAAGCGAGCGACATCTTTTATAGTTGCCATGGCTTTATCCTATTGATAGCTACTTCCTCAGCAGTACGGAGCAAGTAGCCGTTTTAAGCTACCAGAACAAGAGCTTAGAATGTGTAGGGCTCTCTCGGTACTAAAGTGCTAAAAAACAAAAAACCGCTAATGAGAGCGGCTTGTCTTAACACCGAAATGCTCTTAGCTAATTTAAAGCATAGCATTTCGAGAATGTTTCATATTTTATCGTTTGCGGTCACAATTTTAGACTGACTAGAAAATACTCGCAATAAAATTCACCCAGAAATCTGGGTGAATTGTCACATTCTACCTAAATTGTGCCTTTAGTCATTAGTGAATTTATTCACCAGCCAAATATTGCGCATCAAGCTTACAGAAAGCGGCTAGCAATTCTGCAACACAAGCGTAAAAACCAAACTCATCAAATTCACGGCATTTCGTTGCAAATTGTGGAACCCAGCTGAGAAGTTGTTGTTCAACAAATTCATGCTGTGCAGTGAAAGCTGCTTCTAATTCTTGCTCACTCTCGAGGTCGTTTGAACGAATGATAATGTTGCCGAGGAAATCCAACTGGATAGCTAGGTGGTCAGCAGGCTCTTTTAGGTCTTGATTTACGGCGATACCGTAAGACGCCATGATGGCTTCCATGTCTTGAGCTGGCTTGGCGTTCAGCAGACCGCTCTTGTCTAAGTAAATAGAAGCGTACGGTAGAGCACCGTATTTGTCTGACTTAAGGAACAACTCGCAAAAATCTGACGAAAGCTCCAGTTGAGCGTCTTCACGATTCTGCAGTCGGTTAAGCGCATCTACTAGATTATTGATTGCTGGCTTAAGCGTCTCATTGTCGCCAAGACCAGTTAAAAACGAGCGAATCTCAACCGAGTGGTAGTTATCCAGTTCTTCTTGAGTCAGCTCTTTTGCGAACAGGCTCGATAGCCACCAGTAGATTTCAGCTCGTTGTTCATTGAACGCTTTCGTTTCTTTCATCTCAATAATCCTAATATAGTCTTTCGTAATATCTGCGGTACGAAGGCTTGCTAACGGTTGTATTTGCTAATTGCAAAGTCACTCGTTAGTAGTAATGCCTATATTGAATTGCGATGGAGGTTAAATAGCAAGGTTTAAGATTGTCTTGTATCAAAAAAAATTCAGGTTTCTGGCTTTTATCTTGCGTACTACTAGAATTGTTACTAGTTATGAATAGAATAGTCACTGAAACTATTAAATAAGAAAAGTGGTGTAGATGAGCTATCACGTATTAGTCGTTGAAGATGATGTGGTAACCCGTAGTAAGCTGGTTGGATATTTCCAGAATGAGGGTTACACAGTAAGCGAAGCAGAAAGCGGCGCTCAAATGAGAAACGTTCTAGAAGAGAATAACGTTGACCTCATTATGCTGGACATCAACTTACCAGGCGAAGATGGATTGATGCTAACTCGCGAATTACGCAGTCAATCAGACATTGGGATTATTTTAGTTACTGGACGCACGGATAGCATCGACAAAATTGTAGGCCTAGAGATGGGCGCAGATGATTATGTTACTAAACCATTCGAACTTCGCGAGTTATTGGTTCGAGTGAAAAACCTACTTTGGCGAATTTCTGCTGCTCGCAAGTCACCAGCAGGTGCCGCTGAGCAGGCAGAAGACGAATCTATCGTTCGTTTTGGTGAGTGGACATTTGATATTCCACGCCGCGCACTGAGCAAAAACGGTGAGCCAGTGAAATTGACCAAAGCAGAATATGAGCTATTGGTTGCGCTGTCTTCGTACCCGAACCAAGTATTAAGCCGTGAGCGAATCTTAAATATGATTAGCCACCGTGTTGATGCGCCAAACGACCGTACCATTGACGTATTGATTCGTCGTATGCGTGCCAAGATGGAGTTTGATCCGAAGAACCCTCAAATCTTTGTGACGGTTCACGGTGAAGGTTACATGTTTGCTGGCGATTAACGCTCAGAATTAAAATGCTCAACAAGCGAAATTGAAAAAGCCGAGATATTCAATATCTCGGCTTTTTGTTTATGGAATCAGCTTGAAAAGAACATAGGCCATTAGTAATGGCCATCCATGTTATACAGCATTAAAGTGCTGGCTGTGCGCCGCTCGTTGGTATTGCACCAGAGGTTGTAGCATTCTCTTCTTCAAGCATCGATGGCTCGGAGATTACAACCGGTTCTTCCATCTCGGTGCTTTGGTTATCTAGCCAGTCGCGGAGTGATTGCCAAACTAAGCCCATCGTTTCGTGCCAGTAGCGCTCGGTTTGTTCCAAGTAAATTGCTTTTGGCATGTACTTGTTCCAAGGTTCTTCTATGCCTTCTTGAGCTAAGAAATTGGTTGGCGCAGGAATTGGTTTGATACCAGCGTCATGGAACTCGTTAAGAGCTCGCTGCATATGGTTAGCGGAAGTCACTAATACCATTCGCTTGTTTTTTACAAACGCTGCAGCCTGACGCGCTTCTTCCCATGTATCTTTGGCTGTCTCAAGCAAGATAATGTCAGGTTTGGCTACGCCTAATGCTAGGGCAACTTTGGCCATCATACGTGCGTTACTGACTTCAGTGCCACCACCATAGCCAGATAGAATCAACTTAGCACCCGGGTAGATTCGTTGAATGCGAATACCTTCACTCAGTCTCATTAGGCCAGTTCGGCTAAGTTCAGACGTTGGCGGGATTTGGTCATCCACCACATGGCCGCTGCCCAATACCATTACGTAATCGACAGGTTCATTAGTCGGTAAGAATGCGGTGTACTGGCGTTCCATTGGCATAAGAAGTTGGCTAGAAACGGGTTGGAACGCGATAAGGAAAATGCCACATAATGCAGACAGCGTGATAAGGCACCCTGTTTTACGTTTTGTAGTGAACATAACAAGGGCTAAGCCCAGAAAAGCGAGAATTAACATTGCTGGCAGTGGCATCAACAGTGAAGACACTACTTTTTTCAGCTCAAACATATCCGAATAGTCCGAAAAAACATCACTTAGTACTAAAAAGAGACATCGCCTCTTTATTCCTGAAATTCCTGTGACAGAATAGCAGGCACGATAGGACATGATAACTCAAGTAGCTGTGACTGAAGACCGTAATTTCGACGATATTGCCCACAAATTTGCAAAAAATATTTACGGCTCTGACAAAGGAGAGATCCGTCAGATCATCGTATGGGAAGATTTAGAGCAAGCGTTAAGCACATTCAAAACCGATGAATCACCTTTGCATATTCTGGATGCAGGAGGTGGTTTAGCTCAGATGTCGCAAAAGATAGCTGGCTTGGGGCACAAAGTGTTGCTGTGTGATCTTTCTTCTGAAATGTTGAAATTGGCACAGCAAGATATTGATAAAGCCGGCTTGCTTGAACAGTATCGATTCATTCACTCTCCGGTTCAAAACATTGCACAGCATATGGATGAGCCTGTGGACATGGTGATGTTCCATGCCGTGATGGAGTGGTTAGCCGATCCAAAAGAGGCTTTGGATATCCTGCTTGAGCAAGTTAAACCGGGTGGCGTGGCATCAATTATGTTTTACAACCATCACGGATTAGTCCTCAAAAATGTGATTTGTGGCAATATTCCTCATGTATTAAATGGGATGCCACATCGAAAACGGTTTAAGCTGCAACCTCAAAAAGGTTTGAAGCCTGAAGAAGTCTATCAATGGATAGAAGAGGCGGGTCTTGAGATTAAAGGAAAGTCGGGTATTCGCTCGTTTAGCGATTACATAGGTAACATGGAATACATGGGCGACTATCAATTCGAAGACGTGCTTGAGCTTGAGAAGCAGCTATGTCGCCAAGAGCCTTACCTCTCTTTAGGTCGTTATATTCACGTTTGGGCGCAAAAACCAAAATAAAAAAGCGGAGAATGTGATACAAGAGTTGCCATCGCATTCCTAGGCTACAGTCGACAACCTGATAGCCCGCGTTATAAAGAAAAGGCGTAACATCGACATCTGTTCGGTGTTACAAAGAACAGTAACAGGAACCACAATGAGTGAAATGACTCAAACTGCCGAAGAGCAGCCAATTGATGAGTTGGTGGGCTGGGTCAAGCAGCATGATTTTTCATTAAATTTGCCGCCTGAGCGATTGGCATTTCTAATTGCTATCGCAGTACTAAGCAACGAAAGGTTCGATGAAGAGTTAGGTGAGGGTGAACTGCACGACGCGTTTACCATTGTCACTCGTCTGTTCGAAGATACCGGCGAAGCCTCAGCGTTTCGCGCAAACAACGCAATCAATGAACTGGTAAAACAGAAATTGATTAGCCGTTTTACCAGCGAAATTACCGATGGCGCGAGCATTTATCGTCTATCGCCGCTCGCAATTAGTATTTCAGATTACTACCTACGTCACCGCCAATTCTCAAAGTTAAAACTATCGATTCAACTATCGATGGTTGCTGACGAGATGGCGAAGGCCATTGAAGCCGCACAAAAAGGCGGAACGCCGGGCCACTGGCGTAAAAACGTTTATGGCGTCCTAAAATACTCAGTTGGTGAGATCTTTGACCAAATCGATCTTAACCAACGTGTAATGGATGAGCAGCAACAGACTGTTAAACAGCAGATTGCGGACCTTCTTAACAAAGATTGGCGTGAAGCGATCAATAACTGTGAAGCTCTGTTATCTGAAACCTCTGCAACGTTAAAAGAGCTTCAAGATACCTTACAAGCGGCTGGTGATGAGCTACAAACACAGATTCTTGATATCCAAGAGATTGTTTATGGTGATGACGAGCTAGAGTTCGTTGGTGAAACCCTATTCGGTCTGCAGATGAAGCTAGACCGAATCACAAGTTGGGGCCAGCAAGCCATAGATCTATGGATTGGTTACGACCGCCACGTACATAAGTTTATTCGTACTGCCATCGATATGGATAAGAACCGCGCGTTCAGCCAACGACTGCGTCAGTCGGTAACCGATTATTTTGATGCACCGTGGCTATTGACGTATGCCGATGCTGAGAAGCTCACAGACCTACGTGATGAGGCTCTAGTGCTTCGTGACGATGAGGTAATGGGTCAAGCGCCACTCGATGTAGAGTACGAAGAATTTGAACAAGTGAACGATTACCTCTCAGATAGAATTGCTGAGATGTTGAAGGTTCACAAACAGCAAGGGACGCCAATCGACCTTGGCCTAGTACTGCGAGACTACCTTGCAGAACACCCACGCACACACCATTTTGATTTAGCCAGAATTGTTGTCGACCAAGCGGTGCGCTTAGGTTACTCAGAGTCTGACTATCAGGCGATCCAGCCTGATTGGCAGGCAATCAACGATTTCGGTGCAAAGGTACAAGCAAATGTCATTAACAAGTACTGATGATTACATGCCAGAGAAACTGGTAAAAGCGATTGCGAACCCACTGTTCCCAGCGCTTGATAGCATGCTGCGTTCAGGTAAGCATATTTCAACAGAAGATCTAGATAATCACGCACTGTTGTCGGACTTCGAACTGGAACTTCAACAGTTTTATCAACGCTACAATACCGAGTTGGTAAAAGCGCCAGAGGGCTTCTTCTACCTACGTCCTCGTTCAACCTCTTTGATTGGCCGAAGCGTACTATCAGAGCTCGATATGCTGGTGGGTAAGGTGTTGTGTTTCCTTTACCTAAGCCCTGAGCGCTTGGCCCATGAAGGTATCTTCACCAACCAAGAGCTGTTCGAAGAGTTGATGGCTCTTGCTGATGAAAAGAAACTGATGAAGCTGGCAACCAACCGTGCTTCTGGTTCTGATTTAGACAAAGAGAAACTGTTCGAAAAAGTGAGAACGTCTCTACGTCGTCTACGCCGTATCGGCATGCTTATCTCCATCGGTGAAACGGGTAAATTCCGTATTAGTGAAGCGGTATTCCGCTTTGGTGCGGATGTACGCGTTGGTGACGATATGCGCGAAGCACAACTGCGCCTAATCCGTGACGGTGAAGCCGTGGTTCATACTCAAGAACCAAACCAAGGTAGCTTGCTTAACGAAGAGCAAGAAGAGGCAGAACAAGATGCTCAACAAGACATTTTCGGTGACGAAATCATGAGCAACGAACAGAAAAAAGAAGAAGGTGAAGCATGATTGAAAGAGGTAAGTATCAATCGCTAACCATGGTTAACTGGAACGGCTTCTTCGCACGTACTTTTGACATTGATGGCTTGGTGACAACCCTTTCTGGCGGTAATGGTGCGGGTAAATCGACTACGATGGCCGCGTTTATCACGGCATTGATCCCTGACCAGACGCTTCTTCATTTCCGAAACACAACGGAAGCGGGTAGCTCACAGTCATCTCGAGATAAAGGATTATACGGTAAGCTACAACCGGGTGCGTGTTATGCCGCGCTTGATGTGGTTAACTCGCGAAATCAGCGCCTATTGTTTGCGGTTAAGCTTCAACAAGTAGCGGGCCGTGACAAAAAAGTAGACATCAAGCCGTTCCTAATTCAAGGCCTTCCAAGCCATGTGAAGCCAACGGATGTACTGATTGAAAACGTATCAGACAGCCATGCGCGCGTATGTCAGCTTAATGATGTAAAAGCAGCGGTTGCTCAGTACGAAGGTGCTCACTTTAAAGCGTTCTCTTCTATCGTTGATTACCACGCTCAAATGTTCGAGTTTGGTGTTGTGCCTAAGAAGCTGCGTAACAGTGGCGACCGTTCTAAGTTCTACCGTCTGATTGAAGCATCTCTGTACGGTGGTATCTCAAGTGCAATTACGCGTTCATTACGTGATTACCTATTGCCACAAAACGGTGGCGTAAAGAAAGCCTTCCAAGACATGGAATCGGCGCTACGCGAAAACCGAATGACACTAGAAGCGATCAAGACAACACAGTCGGATCGTGATTTGTTCAAACACTTGATCACAGAGTCAACTAATTACGTGGCAGCAGACTACATGCGCCATGCGAACGATCGTCGCAATAAGCTTGATCAGACGATGAAGCTACGTGGTGAGCTGTTCGGCTCTCGTGAAACCTTGCTTGAACAGAATAACTTGCTTAATCGAGTGCAAGAAGAGCTTGAGCTGCTAGTTGAACAAGAATCTTCGCTTGAACAAGATTACCAAGCGGCTTCAGACCACCTACAACTTGTACAAACGGCGCTGCGCCAACAAGAGAAGATTGAGCGTTATAGCGAAGATCTTGAAGAGCTTAGCGAGCGTCTAGAAGAGCAGATGATGGTCGTTGAAGAGGCGCAAGAGCGCGTTCTTCTTGCTGAAGAGCAGGCGACCATGACTGAAGAAGAAGTGGATAGCCTGAAAACCCAGCTTGCGGATTACCAACAGGCCCTAGACGTTCAGCAGACTCGTGCCTTGCAGTACCAACAAGCGGTACAAGCGTTGGAGAAAACCAAACAGTTATTGGATGATGAGTCTATTACTGCGGAAGGCGCATTGACGCTGGTTTCTGACCTTAAGGCACAAGAAGAACAGAGCACACAAACTCTACTTGCGACTAAGCACAAACTGGATATGTCGTCAGCGGCGTCTGCTCAGTTTGAAAAAGCACTGTCTCTCGTAAAAAGCATTGTAGGTACGGTAGAGCGTAGTGAAGCATCACAAGCGGCTAAACAAGCGCTTGATAAAGGTCGTAACGCAAAACACATTGTTGAAAACGAACAGCAATGGCGAGCTCAGCATCGTGATATGGCTCGTGATGTAGCGCAACAGCGTCAAGCAAAAGAGCTGGCTGAAGAGTACCAGAAGCAACACAACACTCAGCTGAATGATGAAGCGGTCTTTGAAGAAGAACGTGAACGTCATGCAATGCAGATCGAAACGCTTGAATATGCTCAAGAAGAGTTGCGTGAAGCGAAGAGTGAAAAGCGTCGTGTACAGCATAGCCACGATCAAGAGATTCAAAAGCTTGAAGCGATTGCACCTGCGTGGATTACAGCAAATGACGCACTAGATAGTCTTCGTGAGCAAACGGACGCTGAACTTGAAGATAGCCAAGCTGTGATGACTCAAATGCAGCAAGTGCTTGAAGATGAAAAAGCACAGTCTGTCGCGAAAGATCAATTGGCAAAACGTCGCAGCGAACTCGAACTTGAGATTGAGCGTCTGGCTTCACCTGGTGGTTCAAACGATCCTCGTTTGAAAGGCCTAGCAGATACTCTAGGCGGCGTACTTCTGTCAGAGATCTACGATGATATAACGATCGACGACGCACCATATTTCAGCGCAATGTACGGTCCTGCTCGTCACGCGATTGTGGTTTCTGATCTTGACGGCATCAAAGAGAAGCTGGTGGATCTTGAAGATTGCCCAGAAGATCTGTACATCCTTGAGGGCGACGTTGATGCGTTTGACGACAGCTCATTCAATGCTGACGAACTCGAAGGCGCAGTGTGTGTTCAATTGAACGATCGCCAAATGCGTTACTCACGCTTCCCAGATATCCCGTTGTTTGGTCGTGCGGCACGTGAACAGCGTCTAGAGAAGCTGCGCGAAGAGCGTGATGTAGTCGTTGAAAACCATGCGAAAGCTGCCTTTGACTCTCAGAAGCTAAATCGTCTGTACCAAGCGTTTAATACGTTTGTTGCGAAACACCTGCATGTAGCATTCAATGCTGATCCTGAGCAGGCGTTGGCATCGGTACGTGATAAGCGTAACCAAATTGTTCGTGCCCTAGCGGAGTTGGATGCGAAAGAGCAGCAGCAACGTAGTCAGCTTGCACAGAGCAAACAGGCATTAGCCGCTTTAGACAAGCTAGCACCTATGGTTCGTATTTTAGAAGACGACACCTTAGCAGAGCGCTTGGCTGAGCTAGAAGCGCAACTGGAGCGTTTAGGCGAAGCGAAATCTTACCTGAGCAATCACGGTAAAGCGCTGCAAAACCTAGAGCAAATCGTCACTGCCCTAGATGCAGACCCAGAGCAGTTTGATGCACTGGAAGCGGAATACAAGCAAGCAGACCAAGCACTGCAAGCCTTGAAGGCAAAGGTGTTTGCACTGTCTGATCTGATTGAACGTCGTCACTATTTTGCTTACTCAGACTCAGTAGATTTGCTGAACAAGAGCAGCGAATTGAGCGAGCAGCTAAAAGCGAAACTGGTTCAAGCTGAACAAGCACGTGCTAAAGGTCGTGATGGCTTGAAGCAAGCTCGTGAGCAAATGAACCAATACAACCAAGTATTGGCGGCTCTGAAGAGTTCACACCAAGCGAAACTAGAAACGGTTCAAGAGTTCAAACAAGAACTTCAAGAGTACGGTGTGAATGCCGACGAAGGTGCTCAAGAGCGCGCTGTTCGTCGTCGTGATGAACTGCAAGAGCGTTTGCATACGTCACGTAGTCGTAAGAGCGAATACGAGCGCACCATCACTTCAACTGAGCTTGAGATGAAGTCTCTGGCTAAACGTCTGAAGAAAGTACAGAAAGAGTACGTTGAGCTGCGCACTTTTGTGGTTGCAGCAAAAGCGGGTTGGTGTTCAGTACTTCGTTTAGCTCGTGAAAACGATGTTGAGCGTCGCCTACACAAGCGTGAGCTGGCTTACCTGTCGGCTGGTGAACTGCGTTCTATGTCGGATAAATCTTTGGGTGCACTGCGTTTAGCTGTTGCCGATAATGATGATCTGCGTGATGCACTGCGTCTGTCGGAAGACAATGCGCACCCAGAGCGTAAGGTTCTATTCTACATCGCTGTGTACCAACACCTACGTGAGCGTATCCGTCAAGACATTATCCATACTGATGATCCAGTAGAAGCGATCGAAGAGATGGAAGTGGAGCTTGCCCGACTGACGGAAGAGCTAACACAACGTGAAAACCGCTTAGCGATCAGCTCTGAGTCGGTAGCAAGCATCATTAAGAAGACGATTCAGCGTGAGCAGAACCGAATTCGAATGCTTAACCAAGGTCTATCGAATATCTACTTCGGTCAGGTTAAGGGCGTTCGCTTGAATGTGAAGATCCGTGAGAGTCATGAGATTTTGTTGACTGGTCTTGCTTCTCAACAGGAGCAGCACAAAGATCTGTTTGAAAGTTCTCGCTTCACTTTTTCTGAAGCAATGGCGAAGCTGTTCCAGCGTGTTAACCCACATATCGATATGGGCCAACGCTCACCACAAGTACTAGGTGAAGAGCTGCTTGATTACCGTAACTACCTAGAGCTAAGCGTTGAAGTAAACCGTGGTTCAGATGGTTGGTTACAAGCGGAGTCAGGCGCGCTATCAACAGGTGAGGCGATCGGTACTGGTCAATCTATCTTATTGATGGTTGTTCAAAGCTGGGAAGAAGAGTCACGTCGCCTGCGCAGCAAAGATATTGTTCCATGTCGCCTACTGTTCTTGGATGAGGCAGCGCGTCTGGATGCGAAGTCTATCTCTACTCTGTTTGAGCTGTGTGACCGTCTTGGCATGCAACTTCTAATTGCAGCGCCGGAGAATATCAGTCCAGAAAAGGGTACAACCTACAAACTTGTTCGTAAGGTATTTAAAGATCACGAACACGTACACGTTGTAGGGTTGCGCGGCTTTGCTCAAAACAGAACAGAGTCACCAGTTCAAGAACTGATAGAAGAAGCGTAACAAGCGCCAGTGAATAGCAAATAATAGATAACTAAGCCCCTTTTCGAAGGGGCTTTTTTGTGTCCTAAATAGCCCTCACTAAATCCCTTCATACTTTATGGTTAATATCAATGGAACGAGTTTGCGGTCACACGCACAAAACCACAAATAATGTATGGTAATAGTAACCATGATGAAATATTAATAATATTGTATTACTTAATTGTTCGTTTAGATGCTGTGTAAGGAAGGTTCACTATGATTCAGATTGTGATTGACGGTAAATACCGCATTGTCGAGCAGGGGCAAACTGTGCTCGAGGCTGCGAATACGTGTGGTGTTGATATTCCATCGCTGTGTGGATTGAACCGCTCCGGAGAAAAGATACCTTGTGACCTATGCGTTGTTGAGGTTGAAAGTGGAGGAATGCAACGAGCCTGTGAACTGGACGTCTACCAAGGTTTAACCGTTAACACGCAGTCTGAGCAAATCAGTCAACATCGCCATCGCGCGCTAAATCGAATCATGTCTGATCACTACGCTGATTGTGAAGCTCCTTGTCAGACGGCTTGTCCTGCTGGCGTTGACATCCAATCCTACCTGTATCACATCGCTCAAAATGACTCGTTGAAGGCGATAGAGGTCATCAAACAAACCTTACCGATGCCATTGTCAATTGGCCGCGTATGCCCAGCTTTCTGTGAAACTGAATGTCGCCGAAACTTAGTTGACGACTCAATTGCGATACGTCAGTTAAAACGCCACGCTGCGGATATCGATTTAGAAGCGCAAGAAAGCTACACACCACCGAAGAAACCGGACAATGGAAAGCGGGTCGCGATTGTGGGAGGTGGGCCGGGTGGGTTGACGGCAGGCTACTATTTGGCGAATGAAGGCTATCAAGTTGTTGTTTATGAGTCGATGCCTAAAGCTGGTGGCTGGTTGCGTTATGGTATTCCTGAGTACCGTCTACCAAAGTCAATTCTCGACAAAGAAATTGAGTTGATGTGCCGTAACGGAATGGTGATTGAATGCGATAAGAAGCTTGGTGAAGACTTTTCGCTGTCGAGTCTATCGCAAGACTTTGATGCGGTTTGTTTAGCCGTTGGGGCTTCCAGTGCAGTAGAGATGAATTATACGGGTAGCGATTTAGAGGGTTGTTACCTCGGTGTCGACTATCTGAAGGATTACGTCACTGATCAACAATATACAACAGGCAAAAAAGTGGCGGTCATCGGTGGCGGTAACACCGCGATAGACTGTGCTAGAACGGCGGTCAGAGCTGGGGCTGAGACAACACTGATTTATCGTCGGACTCGAGGCGAGATGCCAGCCGAAGATTACGAAATCGAAGAAGCTGAACACGAGGGTGTTAAATTCCACTTTCTGACCAACCCTGCGGAAAACCTCGCAGACGAAAATGGTCGCGTCAAAGCGATTCGTTTAGAGAGAATGGAACTCGGGGCGCCAGATGCTTCGGGACGACGAAGCCCCAAAGCAACCGGAGAGTTTTTCACAGAAGCATTCGACACTGTGATTGCAGCGGTATCCCAAAAGCCAGACTTGAGCTTCATGACCGATGAGTCTTTAGAAATTCCACTCACTCGTTGGAATACTGCTGATGTCAACCCAGATACCATGCACACAGGGGTAGGCAATATCTTCAGTATTGGCGATTTTAGACGTGGGCCTGCAACAGCGGTTGAGGCTGTTGGAGATGGTCGTATTGTCGCTCAGGCGATTGACCGTTTCTTCAGCGGCACTATGACACAGTTACCTGTGAAGCCTTTCAATTCACGCAAAGAGAAGCAGTTAAAAGCGGTCGAGCGGCAACAATATAAAGCGATACAGAGTGTCGCGCGAAAGATTATGCCTGAGCTGAGCGCAGAGCAGCGTGAACAGAGCTTTGATGAAGTTGAACTCGGTTTCACCAACGCCGATGCGATTGAAGAAGCGCAACGTTGCCTAGAGTGTGGTTGCCAAGCGAACACTCAGTGTGACCTGCGAGACTACGCGACAGAATACCAAGCTGTGCAAACATTCAATAATTATAAGGTCGATGTTACGGATGACGCGGTCTGGCAAGCAGTAAAAGCTAAGCAAGGGAATAGTAGCCAGCAACCAAGACATAAGTTTGAAGTGGATGCGAGTTCAGAGTTCATCGTCTTTGATGCCAATCGATGTATCAGCTGTGGTCAGTGTATTCAAGCGTGCAGAGAGCAGAATGTTCATGGTGTCTTAAGCTTCATGTGTGCACAAAATGGGAAGCCAAGCTCTAGGCCTGAGCTTAGACCGAATTTTGGTCCGAATCAGACGCTAATGGGCGACTCTAATTGCGTTCAGTGTGGCGCTTGTGTTCAAGCGTGCCCGACGGGAGCAATGGTGGATGCGAGATACAAACAGCAAGGCTCTGTTGAGCAACTACAAAAAGTCGACACCATCTGCACCTATTGTGGTGTGGGTTGCAAGCTCACTATGCATGTTGACGAATCGGTGAATAAGATTCGATATGTGGAAGGGGCTAACTCGCCAGTCAATGAAGGCATGTTATGTGTTAAAGGTCGTTTCGGGTTTGATTTCGTCGGTAGTGACGAGCGACTTACGACACCTTTGATTCGTAAAGATGGTTGGCTACAACCTGCTAGCTGGGAGGAAGCTATTCGTTTGGTTGCCGATAAGTTTTCCGCTATTAAGAAAGGGGTTGGCAGTCAGGCGCTAGCGGGCTTCTCTTCAGCAAAAACCACTAATGAGGACAACTACGCTTTTCAAAAATTCATCCGTCGAGAGCTGGGCACAAACAACGTCGATCATTGTGCACGCCTTTGCCATGCCTCCACAGTCACCGGGCTTGAGGCGTCACTGGGCAGCGGTGCGATGACTAATGATATTCCGAGTATCAAACACTCCGATGTTATCTTTATTATCGGCTCGGATACCACATCGGCACACCCGATCATTGGCTCTCACATTAAGCAGGCCGTGCGACATGGTGGTGCACGATTGATTGTTGCTGATCCTAAGCGCATCGATATCGCCGACCACGCCGAACTTTATCTAGCTCATCGACCAGGGACTGACGTGATGCTGCTTAACGGTGTGATGCAGCAGATCATAAAGCATGGTTGGTATGATCAAGAGTACATTGATGAGCGTGTCGATGGCTTTGATACCCTATTACAAGAGGTGATGTCACCAAGCTATTCATTAGAAAAGGTTGAGCTCGTAACAGGCGTAAAAGCGGAAGACATTTTTGCAATGGCGCGCCTAATCGGTACTGCTGAACGCACAGCTGTTTATTACTCAATGGGTATCACTCAGCACACGACAGGACACGATAACGTGCGCTCGATTGCTAACTTGCAATTGCTGTGTGGCAACATTGGTATCGAAGGAGGCGGCATTAATCCGCTGCGCGGTCAGTCAAACGTGCAGGGGGCTTGTGACATGGGGGCGTTGCCAAACAACCTACCGGGTTATCAAAAGGTCTACAATCCACTGGTTCGTAAGAAATTTGAGATGGAATGGGATGTTGCTGAACTGCCTGCTGAGAGCGGTTTAACACTCACTGAAATCATTGATGGTGCGTGTAATCGTGAAGTCCGTGGACTGTATGTGATGGGGGAAAACCCAGTACTGAGTGATCCAAACCAAGCCCATGTGATTGAGGGGCTAGAAGCGCTCGATTTTCTGGTCGTGCAAGATATCTTTCTGACTGAAACGGCTCAATACGCGGATGTTGTCCTGCCATCATGCTCATTTGCTGAAAAGTCTGGCCATTTCACCAACACGGAGCGTCGTGTGCAGCGTATCAATCCTGCGGTAAAACCGCCGGGTGAGGCGAAAGAGGATTGGGCAATCATTCAAATGCTGGCCAATGCCATGGGCAGCAATTGGAATTATCAGTCAGTAGCAGATATTACCAATGAGATTGCTCGTGTAACACCACAATATGGCGGATTACGTTGGGAGAACATTACGATAAACGGCATTCAGTGGCCAAGTAACAAAAACAATCCTGATGGCACTCGTATTATGCACCAAACTCAGTTTACGCGTGGGAGAGGGCAGATGGAGGCGATTCCATTTAGATACGCTGCAGAGTTGCCAGACGAAGAGTATCCTCTAGTACTGACTACAGGACGTATCCTTGAGCAATTCCATACTGGGACTATGACTCGTAAAACGAAAGGGTTGGATAATTTGGCGGGGCCTAGAGCAATGATCAGTGTGCATGATGCTGAGGCGCTCAATATCAACAATGGTCAGATGCTGAAGGTATCAACACGTCGTGGCGAAATTGAGATCGCTGCATTTGTTACTAAGCGTATGCAGAAAGGTGTAGTGTTTATTCCGTTCCACTTTGTGGAGTCACCAGTGAATCGTCTCACAACAACAGCAACAGACCCACATGCGAAGATCCCTGAGTTTAAAGTCGCAGCTGTTAAGATAGAGCCCGTATTCACTGAGCAGAGTATTCACGCGTGATGTTTGAAAGTACCTAAAAATACAGAACACAAAAAAGCCGCATAGTCTGACTATGCGGCTTTCGTTTTATTTGATAACACTAATGTCGTTGTTACTTTTGACTGCGGCTGCTCTTATTCGACGTGTACACCAAACTGCTTAGCAGCATATGCGACACGCTCAGCGGGTTTCGGGTACTCAGCCGGTGTGCCCAAGTTTTCGATGTGATGAAGACGTGGCAGCAACCCAGCGCCGTTAGCAATCTGAATCGCCAGCCCCGGACGAGCGTTCAATTCAAGTACCATCGGCCCCTCTTCCTCATCAAGTACCATATCGGTACCCATGTAACCAAGGCCTGTCATTTCCCAAGCACTAGAAGCTAGAGTCAGCAACTTTTCCCAGTGAGGGACTTGCAGTAGGGCAAGCTCTTTACCTGTATCTGGGTGATGGGTGACGGGTTGGTCAAATTGCACGGCTCGTACAGCTTTACCAGTGGCAATATCAATGCCCACGCCTACCGCACCTTGGTGAAGGTTAGCTTTACCATCGGAAGCCGATGTTGATAGACGCATCATTGCCATTACAGGGTAGCCTTTGAATACGATGATACGTACGTCAGGCACCCCTTCGTAACTAAAACCATCAAAGCAGCTGTCGAACTTAATTAAGTTCTCAACCACCGCCACATCGTTTTTACCACCTAACGAGAACAGTCCCGCAAGTGCATTACTGATGTGGCGCTCAACGTCCTCTTTACCAATCGTCGAACCGGAAGGTTTGGTATAAACACCGTCTTTGTGAGAGGTGATAACCAAGATACCTTTACCACCACTCCCTTGTGCAGGTTTGATTACAAAACCTGGCCAGTCTTGAACCATCTTGTGGATAGTCTTCACTTCCGCCTGATGACCAATCACACCAATCAGTTTAGGTACGGTAGCACCCGCTTGTTCAGCGATGATTTTGGTTTTTAGCTTGTCATCCACCAAAGGGTATTTGGAGCGATCATTATAGCGACCAATGTAACTATGGTTACGCTTGTTCATCCCCATAATGCCTTTGTCTTTCAACTTAAACGGCGATGTAAACTGTTCAAACATAACTTAATCCTCCGCTAGCGGTTTAAAGCGACGTAGCTCAGTTAAGCGGTAACCTGTGTAAGTACCTAGTAGTAAGATGCCGCCTAGGACAATAAGTTGTAGACCAATAAAGTTAAACGTTAAGTGCTGAATGAACGGGTTGGTCATTGCCAAGTAAACAAGAACAGCAGTCAGTAGCGAGCCACCACCTTGTAGCACAACCTCTTTTGCACCTTCTTCTTCCCAAAGGATAGACATACGTTCGATAGTCCAAGAAAGGATGATCATTGGGAAGAACGTAATCGATAGACCTTCAGTTAAACCAACCTTGAACGCGACAACCGTAAAGATAGAAATAATCATGATTACGGTGATAATTACCGCGGATATCCGTGCGACCAGCAACAAGTTAAGTTTGGATAGATAGCTACGAATTACTAGACCCGTACCAACAATAAGTAGGAAACCGACAATACCGGTCACCAGCTGTGTCTGTACGAACGCTACAGCAATCAGAACAGGCATGAAGGTACCTGATGTCTTCAAGCCGACGATAACACGTAAGAACACAACAATAAGCGCACCAATTGGAATCAGCATGATGGTCTTAAACATCGCTTGTTCTTCAAGTGGTAAGCTGTGGATCGAAAGGTTCAGTAGTTGGTCAGCTGAAATCTTGCTGTTGGTCGCCTCAGTTGGAGTCACCTCTTGAGCAATCATTGAGAAGTGAACTTTACTGTTTTGACCGCCGACAACGTCTAGTAGTGAAACGTTCGATTCATCCCAGATCAATAGGTTTGGCTGAACTTGTTGTTGGCTAGATTCTGGAGAGAAAAGCACCCATTGGTTTTTGTCCCAAATCTGAATCATATGTTGGATAGATTGGCGACGACGGCCATCTTCTAATTCGATAACACCAACAACCTTTGAGTGGATTCCAGCAAAAGAAAGTAACTTGTGTGCTGCTTCCACTTTATCCATGTTGTTAAGGATAAGCGCTGAGTTTTGGCTGTCTGGATCGTTAAGTGTTTTAACAAGCTCACGAGTGAAGGTGAGGTTGTCTGCAGAGCGCTGAGTTGCGCGGTCGATAAGGGCTTTCGCTGCTGCTTCTTCAGGGCCGTCAAAGCTTGGCGTTGCCACTTCACCTTCTGGTGGTACGGCATTAACTTGCGCTTGAGGGTCAACTAAGAATTGAGTTTTGTAGTAAATTGTCTGTGCGCCGCTAGCGTGACGGATAGACCACTCAGCTCGACGACCAGTGTCGGTCGTCACGTAAGAGATACCATAGCCTGGTGAGGAAGCGGATTCGCCGATGAGTGTGTAGTTTGATTGTGTGTGTGGAGCCGCTAGCGATACTTTCGCTTCTTGGTCCATGGCGTTGAACTCGATTCGAGCCTCAACGTCCCACACTTGTCGGGTTTCCCCTGGCGTCCATGGCACGCCGTAGGTCGTGTGTCTGAACACACTCAATGCAATGCCGGCTACGATGAGTAGCACGATCGAAATATAAAATGGGATTCTTGACGTCATAGCTTACCCTACTATTGTTATTTATCTTCCGTTTGTACGTACTTTTTACTTACATCCACTAGAGCGATGTCTTTGATAAATTCACGCCCTAGTAATACAGGGTGACTCATTTGAGAGCGATCCGCCAATGTAAATTGCGCTTTTTCATGGATTTTTCCAACTTTCACCCATAATTCGATCACAGCTCGACGTTCTGTCTCGTCGCTGGTTGATTGGCGAATCTTCACGTAGCGTACAACGGGTGCTTCAATCCACTTTTGAACTTCTGCTGGTTGCGATTTATCAGCTAGGTGAAACTTCACCCAGTTCTTGCCATTGCGCTCAAATTCTTTGATATCTACTGCATTCAACGACGACGTTGTGGCGCCTGTATCTACGCGAGCATCAAACTTCTGCTTGATTGACTCAATCGTAACTTTTTCAATGGCACCGAGAATGGTTGGTTGCTCGTTTGAAACAACTGGGACTCGAGTGACAATCACTTCTTCCTCTTCGATCTCTTCGACCTGTTGTTTTTCTAGAGTAGTTAGGTGAACTTCAACTTCATTGGATAAAGCAATGATTTCTTCTTCTAGACTCTCGATGTAGTCACTTTGATTGCTAAGTTGAAGCTCTAAGTTTTGAACTTTATTTGCGATGTTTGTCTCTGATTGAGCGATAGCATCCAGAGTTTCTTGATGATAAGCCGCACCGTTAGTGAGAGTACAGCCAGAGAGCAAACCAACCGCCAGAATAGGCGATAATCGCTTAAACATATAAAAACCTTTGAAATTAGAAAATAGTTCAGACTATTGAATAGTTTAGCCCACAAAAAAGGATGCGTGAAGCATCCTAATGTTAGCGTCCGGTCATATTGACAGGCTATGTTTGCCTACAGCCAATTATCATTCGACGAAATAGCTCATTCATTGAGCACTCTGCGGATTTTATCCAATTTCGAGTCTTCTTTCGTCAAATGCTTGTCAGCGTCTTTGGTTTTTCAACGCTTAAGGCTTAGTTGCCACCAAAACGGCTCGGCGTGGTGCTGGGTGACCTTCAACTGTTTTACTTGGGTCATTTGGATCCAAGTAATCAGGTAGTGAGTTGTGCGTCATCCATTCGGTAGTGCGTTGCTCACCAACTGTTGTTACGTTTTCATCGACAATACGTACGTCTTTAAAGCCAACTTGCTCTAGCCAGCGCTTTAGAGCACGAGCCGATGGGAAGAAGTATACGTTACGCATTTGTGCATAGCGGTCTACTGGCACAAGTACCGCGTTTTCATCACCTTCGATAACCAAAGTTTCTAGCACTAGCTCACCACCAGAAACCAACTGATCTTTAAGTTGGATTAGATGATCAAGAGGAGAGCGACGGTGGTAGAGCACGCCCATGCTAAATACCGTATCGAATGCTTCCAGTTTTGGTAATTGCTCAATGCCGAGTGGCAACAGGTGTGCACGCTGGTCGCCACCCATTAGTTTACGAATTGCTTCGAACTGAATTAAGAACAGGTGAGAAGGGTCGATACCGACAGTCAGTCGCGCGCCTTCACCCAACATACGCCACATGTGGTAGCCGTTACCGCAACCAACATCAAGTACGCTGCGGTTTTTCAATGGTGTGATGTGCGGAAGAACACGGTCCCATTTCCAGTCGCTGCGCCACTCAGTATCAATATGAATACCGTGAACCGTGTACGGACCTTTGCGCCATGGGTGGAACGTTTTCAGCAGGTTTTCTAGCTTCTTCAGCTCGCCGTCATGAAATGGTGTGTCGTTAGTCAGCGTTACAGAGTTCTTTAGGTCAACTTGATCCGGTGCACCTTGTGGAATCTTGTTTAAAGCACGCAGCCAGCGGTCGAAGTCACCGTGCTCCGCATTTTGCCAATCCGTTAACTGTTGAGGAAGAATATTCAGCCAAGGTTGCAGGCGCGTATCTTGGGCAATGAGTTGGTAAAAATTGGCAAAATTAAACATAGTTTTTCACTGAGTTAATCAGGGTCTAAAAACCCTAAAGTAAAATTTAAAATTGTCATTCCCTACAGTGAGGGACGAACATGGTAGGGAATCTTCGTTCTATCGCATCGGATTTGTGATCCCCAACTCGCTCGTTCCTCGTTCTTGAGGATGACGCTTTGATACGAGTTATTTGTGTCGTGCTTTCAAAATTGGCGTCAAATAGACAGCTACTTGACCGCAAACATCGAGCCGAAGTTAAAGCACTGGAACCAAACTTCGTGGCTAGAGAATCCAATCTTATCGAAGCGCTCTTTGTGCATCTGAATCGAGTCTGGGCGCATCACGTTTTCGATGGCGCTACGCTTTTGGCTCACTTCCAACTCGCTATAACCGTTTGCACGCTTAAAGTCGTGGTGCAGGTCAATCAGTAGTTCATTTGCGTTCTCATCTTCAAAGACGTACTTTTCAGACAAGATAAGCACACCACCAGGACGAAGACCCGCGTAGATCTTCTCTAGTAGAGCGAAGCGATCTTCTGGCGAAAGAAACTGCAGCGTGAAGTTGAGTACGACCACGGAAGCATCAGTAATTTCAATTTCTCGAATGTCCGCTTCAATCACTTCTACAGGGGTATCACTACGGTAAGCATTAACGTGAAGCTTACAACGCTCTACCATGGCTTCCGAGTTATCGACTGCGTAAATTGTACAGCCTTCTTGCTGAATGTGACGGCGCATAGACAGTGTCGCAGCACCCAAAGAACAACCTAGGTCGTAGATATTTGAGTGTGGTTTCACAAAGCGCTCAGCCATCATGCCGATAGCAGAAATGATGTTGCTGTAGCCTGGAACGGAGCGTTGAATCATATCTGGGAATACTTCTGCAACCCTTGCATCAAAGGTGAAATCACCAATTTTATCAATAGGAGCGGAAAAGATAGTGTCTTTGTTGCTCATAGCGTTCTCTCTCGACAGTCAGCAAATCAGCAGGCTTTCGCATGCTGAATAAAAGGGGGCGTATTTTACGTAAAAAATGTCACTGTGTCACGAAAACTCAGGTTTCACTGCCAATACAAATCGCTAATGGTTTAGTTAGAACATGCTGATTTGCGTATCGCCCTTGTTAGCCGGGAATTCGGAGAGCGGCGGTAACTTGATATTGGGATACTGCTGACATTGCTCGATAAGCTGTTTGTATATTGTTGCCGCCAGTTCTGGAGCATGATCGTTGTCGGGAGTGTGAATCATTAAATAAGGCTGTTTTCCTTCTGCTATCCATGTTGGAAGTTTGGATAGCCAAGGCTTGAAAAACTCTAAGTTGGGCTGCTCGTCGTGCTGGCCAATAAAGCGAATCATTGGGTTGTCAGATGTCGCGATTGCATGCACAGGCACACGAGGTTTTTTCTTGTGTGCATCAATAATTGCCTCAGTCGTTGGTGCTGCAGCAAATACTGGGCGACTGTCCATAATGATGCGATTGATGTTCTCTTCAACTAACCATTGATTAAAGCGCTTTTCGTCGTTGCTTTTATCAAAAAAGCCAAGGTGGCGCACTTCTACGCCGAGTTTCATCTCTTTCGGGAAGAGTTTGCAAAACTGTTGCAGCACAGGCAGTGATTCTGGCTCGAACTGGTGAGGCAACTGAATCGTCCATTGACCAATACGTTCATGAAGTGGTGACATGATTTGTAGGAACTCTTTCAACTCAGATTGGCAGTGTCTGAGCTGCTGCTGATGGGTGATGAATTTCGGCAACTTAAATGTAAATCGAAAGTCATCATGGCTTGCGCTGCGCCAATTGTTTACAGTCGTAATTGAAGGGGTTGCATAGAAGGTAGTATTACCTTCAACGGTATGAAAAACATGACAATATTTCTCTAGTCTTTCTGCAGGTTTGGTGCCTTTTCCATAGAATTGGCTCTGCCACTCTGAGTGTGACCACATAGTCAGTCCGAGTCTTAAAGGTAATCTTGTCATGGTATCTAAAAGTGCTTTGGTTGCTTTAATCAAAAACACTCTACGAGACTTTTGCTGACTTGGGTACTTTCAATATATAATTAGCGCAATTTTTTCAGTGTTGATGAATATTTGTGCGAGATTTGTGCCGCTTTGGCTGTTTCGTGAGCTATAAAGCGTCAAAGCTGAATAAAACACAACAAATAGGCGTGGGAAAGGTCGATTTTAGACAAGTTTCCGCGTATAAATGGATCTTTGAATTGTAATTAGATTCGGTCTAGTTACAGCATAGAAATTAGTAATTATTAAGAGATTGGGAAATTCATTATGCGTACCCATTACTGTGGTAACCTGAACAAGTCCCTGGCGGGACAAACTGTAGAACTTTGCGGCTGGGTAAACCGTCGTCGTGATTTGGGCGGTCTTATTTTCATCGATATGCGAGATCGTGAAGGTATCGTTCAGGTAGTTGTAGACCCAGATATGGCAGATGCGTACGAAGTAGCTAACCAACTTCGTAATGAATTCTGTATCAAACTAACGGGTGAAGTACGCGTTCGTCCAGACAGTCAAGTAAACAAAGACATGGCAACGGGTGAAGTTGAGATCATCGCTAAAGGCCTTGAAATCATCAACCGTGCTGACGTTCTGCCACTAGACTTCAACCAGAAAAACTCAGAAGAGCAGCGTCTAAAGTACCGTTACCTAGACCTACGTCGTCCAGAAATGAGCGATCGCATCAAGCTACGTGCTAAAGCGTCCAGCTTTGTTCGTCGTTTCCTAGATGACAACGGCTTCCTAGACATCGAAACACCAGTACTAACGAAAGCGACACCAGAAGGTGCACGTGACTACCTAGTACCTAGCCGTGTTCATAAAGGTTCGTTCTACGCGCTTCCTCAGTCTCCACAGCTATTCAAACAGCTGCTAATGATGTCTGGTTTTGACCGTTACTACCAAATCGTTAAGTGTTTCCGTGATGAAGACTTACGTGCTGACCGTCAACCAGAATTCACTCAAATCGATATCGAAACATCTTTCATGAGCGCGGAAGAAGTACGTGCAACAACTGAGAAGATGGTTCGTAACATGTGGCAAGAGCTTCTAGACGTTGATCTAGGTGAGTTCCCAATCATGCCATTCTCTGAAGCGATGCGTCGTTTCGGTTCTGACAAGCCAGACCTACGTAACCCACTAGAGCTAGTAGACGTTGCTGACCTAGTGAAAGACGTTGAGTTCAAAGTATTCTCTGGCCCAGCAAACGACGAAAAAGGTCGCGTTGCAGTAATCCGTGTACCAGGTGGCGCTAAGCTAACTCGTAAGCAAATCGACGGTTACGGTGAGTTCGTTGGTATCTACGGTGCGAAAGGTCTAGCATGGATGAAGGTTAACGACCGTGCTGCTGGCATGGAAGGTATCCAATCTCCAGTTGCTAAGTTCCTAAACGAAGAAGTGATCAACGGTATTCTTGAGCGCACAGGCGCAGAGACTGGCGATATCATCCTATTCGGCGCAGACAAAGCAAACACTGTGTCTGAAGCAATGGGCGCGCTACGTCTGAAACTAGGTACAGACCTAGAGCTGACAGACGAGTCTGCATGGGCTCCGCTATGGGTTGTTGACTTCCCAATGTTCGAAGAAGACGACGAAGGCAACCTACACGCGATGCACCACCCATTCACATCACCTCTAGGTGTGACTGCGGAAGAGCTAAAAGCGAACCCAGCGGCTGCTAACTCAAACGCGTACGATATGGTTCTTAACGGCTACGAAGTGGGCGGCGGTTCTGTACGTATCCACAATGCTGAAATGCAATCTGCAGTATTCGACATCCTAGGTATCGAAGCTGATGAGCAGCAAGCTAAGTTTGGCTTCCTACTAGACGCACTTAAGTTCGGTACACCACCGCACGCAGGTCTAGCATTCGGTCTTGACCGTCTAGTAATGCTACTTTGTGGTACAGAGAACATTCGTGATGTTATCGCGTTCCCGAAAACAACGAATGCTTCTTGTCTACTAACAGACGCTCCAAGCCTAGCGAACCCAGCTGCGCTTGAAGAGCTAGCAATCGCGGTTAAAGTTGCTGAAAAGAAAGAAGAGTCTGCTGAATAAGCACATATCACTTTCTTTTAAATGATTCTCTCTTTGAGTGAACAGAAATGCCCGTTAATTTAACGGGCATTTTTTTTATGCTTCTATATACTAAGCTCATAAATAAAAGTATGTATAAATAATCAGTATTTTAAGCTATGTCTATTATTCTTGGGATTGATCCTGGCTCACGCATTACGGGTTACGGTGTTATTCGTCAAAATGGTCGTCACCTACAATATTTAGGTAGTGGCTGTATTCGTATGTCGGAGAAAGAGCTGCCAGGACGCTTGAAGCAGATTTATGCCGGTGTGAGTGAGATCATCACTCAGTTCCAGCCTGATGTATTTGCCATTGAGCAGGTGTTTATGGCGAAAAATGCCGACTCGGCGCTTAAGCTCGGTCAGGCCCGTGGAAGTGCGATTGTTGCTGCTGTAAATGCAGATCTTCCAGTACACGAGTACGCCGCTCGTCTTATCAAGCAAGCCGTAACTGGCAATGGCGGTGCAGACAAATCACTGGTGCAAAACATGGTGATGAGCATGCTTAAACTCCCAGCAAAACCGCAAGCAGATGCTGCCGATGCACTGGGTGTCGCAATTTGTCATGCCAATACCAACAAAACGCTGATCGCGCTAGCAGGTAAAGCAACCACAGCAAGACGTGGCCGTTATCGTTAATCCCTCCAATTGATATTCTAACCGCCATCAATTACTTATCTTTGATATGAAATGAGACTTCAAAAACAGTTTTTGTTAAATAGGTTCGCATTCTATTTAACAATTAACTAACATTGGTCGGAGGTCTTACAAGTCAATCAAGGATGATTATCGATGAACCCAATTACATGGTGGCGATCGCTCTTTCTACCCAAAACTCATCAATGGGGCAGTAATGAGTCGCGACAGGCGGACATTTTATTACTGTTTACTTTCATTGCGTTTATCGTAGGACTTTACAGTCTGATCAAATGGAGCAAGCATGGCGAACAGCTATTAATTGCGACCTCTATCTTCCTCATTGTTCTTGAACTGGTTTCAGCCATTGTTTTAAAGCTCTCGAAAAACCCAATCTTGGCCCTTAATTTTGGTTTTGTCGGCATGGCCGTTCATGCGCTAAATATCATTTATCAAAGCGGCGGGGTCGTCGATTCTACTCAAGCTTACTGGGTACCTTTGCTGGTGGTCGCTTTCTTCTTATCTGGAACCAGAATTATCGCCCTTACATGGAGTGCCTTAGTGATAGGCGTGGCAGTGGTAATGACCTCTATGCATTTGAACGGTGCAGTATTCCCAAATATCGCCCTAAATGAGCAGGCAATGGTGGTGGAGACCTGGTCTGGGGTGGTGATGCCATTGGTAGTGATATGCATAGCGCAAGCTTTTACCGCTAAACAGAAAGAGATTGCGATTGAGCAAGCCGAGGCTGCAAAAACAGAGAGTCAAAGTGTAGCTGCGCAAGCTACTCAAAGTGAAGCTCAACTCTCTGTTGTGTTAGACCACGCCAACAATAATTCACAGAGCTTGCAAGGCGTCTCAGTGCAGCTTGATCAGCAGTCAAAAGACCTCCACTCTCAAGTTGAAGTCCTAAACATGAACTGTGAATCTCAAGCGAGTGCCGCTGAGCAGATGAGTCAGCAGCTTCACCAGATGACAGAAGGGCTTGAGGAATCTAACTCTTTCGTCAATGAGCTCAAGGAGCGCAGCGAAGCGGTTGGAGTCAAAGCGCAGAAAAGCTCAGAGTCTTTGGAAGCATCGACAAACGCCATTAGTCAGATTATCCAAAGTAACCAAGAGATCATGAAAGTGGCAGACCTGATTACGTCAGTAGCAGAGCAGACCAACCTACTGGCACTCAACGCAGCAATAGAAGCGGCGAGAGCTGGGGAGCAGGGCCGAGGTTTTGCGGTGGTGGCTGATCAAGTGCGCGAGCTATCCGCGAAAAGTAGCCATTCTGCGATTGAGATCCGAACACTGCTGGATCGAAGTAAAGAAGAAGTTGAGCACGGGCGTACCATTATCGAAACCACGGAAGCTGAAATGAATGGCATTATTTCCGAGGTTCAGACCATCTCATCAGATGTGAATCAGCTCACTGACATCATGACCATGCAGATGGGATCTTTGCATGAGCTCGATCAGGCAAGTACTGAAGTTGCAAAGAGTGTCGCAGAGACCAAAACCGTATCAGGCCAAGTTGCATCAAACGGCATTCAATTGAATCAACAAGTTGATCTCGTTAAGCAATTAGTCACAAGCCTGAATAGCGCGGTGTCAAACGCCAAGCACGCCTAATTAATTCCCCAATCAAATAGAAAGAACTGGATAAGCATCCAGTTCTTTTATATTCTGTCCATCAAATAATTTTCCATCAAGAGAGTAAGTTGTGATCGGACGTCTTCGCGGTATTTTAATTGAAAAACAGCCACCAGAATTGTTAATTGAAGTGAGTGGCGTTGGCTATGAAGTACAAATGCCAATGAGCTGTTTCTATGAACTACCTGCAGTAGGCGAAGAAGCGATTATCTATACTCATTTTGTTGTGCGTGAAGATGCCCAGCTGCTTTATGGCTTTAACACCGTTAAAGAGCGAGCTCTGTTCCGAGAAGTGATTAAAGCTAATGGTGTTGGTCCTAAACTTGGACTCGGTATCCTTTCAGGTATGACTGCAAGCCAGTTTGTTCAGAGTGTTGAGCGTGAAGATATCTCAACGTTGGTTAAGCTTCCGGGCGTTGGTAAGAAAACCGCTGAGCGTTTGGTTGTAGAAATGAAAGATCGACTCAAAGGCTGGGGCGCAGGTGATCTGTTTACACCGGCAACGGATGCGGCTCCAATTGATTCAACACCGAATGCGCACGATGCTGAAGAAGAGGCGGTAAGTGCACTTCTCGCTCTTGGTTATAAACCAACTCAGGCTTCGAAGGTTGTGTCGCAGATAGCGAAAGATGGCATGACAAGCGAGCAACTGATTCGTGAAGCACTAAAATCGATGGTATAAACTCGGTTTACCTGTATACATAAAATGCACTCCGCAACACTTTGCCTTCAAGCTAGAGTCGGGGAGTGCAGTGAAGAACTTAAATAGAACAAGAGCTTGTCACTCTTGAGTTGGAATGACCTATGATTGAAGCGGATCGCCTAATAGCGCCGGACAACCCAGTATTCAAAGACGAAGACGTCATCGATCGCGCGATAAGACCAAAAGCATTAGCGGATTACCAAGGCCAAGATCACGTGCGTGATCAGATGGAGATCTTCATCAAAGCGGCGCAACTTCGTAATGAAGCGCTCGACCACCTATTGATTTTTGGCCCTCCAGGCTTGGGTAAAACCACACTTGCCAACATCGTAGCGAACGAAATGGATGTGAATATCCGCACCACTTCAGGGCCTGTATTAGAAAAAGCGGGCGACTTAGCAGCGCTTTTAACCAACCTTGAAGAAAACGATGTGCTGTTCATCGATGAGATTCACCGATTGAGCCCAATGGTTGAAGAAGTGCTCTATCCTGCGATGGAAGATTACCAATTGGATATCATGATTGGTGAAGGCCCTGCGGCGCGTTCTATCAAAATCGACCTGCCTCCGTTCACCCTAATTGGTGCGACAACGCGAGCGGGCTCTTTGACATCGCCATTGCGTGACCGTTTTGGCATTACGCAGCGCCTTGAGTACTACAAAGTTGACGACCTACAAAATATTGTACAGCGCAGTGCTGACTGTTTGGGGCTATCTATGGACCCTGAAGGTGCACTGGAAGTGGCACGTCGTGCCCGAGGCACACCTCGTATTGCTAACCGTCTGTTGCGTCGTGTGCGAGACTTTGCAGAAGTGAAGGGCAATGGTCATATTTGTGCAGATGTCGCTGACAAGGCACTTAACATGCTTGATGTTGACGCCAAGGGCTTTGACTATATGGATAGAAAGCTTCTGTTGGCGATCATGGAGAAATTTGGCGGTGGCCCGGTAGGTATCGACAATATGGCCGCTGCTATTGGTGAAGAGCGTGACACCATTGAAGATGTGTTAGAGCCGTATCTAATTCAGCAGGGTTATCTACAGCGAACCCCAAGAGGACGAATTGCTACCGATCGTGCTTACCTTCACTTTGGTATCGACAGACCAAGTTAATTAGTCGTTGTGTTTTATAAACCCTGGTTGCATAAGCGCCGGGGTTTTTAGTTTTTTATAGAATAACAACTCTTTGAGCGAGTCGATATTAGTCGCCGATATGCCATTCCAAAACTGAAAACATTGATTTCAAATTTGACGTCGCTAACAAAAATTGAAATAAATTGTCATAATTCTTGTTAATACTTTATGGGTAGTTGTAATTCAAATGTTGATTGAGTGATAGCGGCATGTCACAGATATCATGCCTCGTTATTACCAACCTAATAATTGGTGTGATTTTTATCATGTTTGGTTAAAAATAACTCTAAATTGCTCGTAGAAATTTGATACAAATCAACGCAGGGTTCTCCTATAAACCTTTTGAAACATACTGATTTTACCAGTAATATTAGCGGCAGCTATATTAGCTCATGCTTAACAATAATCTAACTATAACGGTACGTTTTTGCTACAAATTTCAACTTGTAATAACAATCACGTTAATTGTTTTAACATGGATTTTTGCGGTGAATAATCACACAAGTGTCATTCAGCCGACACAAAGGAGTTACCATGATTGATGTTGTTGATCTGTCGCGATTGCAGTTTGCACTGACAGCGATGTATCACTTCTTATTTGTTCCACTGACTCTTGGTATGGCATTTTTGCTTGCCATCATGGAGTCTCTATATGTAATGACCGATAAACAAATTTACAAGGACATGACTAAGTTCTGGGGTAAATTGTTTGGTATCAACTTCGCTCTAGGTGTAGCAACCGGCTTAACCATGGAGTTCCAGTTTGGTACTAACTGGTCTTATTACTCTCACTATGTTGGCGATATCTTTGGTGCCCCTCTGGCAATCGAAGCGCTTGTTGCATTCTTCCTAGAGTCTACTTTTGTTGGTCTTTTCTTCTTCGGTTGGGATAGATTGTCAAAGCGTCAGCACTTAGCAGTAACATGGTTGGTAGCACTTGGCTCTAACTTCTCTGCGCTGTGGATCCTGGTTGCCAACGGCTGGATGCAGAACCCAGTGGGTGCTGAATTTAACTTTGAAACAATGCGTATGGAAATGGTGAGCTTCGCTGAAGTTGTCCTAAACCCAGTAGCGCAAGTTAAATTCGTACACACAGTGGCTTCTGGTTACACAACGGGTGCAATGTTCATCCTAGGTATCAGCTCTTACTACATTCTAAAAGGTCGTGACCTTGCCTTTGCTCGTCGCTCTTTCGCGATTGCTGCATCATTCGGTATGGCTGCGATTCTATCTGTAATCGTTCTAGGTGACGAATCAGGTTATGAGTTAGGTGAAGTTCAGAAAGTGAAGCTAGCAGCGGTAGAAGCTGAATGGCACACAGAAGAAGCACCAGCTGCATTTACTGTGTTTGGTATTCCAAACCAAGAAACAATGCACACTGACTACGCAATTAAGATCCCTTACGTAATGGGTATCATCGCAACGCGTTCTTTCGATAAAGAGGTAACAGGCCTACGTGATCTGCGTGACGAGCACGTCGATCGTGTCCGCACGGGTATGTACGCATACGAGCTTCTAGAAAAACTGCGTGCAGGCGATAAGTCTGAAGAGAACATGGCAGCATTTGATGAAGTGAAAGGTGACCTAGGTTACGGTCTACTTCTTAAGCGCTACACAGAGAACGTGGTTGACGCGACAGAAGAGCAAATCCAAATGGCAGCGGATGATTCTATCCCGACTGTTTGGCCTCTATTCTGGTCGTTCCGTATCATGGTTGCGTGTGGCTTCATCATGCTATTCGTATTTGGTGCTGCGTTTGTACAAACGTGTCGTCAAAAAATCGAACAGAAGCAATGGGTTCTTAAAGCCGCTCTATTCTCAATCCCACTACCTTGGATTGCGATTGAAGCAGGTTGGTTTGTTGCAGAATACGGTCGTCAGCCGTGGGCTGTAGGTGAAATCCTACCGACGAACGTTGCAGCATCAGCGCTGACTATTGGCGAGCTTTGGACATCACTATTTGCAATTCTTGCACTTTACACAGTGTTCCTAATTGCAGAAGTTTACCTAATGCTTAAATTTGCTCGCAAAGGCCCAAGTAGCCTTAAGACAGGCCGTTACCACTTCGAACAAAACGACAACTCTGTTGAAGACAAAGTTAGCCGTTCAGTAGAAGTATAAGTGAGGGAATATTATGTTTGATTACGAAATCTTACGACTTATTTGGTGGGTCCTAATCGGTGTTCTACTGGTAGGTTTCGCCGTGACTGATGGCTTCGACATGGGCGTTGCAGCTCTGTCTCCTGTTATCGGTAAGAGCGACACTGAACGTCGTATTATGCTGAACACCATTGCTCCTCACTGGGATGGTAACCAAGTTTGGTTAATCACAGCGGGTGGTGCACTGTTTGCTGCATGGCCTCTAGTTTACGCAACGTCGTTTTCTGGATTCTATCTAGCGATGTACGTAACGCTAGCAGCACTTTGGCTACGTCCACTTGCTCTAGATTACCGTTCTAAGATTGAAGATCCAAAATGGCGTAAAGCTTGGGACTACGCGCTTTGCTTCAGCGGCACAGTTCCGCCAGTTATCTTTGGTGTTGCTTTTGGTAACCTGCTTCAAGGTGTTCCATTTGAGCTAAACAGCCTGCTGATGTCTGAGTACAAAGGTTCGTTCTTCGCTCTACTGAACCCATTTGCTCTACTGTGTGGCGTATTAAGCTTGATGCTATTCGTTATGCAAGGTGCGACTTGGCTGCAAATGAAGACGACTGAGTCATTACACGAGCGTGCTCGAGGTGTTGCTCAAATCACAGGTCTAATCGCGGTTGCATTATTCGTAGCAGGTGGTTTCTGGGTTCAATCTATCGACGGCTACGTGATCACAAGCACGCTAGACACAATGGCTGACTCAAACCCACTAAACAAAGAAGTAGCAGTTCAAGCTGGTGCTTGGATGGCGAACTTTGAAACGTACCCAGCAATGTGGGCTGCGCCTATCCTAGGTGTGGTAATGCCATTGCTAGCGGTTGTAGCGTCTCGCTTTGAGCGTGGTGGTTTTGCATTCTTGTTCTCAAGCCTTTCAAACGCTGGTGTTATCCTAACGGCTGGTTTTGCGATGTTCCCATTCGTGATGCCATCAAGCCTAATCCCGAACCACAGCTTAACAATGTGGGATTCAACAGCGAGTGAACTAACACTTGGCCTGATGACTGCGGTAGCGGCGGTAATGGTACCTGTGATTCTTGCTTACACGACTTGGACTTACTACAAAATGTTCGGTCGTCTTGATAAGAAACACATCGAAGATAACGACGTTTCAGCTTACTAAGCTAGAAGTTAAATAACTTAGGAGAAATTTTATGTGGTATTTCGCATGGATTTTGGGTGTACTTCTAGCATGTGCATTCGGCATCATTAACGCTCTTTGGTTAGAGCACTCAGAAATGATGGATAAAGACAGTGAGTAATCTCACTGAGCAAGTGACCAAGCTGCACCAACCTATGGACAAGACTCTTCTTCGAGTTTTGTCTCTAGTACTGGGTTTCGTGCATGTTGGCTTGGTTATGTGGGATCCTGAAGCCTACGCCGAGAGTATTGGCGGTTTCAATGCGGTCATCGGTCCAATGTTGATTTGGGCGGTGTGTTCAAGCATGGTTTTCGGGGTTGGTTTTAAGCCTAGAGCGTGGGTATGGCAGTTGCTATTTAGCCCATATGCTTCACTCACAATTTTGCTCTACCTAACAGTGTTAAGGTTCATATAGCGGCGCAATGCCCGTGAATACAGGCTTTATCGCACTGCTTGGTTTTTAGCCGAAAAGAGGTCATCTTATACAGATGGCCTTTTTTTTCACCACACAAATCAAATATTTCATGCCGTTATACTATTAATGTCAAAGAGTTGAGTTATAGTGATATCTTTAACGTTTTTGTATTGTGGTATGAGTTTGCAGGGATCATCTAAGCCATTTACCTGGCCTGTCACCGTCTATTATGAAGACACAGATGCAGGTGGCGTCGTTTATCATTCCAACTACCTGAAGTTTTTTGAACGCGCTCGAACCGAGATGCTGCGCTCAATTGGGGTATCTCAGCAAGTCCTTTTAGAACAAAACATCGGTTTTGTTGTCCGACACATGGATATCGATTTTATCCAAGGTGCGCGCCTTGATGATGCTTTACAAGTCATTACAAAGATTTATGAACTGAAACGTGCTTCCCTAGTATTCTGTCAGGAGATCGTAAATCCTGATGGCAAAGCATTGTGTAAAGCAATGGTTAAGGTAGCATGTATCGACAATCAGAAAATGAAACCTAAGGCTATGCCGACTTTTATTCTTACGGAGCTGACAAACAGTGACTGCTGAAATCTCAATTTTAGGCCTTATTTTAGAAGCCAGCTTACTGGTTAAACTGGTAATGCTTACCCTAATGGGTATGTCGGTCGTCTCGTGGGCGATGATCATAAAAAGAAGCAAAGTGCTTTCTCAAGCGGCGAAACACACAGAGACCTTTGAAGATAAGTTCTGGTCAGGTGTTGATTTGTCTAAGCTATACCAAGAAAGCAACAAACGTAAAGACGAGCTGTCTGGTACAGAAGAGATCTTCTACGCAGGCTTCACAGAATTTGCACGTCTGCGTAAATCTAACGCGGCGTCACCAGATTTCATCATGGAAGGCACTGGCCGTGCGATGCGTGTTGCCGTTGCCCGTGAAGTCGATGAACTGGAAACCAACTTACCGTTTCTTGCAACGGTTGGCTCAATCAGTCCATACATCGGCCTTTTTGGTACCGTATGGGGGATCATGCACTCATTCATCGCATTGGGTGAAGTAAAACAAGCAACCCTAGCAATGGTTGCACCAGGTATCGCAGAAGCACTTATCGCAACCGCGATGGGTCTATTTGCCGCGATTCCTGCAGTAATGGCGTACAACCGATTCAGTAGCCGTGTAGGTAAGCTAGAACATAACTACGCGACATTCTCTGAAGAGTTCCACAGCATTCTTCACCGTCAAGCGATGGCTGGCAGGGAATAATCGATGGCAGGATATCAACCTAAAAAGCGCAAAATGACCGCAGAGATTAACGTTGTACCTTATATCGACGTTATGCTGGTTTTGCTGATTATTTTTATGGTGACCTCGCCGTTTGTTACTCAAGGTGTGGATGTGGAGCTGCCACAAGCCTCAACAGCAAAATCGGCTCAAGATCTTCTCGGTGACGATAACGCCAGCTTTATCATTGTTGAAGTAAATAAAGATGGTGAGCTAGGGCTAAGCGTGAACAACGAAGAAGTTCAACGTGGTCTGTCATTAGAAGAGATCATTGTGCGAGTGAAAGCGGAGCTTTCAATTAAACCAAATTCACCAGTTGCGGTTGGTGGCGATGCTGCAACGCCGTATGCTGAAGTTGTTTTACTACTTGATGAATTAAGCCGAGCAGGGGTGCCTAAGGTTGGCCTACTGACGGACATAAGGGAATAATTCCGTAGCATTCATGAAAACAAAAAAGACTAAATCGAATAGCTTAAGTACACCACTTATCGTGTCGCTAGCGCTGCACGTGGTGTTATTCGTTGTGCTGATTGTGGGTGCAGATTTTACCATGTCTGAGCCCGAGCCAAGCGGCCAAATGGTTCAGGCGGTCGTAATTGATCCGCAGCTCGTTCGCCAGCAAGCGCAGCAAATTCGTCAGCAACGTGAAGCCGCAAGTAAAAAAGAACAAGAGCGCCTTGATAAGCTACGCCGAGAAAGTGAACGCTTAGAGCGCAACCGTAAGGCGGAAGAAGAGAACATTCGTAAGCTAAAAGAGAAGCAAGCCAAAGAGGCAAGAGCGGCTCGTGAAGCAGAGAAGCGTCGCGTTGAGCAAGAGAAACAGCGTAAAGCAGAAGAAGTTCGTCTTAAGCAAGAGAAAGAGCGCGCAGCGAAAGCTGAAGCCGATCGCAAGCTCAAAGAAGCCGCATTAGTGAAAGCGGAACAAGAGCGTAAAGCGAAAGAGGCGGCTATCGCAAAAGCAGAACAGGAACGCTTGGCAAAAGAGCAAGCGGCTAAAGAAGCTGCAGAAAAAGCACGTAAAGAGAAAGAAGCCGCTGAACGTGCTGAAAAAGAGCGTTTGGCGAAAGAGAAAGCGGCAAAAGAAGCGGCTGAAAAGGCACGTAAAGAGCAAGAGCGATTAAAGCGACTTGAAGAAGAGCGTAAGCAGCAAGAAGCGGCACTTAACGACATCTTTGCAGGCCTTGAAACCGAGGCTTCTCAAAACTCTTCAGCAAGACAACAATTTATTGGTGATGAAGTTCAGCGATATGGTGCGATTTATACCCAGCTCATAGAGCAAAACCTGCTGTTGGAGGATAGCTTTAGGGGAAAGTCGTGTAGGGTAAACCTGAAACTGATCCCAACTGGATCAAACGCTATTTTAGGTAGCCTTTCGATTCTAGAGGGTGACAGCCGCCTATGTGCTGCTACGAAACGAGCAGTAGCCCAAGTGCAGTCTTACCCACTACCGAAAGACCCAGATATCGTAAACTCTTTGAAAAACATTAACCTAACAGTATTACCAGAGTAAAAGGACGAACCCGTGTTAAAGAAACTATTACTGAGTTTTGTGTTTGTAATAGCGACCAGCAGTCAGTTTGCACACGCTGCGTTGGAGCTCGTTATTACCGATGGTATCAACTCGGCACGACCGATTGCGATTGTGCCTTTTAAATGGGAAGGCAAAGAGAAACTACCACACGATGTTTCTGCTGTGATCGCATCAGACTTACAGCGCAGTGGTAAATTCAGTCCAGTTGCAACCAGCAAAATGCCGCAAACACCATACAGCGAGGCGGATGTAGACTTCGATGCATGGACAAACCTAGGTGTTGATTCTCTTCTCACAGGCAGCATTACTCAAGATGCGCAAGGTCAATACGTAGTGAACTACCAACTGGTTGATATCGTACGTGGTCAGTTAACTAATGGTCAAAGCCGTGCACTGAGCGATGAAGGCCAACTGGTTCTTTCGAAAGACCATGTTCTTTTCAATAAGAAAGCAACCGTACCGGGCCCACGTTTACGTGAGTACGCACACCGAATTTCAGATCTTGTTTATGAAGAGCTAACAGGTGAGAAAGGCGCTTTCTTAACGCGTATTTCTTACGTTGTAGTGAATGATAAGGACAAGTACCCGTACCAACTGCGCGTAGCGGATTACGACGGTTACAACGAGCGTTTGGTTCTTCGTTCAAAGCAGCCACTGATGTCTCCAGCTTGGTCTCCAGATGGTAAGAAACTCGCTTACGTGAGCTTCCAAAATGGTCAAGCGGAAATCTTTATCATGAACATCTACACCGGTGAACGTGAAAAGGTGACGTCATACCCTCGTCATAATGGTGCGCCAAGATTCTCTCCTGACGGTAAGAAACTGGCATTAGTACTTTCGAAGACAGGCAGCCTTCAGGTTTACACGCTTGATCTACAAACTCGTAAACTGACACAAATTACTCGCGGCCGTGCCAACAATACGGAACCTTTCTGGCATCCTGATGGCAAGTCTCTCATTTTTACGTCTGATCGCGGTGGTAAACCCCAGATTTATAATGTAAATTTGTCAGATAATTCTACCCAAAGAATTACATGGCAAGGCAGCCAGAACTTAGGTGGTCAAATTACCCCTGATGGTCGATTCCTGATTATGGTGAATCGCAGCAACTCTGGATTTAACTTGGCCAAGCAAGACTTGGAAACAGGCGCGGTACAGGTTCTAACTAAAACTTTACTAGACGAGTCGCCAAGTATTGCACCAAATGGAGGTATGGTTATCTATAGCTCTATTTACAACCAAACAAATGTACTGTCGATGGTATCTATCGATGGTCGTTTTAAAGCTAGATTACCGGCAACTAATGGACGTGTAAGAGCGCCAGCATGGTCGCCGTTTCTGTAGCCACGCTTAAAAGCAATTAGCTATTGATAGTAATAACTATTGTAGCAAGTAACTATCTATAGCAATTTATCGGCTGTAGAAACTAAGTTTGATAACGTAAGGAAAATAAGATGCAACTTAATAAAGTTCTTAAAGGCTTGATGATTGCACTACCAGTGATGGCAGTAACAGCATGTAGCTCAAGTGATGATGCAACATCTGCGACTTCTGGTACTGAAACTAACCAAGCAACTTCAGGTTCAGAAAATAACGTAGACACAACTGTTGTGACACCAATTGACGCGAACGGTCAACTGTCAGAGCAAGAGCTTAAAGAGCAAGCACTACGTGAAACTCAAACTATCTACTTCGCATTCGACAACGCTACTATCGCGGGTGATTACGAAGAGATGCTAGCAGCTCACGCAGCTTACCTAAGCAAAAACGTAGACATGAAAGTAACTGTAGAAGGCCACGCTGATGAGCGCGGTACTCCTGAGTACAACATCGCTCTAGGTGAGCGTCGTGCACAAGCTGTTGCTAAGTACCTACAAGCTCTAGGTGTTCAAGCTGACCAAATCTCTATCGTAAGCTACGGTGAAGAGAAGCCACTTCTTCTTGGTCAATCTGAAGAAGTGTACGCTAAAAACCGTCGTGCAGTACTAGTTTACTAATTAGTAGACTTTTTAATTGAGGAATAGCCTCATGTTCAGTAACACAAAGCGTGTCATTATGCTTTCGTTACTGGCAAGTGCAGCGGGCACCGCGCTCGCTGCACCAGCTCCAGTATCCGATCTTAATAGCACCACAACCAATTCAACTTCCTCTTCTACTCGAGCGGCTTCCAATGAAACCGATATCGAGCGTCTAGAGCGCTTGCTACAAAACCGCAATCGCGTTCAACTTCAAATGCAGCAACAAATGGACGACATGGCTCTTGAGATCAGTGAGCTACGTGGTCAACTTGAACGCAACAGCTACGACATGAAACAGATGTTAGAGCGTCAGCGTGAGTTGTTTATCGAACTTGATAAAGTAAGAAGCGAAGTGAAATCATCAGGCTCTGCAGCCGCTGTTGTTCCGGCAACAGACGCGAAAGGCGCCGAAGGTACCTTCAGCACTGATGTTGATGAGCAAACCGCTTATCAAAACGCTGTGGATATGATCCTCAAACAGCGAGACTACACGGGTGCGATTACCGCATTCCAGAAGTTTCAAACAGACTTCCCAGATTCTACGTTCACACCTAACTCACACTACTGGTTAGGTCAGCTCTACTTTGCTAAGAAGCAAGATAAAGAGGCAGTGAAGAGCTTTGCAGCTGTTGTAGCTTACAAAGACTCAAACAAGCGCGCTGATGCTTTAGTGAAGCTTGGCGACATCGCTGCGCGTAACAATAACTCTGAGCAAGCGAAAAAGTACTACGAACAAGTGGTTGCCGAATACCCGAACAGTGCATCGGCAAAAGTAGCCAAGACTCATTTATAGTTCTTTAGTAAAAGAGGCGCATCAGCGCCTTTTTTTATGCCTAATCCTTTTTGATCCCAATCGTTGTACTGTGTAGAATGCTCTAATTCTCGGAAGAAGTTGCGTAGAGCAAGAGCAATGAGCCATATATTAGATAAAATCGACACTGTTTACCCATTCCCACCGAAGCCAGTTCCATTGAACGATGCTCAAAAGCAGGCTCACATAGCGAACATCAAAAAGCTACTAAAAGAAAAAGACGCTGTTTTGATCGCTCACTATTACACGGACCCTGAAATCCAGGCACTCGCTGAAGAGACGGGTGGTTTCGTAGGTGATTCGCTAGAGATGGCTAAGTTTGGTAACCGTCACCCAGCGAGCACACTGATCATCGGCGGTGTTCGATTCATGGGCGAATCCGCGAAAATTCTGACACCTGAAAAGCGCATTTTAATGCCTACACTAGAAGCTGAGTGTTCGTTGGACCTTGGTTGTCCAGCAGACAAGTTCACTGAGTTCTGTGATGCGCACCCAGACCATACTGTTGTGGTTTATGCGAATACATCTGCAGCGGTAAAAGCGCGTGCTGACTGGGTTGTGACATCAAGTATCGCACTTGAGATTGTAGAAAGCCTAGATGCTGAAGGCAAGCCAATCATTTGGGGCCCAGACCGTCACCTAGGTTCGTACATTGCTAACCAAACGGGCGCAGACATGCTTCTGTGGCAAGGTGAGTGTATCGTACACGACGAGTTCTCTGCTGATGCATTGAGAAAGATGAAGTCTGTATACCCTGAAGCAGCAATTCTTGTACACCCAGAGTCTCCAGCAAGTGTGGTTGAGCTAGCTGATGCAGTTGGTTCTACGAGTCAGCTGATCAAAAAAGCGAAAGAGTTACCGCATCCGCAAATGATTGTGGCGACAGACAAAGGTATCTTCTTCAAGATGCAGCAATTGGTGCCTGAAAAAGAACTGATTGAAGCGCCAACAGCAGGTGCTGGTGCAACATGTCGTAGCTGCGCACACTGTCCTTGGATGGCGATGAATGGCCTAGAGGCGATTGAAAATGCACTTGAGAATGGCGGTGAGCAACACGAGATCTTCGTTTCTGACGAGCTACGCGTGAAATCTCTTATCCCTTTGAACCGCATGCTTGATTTCGCAGAGCAATTGAACATGCAGGTGAAGGGCAACGCGTAAGCAAGATCTTTACCTTCAGAACTTAAAAGCCAGCATTCGTGCTGGCTTTTTTGTGTCTTTTTCGTGTGTTTTACACCAGATATCTTGTTGATATCCCGAAAATTTCCTAGCATGTAGTTAACTAAATACTTGATTGAGGTGCAGATGGTTATCTGGTTACAGCTCAAGCGTTGGCTTCAGGCGAATCTATTCGTGTTAAACGGGAAGAACTTGTTGGTGGCGTTTGCAGGGTATGTGCTTACGGCATGGCTATTGTTGTTCATTGCGGGTGAGCACGATCTCACGTCCTCAATCACTACCTTCGCGTACTATCTGGTCGTGACGGCTTCAACGGTTGGATATGGTGATTTGTCACCAACCACAGAGCTTGGTCAGTGGGTAGTGATTTTATTTGTGATTCCCGGAGGTCTCAGCTTATTTGCTGCTTTGCTCGGTAAGGTCGCAACCGAGGGTGTTGAATATTGGCGTGCAGGTCTGTTGGGTAAAAGGAGAATTCGAGTGGAAAACCACATTTTAATGTTAGGTTGGAATGAGCAAAGAACGATACATCTTATAAGAATGTTACAGCATGAAGAGACTGGTAAGCGCCCAATTGTGTTGTGTACTCGTTCTGATATAGAAAACCCTCTTCCGGGAGAGATCAACTTCGTTAAAGTGAACAGCTACACCGATGGTAAAGAGATGGAAAAGACGGGGATAGAGTCTGCAAGCTGTATCCTGATTGATAATCCAGAAGATGACATTACTTTGTCAGCAGCCCTGTACTGTGCGAATCGCAACCCTGATGCTCACTTGTTGGTTTACTTTAAAGACGAAGCCTTAAGCGATTTGCTCCACAAGCACTGTCCAAACTCGGAGTGTATTCCGGCAGTGGGCGCGGAAATGTTGGCTAAAGCGGCTGTAGATCCGGGTTCGAGCGCTTTGCACCAAGAGTTGCTTAGCTCGACACGGGGCATGACGCAATACTCCACTTACTATCCAGAGAATGCAGAAACAACAACGGTAGCGCCTATCTTTAGTGTTTTCAAAGAGCGTTATCAAGCGACGTTGATCGCAATAGATCACGGTGAGGGGCAGGGGATCGAGCTTAATCCTGAGTTGAATGTTGAAGTCAGTGGAGGATCAAAGCTCTTTTATATTGCGGATGAGCGAATCCCAGAGTTCAACTGGCAAACCATTACAAACAAATAGTGGAACCGAGTAATCCTTGGTTAACGAGATCAAAAAAGGCTTCCGATGGGAAGCCTTTCATTCTTTCGTTCATTGCATCATCGCGTGATGCATGCTCGATGTCATTCGTTATTGAGCTTCAGCCAAAGCGATACCGCGTTGCGTCAAGCCACAAAGCATAACGGGTACAGCATTGAAGATCTCTTCAAACTGATCCAAGCCTTCAACGCCTTGCTCTGCTAGTGTCGCAATAGACGTTTCTGGATCGTAAAGCATGCTGATAGAAAGCAGAACGCCGCCAACCAGTGCGTTGTCTTCACTGTCTTCAGGCATCAAGGTTTCCCAGTCATCACGAGCAATCTGCCAACCTTGTAGCAGGCCCTCACAGAAATCACGAGTTGCTTCGTTCACTACTTCTTCTTCATCTAACTGACAAGCTTGTGGCCAAGCCCAGTTACCTTCCATTAAAGCTGGGCGAGTTTCATTCCAAAGCGCAATGATAAGCTCAATATAGCTCTCTAGTTGTTCGCCATCAGTGAAAGGAGCAACTTCTTCACCGCCCCATAAGAATGGAAGCCATTCGTGCGGCGTTAACACGTTCGGCGCGGCTGCCATAGCAGTCACAAAGCCAAGTGTTTTGTGTTCTGTGATGAGTTTGCCTTCCAGCTCAGGAAGCGCAAGAATTTCTTGTAGTGTCAAACTGAAGTACCATAGTAGGTGAAACAAATTTGTGCTTATAGTACCAATCTTGCTGTCGCAATCAAAACCCAATCTAAAAAGGCTTGATGTAACTGGATATAGTCGCTAGCTTAAATAAAAAAGCAACAATAAAACTATATGCAGATACGTTCCTCTCTTAAGAAAAAAAGCATGGTTGCGCTTGGATTGTACCTAGCGACCTTTATTGCCATCATCGGCAGTGTCACTTATTTCGTTGTTGAATCGCCTGTACGAGCCAAGCTCCAGCAGAACCTAGACTTAAGGGCAGAAATCCTTTCATCATTAATTGAGGCACCACTTAATAGCTCAGAGGGCTTTTTACATAGCCTAGTGGGCCTTGCACAAGCTCAACCTGACTCAAAATTGCTGGCTCGTCATTTCAAATCGATTCTTGCAACCAGTGACGATACCATTATCAGTGCTGGTATTTGGCCAGAACCTTATGTGTATGAAGCAGATCGAGAACGAGACAGCTACTTCTTTAATAAAGCTGACGACGGAAAAATCGACCAGCTTTTCTCTTACAACAACCCTAAGTCGATGCTGTATCACCAAGAGGTATGGTACGCGTCTGTCGCAAAAAAGCCTGTTGGCACAGTATCTTGGAGTGATGTCTACTTAGATCCATATACTCACATTCAAATGATTACGGCTTCAGCCCCTTTTTATTTGGATGGTAAGTTCTCGGGTGTCGCGACGGTGGATTTATCGTTAACCGAGCTTTTAAACTTCATAAAGAGCCACGCTGAAGAGTACGACCTCGGCATTACTTTACGTGATCAACACCAACAAATATTGGTGACACACAATTTCAATCTGGTTGAAGGCATCTATATCAGCAACCATAAATTTGGTCAGTTTGATTGGCAAGTCGATGTCGTCAACTCCAAATTGTTAGTCGCCGATGAAGTGTTTAGGCAGGTAATGAGCATTGAATGGGGTATCGCACCGTTCTTGCTTTTATGTGTAATGGCCGGCTACTACCTTTTAAATCGCTATCTGATAAGCCCAATTACCACGATTGCAGCTAAGGTCGATGGCTCCAAAGAGGGAGGCGTCATAGATGTTAACTATCAGAGCCAAGATGAGATTGGTTACCTGATAAAAACATTCAATGAAAAAACAGTATTCCTTGAAGCTGAGAAGGTAAAGGCGCAAGCATCAACCAATGCTAAAACGGCTTTCCTAGCAACACTCTCTCACGAGATACGAACGCCAATGAATGGGGTTTTGGGTACCGCTCAAATCCTTCTCAAGACGCCTTTAAACAGCGAGCAAGAGAAACATTTGCGCAGTTTGTACGAATCCGGCGATCATATGATGACGCTACTTAACGAGATCTTGGACTTCTCTAAGATAGAACAGGGTAAGTTAGATCTTGATAATACCCGTTTCCCACTCGACTCCTTGATTGGCAGTATTAACAGTGTCTACTACACCTTGTCTGCGGAGAAAGGGCTGCAATTTAAGGTCTACACCGAAGTGCCAGCTGGTCGTTGGTACTTCTCTGATAAAGCTCGACTACGTCAGGTTCTGTTTAACCTGCTCAATAACGCCGTGAAATTTACCTCACGCGGCTTTGTTGAGGTTTATTTCAAAGAGGTTACTCGAAATGGCAACACCTACCTGAACATTCGGGTTCGTGATACCGGTATTGGGATCTCTAAAGAAGCTCAAAAACGTATCTTCAATCCATTCGAACAAGCTGAGTCTTCTACCACGCGTCGTTTTGGTGGTACCGGGCTTGGGTTAGCGATTGTGAAAAAAATCACTGAGTTAATGGACGGAGACATTCAAGTAACCAGTGAAGAGGGGATTGGCACCAGTTTTGATGTGAACTTGAGAATTGAGCCTACAGAACCGGGAGAGGTCGAAAGCCTACCACACTCGAAGCTTAACTACTCAGGTTTAAAAGTCCTTATTGTGGAAGACAATCGCACTAATACGGTGATCATTGAAACCTTTATGAGCAATAAAGGCTTCAGCTGTAAGAGCGTTGAAAACGGTGAACTTGCGATTCAGGCAGTGGCTTCTGAGCGCTTTGATTTGATTCTGATGGATAATCACATGCCAGTGATGGACGGCGTAGAGTCAACAACTGCGATACGTGCATTGGCTGACGATATGTCATCGGTGCTTATTTTTGGGTGTACTGCCGATGTCTTTAAAGAGACACGTGAACGAATGATTGGGGCAGGGGTAGATTACATCATCGCTAAACCCATTGATGAGCGAGAGCTTGATGATGCGCTATTTAGGTTCTCTAACAAGCTCTATCAATATCATGGCTCTCAACCACAGTCGAATGAAGAGCCTGTGATTAAAGCTCCAGACAATACTGAGGAGCTCTTGGTGACTCTGTACATTGCACTTGAAGATCAAAGTATAGAATTAGCAACGTTTGCGTTGGAGAATCTACTTATCCATATTGAGCCGACGGAGGATTCTTTGCTTCCGTCATTGTTGACTCAAGCCATTCAAGAGCTTTCAAAAGGGCGCTTTCCTTCACAAGAACTCATCAACTCAATAACCGTTAATATTCCAGTTGAATAATTGTATTTAAATTACAGTAAATGAAGTACGGTTTGAATGAAAATTGAGCTAGATCTGTTTTTGTGGTTGAAGTAACTGGTTTTACTGTCAATTCTGGTTGTAAATTTACAACTTTATTTTAAATTTGAAATCTATCACTGCAAATCTTATGTTTTAATAGTGACATAATCTGGTTGGGTGTTGAATTGCCCTTTTTATATGTTACTAAATCACTGAATTGGCAGTGGTATATTTTGGGTTTTATGCGATGAAGTCTCGTGGGCCATTTTGTATTCGTAACGCAGCAGCGGATACTTTTGCTATGGTAGTTTTCTGTTTTATCTCTGGCATGATTGTTGAGATTTTTATCTCTGGTATGTCGTTTGAACAGTCTCTTGCATCACGAACGCTCTCTATCCCTGTGAATATTGCGATCGCATGGCCTTACGGTGTTTTTCGTGACTGGGTGTTACGTAACGGAGCGAAAATTTCAGACAGTTCATTGGCGAAAAACCTGTCTGATTTAGTTGCGTACGTTTTGTTCCAGTCTCCAGTTTATGCAGGTATCTTGTTCGCGGTAGGTGCTTCAACTGATCAAATCGTTACAGCAGTAACCAGTAACGCAGTGATTTCGTGCGGCATGGGCGTGCTATATGGCTACTTCTTGGATATGTGTCGTAAATGGTTCCGCGTACCGGGTTACTACCAACAAGCGTAATCTTGTTGATATTTGGTTTGTTTTCAAACGAATGAGTTAATTTGTAAGCGAACAGACTAGTTAAGGTAACTTTTTTGACAATGCCCCTTGACCAATGCGAGCAGAATCAATAAAGTAGCGCCTCGTTGAGCAACACAGCTTAACAACAAAATTTGGTGAGGTGTCCGAGTGGCCGAAGGAGCACGCCTGGAAAGTGTGTATACGGAAACGTATCGAGGGTTCGAATCCCTCCCTCACCGCCATATTCAAGTTTAAAGACGTCCCAGGGCGTCTTTTTTCTTATCTTAAGATTATAAAAATCAATAAGTTACGATCCTGTAGCGTTCCATAATGTTCCACAAAAGCGTTTGTTTTTCGTAATACCTAAAGTAATACCCAGGCTTACTATCTGATGCTAGTATTACTTTAGAGCACTAATTCAGGTATTACTTTGTTGTCACTTTCTCTATCGTTATTAGCTATAAGTCAATGTAATTTAGACAGTTATTGGTGATAAGTAATACCTAGATTTTCTTGCTATCCAGCTTAGTTCAGGTATTACTTGAGGGATCAATATGGCGAATAAATTATCGGCGAGGCAAGTCCAAACAGCAAAACCCAAAGAGAAGCTTTATCGACTATCTGACGGTGGCAATCTCTACTTCTGCGTTCGTCCCAGCAACTCTCGATCTTGGCAATTTCGCTACAAGCGTCCAGGTCAGGATAAAATCACCTATCTCTCTTTTGGTACCTATCCCGACATGTCTCTCGCTGAGGCTCGAGAGAAAGCCCTCGAAGCAAGAAAGTTGTTGGCTGATGGTATCGATCCCCAATTAGCGAAAGCAGAGCAGAAAGCCAAAGCTATCACTGAACAAAACGCGACATTCAAGCTTGTCGCAGAGCAATGGAAGGTGACCAAAGAAGGGCAACTTAAAGAGAAAACTCTCAATGGAAACTGGCGCAAGCTAGAACTCTATGCCTTTCCGAAACTTGGTACCATACCGGTAAGTAAGATCACCGCACCTATTGCAATAGCTGCTTTACGACCTGTAGAAAATCAAGGCTTACTTGAAACGGTTAAACGCACCGCTCAATTGATGAACGAGATCATGAACTATGCCGTGAACAGTGGTGTGATTCATGCTAATCCATTGTCAGGCATTCGTGAGGTGTTTAGGAAGCACAAAGTTGTTCATATGAAAGCGCTGCAACCTCATGAAATGTATGAGCTCATACGTACCGTTGCTACAGCCAAAATACAGCATGTGACACGCTTTTTGATTGAGTGGCAACTCCACACCATGGTTCGCCCTAATGAGGCATCTGGTGCTCGCTGGGAAGAGATAGATATGGCGAATCAACTATGGATTATCCCTAAAGAGCGTATGAAGATGAACCGCGAGCACGTCGTTCCATTAACCATGCAAACATTAGTTATTCTCGAAGCGATAAAACCTATTAGTGGTCATAGGGAATTCATTTTCCCATCGAGCCGCAACCCCAAAGTTCCCACTGATTCAGAAACTGCCAATAAAGCGCTGAGTAGGATGGGGTTTAAAGATAGGACCACAGCTCACGGTATGAGAGCACTTGCTAGTACCACTCTTAACGAAAAAGGTTTTGATGCCGATGTGATTGAAGCAGCACTTGCTCACACCGACAAGAACCAAATACGTAAAGCCTACAATAGAACAGATTACCTCGTATCTCGACGTGAACTTATGGCTTGGTGGAGTGAGCATATCGAGAAATCAAGCTATGGAAGTTACAGTGTTACCGGAGGCGGTTACTTACAGCAGGTTAACTAATCGGTTTGTTGTATGAGCTATGAGGCGGTTCTAGTTGATGGCCAGTAGACATCGATACCAAATCTTTTCAAGCATATGTCATCAGAGTGAAATCTACTTACTGATGAGGTGTCATAATGCCAAACAAACCGATTCGTTTGATCCGCCTAAATGAAGTACTCGCGATGACTGGATTATCAAGATCTAGTATGTATCGCTCTATAGAAAAACAACAGTTTCCAAAGCAGGTGTCACTTGGTGATAGAGCTGTGGCTTGGGTGGAGTCTGAGGTCCAAGCCTGGGTGGTTGATAGAGTAGTCAGCCGATAGTGCATGATGTAGTGGAGTGCTGATGCTCTCCATTCTGGATCTGAATGTTAATTTTAATCCAAAGTGTTTTATATCAATGAGCTAATTTTTATTTTTGCGATTGTTTCTATTTTTAACCACCCGTAATAGTGTCTGTAGTATATAAGGTAAATTGACTGTAGATTATATTCTCAAGAGCAATGTTTCTTACGAGTTAACGCTTGACGAATATATACAACGGTTACGGGGCTGATTGACTGGAACTATTCGGACCTTAATGAGCTAGCCAGTTGATCTAGCGCTTTTGTTAGCATCAGATTTCTTTGCTCTAGCGACTCAGTTTTATCATGCATTTCTCGTAACTGAATCTCTTTCTGTCGGTTGCTCTCCTGCAATATATGGAGGTCTTTGAGCTTTTTTTGTAATAAGCCATTCGCATTTTCTAGCCTTTGAATCTCTCTTTTAAGTGCCGCTCCATCGATAATTGATTCTACAGCTTGGCCTAAATTATCTAATCGATATTTCTTTTTAACCTTCTTGAGAACTGTGTGAGTTTTGTCATCAACATAGACAGTATGTACTTTTCTTTCTCTTGTTTTTCTTCGGCAGTATTGTGTCCAAGAACTCTTCATCTTCGACAGTTTTTTTTGTCTTTGAGCCTGCTCTTCAGTCCTGGAAAAGTAACGTTCCGCTTGCTCTAAGATGCTCTGTTCTAGAGGGTTAGCAATTATGTTGTCTACAGACGGAAGTCTTCTCGGTATCCCTTTTTTAATAAAGTATTCAGCCAGCCACTTGGTCATCTTCTTGTTCTGAAAATCAGTCCAACACCTAAAGTCTTCCATTTCCTTAGTCATTATTTTCTCTTTATATTTAAATGTTACATGTAGCTTTACATGTAAGCTATGACGTGTCAAAAATTATGATACTATAAACTTAATAGGTATTATATTTGAAGTGCGATAATCATGATTAGTTTAATTCTCCAGTCATGGAAAGGACTTAAGCCGCAGGACAAAGTCGTATACTTACATTGGATTTGGTGTACTAGAGAACAAAGAAATGTGTCCCTATCAATTGCATCTTTGTCTGAAAAGTTAAAGATAAAAGAGTCTACAGTTCGTGGCTCTGTAGCTCGCTTATATGCAGCTGATAAGGTGATTTTTAACGATGAGCAGTCATCGTATGCTATCGCTCATCCAGTCGGTTTTGATAGTTCTCAGGCGCAACCTGAAGAGAAGTTGATTTCAATACTAGCAATGCTAGGTATTGGAACTGCCCTAACAGGTGAGCGTGCTGAAGTGTTAGCGAAGCGGCTTCTTAGAGCTGTATTAGTTTCTTTGACTGATGAACTAGGCATCATTGAACGTGTTAGTTTTTCTCATCTCTCCTCTATCACCGGAATGACGGTACAGAGGCTACGTCGTTACAAAGATGAGCTTATAGATGACGGGTACATAATCAAATTTGTGCCTGGTGGGAATGCTCCTTCTTTGTATAAAAAAGTTGCATCTATCTGCATCATGAATCCCGAAAAATTTACAAGCAAGAACATAGCTCTTTGGAGGTTTGATGCGGGATCATTAGTGAGTAACAGAGAACTTAACTCCTGCATACACAACATCCAAACAAAGTATCAATCTACCCCGGTTCTAAATATTGAAGAGATAAATCGTCACAGATTAGCGGGGAGGGTCCACCATCTTTTTGATGAATTGGTTTCCCAGTTAATACGAAGCAAGTTGTTAGAAAAACACTTAATTTGTTCTAGAGGCATTATTGCCAAAACAGATCAGATTACAGTAAACAAACGGCTCCAGATATTATGGAGAAGGTACATAGAATCCGTTTCTGATGTGGCGTTAGATATTTTACTTGAGCATATAGAGAAAAGTGGGCCTGAATATCCTATTGATGTTTACTTTTTTAGGCATAAAGATACCTGTTATGTGCTTTCGAATGTCGGTCGGAGTCGGTGTGATAACACGAACTAACTTGAGAGTGAATTTCGTGCTATGTGCGATGAAAGAAGTCTTGTTGGAGCTGGTCTGTGAGCGAGTAACAAGCCAATTCTAAGTGACGGTATGGTTAGTATATATGAGGTAGGGAACATCTAGAAGAATCATACCTACCTCAAGTAGGTTAGGAAGTAAGGTAAAAAAATATATGAGTAGAGATACCTGTAGATGAACAACACAGGAATCAATCTCATGAAGAAATCTACCTACCAAGGATTACCAACATTAGGCTCATCCTATGAGCTTAACAACGATTACCTAGAAGTTATCCGTGTACCAATGGATAATGCAATGGATGAGTACCCGCGGGTTTTTGTTGTTAGGTTCGACCTTCGTCAACCCCAAGGTGCTTTGCTTGACTGTCTTAGCCGTGATGAAATTTTGGGCAACGAAGCTTTAGGTATTCACCGTACAGATTTAGCTACTCGATTTGTTCAGTCGTTCAAGGCCAAACTGAAGGCACATGAAAGAAGATGTCACCGAAAAGGGGCAAGAGTTTACCCTTGTACTGTTAGGTTTGCGTGGGTTAGGGAGCGCGATAGATCGGCACACGACCACTATCACTTTGTCTTATTCCTGAATGAAGACCGTTTTGGAAGGTTGGGCAAAACTACAAATTCAGGCTCTCTAGCATGGACTATCACCAGTGCTTGGGCTAGTGCATTGAATTGTGATGTGAGTACTATTCGCCGTCTTGTGCAATTCCCTGACAATGCCTGTTATCTCCTGGATCCAAAGAGCAAGGGTTTTATTAAAGTATTTAAAGACTTGTTTCGTAGGCTTAGCTATTTTGCTAAGTATGACACGAAGCATTATGACGAAGGTCATCGATGTATAGGCCGAAGCATTCGTTAGGTTCGAACCAAGGTCTTTATCCAGAAAGCAAAAAATAAAGGGGAGCGAATCCCCTTATCCTTTGTGGCGATGCCTTAAATCCCATACACGCCACTGACTGGCTTGAATGAACGCATGAGCGTCCCGTTTAAGCTGAGTTAAGGTGAAAGTGCTTGAGAACATGTCACCGTCTAGACAGTAGCTACAGAACTGATGGCAGTTTTCATTTAGCAGGGAATAGTCTGTTTGTACGCCTAGCATGCCTTCTGCTATTTGAGCACAAGACTCACTTCCAACGGCACTGCCTTGTGCATTGCAACTGACGTAAATCGAAAGGGCAGTGGTATTAGCCAGGAACTGGTTAACTGATACGTCTTCGATAAGGCCGTTACCGTTACGATGGATGATACGTCCATTTCCTACGTAGACACCTGAATGTTCAGCAGTTCCAAATGCGAGATCGCAATACACAATGCTGCCCCTAATTGGGCTGTTGGTTTTCCAGAATAAATTTTGAATTAAACTTTTCGATAAGTTGCCGACTAGAAAGCTGCTTATTGCGTTATATGGATTCATGTTATTTGCTCTCAAATGTAATAATCACGAAACTCAAAAAGGCTCTGAGCTTAATGTTTATAAGGGATTAGCGGTCCCGCTCCCTGAGTAAATGATTAGGTTTAAAGTTCAAGAGAAACAAAATCTTGATCGACTTCATCTTGAGTGATACCGATATATCGAAGGGTGACGCCCTCAGATGTGTGACGAAGCATTTTCATGACACGTCCTATATCTTTTGTGGATTGATAGAGAAAGTAACCTCGGGTCTTTCTCATCGAGTGAGTACCTAACGCGATATTCAGCTCTTGGCCTACTTGCTGAAACGCCATCGACACAGCGCGTCGCGTGATTGGCTGCGGTGGTTTGTTTTTCAGCTGCTGGCATCGGTGGGATTGAAACAAGTAGATGTGGTCGGGATGTTGCTCCCTCAATCTAGCAATGTGCAGCTGCGCTTTGGTATTGAGCTGAATGTTGGCGATCTTTCCGGTTTTACTCTCTCGAATAATGAGTCGGTCGCCATTAATGTCTTCAAAGCTAATCGACAACAAATCAGAAATCCTCAGTGCCAGGTTTAATCCGATATGCCACACATCGGCCATTTGTGGATGACAACGAATACTTAATAAGTGACCAACCATACGTATGGTGTCATCGTCTTTAATTGCTTGGACCTCAGCCATAGTCTGCTTCCTTTTTTGTCTGTAGAAGGGTGTTTTGGGAAGCACAAAGCCGACGATATTAAAGAACCCTTATACAGCAAGGGATGGAAGCTTCCCGTTTTAACAATATGGGAAGCAGCCTCGTTTTAGCTCTGTGCGGGTGGTTGTGTTGAATGTTTGTGATATGAAGTGGAGATGGACGGTCAGTGGATAGGGTTGCTACGAGTGATGATTAACTGTACTTAACCTGAACTTGGTCGTAGGCGCTCATTTCTACATAAGCTATAAAGTTACACTCCCACATCCCATATAGCTCGGTTGTTTCTTGCAGGTACATACCAAGCCATCCGCTGAAACGAGCGAAAGCGACGTCGTTAGCAAAATCAAAAGCCAAGTCAGGAACGAGTTCTGGTGTACCTGTTTCTTCATAAATAAGGTCAGTGATTTCCATAAGATCGATATGGCTACCTTTGACCTCCACCGTAATAGAGACCGGGTGAAAGCCTCCGCCTTTCGGATGGTAGCTTGAGTCTTGAAAACGGATGGTTATTCTTCCCCGGTAATTAACATCACCAATAGAGCGTTTGACTAACTCAATAAGTTGATGTGAAGGCTTAGCTCGCTTGTACGCGAACATAGCCAGATTAGCAGCTTGATTCATGGGGACCTCTTTGAATTAAGTTAGGATTAATGAGCGGATGTGATGTTGATTGAGATTGTAGGTTGCGTGGTGAGAGTATGAGTGATGGCTTTGATCCAGCTAGCAAGTAAGGTTTGTACTTCTGGCCGTTGTAGGCTGCACTGTTTAATCTCTGGGTGATAGAACCAACATCCTACGAAGTTGAAATACAGGGATAACTCTTTTTGTGGCGTACCTGTGACTATCACATCAAAGGTGGCAATAAAGCGGAGTTGCCAAGGTGCTTGGCTTGATGCTCGCTCCAATTGAATTTCGATTGGTTGAAAACGGCTATTCATATCTTTAGAGCGTATGTTTAACGCTATCCGCTTGACTGTGTTTGGGATGATGTTTTCAGACATCAGCGCATCAAGAAAACAATGCATGGGACGAACGAGTTCTTCGTTAACACCGGAAATAGTGAATCTATTCATACCCACCCCTTTTCTGCAAATGACACACAATCCTCACCCACAACGATGTGGTCCAATACTCGGAGATCTACCAGCTTTAGTGCATCCACTAGCCGCTGTGTAATACGCCTATCAGCTAGAGAGGGCTCAGCGATCCCTGAAGGATGGTTATGAGCCAAAACTACTGCGGCGGCGTTGTGGTTTAGTGCAGCCTTGAGTACTTCACGTGGATAGATTGAGGCCGCATCAATGGTGCCAAAGAACAGTTCTTCAAAACTGATCAACTGGTGTTGGTTATCAAGAAATATCACAGCAAATACTTCGCGGTCGTGAGCCCCTAACTTGAGCTTTAAGAACTCTTTTACATTGGTAGGGTTAGTGAAGGTGCCTTCTCGTTTGTATTTCGTAGCTAGTGCTTCAGCTGCACGTTCTAACAGTTCATTTAACTCTGAAGTTTTGAATGGGTAATCGTGTTTGTTGTTGGAGTTACGCATAAGAGTTCCTTGGATTATCTGTTTGGTTATGCGTACTGATGAAATATATCTGAAAGGGCTTTAAATCAGCTTTCTAGGGATGGAGGATTGAAAGTAATCGCTCTCAGGGACAGGTAAAAAATAACTTGCTTGTCGTTGTTATGTAGCAATCGTAATTAAGCGACGAATGAACAATCAACACAATTGGCTGGTGCAAAGGATGTATCGGCTTTTTAGTCTCTGGAGAGTATAAAAATGAACAAAGAAATTTATGTAGAAACGGCCATCGAAAACAAGCAAAGAGGATTGTTTGTTGGTGGGGTTGGAATGATTGTCCTTGATGATGACGGAAGCATCAGTGATGAAGATTGGCAAACCTTTGACAGCATCACAGACCGCAATTACTTAGAGTTATCAGCACTTGCGTTTGGACTAAAGTGTGCCAGTGATGGCGACATTATTTATTCCAACAGTGACTATTGCGTTTCAGGCTTTAATGAGTGGTTAGATGGCTGGAAACGTAGAAATTGGCGTAAAGCAAATAAAAAACCGATAACTCATCAAGCCCTTTGGGAGCTAGTGGATAAACGAAGTGCAGATAAGCAAGTTGAGGTGAGAAAGGTCGCGGCCTGTTCCGCAGGAAAAGACGCCGCTTATAGGTACGCTCTCGCAGCGGTGAATGGGCAGTTGTAATGATAATGAATCACTTGCTGGTGCTGCCAGCAAGTGGTTCCTTTTATGCGGTCATCGAATGTTAATGCCTTTGGATGTGTTTGATGATTGAAAACTAGTTGGCTCACTTAAACTGCAAAACTCGGTAGGCAAATGGTTGGAGATAAAAACGGTATTTTTCTATGTGTCAGTCAATCCCATGGGAACACACAACATAGGAGGACGTCCCATGAGATTTCTAAAACTAAAAGAAGTAATGGAAAAAACAGCATTAAGCCGTTCAGCGATTTACCGAAAAATGAATGATGGTGAGTTTCCAAAATCCATCAGTTTGGGGGATAGGGCCGTAGCTTGGGTGGAAGGTGAGGTAGATGAATGGATGGAGGAGTGCTTGATGGGGCGTTAATTGGCCACTTACCGCTAGATAATATTGTTACTTGAAGAACACGTCGCTAAAAAGCAGGTATTTGAATTATGTCCTAGAGGATAGTCTTTGAGATGTACTGCAATTGTGCAGTTCTAATCAAAGGAGATACATTATGACAAAAAGTAAAGGTAATCGCGGTCCATCAAGCCACCCTGGTCCAGGAGGAAACTGGCCGTCAACAACAGGAAATAAATCAGGTGGCGGACGAGGAGTAGCGGCTCCCAAGAAAGGATAACTAGAATATAGGAGAGGGCCTGGTTTCAGGCCCTTTGAATGAAATGACAGAATTACATTATCGTTTTCCAACTATAGGTGAGGTTGTTCGGGAGCTTTTTAATGCCGCCGGAATCCTCCCTCAGAAGAAGGATGAAACTTCAGTTATTGGAGGCGAGAAACACAAAAAGGCTATACAGAAAAGCCTTGCGCGGTTAGCGAGTGAAAACTCAAAGATTAGTACCCAACTAGAAGAACTGCTGAGTATATTTGGTGAAATAGTGTTCGAGTTAGTGGATGACCCTCGAGTAACATTAGCCATAATGGCTTCAATCGAAGATGCTTTGGACCAATATAGAGACCTTGTCCGCCTCGATGGAACATATCTGTCTTTTCCCGAGACGATTAAGTGGGTCGTTCAGCATCGCTTAATAGATAGGGTATTAACTTCATTATTTAAAAACTCGTTGGCGTTCGACGTTAATGCATCTGGTTTATCATTACCTGAAGAAAAGTTTTGGTGGTTGCCGGAGGTGAACTTTGACGCCAAGGGGGAAACAGTTCAGTTTCCAATAACCAAAGTGTGGCAATGGATATATAGTTCTCAGGGTTTATCTCAGATCAGGTTCCATAACCCAGCTCAGGGTGATATTTCATATCAGACAAACAAGCAATTGATAGAAAAATACAAGCGTTATGAACGGAACCTTGAAAATGCACAAAGGTGGACTTCAGGCCAGCAGTTACCCAGTACGCATGCTCTCAGTAAAGCGCTGAATGATTCAATCGAAGCTCTGGCCGAGATTGGTGATGAAAGATACAGTAGAGATATTACTCCTAATCAGGTTAACGCTTATCGAGTTGCACTCTTTTTGGGGCGATTTACAACGTATTGCTTCAAGTCTGTTCAAAATGCTTATGGTGATGATTATTTGCATCAACTCGTTATCGGTTTTAAGAAGCAATACCGAAGGTTTGATAGAGAGACATGTCACTATAGAGTGGTGGCGCAAGAGTGTGTTAGCAATATGGACGTTCTGGCACTTGAACGACAAGACTATTGGTATAGTGCCGTAATGGAGTTGTGGTGGCTTAGGGCTGACAAAATTAAATGGGGCTCCCAAGGCATCAACTATAACATGGACAGCAAAGGCACTAGTCGCATCGAGCAGTTCAAGAAGTTGATAGCTCGTATTGGGCCTGCCATGACTTATAGCTTAGTGAAGCATCATGAGAATCCAACTAACGACTTGGTGCCTAGTGATTTTCCTCGGCTGTTGGATGAAGGGCTAAAACTTAAGAGAGAAGCAACGTCATTAAGTGAAATTGATGAGTATAAGAATAGAGTCGAAATTGCTGGACTAGGCAAAATGCTCTGCTGGCTGGTGGAATGGTGTAAAGCTATTTTCCACTATAGAAATGAAGACTATCAAAATGCACATCCTCATTTTAAAAGAGCTTTTTCTTTAGCACGTTATTCGGCAGGACAGGAGCAATACTTGCTCGTTAACCAATATATTGAAAGTAGCGCTAAAGCCGATAATTACAGAGAGTTCAAAAAAGCCGTTGCGTGGGCAAGCTATCTTGGAATCAAGGTTCGTTGGTTACGAGGAATGAAAGATCCTGAGTCGGAAGATAGTTTGCGTACAGTGTATGCTTTTATGAAGACAGCACGGTACTGGCAGCTATGACCACTTAACACGAAGGCAATGATTGAATCTAACCTAGATATAATCATACAGGCACCGGGCCTAAAAGTGGGTAACTGTCAGATCAGGTCTGAATTAGTACATATAAATCACCCACGTGTTTGATCTTTTTTAAGCTAGAAGTATAAATACTGTTTTAGTTCCTCAAAGTTAGCCACAATAATCTGCTGACCTTTAGGATTCGAATCCAGCACATTGATATCAATGTTATAGGCATCGAGAACATAGCGAACCAACGCAGCATTGGTTGGTATTGTGAGTGTACCTTTTTCCATACCGTAATCATGCGCTAAGACATTGGCTTGAGTTTCCGTAAGTCGTGGGTCAGGCTTTAAATCAACTGTGAGGGGAGTATTCCACAACACGTCATGCTCTCTTCCTTTTACTCTTTTGGCCTCAAGGCATGGAATGCCTCTTACGCGGCTGAGCACAAAATCTCGATAGTCATTCGCATGTTCACAATAGGCTCGAACATGCCAACGTAGAGATGTGCAAACGAGAGTATGTGGAGAGATAATCCGCTCAACTTCAATGCCGTCTTTTAGTGATGTGTAGCTTATGTCGACACGTTTCTTCTCTCTGATAGCTTGAACTAAAGGACGCAAAACTTGTGGTGATATATTGCGAGTAATAGGGCGGACCATGGAAACATTTTCAAACCCCATATCCAGTTCATTAAAGGTCACAGCCATGTCTTCACTGCGCGCTAGAATATGAAGGTATTCATCGGCATGTCCACTGGTTAGCTCTGGGGCAAAGCTTTCACTGGGCTTATAACCTTTTAATTGCTTATCATAAACGAGGTTGCCAGGTGCCACCTCAGAGAGGTAAGAGTTGATGTCTTTCGATGCTTGCTGCCTGCCAATACCAAAGCTCTTAATCAGGTGATTGGTCGTTAACCGTCCTTCCCATAGTGCGATGACTTCTATCATTCTGTAACGGAACAGTAGATCCCAACGTATTGGCCATTTGCTCATAATGTAACTCCTGTCTAGTTATGCGACGTGTGTATGTAATCAGTATTTACCTGTCGTCATTGGCGTCATAATATTGTTGGGACTGAAAATCGTCAAGAAAGTAACCAGAACAGCGTAACGCACTTGCGGGTGGCCTTTATGAATTACATTAACAGCGATAACAAAAATGGTTTATGGGAACTTGCGATTAAAGGCATCGAAGGTCCAATATTAGCCAGTGATTATCTGGGGCTTTATGGTTCAACACCTGATGAAGCTCGTACAGCATCTATAAAGAAGAAAATTGTAGTTTATAGCGCGGAAGGTGAAGACTTTATTCAATGTGGTTATTGTGGTCTCCCTGTAAGGTATCGAGCACGAAGTGCGACTAGTAGAGCTGCTTTCTATCATAAGCATATTCCGGAGTTGGATGAGGTAGATTGTCCATTTCACAGTGACTACCATGGTGATTTTGCATTTACTGAAGCTGAAATGCATGAAACTCAATGGCACTTTCGCACAAAGCATTTTATTGCCGGTACATTGAGAGAATCAGATCAAATAAAGCGTGATTCTATCCAAGTAGAAAAGTTTGTCTTTGCAGAAAAAGGCACTTCCAAAAAATGGCGCAAGCCGGATATTTACTTTGAAGACACCAATGGTAATCGATTCGCGATAGAGTTGATTCAAGGTTGGTTGGACCCAGAAATAATCCATGCTCGCGAGCAGTTCTTCTTAGGGGAAGAGATCAACCTGATTTGGTTGTTTAGTGAAGCTCGAAGCGATTCTATTTTCTATTACATCATGTACGGTACCGCCTTAGAGGCTCACCCTGAAAGCTTTGCGGAGTTTGAGAGCAAAGTGAAAGACATCCAATGTAATGCCTTTGTTTTCTCTCAAGAAGCGTTAGATAAAAGCCAAGAGAGTGGAGAGTTCTATTTTGAGGCACATTTCCCCGAGTTTGATTTTAAATCAACAGAGCTTTTCTTAGAGATGAGCTATGGGTGTCAAATGGTGGTATTGAGTGACTTAATATTGTCTCCAGAACGGCTACCATACGCAATCAACACAAAAGCTGCTTTGCATGGAAAGCAACAAGAACTGTCAGCTGCTATAGAGGAAAAGGCTCAACGAGAGTCTCAACAGGCAGTAAAACGAATTAAGCAACTTCTTGAACAAATTGCTTTGCGTGGTGAGCAAGGTGAACTTGCACTGCCAACACTTACTCACCTATCAGGTGAGATAACCGAATGTTTTGATTATGTATTGCTGGGATGTGATGAACGAGATTTGTTGCTTAAAGTTGTCCATCAAACCATCAATCGAGAAAAGGTGAGGCTTGAAGAGCGACAAAGGAAAGCCGAGCGAATAGCTCATGCCAAGGAGCTTAGAGGATTACGCCATCAAATAGTTTATGTCCGAAGAGTGCTGAATCAAAGTGTAACAGTTCAAGAGTTAACGGATCTCAGATACCACCTAGCAGATGTTATGAGTGATTATAGGAATGTCATATCTAGCGATTTGTCTTCTCCAATCTGGAGGCGTTATTTGAACACTCTTTTAGAAAAAATTGGTGCTCAAACAACATCACTTGCCAAAGATCTACCTAAACCAGTGGCCATCTGGCGCATCACTAATGATCTTCTCAGCTACCCACTTGAAAAGCGAATACAACTGTTCGAAGTTCATAGTCCATTGGGTATCGATATGTCGAATCAGGTCTCAGCATATTCTGTCAACAAATCACCTCAAGAGACTCAAGAGTTAAAAAATAAACTAGATGAGATAAAACGCAGAACAAAAGTGCAGTTCCTGAACAAAAACTGGAAGGCATTGATGGGGAACTGGGACCCGGAATATAGTTATCTTGAGACTTTTCTTCAAGCGGGAGATCTCTTGTGTATTGAAGAACCATCAGAGCTTATAGGACATGAACAAGATTGGGTTGAAGATGCTTTGAACAAATTTGTAGGAAGGTTGGCTAACCAAGTAAATGAGTACTATTCAGCTGCTTTTGAAAGAGCTTATGCGAGGGTCGATAAAATTAGGCTAGGTAAATTGCTGTTGTTTTGGGATTGGCTTGAACATGGTGGGTTTCTCTTCGGTCAACTAGTTTCTGCAGAGAAAGCAGTTGAACTAAGAAAGTATCTGTCAGAGCAAAATTACGACGAAAGCAAGGTAAAATAGGTTATGCACAAACTTAATTCACTCAAAACTGGTACAAAACTCAATAACACAGAGTTATGTGAAGTCTTCGGCTGCAGCCCGCAAGGTGGGATGCGTCGCTCACATAAAACCAATACATTGGTTATTGTATCGAACCACATCAAGTCTATTTATGATGATCGTTGGGTAGGTGACGTTCTCCACTATACAGGCATGGGCTCTAAAGGCGATCAAAGCTTAACGTTTCAGCAGAATAAAACGCTAGCTGAATCGAGAACCAATGACGTCGCTGTTCACTTATTTGAGGTGTTTACGGACCAAGAATACACCTATGTTGGCGAAGTCGCTCTCGACGGTGAACCGTACTCGGAAACGCAAGATGATGAACAAGGTAATCCAAGAAGAGCATATATATTCCCTCTAAAGCTTGTAACGGGTGAGCGCCAGGTTAGAAAAGAAGATCGCGATAACGTTGAGAGCGTCCGAATTCGCAAGGCCAAGAAATTGACTCTTGAGGAGCTTCAATCTTTGGCGACAAAAGGTGGAAAAAATGCGACACGGTACCAACAACAATCCATCAGCTATGAGCGAAATATTTGGGTAGCAGAACTGGCTAAACGCCTTGCTAAAGGTCAGTGCCAACTTTGTCTACAACCGGCGCCATTTAAAAATGCGAAAGGCGAGCCATATCTCGAGACACACCATATTGTTTGGCTCGCCAAAGGTGGAGACGATACGGCTGAAAATACAGTCGCATTATGCCCCAATTGCCACAAGAAAATGCATATCGTAGATGACGTAAAGGATGTTGAGGTTTTAAAATCCCGTAGCAATAAATTGTTAGAAGAGCTAAATCAATGAGTAAGAAACACATTGAAGTCGTTGCGGCTGTACTGAAAAATGAAGGTGAATTCCTAGCCGTACAAAGAGCGCCATCAAAGCTAGATTATGTTAGCGAAAAATGGGAGTTTCCAGGCGGTAAAGTAGAAGCAGGCGAAACGCTTGTTGCAGCTATTGCCAGGGAGCTAGATGAAGAGTTAAGAATTGCCGTTACTGAACCACAGTTTTTGTTGACGATTGAGCATAGCTACCCTGATTTTGATATCACCATGCATTGCTTTGTTATTGAGGTACTAACGCGCGAACTTGAGCTTACGGAGCATATTGACTCTCGCTGGTTATCGAAAGACCAACTTTGGGGTGTTGATTGGGCTGCGGCCGATATACCGGCCGTTGAAAAACTCCAGTCTACGTTCTGAAGGATTACGAAAATGGACCTAAAAGCAGGCTGGGATGGGACTTGGCAAGACTTTCTTTCTACAGACAAAGCTAGTTTTCTACAGTCGTTAGTATCTTTCCATCGTAGTTTGAGTTGGACGCAAGATCTCGATCCTGCGCAACGCTACGCTTGGGAAACTGAATACGATGTAATGACGTCTACTCTTAATCACGTCATTACAGAAACTCAAGTGGAACCAGAGAAGTGCTGGATAGCCTTTGAACAAGAATTGATTGGTGAAGGCGGAAAACGAGCGGCGGATGTTAACCTAGTTACTCCAGCTGGCGAATTGTTTGTAGTCGAGTTCAAACATAAGCAAGAAGCCTCTGAATACGAAATTCTTCGAGCAAACTCTGATTTGCAAACAATGCGACGCTATCACAGTGAATCTATCGACTTAGTCGGTCATGGCTTTGTTGTTCTCACCAAACCTGGTGCTAAGCCGTTCCATCATCCAAACGTTGTGTGTGACATCGCAGATGATGGTCTGGCTCCCCAGTTAACTTCACAGCTTATAACGTCATTAAGTAAACCTAGTTACTATAATGTACACCAGTGGGCAAAAGGTGAATTTTATCGCCAGCCAAGCATATTGCATGGCACTGCTCAGGTCTTTTTCGACGCTAAAATACCTACGCTAAAAACCTCGGCCGGTGAAAATATTGACCAAGCACGTGCGGCACTTTTTAAGCTTTACCAGCATGCAAGGGACAAGCAGCAAAGATATGTTGTTGTCGTTCATGGGCGCCCTGGTGCCGGTAAGACTCTACTGGGCATTAGTTCTGTTGCGGAAATTGCACGTAGTGAGAGCGCAAAGCAGAGCGAACCTATTTTTCTTTCTGGCAATGGACCTCTCGTTCAGGTGCTACAACATACGTTAGATTATAGTGGTAAGCAGTCAGTTGGCCGGACAGGAGATAAGGTCATTGATGGTCGGGTGATGATCCAAGACCTGCTCCCGTTCAAGAAGGATCTGAAGCGCTCACTAACATCACGCAGAGAGACTTTTGTCGTATTTGATGAAGCACAGCGAGCGTGGGACAAAGCAAGCCCTAGAGAATCACAATCACCGTCTGAGTTAATGTTGTTTTGTAACTGGCTTGCTTGTCAACCGTTTGGAGTGTTGGTGCTTTTGGTGGGAGATGGTCAAGCGATCCATCGCAATGAGATGCAGTTAGATCAGATGCTAGCAGACCTAGATGCAGCAATAAGAGCGCAAAACGGCAAAGTCATCCCTATTATGCCATCGCTGCACGCCGATAAAATGCAACTCGTTATGCCAATTAAGAAAGACGTGTATAACCTTAAAACGCCCATTCGGCAGGCCTATACAGAGAGTTTAGACAAGTGGATTGAAGCGGTTCTATCTAACAATTCTGACCAAGCTCAAAAAGTCGCTTTGGATATTCAGGCTTACTACCCATTGCGACTGACTCAAAACCAGCAAACTGCTGAAACTTATGCTCTGGGTTTACAACAAACTATGCACGAAGGAAACAAGCTTCAAGATGCCTTTAGAACAGGCTGGTTGATGTCCAGCCAAGGTGGCAAGTTTATTGAGGAAGTCCAGAAAGATAAATACAAACCAGGTAAACATATTGGCCCTTGGTACGTTGAGCCACCAAGTTCTGAAGATTCATGTTGTCAATTTGAAGCGGCTTGTACTGAGTTTAGTTGTCAAGGTTTAGAACTATCACTTGCTCTGTTTAACTGGGGGCAGGATATGGTCTATCGCAAAGGAAAGCTGGTGGCTGAAGACCGGCGCCAGTACGAACATTACACAGAGGGTAGTTATAGAGTGTTGCTCAGTCGTGGGCGTAGTGGTTTAGTCATAAAGTGTGATGACCAGGAAACGTTCGAATACCTAAAACAATGTGGTATGCAGGTGGTCTAATATGTGGGCGGCACATTGTTTGGGCGTTCTATTAGTTTTTTAGCAAATATCAGAAAGGAGTGGGTTATGTGCATCCCACTCCTTTCATGTTTATACAACACAGTCGTATTTGCGAGCGGCGTTGACAGTCATACACCCTATAAGGCCACCAGCTAATATGTACAGCAAAGAGTTCTTCGATTGGTTACAGTGAGCCAAAAGTAGACCTGCAACAGCGCCAAGGCCCGCACTTTGTAGCTGCTCACTGGAGGGTTTGCCATGTAGTACTGTAGAGACTAAATGCTCACAGTTATTGGCTAACACCCCATATTTTCTAGCTTTCTTGATCAATTGTTCTGCTTGGCTAAACAGTTCGTTTTTTTTCTCTTCACTTAAATGACTCAAAACAACTTTTACTGGTTTGCCATTTGCGTAATCTTCTAAGGCACAAATTTCTACATTGCCATCTGGCGAGTTGTGGAGTACTCGTCCCTTACCCAGGTAGATTCCGGCATGCTCTACCAGCAGCTTTGAACGATAAAGTAGATCACCAATACTAAGATTATTCTTCATAAATTTTCCTTACTGATTTAAAGTATGTGTATTCTCAATTTGTATTTAAATGCGTAAAACGTATATGGATGCATTTAACTTATACCTATGCACTTAATTGATCAAGTGTTATTTAGTTATTGGTGGTAAAAATGCAAGACAAAATGGTTTCTTACTCATCGATTCTGGGTGTGGTCGTCGCGAATAAACGCAAAGAACTAAGCATAGAGCAGAGCGTATTAGCTGAAAAAATGGGGCTCTCACAAGCTAGCTATAGTCGTTTGGAATCAGGAAAGTCAACGTTCTCTGTTGATCAGATGTTTGAATGTGCTAAAGCTCTTGGTATTGCTCCAGATGAACTTTTTAATTCGGTCGTGAATACAGTTAATAATCTCAAGGAAAGTGAACAAGTGTCTGTTCAAGCCCAACTCAGAGGTAACGCAACGAAAGCGAAGTCTGAAGGGAGCAATGTAGGTACTTTCATAGCGGGAGCGGCCTTGGCAGCATTAATAGTTGGATTGGCTGGTAAGTCCAAATAAACGTAACGAATATCAATGTAACTGATTGTATATCTTGGTATATTGCCGAAATTAAAAGCCAAAATGGTTAGGGTCTATAGTGCTCCCAAGTTATCAAGATTTAATGAAGCCAGTGTTAGAGGCTGCGAAGAATGAAGAAGTTAAGCTCAGCAACGTTGTAGATTTGCTAGCGGAGCAATTTAATCTGTCAGAAGACGAGAGAACGGAGTTGCTTCCTAGTGGCCGACAAGCGGCATTCACGAACCGAGTTGGATGGGCCAAAACCTATCTAGCGAAAGCTGGGCTTTTGGGTTCTACAAGGCGCGGTCATTTCAGGATAACAGATTTGGGGGAAGAAGCTTTAAACAGTGGCGAAGAGATAAATAACCAATACCTTAAACGTTTTGACGACTTTAACGCGTTTACTAAGCAAAAGAACGGTGATTCAGACAACGTTGAAGAAGCAATTGTGTCTGACAATGATGCGACACCAGATGAAGTACTCAGAGCTGCTTACAAACAGATTAACGACGCGTTAGCCTCAGACATCCTGTCTCGAACTCGTAAAGTGTCTCCAGCCTTCTTTGAGCAATTGCTTATCGATCTACTATTAGCTATGGGCTATGGCGGAAGTGATGAGGGTATGGCTCATACACTAGGAAAGAGTGGTGATAACGGTGTTGATGGCGTGATTAATCAAGATCCGTTAGGTGTTGACCAGGTATACATCCAGGCCAAGCGTTATGCTGACGGTAACAATGTTGGTGCAGGTGAAATCAGGGACTTCTTTGGTGCGCTTAATCTGAAGAAAGCACAAAAAGGTATTTTCATTACCACATCCGAATTTACCTCATCAGCTATTCAGACAGCAAAAGACCTAGGCATGCGCATAGTGCTTATCAATGGTAAAGAGTTGGCTAAGCTGATGCTGCGCTACAACATTGGTAGCCGAGATGAGCAGGTTTTGCATATCAAGCGGATTGATGAAGATTTTTTTGAAGGTTAGAGATGGTTAGGTTTGGAGTGTAAAAAGTATGGACAAAAAATCGTTCTCGGAAAGAGATATATGCACTAAGTACATTACACCTTCGATAGAAAAAGCGGAATGGAAGCAACATCAGTTTCGTGAAGAGGTAAATCTTACTGATGGGCGCGTAATGGTTCGTGGCAAACTTGCAGCACGAATAAAGAACCCTGAAAAGAAAGGTGGTCCTATGCGAGCTGATTACGTTTTGTACGCCAAACCAAACTTGCCGATAGCTGTTATTGAAGCTAAAAAAAATTCTTATTCAGTGGGGCATGGCATGCAACAGGCCCTCATTTATGCCGAGATGCTTGATGCTCCATTTGCGATAAGTAGTAATGGAGATGCTTGATGCTCCATTTGCGATAAGTAGTAATGGTGATGCTTTTTTACTCCATGATCGTACGGGATTAACACTACCTGTAGTACGCGAGCTAACCTTGGATGAGTTTCCAACGTTAGACCAACTTTGGCCTATCTATCAGCAGTGGAAAGGTATTGAAACGACGCAAGCTCAAAAGATAATCGAACAGCCGTACTATACGGACGGCACCGGTAAGGAACCTAGGTACTATCAACGTGTAGCAATCAATCGCACTCTAGAAGCTATTGCTAAAGAACAATCACGTATTCTGTTAGTTATGGCAACTGGTACAGGAAAAACTTACACCGCATTTCAGATTATTTGGCGTCTTTGGAAAGCTAAGGCAAAAAAACGGATCTTGTTTTTAGCTGATAGGAATATCCTTGTTGACCAAACTATGCAGCAAGATTTTGCTCCTTTTGGCGAGTTCATGCATAAGGTAACAAACAGACAAGCTAAGAAAAGCTATGAGATCTACTTGGCCCTATATCAGGCCGTCACAGGGAAAGAAGATTGGAAGCAAATCTACAAGCAGTTTCCAAGAGACTTTTTCGACTTAGTTGTAATAGATGAGTGTCACCGAGGTAGCGTTCGAGAAGACTCTGCTTGGCATGAGATCCTTAAGTACTTTGACAGTGCTACTCACATCGGTTTGACAGCTACACCTAAAGAAGTAAAACCAGTCGACGGGCAGATCATCAATCCTGAATTTAACTTTAAGTATTTTGGTGAACCAATTTATACCTATTCGTTAAAACAGGGTATAGAAGATGGTTTTCTGGCTCCTTACAAAGTGATTCGTATTGCATCTAATGTTGACGCCCTCGGTTACACACCTGAGAAAGGCAAGACAGACAAATATGGTCAGGAAGTAGAGCAAAGGCAGTACAACACAAAAGATTTTGATCGGAATCTAGTGCTTGAGAAAAGAACCCGATTTGTAGCCCGAAAGGTATGGGAATATTTAAGCTCAACTGACCCCATGGCCAAAACCATCATCTTCTGTGACGAGCAAGATCATGCAGAAAGAATGAGGCAAGAGTTGGTGAAGCTTATTCCAGCGGCAGCAAGCAACAGACGTTATGTCATGCGTATTACGGGTGATGATAATGAAGGTAAAGCCCAACTTTCCTATTTTATTGATAATGATGAGCCTTACCCCGTCATCGCTACAACATCAAAGTTACTAACCACAGGCGTCGATGCGAAAACGTGCAAGCTAATTGTTCTTGATCAGAACATAAACTCTATGACTGAGTTTAAACAAATCATAGGGCGAGGAACTCGATTAAGAGAAGATTATAACAAACTCTACTTTACCATTATGGACTTTAAAGGGGCGACTAGGCTTTTTTCTGATCCTGAGTTCGATGGCGAGCCAGTAATTGTGTATGAACCAGAACCGGATGAGCCAGTGGTTCCGCCAGAAGATCTTCCACCGATAGAAGATGATGGTGATGGACCAGAACCAGACTTCCCAGGTCCTCCAGAAGACCCTGGCGATCCGAAAGAGCCTCGTAAGAAGTTCGTAATTGACGATGTTGATGTAGATTTAGCTGCAGAAAGGTCACAGTATCTAGATACTGATGGAAAGCTCATTATTGAAGACTACCGAGTGCTTCTCAAAGACCAAATAGAGCAGTCAGTCAAAGAGAATTTTGGTACACTTTCTGACTTTTTAAAACGTTGGAATGATAGCGATCGAAAGCAGGCGATTGTTGAACAGTTGGCGGAGCACGGAATCAAACTAGAATTGTTGCAGCAAGCGATTCCTAACGGTGACGAGTTGGATGTGTTCGATTTGGTCGCTCATGTCGCCTTCAACCAAAAACCATTGACGCGAAAAGAGCGCGCCAACAATGTGAAAAAGCGTGATGTGTTTGGTAAATACGGTGAACAAGCAAAGTTAGTGCTTGAGGCTTTAGTTGATAAGTTTGCCCAACATGGCGTTCAAGATATTGAAAATCCGAAAATATTAGAGCTTCCACCGTTTGACCAGCTTGGCAGTAAGACTCAGATCCGACGACACATATTTGGTGGGCTCGATAAGTACCAACAAGCAATAAAAGAGCTTGAGAACGAATTGTACCGTGATGATTTAACTGCATAGTCATCGTGGATTTAACAGAGAAGTAAGATGAATTTAAGTAGCACAGTAAAAAGCATCCAAGACATCATGCGAAAAGATGATGGGGTTGATGGAGACGCGCAGCGTTTAGGACAACTAACTTGGATGTTGTTCCTTAAGGTTTTCGACCAGCGAGAAGAAGAGTGGGAAGACGATGCTGAAGAAGCAGGAAAAACCTACAAGTCACCGATTCCTGAACAGTACCGTTGGCGGAACTGGGCTGCGTTCAAAGTTGATGCACAAGGCAAGAAACAACCGCAAATCGCTGGCAGTGAACTCACTAACTTTGTCAACAATAGGCTTTTCCCAGCACTGAAAGATGGCATAGATGCTAATGCCGGCAAGCAATACAAAGTTATTAAGCAAGTTTTTGAAGATGCTAATAACTATATGAAATCTGGCCCATTGATGCTGGCTATTATAGAAAAGCTTGAAGACTCAATTAACTTTCATGACTTCAAAACACGCGCCAATATTGGTGATGTATACGAGCAATTACTCAACGATCTTCGTGGTGCGGGTAATGCTGGTGAGTTCTACACCCCCCGCGCTATCACTCAATTTATGGCGCAAATGGTGAATCCTCGTCTAGATAAGAGGGAAACAGTACTAGATCCTGCATGTGGTACTGGTGGTTTCCTTACTGCTGCAATAGACCATTTCCGAACGCAGGTGAGCAAAAAATCGAGCGCAGAAGATAAAAAAGCGATTGAAGAACTGATTTTTGGGTTTGAGAAAAAGCAGTTACCTCACCTTTTGTGTACGACTAACATGCTATTGCATGACATTGATGTACCTAGTCAAATTGATCACCGTAACACCCTTGCTAAAGGGTGGAATGAATGGTCTGCCAATGATAAGCATGATTGCATTATTACTAATCCACCGTTTGGCGGCTATGAAGATGATGGTGTTGGCTCTGATTATCCAGCAGATCTACGTACTCGTGAAACTGCAGACATGTTCATGGCTTTGATGATTAAAAAGCTACTTAAGGACAATGGCCGAGCTGCAGTTGTGCTACCTGATGGGGTAATGTTTGGCGATGGCATAAAAGGAAAGCTCAAAGAGTTGCTACTCCGTGAATGTAATTTACATACCATTATTCGCCTTCCTAAAGGCGTATTTGCTCCGTATACCACAATCAAAACCAATTTACTGTTCTTCACACGTAAAGGCCAGGTTGCCGACGGCAGTGATGAGTTTGCGACAAGTGATATTTGGTTTTACGAGCACCCGTATCCAAAAGGCTATAAGAGTTACTCAAAAACAAAGCCTATCCGTATCGAAGAGTTTGAAGCGGAAAAAGCATGGTGGGGAAGTGAAGAGAACGACTTTAGTGAGCGTGTAGAGAATGAGTTTGCCTGGAAGATCGACTTCAAGGCTAAGCGCGAAGACGCAATTGCTGCAGCACAACCTCAATGGGACAAGGCCGAACAACTAAATAATCAAGCAAGTGAGCTAGAAAGCCAGATTCGCTCATTGAGAGAAAGCCTTAAGGGTACAAAAGACTCAGACAACCGCGAGAGAGTAAACACTCAGATATCAGAGCTGCAAGCCAAAGCAGAGCCATTACGTATTCAAGCAAAAGATGCTCAATTCGCTGGTGACCGTTTGTATTGGCCGATCTATAACTTAGATATACCAAACCCTAATGCACCAGAAGAAGAAAGCCATGATCCCGATGTCTTACTAGAAAAGTACAAAAAGCTACTAGGTGAGATAGAAGAAGTCGAAAACGCCCTTAAAAGTGAATTGGGTGCTGCATTAGCTCATCAGTTCAAAGATGAAGGAATAGCTTAATGGATGCTAAACAGTTTTTAGCTGAGTTTGGGCATATAGCCAATGCGCCTGACGGCGTGAAGCGGTTAAGGGAGCTGATTCTGCACTTGGCTGTTTCTGGATATTTGATTTCATTTGAAAGCTCATTAGATGCTTCGCCATTGCTTGAATCTATTAATAGGAAGAAAGGTGAACATACTGACAAAAAGAAAGTGATTGCACAGCAATCGCCTCCGTCAAGAGCTATTCATAGAATTCCTGCCCATTGGGCTATATGTCGATTGGGTGATCTTGCCCTGACGATAACTGGTGGGGGAACCCCCTCGAAAAGTAATCCAAGTTATTGGGGGGGAAATATCCCTTGGGCAAGTGTTAAGGACCTAAAAGACTTTAAATACTTGGATAATACTCAAGATCACATTACTGAAGATGGGCTTAAAAATAGTTCGTCTAATCTAATACCAGCCGGACGTGTAATCGTTTGTACTCGTATGGGATTAGGGAAAGTGTTGGTAAATCGAGTACCAGTTGCCATCAATCAGGATTTGAAGGCTTTGGAATTACCCAAAGAGGTCAATACAGATTTCTTTATAATTCTGTATAAGACTCGCGAAGTCAATGGAACCGGTATGACAGTTTCAGGGATTAAACAAGCTAAGCTTTTAGCTCTTCCTGCGGCCTTACCTCCGCTGGAGGAGCAATCTCGCATTGTCGCTAAAGTCGATGAGTTGATGGCTTTATGTGACAAATTAGAAGAGCAACAAAAACGAAAACGTCAACTGCAAAACCACTTGCGCCAATCCACCTTGCAAGCCGTCGCCGTCAGCCAAAGCCCACATGAGCTGCAAGACAGCTGGCTACGCCTGCAAGCTAACTTCGACCAACTGTTTTCCGCGCCGGATGATGTGGATGATGCGATTGCTGAAATCAAAAACCTTGCTGTTCGTGGTCTTCTCTCACCTGCTGTCCACGCAAAGCCAGACCTGGAAAAAATAAAGGCAGATTGCACAGAAAGACGTGACGAATATATTGAAAATGGCCTAATGCGTCGGCAAAAAGTAGTGGGAATGACGGATGTTGAAACAGCTTATCCAGAGCATTGGGAATTAACTGCTTTTGATGACATCGCCATAGTAATTGGCGGCGTGACGAAGGGAAGAAACCTTCAAGGAAAGAAAACGGTTATTTGCCCATATTTAGCAGTTGCAAATGTTCAGCGTGGTTATTTCAAGCTGGACACACTTAAAACCATTGAAATCGTCGCAACGGAATTACCCAAGTATCTTGTTGAAGAAGGCGATCTTTTAATTACCGAAGGCGGTGATTGGGACAAAGTCGGTCGCACAGCGATTTGGCGCAAAAAAGCAGATAACGTCCTCCATCAGAATCATGTATTCAAAGCGAGAGTGCCAAGTGCTCTGATAAAAAATGAGTGGGCAGAATTGGTTCTTAACTCGGGCATTGGTAGAGACTATTTTGCGGGTGCTTCTAAGCAAACAACAAACCTTGCATCTATCAACATGACACAACTTCGTAGCTTCCCGTTTCCAATTCCTCCATTGGAAGAACAGGAAAATATCCTTGCTGCATTTTCATCGATATCTGCTGAATGCATTGAGTGGCGAAAGTTACTAGAGAAAAAGCAAAACCTATCGGCATCGCTGGCTGGTGCAACAGTTTCCACTCTTACCGGCCACGCTATCGAACAAGAAGAGGAACCTATGAAAGCCCCACAAACTGAACTGGTGGCACCAGTGCGTTTAGGCACACCACCCGATGTAAAAGCACAAGCTCCACTGGCCACTATCCTGGCTCGCCATAGTGGCGAGATGAGCGCCAAAGATTTATGGCAGCGCTTTGGTGGTGAGATAGATGCCTTTTACGCGCAGTTAAAAACCGAAGTCGCCCACGGCTGGCTTTTAGAGCCCTCAGTGCTAATTCTCAAAGATGGTTTAGATGTAGAAAAAACCATCGATGAAGATGGAGCCAAGTTAATTCAGATCATTAAAAAACTCGGTGGTCTGGTTTATGAGGATGATTTATTTAACCAATCAGGCCTAGAGCGAGTGACTTTCGAAAAACAGCTAAAACTAGAGATGAAAAACGGTTGGATTATAAAACGCTCAGTAGCTGAGGCTAGAGCACTTCAGGAAATCTAAGGAATATAGTGGAATGCAATTAAAAAAATTAAAGATTCAAGCATTTCGTAACCTGCGTAATCTTGAAGTGAATTTTGCCAGCGAGTTGGAGCCGGTTTCGAGCAGACCCGCCGTTCCAGCAAGCAATACACCTGCAAAACGCATTCGCAGTCATGCGCTGATTGGCCAGAATGGCACCGGCAAATCCAATTTAATCGAAGCACTGATTACCCTGTTTCGCGATGTCGATCTCGACCGAGAAGCGTCTTTTGATTACACATTGGAATACGAAATTCGTGGTCACATAGTGCGTATTCAGGCAGATACTGCCAAACAGAAGCGCCCTTACGTTTGGGTAGATGGTGATCGTGTTAGCCAAGAGTATCTGATTAAAAATGACCCGCCGGACAAAGTCCCGCAAGATAAGCGTCGCGGTCCACGGCTGTTACCAACACATATATTTGCCTATTACTCTGGCCGCAATGAGCGCATCGAACAGTTATTTCAGGAGCACCAGCGCCGATTTAACAAACGTCAGGAAATCACCACCGACGAAGTTTTGTCTGAAGACCTGCTGGACAATTTCACCGCCTCCGATGCTGATATTCGCGCAATAGAAGACGCCAAACGCCGCCGCGAGTCCAGATTAAAACAAGTAGGCGATGACCGTCTGCGCCGCCTGTTTTATTGTCGTGGCGGTCACAGCCAATTGGTGTTGCTTGCCTGTTTACTCTCGGATGACCCGGTATTTAAAAAGGTACTAAACAACCTGCATATCGAATCTTTAGAGTCAGCGCTATTTGTACTGAAAGAACCCCACCGCCTGCGTGAAAAACGCCGCAGCGGTAAGTTCGATGAAATGGAAATCAACGAAGGCGACCCGCGTTTTTGGTATGCCCGTGGCAATGTAGTCAGCGAGTTTCTAGATAAACTCTGGCAAGTGGCCTGGGCGCCCATTGAGCAGGAAGTCAGTAAACAAATTGATTTTCGTGGCCGCACAGAAAAACAAAAGCAGCTGTATTTGTATGTACCCAACAAAGAAAAGCTTAGAGAGCTCGGTGAATTGGTCGGCGGCCCCGACAGCTTCTTCCGTTACGCCGAAGGTGCTTACATTGGCGATTTGATTGATGAAGTAAGAATAACCGTAAAGAAACGCGATGAACACGGTGGTAAAGTGAGTTTTACTCAGCTATCCGAAGGTGAGCTACAAATGCTAACTGTTCTTGGGCTCATGCGAATAACCAGCGAAGATCATTGCCTTTTTCTTCTTGATGAACCAGACACTCACCTAAATCCAATTTGGAAACTTCGCTATTTTGATGACATCGAAAACGTCCTTAAGCCTCGTAGTGAAAATGCTATTCAAGGCGAATCACAGATCCTGATTACTACTCATGATCCAATGATGGTGGGGTCACTCAAAAAGGAACAAGTCCATATCATTCGCAAAAATGGCTTGAAAACTCTTGTTGAACAACCAAATGAACATCCTCAAGGGATGGGCGTCACAGGTTTGCTTAAGAGTGAATTATTTGGCTTGTCTTCGACCTTAGATAGTGAAACTGAACGTAGGTTATTTAAACGCAATGCTCTTTTTGCTATAGATAATAAAACAGTAGAACAAGAAGCTGAATTAAAAAGGTTAAGTGATGAATTAGCTGATCTAGGTTTTGCGACGTCAGATTTCAAAGACCCCTTTTATGCAATGTTTGTAAGAAAGATGGCTAAACATACTAAATTTCATAAACCTGACTTGTCGGCTGAAGAGCTTGCAGAACAAGATGCTATTGCTGATGATATTATCAACAAAATATTAAGTGAGGCTGATTAAGTATGCGCTTCATTAACTTTACAGGTAAGACTCCTCATAACACACCAGCTGACCCTGAATTTCCGGACTGGACACCATGGACTGAAGTTAAATGGCAAGAATGGTTAAATCAGTCAAATGATCACCTAGAAGCTATTGAGGCGTTACATGAAAGCGGTGATATAGCTGCGCGCAATAAATACATCGACGACCATTCATCACACTGGGGTAAATTGAAACTATGGCTAAAAGTTTTATCCAAAGGTAAGTGTTGGTTTTCAGAAGTAAAGGAGCTCTACTCACACTACGATGTGGAGCATTTTCGCCCGAAAAAGGAAGCTAAAAGTATTGATAAAACGGTACGCGATGGCTATTGGTGGCTAGCATTTGATTACACTAACTATAGGTTATGTGGAAATGTGGGTAATCGGAAGAAAGGAGGTTGGTTTCCGTTAAAAGATGGTTCTCTATACTCGACATATGAAAATCAACGTGAAGAATCTGAAGATGCTTTCCTATTGGATCCGACTATCCAGTATGACACTGACCTCATTGCTTTCGATGAAACTGGGAACGCTATCCCTGTTCCTACAGCTTCAGACTGGGAAAAGTTACGAGTTGAACAAACAATCGTTCGTCTAAAGCTCAATGAGCACGCAGATTTAGCTGAAGCAAGAAGAAAGGTTTGGCAAAAAGTTTGTTTCGAGATTGAACAATATCAAAAATTTAAGTCTAGATGTCGTCAAGGGGGGAACCCAGGGGCGCTACAGAAAGTTGAAACGCACTGTGAGAACATCCGAAAACTAACTTCTCATGACTCTGAATTATCATCCGTTGCTAAATGGTGTGTTCTTTTCAGAGAGGATGCGCAGCTAGCGCGTTTAGTTGCTTAATACGAGAAAGGCTGAAAATCAATGAAGTTAATCGCCAACGGTATAAATAAATGTTACCTATCATCTTACTTGCCTAAAATTGAAGATGAAGTTGACGGCGTGCTCGCAGCAATTGCATATGGTGATGACACTGATACATTGTTGAAAAATTGTATTGATAATAAGTATCGGCTTGATATTTGGATGCGTTACGATCATACCGTTCCTGTTCAACCAAGGCTACTTACGCAGTTACTAAAAAACATAAAGAACAATATTTTTTGTCAGCTAATCCCGGATGTTCTTCACGCTAAAATCATTTGGTGGCAAGGCTATGGTGCTTACATCGGCTCAGCTAACCTTTCAAACAGAGCTTGGTGGACAAATATTGAAACGGGAATGTTCTTTACGGAAGAAGATCTTGTTTCAAATAATATGGTCGTACAGCTAGAAAGTTACTTTGATGAGCTGAAAGAGTTGGAGGAGTCAGTTCCTCTTTCACAAGACATCATTGATGAACAGCTCACACTTCTTAAAGATAGAAAAAAGGCGGGTCTTGATCAGTTTGATGACAAAACTCGAAAAGGGAGAAAAATCCCAGAGTTCAATGGAGTTAGTGATTGCACCAAATCAAATACTGTTGATAAGAGAAAAGAAAACTTCAGGAAAGAGTGGCAATCTGCCATTTCCAAAATTGACAATATAGCCTCACAGATTAATGATTTTCGTCCTGATTGGGTTTCAGAGGATATTCCGGCATATTGGCAAGTCGACCAGTTTTTACACGCATACTACTATAACGAAGTAAAACAAAAAAATGGTACTTATCCTTATGAAGAGTTTCATTCAAAGCATGAAAAAGATCCAAATGCAGCGTTAATGAATGCCTTGGCTTGGTGGAAAAAGCACCCTGCAGCCCCATCGCACGAAGATGATACATTTTATAATACAGCTCCAAAGCTACGTGAACTACTTGCTAAAGATAGAATACTTAATCTGTCTATAGATGAAGTAGAAGAAATATGTTGGTGTACTCATGCAACTAAAGACCATGTGATAAAAATGAGCACAGCAATATTAGGCCGACCTGAAGTCAAGACACTTTCGCGCGATGAAAGAGTACCGCTATACGCGCGTTGGTTGATGAATCAGCGAAATAAGAAAGGACAAGATATCAGACAGATCTTGTTCAATATCTTGTATGTTGGAAAGTCTGATGAGATTTGGGAAAGAATCTATGCAGCGAGTAAAACAGACGAACTTTGGATACCTCACTATGGGATAAACTCAATTGCTGAAGTTGTGGGTTGGGCTCAACCGGAAACCACACCACCAAGGAATGGAAGAACCAATAAATCATTGCGAGCACTGGGTTATCCGGTGAAGATAAACTTCTAGTCGTCAGTGCCAATTATAGTAAATGCATAAGGTAATACCTTAGGTAATACTCATTGGGTTAAAATATTAATAATTAATATAAAATCAATAGGTTATGCGTTAGAGTCTGCTGTCTCCCTCCCGCCATATTCCAGAAAGCCTAGCAGCAATGCTAGGCTTTTGTCGTTTTGGGCGAAAATTATTCTTTTACCGGCATAGCGTTACCCAAAATCTACGGTCAACAGCAGTCTATTCTCTCGTGCAGAAACCATTGGTGAGCGGTGTACTAATGCTGTCTCTTCATTACCAATCCACGCTCCGCCTTTTAACAGTGCGACGTCACCACACGATAACTGTTGAACGTCACTTTCATCTTGGTATAAGCCGGATAGGTGGTCAGGTTGTCCGTAGCTGCCATGTCCAAGCTTAGAGCGATCAAGAACATGGTTAGGTAGCCATTGTGTTGCTGTGCCATGGAAAGTGGTAACCAATCGGCAAGGGACACGATCGACATGAAAGCGTGGGCACATAGCACTGTTTAATGTTGCTAGGCGTACACCAGCATCTTTGAGATCGAATAAGCAACAGAACATATCAACTAGCTCAGCAATGTTCTGAACTAAAGTTGGGGGTAAGTCGTCGAGTGATTTTTGTAATTCTTGATAAGCACTTTCAGAAGAGACATTCACTGACTTACTGAAATCCGGGTTATTTGAAATAAACTCTTCGATGGCTTGTGTCAGTTCCTTACTGAAAGCACGCTCCCAAACCACCATATTCAGATTGTCTTGATATATATCTGTAAGCACTGTTGGCAATTTCCCTTTGCTGAACGAAGGTGTATTTCTCGTTTCGGTATCAGCAGCAAATAGTTCAGTAGTCTCAGTGTTCATGGTGTGATCCCCGGTGTCTAAATTGGTTAACGCTATATAACATTTCACAGCATCAATAATAGTTGATATTTGAAATGTTATATCATAACAACTATGACAATCAAAATGCAGCGACTAAACAACGCTGGGATAACTTTTCCAGTTTGACAGTAGATAGGTGACCTCAAGCACAGATTTTCCCCTTACAGGGGCAAGAAGAGAATTTATCGAGATCAGATAGCAATAAATATGAGAACCTTAGCAAATTGCTGTAGTACAGGGATTTATTATGCATCATTTCAATATACGCGCTTTGGAGTATCTAAATGGGTTGTCTAAGTACGGCTCACTGCGCAAGGCGGCGAAAATGCTCAACGTAGACCCGGCAGCCATGAGTCGCATGTTAGGGCAACTTGAAGCTCAGGTTGAAATGAAAGTGTGGGAGCGCAATAACCGTCAATCGTATTTGACCGAGGCTGGTAATGAGCTGCTGAATCACTATCGCAACATTATACGCAGTGAAGCAGCAGTGCTTTCTCAACTAACGAAGTTGAAGAACTTAACGGGTGGTAGTGTCAGTATCGCAATCGGTGAGGGTTTCATTACTAATCTCGTTTCCAAGCCGATGGAAACCTTTATGACTCGTTACCCCGATATCAATTTATCGATTGAAATCGCTGGTGCGTTAGATGCAGTTAAACTACTTGAAGATCAGCAGATCGATTTCGCGATTACCTATGCAGCCGCGCCTCATCCTAAGCTGCATACTCATGTTGAGCGAAGTCATCCACTAGAGCTCATTGTTCCTAAAGGGCACCTCCTAACTTTGAAAGATGAACCGACAACACTGCAAGATCTGCAGGCTTTACCTCTCGCGCTGATCGATAACTCAACTGGTATGGGGAGGCTTGTTCATCATGCAGAGCAGGTGTCGCATGTGAGTCTTTCACCAAAGCTGCAGACTAACTCAGTGAGCGCCTTGAAAAACTTTGTATCAGCGGGATTAGGCGTTACTTTTATGCCGAAGCTAACGGTCTTGGAAGAGGTTGAATCGGGAGAGATTGAGATAGTGCCGACTGATCTTGAGATCTTATCTAAAGCTCGAGTGAAAGTGCAGTCACTAAAAGGTCGGGCATTGAGCCCTCAAGCGAGTACATTGCTTGATTTCCTAGTCGAAAACACCCACTTCCTTCGTAGCGATGCAAGTGGGCTGGTTCGATAATCGACGGGAATTAAGCAGATACGGTATCGTCGATGAACTGAACGTTTAGCTCTTCTGGGAGTTGACGATTATTGGTATAGATACGATCAAATCTATCTAGGGGAGCGACTTTTAGCGCAGCAAAACGACCCCATTTACTCGCGTCTGCTACTAGCCAGCATTCACGGCTGTTGTTGAGAATGGCTTTGGAAAGATCGGCCTCAACTTGTTCATGCTCCATCGCATAATGGCTCGTTGTGATAGAGCCGCAACCACAAATACCAATATCGGCTTCAAAATCGGAGAAGAAGTTAACCACGCTGCTGCCTACCATGTCTTGGTGTTCACGACGCAGTAAACCGCCTGCTAAATAGACCTCGATTTGCTCGTTCGCTTCTAAAATTCGCGCAACTTGCAGGTTATTAGTGATAACGCGTAGAGCGGGCTTTGCAAGCAGATACTGAGCGATTCGAGTCACGGTTGTGCCAATCCCCATCATCACAGTCGACCCTTCCGGTATCGCATTAGCCACCGCCATTGCGATGCTGTCTTTGACTTCGGACTCAACGCCAGTACGAAAGCGATAGCTGGTGTTGGTTAGTGCGGTCGGCAGGCTCACGCCACCATGTACACGTCTTGCTAATCCTTGTTCGCACAGTTGGTTTACATCACGTCGAATAGTTTGTGTGGTAACAGCAAACTGGTCAGCGAGATGGTCAATCTGAACATCTTGGTTGGATTTAAGAGTGGCAAGTATCTGCTTTTGGCGCTGGTTTAATTCCATACTGTTTCACTAAAATTGGTTCGGCATGTCGGTAATGATGTTGTCGACACCCATCTCATAGAATCCTTTCGCTTTCGATGGTTCATTGAGTGTCCATACTTTGAGGATTATACCCGATTCTTTTATCTCATCGGCGATGGAAATATCGAGTAGCTGGTGGTCGATATGGATACTATAAAGGTCTAAGTACAGAAGCGCGTTTAAACTGTCCTGAGACCACTGATCGCAGATAAAACCGCGTCTTACTTGAGGGTAATATGCTTTGCATTGAGCCAACACATCTTGGTTGAAGCTTGAAAACAACAATTTATCTAGCGGGTAATTAATACGTTCAACAGCCGCAAGCACCTCATCGGTTAGTGCTTGTGTTGTGTGTTGGTTGTAGACCTTTAATTCGAGGTTTAAGGTTACCCCAAGCTCCATACACTTGAGCATCGCTTCTTCCAAGGTAGGAATCGTAACCCCTTCGAATTCTTTACCAAACCAACTACCAGCATCTAAGGCTTGAATATCTGCGAGTGTCAGTTCGGATAATTTACCAGTGCCGTTAGTACAACGATCAACAGTTTCATCATGCATAACGACTGGGATTTTATCCGCAGTTAGCTGAGTATCAATCTCTACCCACTTGGCGCCTGCTTGGGCTGCTCGTTCAATACTTACCAATGTATTTTCTGGTGCTAAAAGTGCTGCACCGCGATGGCCTGTGATCATATCAATATCTAATTGTTCATTTGAAAGTTGAGTGAACATTATCTCTCTATCATTACAGATTTATTACTATCTATATGAAAGTTTAGCAACAAGATTTGCGTTTATGGGCAAGGTCATGTTTTATGTAATGTTCAAATAAACATTTTTATGTTCATATGAATGTAATAATTGAATCGCATACTCAACCAAAATTTAGCCTTCTATACTCAATTGAAGTTACACATCCAAAACAAAGGATTCAAAATGAAAAAGCTAATAGGAACAGTAATGACAGCCGCAGCGCTTCTTGTCGGTTGTGGTCAGGCAGATGAAGCAGCAACAGAAGCGAAGATTGAACCGATTGATATCAATATGAGCCTGGTGTTCACTCAGAATGAGCTTCTAACGCAAGAACTAGTGAAGGTGACGGACAAGATTCGTGAACGCACTGATGGCTCAGTTAACATTAAAGTTTTCCCTGGTGGCCAACTACCAGTTTATAAAGACAACCTAGAGCAGGTCGTAAATGGTGCTAACTGGATTGCCGTGGAAGACCTGACTTACCTTGGCGATTACGTTCCTGATTTTGCAGCCCTTGCGGGTCCTATGTTGTACAACTCTTACGATGAATACTTGGCAATGATGGACACAGACTATGTCGCAGGTCTTAAGCAGCAAGCTGAAGAGAAGGGCATTAAGGTATTAAACGCGGACTATATGTTTGGGTTCCGTCATATGATCACCAATAAAGAGATTGTTAACTCTTCAGACATGGCGGGGATGCGTATTCGTGTACCACAAAGCCAACTGTTTATTAGTACACTCTCTGCTATGGGCGCAGCGCCGGCTTCTCTTCCTTTCCCAGAAACATACGCTGGTGTTCAGCAAGGCGTTGTTGATGGTCTAGAAGGCTCTATCTTGACTATGTACTCGACGAAGATCTACGAAGTTGCTAAGAACATGTCGCTAACTAAGCACTTCCTTGGCTCTGTTGGCATCTACATTTCTCCAACGTTGTGGGATAAGTTCACGCCAGAACAGCAAGCCATTATCAACGAAGAGCTAGCAGCGGGTGTTGAATCTAACACTCAAGAACTGGTTAAACTTGATGAAGAATACAAGCAGAAGCTAGAAGAACTGGGTGTGACGTTTAATGAAGTGAACTCTGAAGAGTTTAACCAGCTGACGGCAGACGTTTACAACCAGTTCCCCACTTGGAGCGAAGGTGTTCACGCGACCATCATGAAAGAACTTGAGACGATTCGTGCGGCTCAATAACGATTAAAATTCCATTTGTTAACACTAGCGACTCAATAATTTTGGGTCGCTTGATTCCTGTTTGCTTGCAGCATTTATAGCGAGTAAATCTAGGAGGATCTCTTGTTTTTATTAAGAAACCTTGAAGAAATCTTAGCGTCGATTGCTATTTCAATCACAGTGCTCGTTGTGATCGTTAATGTGGTTTTACGCTATGGATTTGGCTTTGTTGTACCTTGGAGCGAAGAGCTCTCAGTGATCTGTTTTATCTGGGCTGTCTATCTGGGCATCAGCTCATGCTACAAGCACAAACTTCATATGGGAGTGGATGTGATTGTGGCCATGTTACCAACGCGTCCCAAACGCATTTTTAAACTAGGGGTCTCGGTATTCCTATTGGGTATCAACATTTTGATGTCAGTTCTTAGTTATCAGTATTTGATGCTCTCTAGCAAAGTCACGCCAGTAATGGGGATGTCTTACTTTGCTATAAATGGCGTGCTGTTACTCAGTTTTTCTTTGATGGCTATCCACACCGTTAAATTTATCGTGGACGATGTAGCTTCTTTAAAAAGTTCTAAGCAGTAGGTACTCTCGATGGAAAGCTATCTTCCAATTTTTATTCTTTTTGCTCTTTTCCTGCTGAACATTCCGATTGCGTTCTCCCTGATATCGTCCGCAATGGTCTATTTCCTATTTATCAATAATTCGATTCCCGTGACCTTGGTTATGCAGAGGTTCATCAGTTCGGCGGAGTCGTTTCCGTTACTGGCAATCCCGTTTTTCATTATGGTGGGATCGGTGATGAACTATGCGGGGATCAGTAAAAGCTTGCTCGCGTTTGCCGATTCAATGATTGGCCATAAGACGGGCGGATTAGCTCAGGTCAACGTAGCACTGAGTACCTTGATGGGTGGCATCTCAGGTTCAGCGAACGCCGATGCTGCAATGCAGTCAAAAATCTTAGCGCCAGAGATGACCAAACGCGGCTACGACTTACCGTTTACTGCAGCTGTGACTGCAGCATCTTCAAGTATTAGCCCAGTGATTCCACCTGGTATTAACTTGATTATTTTCGCTCTATTGGCGAACGTTTCCGTGCACCAAATGTTTATCGCGGGTTATGTACCAGCGTTCTTGATGGCTCTGTCCTTAATGATCACCATTTGGTTTATCTCTCGTAAGCGAAACTATAAACCTTCACGTTCGAAGCCGGCGACAGCCAAAGAACGTCTTCATTACTTCTTTAAGGCTGTGCCCGCTCTGTTGATTCCGTTCGGCATTATTCTAGGAATGCGCTTTGGGCTCTTTACCCCAACGGAAGCCGGTGCCATTGCAGTTCTACTTTGTGTCATTATTGGTGCGTTTATTTACAGAGAGTTGAGTTTCAAACATATTCCTCAAATTATGCGGGAGACGGTACAGGGGACCAGCAGCGTGATGTTCATTATCATCGGTGCGATGGTCTTTGGTTATTACATGACACTTGAGCAGATCCCCCACAATGTTGCATCGGCTTTGATTGAGCTAACAGACAACAAGCTGGTTCTGTTGTTATTGATCAACGTGTTGCTGCTGGTGGTTGGCATGTTCATTGAAGGCGGTGCAGCAATGATCATCCTGACGCCACTGCTGCTTCCAGCGGTATTGAACTTGGGTGTCAATCCGGTTCACTTCGGCATTATCGTGATTGTGAATATTATGATTGGTGGTGTCACTCCACCATTCGGCTCCATGATGTTTACGGTCTGCTCAATATTGAAAGTTCGTATGGTCGACTTCGTTAAAGAAGTGGCTCCCCTGTTGCTAGCACTGTTAGCGGTATTAATGTTGCTGACGTTCTCAGAGAGCGTGGTGATGTTCTTACCGAATTTGCTTTAACACTGTGTCGTTAATCATTATTTAGAGGTGTAAAAATGAATTCGGTAACGAATGAATTAAATCAGAATTGGAAAAGCGTAGATTGGGTTTTAACAGATGTCGATGACACTCTGACTTGGAATGGTGAACTGCCACCTGAAACACTGATCGCATTGAAAAAGCTTCGAGAAGCGGGCAAAAAAGTGGTTGCGGTAACGGGTGCCTGCGCGGGGTGGTGCGATCATATTGCTCAACTTTGGCCTGTTGATGCCGTGCTTGGTGAGAATGGCGCTTTTATTATGGAAAAGAAAAATGGTTTCCTTACCCTTCGCTCAAGTGTGCCGTTAAGCGTGATCAGTGAGAAACAACAACTGCTCAAACAGCAAGTGTTAGCAATTTTGAACGAATACCCAGATCTTGAGTTGACGTTGGATCAATCGTACAGACTGTGTGAAGTCGCTATTGATATCGGTCAGAATCGCCCACGTGTCGATGAGAACATTATTGAAGAGGTAGTTGCAAAAATACGTACATTGGGCGCTCATGCAACTGCCAGTTCGATTCATATCAATGCATGGTACGGAGAGCACTCTAAGAAAGCGACTGCGACGGCTTTTCTAGAGGAAAAGGGCTTATCACCCGAAGAAATACTCAAACATAGTTGTTATGTTGGTGACTCTATGAACGATCAATACATGTTTGAAGCATTACCAAATAGTGTTGGGGTAGCGAACATTCAGCACTATTGGCAACGCCTTGAACACCACCCAGTCGTTGTGATGACTCAACCGGGTGGATATGGTTTTGCTGAGTTTACGGACAAGTTACTCGCGTTAAAATAGTCAGACAGACATGCGCAAACTCTTCATAGACAAAAGTGAAACTACCCTTAAGGTAGTATCTGTGCTTTCTGTCTATGAAGGTTGTTTTTAATAAGAATTCATTTTTGATTAGTGTTTTATTTCGCTTCTTAGTTCGATTTAAATAGAAGATCAAAATAATTTATCCTCCCACAATATCTACATCCTCTCATTATTCGTCGACTACTAGCCTGTATTTCTATTATCCATTTAATTAGGGTTTATTTTCATTTTTATCAATATTGGTGTGAAAAGTAGTCATCTCATTCCTGTAAATCCCGCGATAGTGATTTATTAACATTATTGTTATTAATGGAATTTAATTTTTTCTAGTATCTGCCTGGTCTCTTTATTTGGGGGAGAGGCAAAAATCTGCTGTTAATATCAAACTTATCATTGAGATCAGCGTCTCACTTTTATTGAATAAATATCACCTTTTTAGTCAAAGTTATGTGTTTTTTTTGAACTGAAATTCAGTTTTTTTAAGACTTTGTTCACGTTTTTATCAATGGAAAACAAATGGTTATTGTGTAATTTATAATTTACATCAACTGTCTCAAAATCAAGACTTTGTATTGTCTTTTTTGTTAATTAACGGAAGGTTTGTATAAATTTGATGCGTGAAATCAATAGAAAATAAACATATTTCGCTCAAATATGAATCGAACTATAAATTTGGCTGTTTGAATGTTTAATTTTGAGGATATAAGATTGCGACAAACTTTTTCGATATTGGTTCCAAATGTCTTCAAATAAAAAAATAGTTCGCTTTTTCATAGCGCTATTCGCGTTGCTTGTTCTTTCTGGCTGTCAATCTACAAAACCGGAATGGTATCTGAAGCCCCAAGCAGACAGTGATGAGTACATTTATGCAGTTTCTCAAGCGCGAACTCTATCTCATGCTAAAAAAATCGCTGTAAACAACATCAACGAAAAGTTATGGACTCAAGTCGAGTCGTCTTTCTACATGAGAGACACAGTTCGAGAAACTAATGGTAAGGGTTTTTCAAATAGTCTAGTTGACAACAAAGTTAATACTAAGACTGAATCCTTGACTTTGAATGGTATCGAATATTTACAAATGGAAGAGAATGATCTTGGTGCGTTTGTCGAAGTAAGAGTTAAAAGATCACTCGTGACTCAACAGTTGATTCGCGAAATAAAAGACCTAAACCGTAAATCTCAAATCGAACTTGATGCACTTTCTCACGAAGACAAATTACTGTGGTGGTTAGACAATCGCAGTGTTTATCAAACTGAACACGATGCTTCTGTGCGTATCGCAATGCTTTCATCTCTAAAGCCTAGTTATAACGCTGACATCAGTGCAATTGAACAGCTAACTATTACACACCAAAAACTAAGCAGCCAAATTAACATCCGTCTCTCTTCAGATAGAGAGTCGAGAAAAGCAATTGAACTGTTGGGGAACCAGTTATCAGAGTTCAATATCGCGACCTCAACTTCAAAGAATAAAAACCAAACTCATGTGTTGAAAGTGGATTCTGAGCGTCGAAGAAACAAAGTCGGAGACGCGTATATTTCAACCTTGGTCTCTAATATCAAAATTATAAACAAGAAATCTAAAACAGTGTCTCGTAGTGAAATTATCTCTACGGGCAACTCTGTTACCAGTTACAAATATGCCGACGAAGGGGCTGCTCGCCACTTTGATGAGCAAATAAAAGAGAAAGGGATTTGGACTGCGCTGGGCTTAATCAAATAGCAAACTCCTTATCTTAAAGAAATAAAATAAACATATTCGGGAGAGAATAGATGTTAAAGAAAACGTTAATGGCTAGTGCAGTAATCACTGGTTTAACTGGCTGTGTTATCAAGGAAGATGTTGTTTGTACTCCTGATACGCGTGTAGATATTGAAACTGCTGAAATTCAAATCCCATCTTCAGAGAATATGAAGGTTGTTGTTCTTCCTGTCGACATTGATTTTGAAAACTCTGCTTCGAAGAAAATTCAGTCTGCGATGCGAAATGCATTAGAGACACAGATTGACGAGACAGGTGCAAACCTTGTTGATCGCAAAATTGCCAACAAAGTAAAAGGTGAAATTAAACTGGCCGAGCAGAGCGGTCGCCTAAGCACTAAAGGTGTACCAATCGCCGATTACGCGATCATTACGGAGGTTACGCACGCTGACCTAAGTACATCGTTTAGCGAGCGCCGCACATATAAAAACGATGATGGTGAAACGGTGGAAATCGCGCCTTCATGTAGCTACGACTTTGACGTAGAAGCGGTAGCAAAAGTTGTTGTACTGCCAAGTATGGAAGTTGTTAAACGAATCAAGCTTGAAGGCGACGAGTATTCGTCTACGGAAACAAATAACTCACGTTGTCCTGTTAGTAACGCGACTTATGGCTCCATGGCGGCTAAAGCTGCAGCAGAAGCGGTAAATTACTCTACTGAACTCAACAAAATGCTAGCGGCAAGTGCTCCTGTTCTTGAGATGCGCCAATGTGAAGCGGGCACACAAGTACGCATTGCGATGGGTAAAAATCAAAAGATCAAACCAGGCTCAGACATTTTGTTCTCTAATGCTATGAAATCTATGGAAGGCGAAACTGAGATACATCCAATCGGTGAAGGCTACGTTGTAAATAATGAGCAAAATGCGGTAACTAACAAGTATTCTTGGGTGGTAATTGATGAAGAAGTATCACTGAAAGTTAAGAAAGGAACCATCAGTAAGGTAGATGCATCAAGCATTGACTGCCCTCTGCTGGATCCATCATGTCATGTCGAAAACTTAAAGAACGAATTTTAATCTATGAAAAAACTACTTATTGCAACTTCACTAGTAGCAGTTCTAGCTGGCTGTCAGAGCAACAACGCGACAGTTAAGGAAGCGCAAAACTTCGCTCCATGTACTTTCCCTGATGCACCTACTGTATCTGCACCGGGTTGGATTTGTGACGTGATTCCAAGCGATATCGCTGCAGCGGCAAAAGGTTACTCTAAGAAGAGTGCAGCTGGTATGAGCGTTATGCGCAAAATCGCAGTTAATGATGCTCGTGTAAACCTTGCTGCTGAGTTTGAAACTGACGTGAGCAACCTATTCCAAGCGGCGACTGAAGGTGTGACTTCTACATCAGCAGCAGAAGGTGTAACGCTAGTGACTGAAGACGTTCAAGAGACATTCGAGAACATCACTAAGACAGTCGTGAATAAAACGCTAACTAACAGCCGCGTTATCGTAAGCCAAGCTAGCCCAACGGGTGGCCTGTACGTTCTAGTCGGTATGGACCAAGCCGCATACGATGCGAATATGAACAAAGTAATCGATGAAGTTGGTGGTGAAGATTCTGCTCTATGGGATCAATTCAACAATGAGAAAGCGGCAGCGGACCTTGCTGCAGCGTTCGATGCATTGAAAAAATAACCGCGAACGGAACCGCGATTAGTATTAGTGAAAAAGGCCGCCATTTGAGTGGCCTTTTGTCTCTATACACTCTGGGAGTGAACTATGTACAAAATGATCAATAAGACCTTGTTAGCTGTCGTTGTTTCGGCAGCTATCAGTTCTCAGGCATTTGCTGTGTCAGAAGATCAAAAGCAGCAGCTAAACAATGCTGTTGCCAAAGCAAGCCAGTCTCAAGAAGACAAGATCAAAGAGTTTCATGCTTACGTTAATGCTTATTTGGATGAGTACGAAGCTTGGCGCGATGAATATACCAATAACCTCGATGAGCGCAGAACCGATCTAATCAAGACATGGGGTGAGGGTGAGGTTTCATCTCAAACCAAACAGGTGGATTACTCTCAAGACGATCAGGTGAAAACTTCAGTCGATTACGAAACCAACACTGCTACCGTATCTGTATTGGTGGATGAAGATAGTAGTCCTGAAGAGATCAAAGCGCTTGTTAAAAACATTCCTGTTGAGGTTGCCGGGCAAAACGTTGAGCTAGCGGATCTCAAAGCAGAAGACCACGCGGTGCTTTACTCTTTGGAGAAAGAGCAAGAAGAGAAAGACTTCGTTATCCAACAGACACAAAGCCAGATGAATGAGTTGGATGTGCAAGCCGAACGACTGATTTTATCTGATACTGGTATTCCAGACTCTTTCATTTACCAGCGTGCTCATAATAAGAAAATGGCACTACTGGCAAAGGCTCAGGAGCGTATTGCGGCGCAAACCAAACTGTATGACGAAATGCGTGCCAAACATGGTATTGAAATTAAACGGCCAGAGCCAGAAGTTGGGGTCGTAAAGGCAGCTGAAAAGGTTGAAGTACCAAAAGAGGTAGCCAAGCTAGAGCCAACACCAACACCAACAGAAAAGCGGCCGCCAAAAGTTGTGGAAAAGGTCGTCGATAAAGCGCCACAGCCAGAAGTGTTAAAGCCTAAGCCAGTCGTTGAAGTTGCTGAGGCACCGGTTAAGCCGAAAAAGGTAATCAGTTACAAAGTTAAGCTACCGGAGAACAGCTTAAAAGCACGCGCGAGCAAGTACAGTGCGCTGGCTGAGAAAGAGAGTAAAAACTGGGAAGTTGATGCTGCACTGATTATGGCAATCATGCACTCGGAGTCGGCGTTCCGTCCGGATGCTAAATCACATGTACCTGCGTTTGGTTTGATGCAAGTGGTACCGACCAGTGCAGGTCATGATGTTAATAAACAAGTCCGAAATATCGACGCGCCAATGAAAGTGGCGGATCTGTATCAACCAGTTATCAACGTAGAAACAGGTACGGCTTATTTAGACATCCTAAACAGTAAGTATCTTCGTAAGATAAAGAATGACGAAAGTCGTTTGTACTGTGTTATTGCCGCATATAACACTGGTGCGGGTAATGTGGCTAGAGCGTTCAATAAAGATCGTTCCACCAGTATTGGCAAAGCGTCGAAGATTATCAATCAGCTGACGCCTCAACAAGTCTATGACCAGCTAGTGGTTAATCTGCCGTACGACGAAACCAAAAATTACTTGAAGAAAGTAAACAGTCGTATCGCTTTGTATAAGTAATAAATTGGGTAAGCAAAACAACCAAGCACATGTCATTGGCATGTACTTGGTTTACCCGTTAATGAATTGAGAGTAGCAATGTTTAAAATTTTCGCTTTAGTATTTATCGTTGTCGGTATCTATCTTGGCCTTAATTACAGCGATGAAATTGAAAGCATCATGGACACGGATGCTTTTGAGCGAGTTCAAGAGAAAGCTGAAGACGGTACAGATGCGCTAATGGATAAAATCGACGAGATCAAAGGTTAAAAATGTCTGAAGAGCAAAACAAGGATATTCAAAAAGATATACAGGAAGAGTTACAAGAACTTCAAGACACTCAAGAGTCGTTGTTGGAAGAGCAGAAAAAGGGCGGTATAGCACGCACTATCGGCTTGGTGTCGGTTATTTCCATTGCTTTGGGTGGCTTTAATGACAGCTTTGATGCGCTAGAAAAGATGTTCGATTTTGGTCTTTCTCAAATGACAGACATTCCATCGCATAGAAAGTTGGACAAAATCTATATTCGTTCATCTGCCGAAATCTTAGACCAAACATTTGGCGCGCCTGTTTATATTAAGCGCGCGACAACGGATGATGTGATTAAGTACTACCAGGACGATAACTTCATCCTTTCTGCGATTACTCGAGATAATGCGATCGTCGCATATCTGGTCTTCCCAAATGAAGGCTTTGCTCCAGAAACATTAGAGCATGCAGGTGGTTCTGAGTTTTTTGCGCAGACGTTTAGTTCTATTGAAAGTGTCAATGAGATCCGTGCATCGTTTGCAAGAACAGGCAACTACTATATTGAAGAGAATAATGGTGGCGAATTTGGCTACTTGTACTCATCAATCAGTGGTGCGAGTGAGTTTATTTCGCCGATGTCACAAGAGAACAGGAAGCTGCTTTCGGAAGTAGTAGACGCCTTAACAATGGATGAGAACGTTGTAGAAAGCGTTCAGTCTTTGCGTAGCAACGCGAAGCCGAATTTTTATGGATACAGTACGTTGGGTGTAGGTGCACTAGAAGAAGCGATTCTGTCTAATACCGAATACCGATTAATTCATAAGATTTAGAACATCTTACCTTCTCTCTAGCCTCTTCGGGGGCTAGTTTTTTATGAGCAGTTTAATAATGGCAAATATTGAATTCGAAGCTTTCGTAAATAAACTTAAAGCGAACAAAAGGGTGATTGTTCAAGCTCATGATTTCCCAGACCATGATGCGATCTCTTCGGCTTATGCCTTGGCATACCTGCTGAAAACACAAGGTTTGAACCCTTTCATTACCTTTAAAGGGCACATTGATCGAGTATCACTGCGAAATCTCATTGATTGGTTAGAGATTCCCGTGCATAAGCCAGAAGATCTACACCTAGAGCCAGATGACAAAATTATCGTTGTTGATGGTTGTATTGGTGAGAAAAACATCACTGATTTCACCGGTGAAGAGGTTGGCGTTATCGATCATCACCAAGTGGAAGCGCCAGAGTCGGTTTGGTATAGCGATATTCGTTCAAACTATGGTGCGACCGCTACTATGATGGTCGAGTATTACCTGTATTTCTCAATAAATATGCCTAAACGAGTCGCTACTGCATTATTGGTAGGTTTGAGTTTTGATACTGCCAACTTTACTCGAAGTGTAGGCGCTGCTGATCTTAAGGCGCTTGCGTATTTGCAAGCCAAAGCGGATAACGCGATCGTTAATAAGATTTGTAGAAACCAAGTTCAGTTTGAAGAACTACAGTTGTTTAATTCTATGCTTGCCAGCATGCGTCGCGAGAAAAACGCTGCGTTTGCGGTTCTGCCTGAAGGTTGTCCAAAAAACATGTTGGGGGTTTTGGGAGATTTTCTTCTTAGTGTTGATGAACTCGATATCATTGTGCTTACCGCAAGAACCAGTGAAAAGACATTTATCTCACTACGCTCAGAGTGTTCAGAAAACAACGTCGCTCAAATAATTCAGAAAGCGTTGAATGAAAAAGGCATTGGCTTTGGGGGAGGACACCCGCATATGGCAGCAGGCATGATCCCACGAAAGTTTCGCTCAGGTGAGGAGCTCGATTGTCTTTATGAGCTGATTCGTCCGAGTCTTGTTCTGGATGCTGCTAAAGCATCATAATTTACGTACTTTGCGGCCTTTATTATTGCCTTACCAAGTTTGCTGACACCGCTGATAACATAAGTTTCAGCGGTGTTTTTGTATTCTTCAACCGCAATTTTGCGTAGAAAAAATACACATAATCAGTGAATTAGGTGTTTATTCTCTATAAATGACTTTTAGTCAACGCTGTCAATATTGTTAAGTCAACGCTCGCTTCATAAAGTGTCCCCAAGTTACGAAAATGTTGCTAAATACAGGGGCAGAGCAATGGAAGTGATTGTGATTGGTAGTGGTGTGATTGGATTAACTAGTGCTTGGTATTTGGCCAAAGAAGGGCACAAGGTAACGGTCATCGATCGTCAAGATAGCAGTGGTAAAGAAACCAGCTTTGCCAATGCAGGTCAAATCTCTTATGGCTATTCATCACCTTGGGCTGCGCCCGGTATCCCCGTCAAGGCTCTTAAATGGCTGACGCAAGAGCACGCACCGCTGAAAGTGAAACCTTCTCTATCGCCTGCTTTGATTCAGTGGGCAACTCAGATGTTGTCTAACTGCAGCCCTGCAAAATACGCTATCAATAAATCTCGCATGTTACGCATTGCGAATTACAGCCGAGACTGTTTAACAGAGCTCCGTGAAACCGAGCACCTTGATTATGAAGGTCGCCAGCAAGGAACGCTCCAAGTGTTCCGTGATGCTAAGCAACTGGAAGCGATTCAACAAGATATGAAATTGCTTAAAGAGAGTGGAATTGAGCACTCTTTGTTGAATGTTGAAGAGTGTATTAAAGTTGAGCCAGGGCTTAAATCAGTTCAAGACAAGCTTGTTGGCGGCTTGTATTTACCAGGAGACGAAACGGGTGATTGCCATAAGTTCTGTATTGAACTGACTGAGAAAGCCAAAGCCTTAGGTGTTGAATTTATGTTTGATACTGAAGTGCACGCATTGAATCGAGAAGGTTCATCGCTAACGAGCATCAACACCAGCGCTGGCGAATTGAAAGCAGACGCTTTTGTTCTGGCAACGGGAAGCTACTCGACAGAGCTTTTGAAGCAGATTGATATAGATGTCCCGGTTTATCCAGTAAAAGGCTACTCGTTAACGCTACCGATTGTTAATGCAGATAAGGCTCCGACGTCTACGGTGATGGATGAGACATACAAAGTAGCAATGACACGTTTTGACGATCGTATCCGTATTGCGGGTACTGCAGAGCTGGCAGGTTTTAACTTTGATATTCCAGAGAAGCGCAAAGCAACCATCGACATGGTGATCAAAGACCTATTCCCAGAGGCGGGTGATCACGCGAAAGCGGAATACTGGACAGGGTTACGTCCGATGACCCCAGATGGTACGCCAATCATAGGTAAGACGCCTGTGGGTAATCTCTATACGAATACTGGTCACGGAACGTTAGGTTGGACGATGGCATGTGGTTCAGGAAAGATTCTTGCGAGTGTGGTGAGTGGAAAAGTACCAGAAGTCGAAAGTGGTGACCTGAGCGTTTCTCGATATCAGTAGAATCTTGAAGATACGAGATACGAGATACGAGATACGAGATACGAGATACGAAAAGCTCTGTGAAACAATGAGATATCCAAAAGCGCCTCCAAATTATTGAGAGGCGCTTTTTTGTATATGGGATGTCGGATGTGGAGTTATTGTGTCGCGGACTCAAGCACTTCGGTAAAGCGAGCCCAAGACTTCTGGTCGGCTTCGAGTTGATAGTTCATAGAGCCAAACACAGTGAATGCATGAGGCGCGCCGCTATACGTCAGCATTTCATGTTCAACGTTTGCTGATTCCAGTTGTTCAGCCAGGCTGCCAAAATCCGCCATAGAGATCATGGCATCCGCAGTACCGTGGAAAATGACGACTTGGGACGGGGTTTGGGAGTAGTCTTGCCCGTCAGGTGTTGATAGACCGCCATGGAAAGAGACATAAGCTTTAGATGGAATCGCAGCCCGAGCCGCTTCTAAGACGGCAGCGCCACCAAAACAGTATCCCATCATGACGTTGTTATCGAGGTTTCCACCCAGCTTCTCCGCTTGAGCGGCAGCACCAACGAGCAGTGAACGCATCTTTTCACGGTCTTTGTAGAGCTCACCCGTGTGTTGTTTTTTGTCTTTCACCTCAGTTGGGCGAATACCTTTGCCAAAAAGGTCGACAGCAAATACGTTGTAACCCAGTTCATTGAGCATCTCTGCTCGCTTTTTTTCGTAGTCAGTCAAGCCATCCCAGTCGTGAACAAGCAGCACCAATGGCGCATTGTCACTGGATTCGCTCCAATAACCTTCGTAGTCCAGGCCATCCACCGTATAAGGTATATTTTCGCCAGCGATAACAGGGGCACAGAGTGCTGCACTGAGTAAAGATAGAGCCGTTCTAATCTGCATATGTCCTTCCTGTAGGTATTTTCCCAATGGAAAGTATAGAAAAGAACTTTACTGCTGCATGGCTGACAATATAAAACGAGATATTACTTCGAAGGCAATACTGAAACTGACTACCAATCCAGTGTCTGATTGGCAGTCATTTCCGGGTATTTACGTTGATAGCGAGGCAGCATAGATTCGTTGCCGAGCAAGCCACCTTGATGAATATAGATCAGTGTTTTGTCTGGGTTATCTTGTTGCCATTGCTCTAGACATTGCCACATCAAAGGGTCGTAGAGTAGATCAAACTCGACATCGGTCTCTTCTAGGAGGTTGAGCCACATTTGGTAATCTCGTTGATAGAGTTTACCGAAGTGATGCTTGGTCTCCAGAGGAAGAACTTGTGGATGATCGTTTTCACCCAGTTCTTCAAACTGCTTTGTCAGGTATTCATTACCGCCAACACAAGCACAGGTAATGACGGGAATGTTGTGCACTTTAAGATGTTTGTGGAGATAAAGAGCGGTGCTCCCCGTGCCTGCTGGTAGGGCGATGACAAAGTCATACTTAGGCTCGAAACGTGTCCAGCTTAGGATCTCCATTGCGAGCTGCTTTACACCATACTCAGACATCTTGCTGCGTCCACCTTCTGGGAGCACGATACAATCGGGGCCCGGTTGTCTGACTTGCTCGATATAATCTCTTGGGTGCAAGTCACTAGCGACCACTTGCATGCTGATTACCTTGGCGCCAAGGTCCAACGCACCACGGTAGTTTCCTATCGGCTTATCAATCAACCATTGAGGTAAGTGGTCAACGTAAAACTCCAAATTCCAACCCTTTATCTTTGCCAGTGCAGCCAGTGATAACAACGAGTTTGCTTGGGCAGAACCATAGCAGATCAATGTCGTGATGTTCGGATGCTCTTCTTCAAGAAGCTGCATGAACTTACGCGCTTTGTTGCCACAAAAATGGGTATGCAATTGATCATCACGCTTTAAAAAGAAAGTGCGGCCATTGAATTGGTGTTGGGTGATGGGGCTATTGTTGAGTTTCATGTCGGATGGGGGCTACGGGGCACATGTTGAACATTTGGAGGCGCAGTATCAGGTAACTGGCAGTTCAAGTAAACCGTTTGAATCAATGTTTGGGTGGATAGTTCACCCAAACATCGGGTCTTGTGCGTTTAGTGTGAGATTGAAATCATTGTGGTTGTTGGTCAAATACCACCAGTGCCACGCAGCCACCATCTTGATGATTAACGAGCTCAAAATCCCAATGGTATCGGTTACAGAGATCTTCCACGATTAGCAACCCCAAGCCGTGTCCACTTGGGTTGTACTGTTCAGTCAACCCTTCACCTTGGTCATGGATACTGATCAAATGCTGGGTCAGTGTGATTTCCACTTTGCCACGGTTGGTGGCAGCAATGGCGTTTCTCAGCAGGTTGCCAATCAACATATTAAGTATTGCGCTGGTGGCTCGAATGCTGGGCTCACCTTCAACTTCCAGTGTCACATCTACTTGCTTTTCGCTCGCTTGTGCAGAGTTCTTCGCAATGATCTGTTCGAGCTCTTGCTGGCTGAACAGGCGAATTGGCGCGTCGTCTTGATTTCGTTCATAACGTACTAGCCCTAGCAGCGCGTCAACCATTTCCGACATTTGAGAGACTGCATCGTCGACACGTTTTACTTGGCGGTGTTGGAACTCAGTCATCTGACTGCGTAGAAGCAGTTTGTTCGAACCTCGCGCAACGGTAAGAGGCGTGCGCAGTTCATGACTAGAGTAGCGGGCGAAAGCTTGTTCACGTTTTACTAGCGCATTGATTTCGCGGCGGTACTCATTGAGCTGGTTGGTAAGTTGGCGAAACTCAATCGCAGCTCCTTCTTGGACGGAAAACTCCTGGTTGAGGTTGTTTTTATTGCTCTCTAACTGTTTTGCCAGTGAATTAAATGGCTCGATTAATCGTTGAGATAGACGGTACAGCAGTGCCCCAAAGCTGAAGATTAGAATCGCCAACAATGTGAGGACAAAGGAGGTCGCATAGAGAAGCTCTGTGACGTCAAATTCTATTCGGTCTATTTCAGAGAGTAAGATAAGAGGATAGGTTACCCCTTCGTGAGAGTACTCTCCGACATACACCATGCGCGAATGTGGCTCATCGCCGACCTCGCCAATAAAACTCTCTTTGTTATCGATATATTTTTGATAGCGATCTGGCACCAGAGCAGGGTCATTGAAAGCGGTGGTGAGGTCATCAATTCGGACTTCACCTTGCGCTCCGGCTTCAAAGAGGGTGACGGCATAGTTTCGGTCGATAAGGATACGTCTTTCACCGACTCGGTCTTCTGATAGGTACAGAGCAGCGATAAAGACCGCATAGACAAAGGCTGTAATGATAACGGCCATCAACCCAAAGAACAGGGCGAGTCGACCGGTTAGGCTTTTTGTGCTGCTCAGTACGTTTAATATCACGAGTTGGACTCCAATCGAAAACCGATCTTAGGCACGGTAATCAGCATCTGTTGGTCAAAAGGTTTGTCTAGTTGGTTTCTTAGCTGGTAAATGTGGCTACGTAGGACATCATTATTGGGTTCGTCTTCTTCCCAAAGCTTATAGGAGATATCCTCACGGGTAACCACATCCGGCGCACTCTTACATAACATCTCAAGGATGGTATAAGTCGTTGGGTTGAGAGCCAATAGCTTGTCTTGTCGATAAGCTTTACGTGTCTTTTGGTCAATGCTGATTTCACCAAATACCAATTTACTCGATGCTACGGTGCCGTGATATCGGCGAACTAACGCTTTCATTCGAGCTTCCAGGATATCGAGGTCAAACGGTTTAGTTAGGTAATCATCGGCACCATGTTCAAACCCAGCGAGCATGTCGTCTCGGCTATCTAGTGCAGTGAGCATCAGAATAGGGGTGGTGTTGCCGTTCTCGCGGAGTTTGTTGCAGACAGTGAGTCCATCCATGCGAGGTAACATCAAGTCTAGGATAATGATATCGAAAGAGTTATCCATGGCGAGTTGTAAGCCGAGTTCGCCATTATCAGCATAATCGAGCTCCATGCCAATACACTCAAAGTAGTCGAACAGTACACCTGCAATTTCACGGTTATCTTCTACCAGCAATACTCGTTTCATCTCATTACTCATTAGGACTTATTTGTTATGACGATCATCCTGAATTGACGTGAAAAATATGTCAATAACATAACTTTCATGGGGCGGTGGTTAGTCTGCTTACGGAATCAAAAAATAGAAGACCGTATTATGACTGAACTTCATATCAATTCGCGCCGCTCAAGCGAACCTCAAATTAGCCCAGCAATCTCGCTGTCTATCATTGTGCCTTTCTTTAATGAAGAGGAAGTACTGCCCGAATTTCACTCGCGCTTAACTAAGGTACTTGATGAATTGCCCATCTCGAGTGAGATCGTCTATGTCGATGATGGTAGCAAAGACAATAGCTTGGCTTTGGTGGAGTCGTTTAAGTCAATTGCGAGCTCTATTTCAGTCATTGGTCTATCACGTAATTTTGGTAAAGAGTCTGCGATGAGCGCAGGTTTAGAACATTGCCGTGGTCAAGCGGTGATCTTATTGGATGCGGACTTACAAGATCCACCAGAACTGATTCCAGATATGGTTTCCAAATGGCGAGAAGGCTATGACGTTGTCAATATGCAGCGCAGTCAGCGCGATGGCGAGACTTGGTTTAAGAAGTTCTCAGCAGCAAGCTTTTATCGCGTAATGAACGCCGCAGCAAAAATTGATGTACCTGAAAATGTGGGTGATTTTCGTCTGCTAAGCCGTGAAGTTGTCGATCACATCAATCAGCTTCCAGAGCGTAACCGCTACATGAAAGGCATCTTCTCTTGGCCTGGCTTCAAACAAACCACAGTGCAATTCAAACGCGATGCACGCTTTTGTGGTGAGACCAAATGGAACTACCTTAAGCTGCTTGGCTTGGCGATGGATGGCATCACCTCTTTCTCTATTCGACCACTGCGTATCGCAACCGCGCTTGGCAGTATGGTCGCTCTTAGTGCCTTCGTTTACGGCATGTTTATCATCTTTAAAACCTTGATGTTTGGTGAGCCAATCACGGGTTATCCGTCGATGATGGTTGTCCAGTTGGCGCTTGGTGGTATCCAGCTTCTTAGTATTGGTCTGATGGGCGAATACATTGGCCGTATCTTCATCGAAACCAAAAATCGCCCTTTGTATCTCATTCAATCTGTTGTCGATAAACCGGCACTCAAGACAACGTATAAATTAGAGGAATCAGCATGAGCCTGAACAGAACGCATCTGTGGTATTTATTAGCCTTTGCGCTAATTCTTAGGTTGCTGTCACTGGCGACGTATCCGTTGATGGATACTACTGAAGCACGTTATGGCGAAATGGCTCGCTTGATGGTTGAAACCGGCAACTGGCTTACACCGCAATTTGACTACGGTGTGCCTTTTTGGGGTAAGCCGCCACTGTTTACTTGGATGAGCGCTGCTGGCATCGAGCTGTTTGGTTTGAGTGAATTCGCAGTCCGTGCTCCTCATTGGCTAGCGGGCGTATTCACTATCTTATTGATCGCCTATTTTGCTAAACGTACCGGACAGAGCGCATTGGTTGCTGCTGTGGTACTGGCAACGTGTGGCATTTTCTCGATTGCTGCGGGCGCGGTGATGACGGATATTGCCCTGACGTTGGCTATGACCATCGCTATGCTCGGCTTCTACCTGTGTTGGAAAGGAGAGGGCAGCAAGCGTATTAATAATGCTTGGGGTTATGTCGGTTTCATTGGTCTTGCTTGCGGTCTGCTTGCCAAAGGTCCTGTCGCGATTGTGATCATGGGTATCGCGGTTTTCCCGTGGCTTGTTTTACAACATGGATTGACTGGTGCATTCAAAGCCCTGTGGCAGCGTTTTCCAATTGTCTCTGGCTTGGCGTTAATGATGGCGATTGCGCTGCCATGGTACATTATGGCGGAAATGGCGACACCGGGTTTTATCGATTACTTCATCGTTGGCGAACACTTCAAGCGTTTTGTTGTAAGCGGTTGGGAAGGCGACCTCTATGGTTCCGCTCACGACGAAGCTCGAGGCATGATTTGGGTATTCTGGATTCAAGCGGCAGCTCCTTGGTCGATTGTACTGCCAATACTGGCGTTTGCTCGTCGCCAGAAGATCAAAGAGCAAAATCAAACCAACAGTGGCTTATTTTCGTTCCTAATTTGTTGGCTGATTTCACCACTACTGCTGTTCACTATGGCAGGAAATATTCTCCCTGCTTACGTGTTACCGGGGATTCCAGCATTAGGTTTGCTAGTAGCAATGCTGGTGGTAGAGAAAGATAAGAAGTGGTTCTCAAGTGTCGCGCTAGTGCTACCTGTGCTACTCATGATTGCCATGGTGTACTTGAACCTTGGTAAGGCGAACGAGAAGAGTGACCGCATTATCTTCAACCATATTGAGGATGATGCCCCAAGTTACTACATAGGCAAGCGTCCATTCTCGGGTCAGTTCTATAGCTTAGGACAAGCCAAAAAAATCACCGATATCTCAGAGGCAGATACGAGTGAAAAGTTCTACTTAATTGGCAAGAAGGCAGAAGTTGAGTCGGTCATTGCACAGAATGCATTGAGCTGTGTGCGAGAACCCGTTGATAAACAGAAACGCGCGCTATTCAGTTGTAAGCCAATGAGTTCGACTGCAGTTGCAGAGTCCGTTGCCGTAAAGATTCTCGATGAAAATGCCATTTCACTTTAGAACGATGACCTCAAGTATCGAAAGAGTATTGAGGTCTCATCATCAGCTAATTAAGTTTGCATGTGTTGGTGCTGGTGGATTTGTCGTTGATTGTGCCGCTTTTGCACTGTTTCATTTTGTGGGTGATTTGTCGGTGATGTGGGCAAGAATGTTGGCCTTTCTAGTCGCGGCAACCAGCACTTGGATAGGTAACAGAGTACTAACGTTCGAATACCAAGGGACAGGGTCACGCAGGGATGATTTTAAGCAGTGGCAAAAGTTCATGACCTCCGCAATGATATCGGCTGTACCCAATTTGATATGTTTCAAGGCTCTCACATTAATACTGCCTGAATTTTATGGCTCGCTGTTTTTGGCTATGGCGGTCGGGGTGTTGGTTGGAATGGTCAGTAACTACTTACTCAGCAAGGCTTGGGTGTTTAAACAAACTCAAGCTTAGCCACTCATCTAGCCACAGAAACAAAAAAGTCCAAGTGGGGAAATCACTTGGACTTTTGTCATTTAAAGCGAAGGGTTGTCGCTTAACTACTTAAAGTTAACGTCGCTACTGAAAGCTCTCGTTGTTATGAAGAGTTAGCGCTGCGCCGCACGTTGGCGGGTCTTTCCGTTACCAGAAGGTTTGCCACCTTGGCCATTGCCTGCTTTGTTGCGGTTTGGCTTGCCGTTTCCTTGAGATTGGCCGCCCGGACCTTTCTTAATAAAGCCGCTCGCTGGTTTACGACCGTTGCCGCCGCCATTTCCGTTGCCCTGATGACCATTACCTTGGCCGTTGTTACTGTTAGGCTTCTTACCACCTGGTTTTTTGCCTGAATGGTTACGTGGCTTCTCGCCGCCTAGACCCGGTTGAGATTTACTGTGCTTGGTCGCGAAACGGTGAGCACCGTGACGACCAGACTTACGACGTTGTGCTGGTGTTTGTGCATCAAAGTCTTCTTCTGGCACCAAACAACCCGGCTTATCACCGATTAGGTGCTTCTTACCCATGTCGATCAGCGCTTCACGGATCAGTTTCCAGTTCTCTGGATCGTGGTAACGCAATAGTGCCTTGTGCAGACGACGTTGACGGTCTCCTTTTGGCACAGGAATATCTTCACGCTTCTTGTACTTAACGCGTTTCAGAGGGTTGGTCTCTGAGTAGTACATTGACGTTGCGTTACACATTGGCGATGGGTAGAAGTTCTGAACTTGGTCACACTCGTAATTGTGTTTCTTCAGCCAAAGCGCAAGGTTTAGCATGTCTTCATCTTCTGTACCCGGGTGAGCCGAGATGAAGTAAGGGATCAGATACTGTTTCTTACCTGCTTCAGCGCTGTACTTCTCGAACATCTCTTTAAAGCGGTCGTAAGTACCCATACCCGGCTTCATCATCAGATCAAGAGGGCCTTTTTCAGTATGCTCTGGTGCGATTTTCAGATAGCCACCAACGTGGTGTGTAACCAACTCACGAACGTATTCTGGAGACTCAATCGCTAGGTCGTAACGAACGCCAGACGCGATCATGATCTTCTTAACGCCTTCCACTTTACGTGCAGAGCGGTACAGGTCGATAGTGTGTTTGTGGTCTGTGTTTAGTTTCTCACAGATCTTAGGGAACACACACGATGGACGACGACAGTTCACTTCCGCTTTCGGGTCCGAACAACCTAAGCGGTACATGTTCGCAGTTGGGCCACCTAAGTCAGAGATAGTGCCCGTAAAGCCAGGTACTTTCTCTTTAATGTCTTCGATTTCATCCAAGATAGACTCTTTTGAGCGGTTCTGAATGATACGACCTTCGTGCTCGGTAATTGAACAGAACGAACAACCACCGAAACAGCCACGCATGATGTTAACTGACGTTTTGATCATGTCGTAAGCAGGAATCTTCGCTTTGCCGTACATAGGGTGAGGGACACGCTTGTATGCAAGGCCAAATACGTAGTCCATTTCTTCTGTCGTCAGAGGGATTGGCGCTTGGTTTACCCAAAGTTCGCGATCACCGTGACGTTGAATCAGAGCACGACCAGAGTATGGGTTCGTCTCTAAGTGAAGAATACGGCTAGCGTGAGCGTAAAGAATGCGGTCATTGTTAAGCTTTTCAAACGCAGGGATACGAACCGCTGTTGTTTTCGCATCATGGCGAGAAGGGCGGATCGTAATCGGCTGCGCTTTTGGCTCTTCGTCTTTCTTTGTATCGCACTGGGTTTCAACCTCGTATGGGTTAACCGGTACGTAGGCTTTGTTTGGTTTTTCGATACGAGAAGAGTCGATGATCTTGTAACCTTCTGGTGCTGCAGGCAAGTTGACAGCAGTACCACGAATGTTGGTCATATTCGCGATCTCTTCGCCATCGGCTAGGCGGTGTGCAACTTCAACCAATGCGCGCTCTGCGTTACCAAATAGAAGGATGTCTGCTTTTGCATCGAAAAGAACAGAACGACGAACTTTGTCAGACCAGTAATCGTAATGAGCCACGCGGCGAAGACTTGCTTCAATACCACCTAGAACAATCGGCGTGCCTTTGTATGCTTCACGACAACGCTGCGAGTAAACCAGTGTTGCACGGTCAGGACGCTTGCCACCTTCGTTATTTGGCGTGTAAGCATCATCGTGACGTAATTTGCGGTCAGAGGTGTAACGGTTGATCATGGAGTCCATGTTGCCCGCAGTAATGCCGAAGAATAGGTTTGGTTTACCTAGCTTCATGAAAGCATCTTTATTGTCCCATTTTGGTTGAGCAATAATACCTACGCGGAAGCCTTGTGCTTCAAGCAAACGGCCGATGATCGCCATACCAAAGCTAGGGTGATCGACATAAGCGTCGCCCGTTACGATGATAATGTCGCAGCTGTCCCATCCAAGAGCATCCATTTCCTTTCTACTGGTTGGTAAAAAGGGAGCTGTGCCGTAGCATTCGGCCCAGTATTTTTTGTGTTCGTGAATAGGAGTGATATCGCTGTACATATTTCGACCTCTGATTTTTGAGGCGGGAATTATAGCGGCATGCGCCCTGACTAGCCAGTAGAACATGCCCCTGATAGTTCTAGTGTCTTTCCCTCAATAAGCTATGTATCGCTATGTCGAGAGGAGATTCTTGGAAAGAGCATAGACCAAGGATACGAGACAGTGAGCAAATTGATGATTTTGATTAGTGTTCCAAGCAGTTTTTGATATCATTCTGCGAAAATAAGTCCATATAAGTAGATCCCAATGATCGAATCTGTATTACTTCAACTTGCGCCTATGTTATTGGGTGCACAACTCGTCCTTACGCTGATCTTAGTGAAAGGGGATATCTGCCCAGGCCAGCGTGGTCGTATTCATAAGGTATTGCCAGCAATCGGCGTACTCTGGTTGGCGGTTGCATCACTTAAGGTCGAAGCTTTCTTAGTGGTATTTGCCATCTTCTATTTCTTCTCTCAAGTTCAGACTAACAAGACTCGTGATGCTGGCCCTATCTGGGTGATGTATCTGGCTTGTGGTTTGGCACTCTCTTATGTGGGTATTCAAGCGAGCGAAAAGGCAACTCTAGTTGGTCTAATCTCATCTCTGCTTCTTACCGTTCTACTAGGTAGCGCCTTCTCTCATCTATTGCTGACGATTGCACGAACGCGCCTTCAGGCATTCCATCGTATTTTGCCGGTTGCTGGTATCTTGAGCGGTATGCTGGTGGTGCTGGCTACTGTGCTTGGCGTCTACTCGCTTTCTGAAGCAGTATTGGAACCTATGGTGCCTTCGCTACTGTTCAGCTTTGCCCTGTTGATTTCATCGATTGTGGTCTGGTGTTGGCATCTGTTGTTCGCGAAAACACCTGAAAAAATCCAGCTTGCTGTTGCCTTGCTGATGCTGATCGCGTCGGTTGTGGGCTTAGAGCCAATCTGGGCGCTTTAGCAATTTATGAACTTTAGAAAGTTGCGAATTGTTCTTTGATTGAGCGAGAAATGTGATCTGTTAATAAGCGGGTTTACCATTGTCGTTCTAAACTTAAATCAGTCGATGTGTTCGTAAGGAGTACGAGATGGATTTAAGCAACGTCAAAAGCCTAGATAGCATTATTCTATTAGGGATCGTCAACGAAAAGTTACGTCTTGAATGTGATAGTTTTGAAGAGCTTGTCAGCATGTATGAAATGGATATCGAAAGCGTGGTGGGCAAACTGGATATGCTCGGCTACCAGTACGATCCATTGACCAATCAATTCAAATCTTATCTGAGATAACTGCATAGCGCGGTAACGGTTTAACATGGTAACAGTTTAAAAAGCTTAAAAAGCCACAGATGTTCAGTCTGTGGCTTTGTTGTTTTTGGAATTTTTAAAACAGTACCTTTTATAACAAACAAGGTCACGTCAGCTAGACGACTTTGATTCCATCGAGGTGACTCTTACTTTGTTGTCTTGCAGTGCTGAAGAAGGCTTGTAAGTAGCGTTTGTCTTTGTCTGAATTTCTTACCGCTGCAAACAGGCGACGAGATAGCCCTTTCCCGAGCGGTTTGCTAGCAATCAATCCTTGTCTTGAAAACTCACTGATTGCCCAGTTCGGTAGTGCTGCCACACCTAATCCTGCAGATACCATTTGTACTAACATCAATGTATTGTCAGCCTGTTTCCATTTCTTAGGTTCGATACCCGCTGGTTGAAGAAAGTGTTTTACCACGTCCAGACGCTGTTTCTGAACTGGGTAGGAGAGCATCGTTAGATCGACCAAGTCTTCTGGCTGAATTGCTTTTTTCTCAGCAAGGGGAGAGCTAATTGCCGTGATCAGACGCATCTCAAAATCGAACAGCGGCTCATAGTGAACCTCAGATCTAGGCTGGATATCGGAAGTGATCACTAGATCCAGTTCTCCTGCCATCAAAGCAGGTAAAGGCTCAAAGCCAAAGCCAGATGAGAAGTCGAGGGTCACGCTTGGCCAAGTCACTTGATACTCTTTAAGTGCTGGCATTAACCACTGAAAACAGGAGTGGCATTCAATCGCCATATGGAGCCTGCCGTTAACATCTTCCTTAAGACTGGCCAGTTCATTCTCCGCCTTTGCCAGTTTCGGTAACACCTCATCCGCCAGTCTGAGCAGTATTTCACCCTCGGAGGTGAACTTAACTGGGCGAGTTTTACGCAAAAAAAGCTGCCCACCCACGCGAGCCTCAAGATCTTTCAATTGATGCGATAACGCAGATTGCGTCAGGTGCAGTGATGTCGCGGTCGCTGTTAAAGAGCCACTATCACGCAATGTGGTCAATGTTCGCAGATGTTTGAGCTCTATCATGAGTAATCCTCATAGTTCCTAAGCTGATGTTCAATATTTCTTAATAACTACCCTACGTCGTTTTTGTGGATGTGTAAACATCTGGACGTCTAAATGTTTTCGGTTTTCTCATGTGTGAATTAATGAACATGAGGTTTTCTAATAAACAAGTTGAATATTTGGAGATTGTTCACAAAGACGTTTGGCGAGATAGTTTAGCCATCCAGACGCCTTTTAACGAAATTATTCAGCGTCTGACCGGATTTAAAATAGTGATTAAGGAATAGGCTCATGACAACAACGACTCATATTTTAGGCTACCCACGTATTGGCGAAAAACGAGAACTCAAATTCGCTTTAGAAAAGTATTGGCGTGGGGAAATCGATCAAACGGAGCTAAAAGCTGTCGGCAGTCAGTTGCGCGAACGTAATTGGCAAGTTCAATCGGACGCCAATTTAAGTTTTGTAACGGCTGGCGATTTCGCTTGGTACGATCATGTTCTTGCTACAACGTTGCTTCTTGGTCATGTGCCAAAGCGTCATGACCAAGGCTTCCCTGATTTGGATACGCTGTTCCGTGTTGGTCGCGGCCAGTCTCAGAGCAGTTGCTGTGGTTCAAATCATAACCATGACCAAGATGGCGCCGCGGCATCAGACATGACCAAATGGTTTAACACCAATTACCACTACATTGTGCCTGAGTTCAGCAAATACGATTCTTTTGAAGTGAGCTGGCCGCAACTGTTTGATGAGGTCAATCAAGCGATCAAAGCGGGCCATAAAGTGAAACCAGTATTGCTAGGGCCATTGTCATACCTTTACCTAGGCAAGGAAGTGGAAGAGGGGTTTGATCGTTTGAGTTTGTTGCCTCGCTTGCTAACCGCATATCAGGGAATTCTTGCCAAATTAGCGAAGTTAGGTGTCGACTGGGTGCAGATTGATGAACCGATTCTTGCCTTAGAGCTAGAAACCAAATGGGCAGACTCATTCAAGCTTGCTTACCAAGTGATTCAGGGCGACGTAAAGCTGCTGCTAACGACCTACTTTGATTCTGTGAGTGATACGTTAGATAAGATTATCGACCTCCCGGTAAACGGCCTGCATATTGATTTAGCTGCCGCTCCTCAACAGTTGAACGACGTCGTTGAAAATCTACCTCAAGATTGGGTGCTTTCGGCGGGTGTTATTAATGGGCGTAACGTATGGCGCGCTGATTTAGCTGCGCAACTCGCTACGCTGCAACCTATCAAGGAGTCGTTAGGAGAGCGGCTTTGGGTGGCAAGCTCTTGTTCTCTACTGCACAGCCCAGTCGACTTAGAGCTTGAAGAGACATTAACTGAAGAGGTGAAGAGTTGGTTCGCATTCGCTAAACAAAAAGTGACAGAAGTTAGCTTGTTAGGTGCCGCGTTAGATGGCGATCAGAAAGCGATATTAGCCTGTGAAACTTACAGCTTACCGATTGAAGCGCGTAAGCAAGCGATTCACGTGAATAAGCCACATGTTCAAGCGAGATTGAAAACACTAACGAAAGCAATTGGCGAGCGAAGTGCACCTTATGCAGAGCGTGCGGCTCATCAGTCTGAAGTACTAGGTTTACCATTGTTACCGACAACAACGATAGGCTCTTTCCCGCAAACTGGCGAAATACGAGTTCAACGCAGTGCTTATCGCGCAGGAAAACTGAATGAAAGTGAATACAAACAAGCGCTAAAAGGGCACATTGCAGATGCCGTTAAACGCCAAGAAGCGCTTGATCTTGATGTGCTTGTTCACGGGGAAGCAGAACGTAATGACATGGTTGAGTACTTTGCTGAAAACCTAGCGGGCTTTCAAACCACCAAGTTTGGATGGGTTCAAAGTTACGGCTCTCGCTGCGTGAAGCCAGCCATCGTTGTTGCTGATATTGAGCGAGAAAAACCAATCACCGTTGAGTGGTCGACTTACGCCCAGTCGCTGACCTCTAAGCAGATGAAAGGCATGTTAACCGGGCCGGTGACAATCTTGTGTTGGACTTTTCCTCGTGAAGATATTTCCCGTAAAGAGATTGCTAACCAGTTGGCGTTTGCACTGCGTGATGAAGTGTCAGATTTGCAAGATGCGGGTATCAATATCATCCAGATTGATGAACCTGCAATCCGTGAAGGGTTGCCTTTGAAGAAAGCCGATCATGCGGAGTATTTAGAGTGGGCTGTGGATGCGTTTAAAGTCTCTGCTGCAAGCGCGAAGCCAGAAACTCAGATTCATACCCACATGTGTTACAGCGAATTTAATGAGATCATCGAGTCAGTTGCAGCACTAGATGCCGATGTTATTACCATTGAAACTTCTCGCTCAAACATGGAGTTGCTCAAGGCGTTTGAAGAGTTCAATTATCCGAATGAGATTGGCCCTGGTGTTTATGATATTCACTCGCCAAACATTCCATCAGAGGAGTGGATTGTTGGCTTACTTAAGAAGGCAGCAGAGAAAATCCCAGTAGAGCGCTTATGGGCTAACCCAGACTGCGGCCTCAAAACCCGTAACTGGGAAGAAACCGAAGCCGCATTAGCGAACCTTGTTTCAGCGACGAAAGCATTGCGAAAAGAGTGGGAAGCTGAAGAAGTGTAAGACAAGTAAAGCTAGATTAAGGGTGTATATCTGAAGCCTTAATTGCATAAAAAAGCCTCGCAATCGCGAGGCTTCTGTTATTAACATTTGCTCGAATCTCGAACTAACTACCGCTTTCGCAGGTTTGCTTGCTGATAAGCTGCTCAACCATCAATTGACCACGCGTATTGCGAATCTTGATGTTGTACGCCAAGCCCATATCTAGGTTGGCTCGTACCTCTGAGCTGGTACAGTAGCTATTCACGCTGCTTTTCAATACTTGATTCAGCGGTTTTGCGCCTTGGGCATCTTGGTTGTAGATCATCATGATTTCAATCACGGTGTTCTTTGCCAAGACACGCATTACTTTCAACGGGCCGTATTCGATAGGCAGGCCAGCTGATAGAACACCTGCACGGTGTTGCGCCATCATCTCTAATTGACGTTGTTTGTCTTGGTCACTTGAACTACAACCCGCTAGGACGAGCGCAGCCAGTGATCCGATAATCCATTTTTTCACTTTAAAATACTTTCTTAAATGGTTTTACAATTACATTAGCATAGACGCCAGCTTCAATATATGGGTCTGCATCTGCCCAAGCCTGCGCTTCTTCTAGTGAATTAAATTCTGCAATAACCGTTGAACCTGTAAATCCAGCTTCACCTGGGTTATCTGAGTCGATTGCAGGCATTGGGCCAGCAGTCAATAAACGGCCTTCATCGTGAAGTGTTTGTAGGCGCTCTAAATGTTGAGGGCGAACGCTTAAGCGCTTTTCCAATGAGTTTTCGACGTCTTGAGAGAAAATCACGTACCACATATTGGTATATCCTTATTTATACTTCACAAAAAAGAGACTCGATGAGCTATCTAACTAATTTACGCGAACTAATTGTATTTGGAAGGGGGGAAAAGAAGAAAGTGTGAATTGATGCGCGTCGAAGAGGCTGGGTCTTTAAAAGCTGGGTAGAAAACGTTCTAAAGACCCGAAATTAATTGGCTATTGGATTATTAAGTTGTTGGACTACTTCACAATAGCGCGAGGTTTGCCCTCTGAATCGATAGCAACATAGTTAAAGGTTGCGTCACAGACCATAAAGCGATCTTCGATACCGTGGTCACGAACTGGCTTAACCCATACCGCCAAGTCGATGCTCATTGAAGTGCGACCGATCTTGGTACATTCGCCATAAACACATACCACGTCACCCACTTTCACTGGCTTTTTGAACGTGATGCTTGAAACCGATACCGTTACGATGCGGCCGCATGAGATTTCTTTCGCTAGAATGCCGCCAGCTAAATCGAGCTGAGACATGATCCAGCCACCGAAGACGTCGCCATTGGCGTTGGTGTCGGCAGGCATAGCAAGAGTGCGAAGAAGAAGTTGGCCTTTTGGCGCATCAGAAGTGTGACTCATTATAAGGGATTCCCAAAACATCAATAAGTCAGTGGCCGGCGTTTATCCTAGTGACCACTGTGAACGAAATAATGTGCAAGATTGTAACAAAAAATGAGATTGAGATCTCATTCGACCATTACTCATCGTCTCGATTTTTCCCGGAAAGCTGCTGTTGTTTGTCTTTAGGTAAGCTTTTGTAGATGTATAAACCTGTCAATAAAGTAAATGTAATGGTTGCAACCAAAAGACCAAATACTTTGAAATTCACCCATACGTCGAGTGATAAATTGAAGGCAACATAGACATTTAAAGCAGCACATAACACGAAAAATGCTGTCCATGCCCAACTGATGTTACGCCATACAGAATCAGGCAAGGTGAGCTCTTTTCCAAGCATGCCCTTAATGGCCGGTTTTCCCATTAGTTGGCTTACAGTTAAACCAATAGCAAACAGTGCGTAGACAATGGTGACTTTCCACTTAATAAAGTTATCGTCATGCAGGAATATCGTCATACCACCAAACAGTGCAACCATAGCGAAGGTGATGATCTGCACCTTCTCCACTTTTTTGTAGAGTAGGTAAGTGAGTGCAATTTGAATGGCGGTTGCTGCGATAAGTGCACCTGTCGCGGTGTAGATGTCATACATCTTATACAGAGCAAAGAAGATGATAAGTGGGATAAAGTCGATAATTTGCTTCATGTTAGACCGAACATCCTGTTGAGATACTTCTATTCAGTCTAGCTAAAAGTGCCTCGATGCAAAATAGACCGAAGCACTTGAAAATGAAATGTTTGATTGAGCGAACTTATCACCGCGTACATGCAGTTTGGTAACGTGGAATAAGTTGTTTAATGTCTTCCAAGTAACCTTCACTTTTTAGGTTATCTAGTGTTTGCTCGAGCTCTTCTTCACTCATCATAAAGCAAGTAGATTTACCCGTAGTGAGATCCAAATACTCGTGATATTCGCGCTCAGTAAAGTGGCCAATACGATCCATTAGTAGTGTTTTAATCCCGTGGTGAATCAAGCCGTAATACGTATGTCTTTGTAAGGTCATAGCCTATCCTCCGTGACAAGCTGCAATGAGAAAAGGTGCAACCTGCTTTATATTGGTTGGGTTGTCTATGACAAAGCAATTCGAATGCCAATTTCGTGTTGAAGGTAGATCTTTTCACCGCGGAAAAATGATTTGCTTCACCTTTTCATTCAGTTAAAAGAATGCTTCGTCTGCTTTCACCAAGACAATACGTGTTGCGAGAAGAATAGTTTTATTTTGAGAGGCAATTTTATGCGTCAATTTGAGAATAACTCGATTCTCATTTTGATAAATGTCACTACTGTGCGAGCTGGATGCTGTATCTAAAGGGCTTCGATGTTTATTCGTGTCCGATCAACTTCCTGTCCGATCAAGGTTAGTCAACTAGCCAATCAACCAGAGTGGATAGCGAAGTATTCTGGCGGTTTTTAGGTTGCAGCAAGAAGTAACCATTTCCTGAGAACACACTGCCTTCGCTCACTTTCACTAATCTGCCTAAATCGATGTCTTGTTTTGCAAGCGTGATATCACCAATGGCAATACCGAATCCCTGAATTGCTGCGTTCATTGCCTGATCAAGTGTCGCGAATTGCTGGTTATTTTTGCTAGAAAGTTCATTGCTGCCGATATGCTCCAACCACAATCGCCAGTCACTTTGCTCATTATTGGCGTGCAGCCAAGTGTATTGTGACAGTTTGTGTGGCTTGATGATGCTCGAATCAATCTCTGTTAGGTGTTCTTTAACAATAATCTGCGATTGGCATATTGGAGCAAGTTGTTCGTTAAACAACAGTTGGCTGACGATTGAGTGTTGGTTTGGTTTTTTACCATAGGTAATTACAGCGTCAAATGGGTCAAAGCTCGGCTCAAAGACGTGCTTGATAGTGGATGTTAGCTCTACATCAATCTCAGGGTAAGCCTGTTGAAACGACATCAATTTGGGTAGCAGCCAAGAGGTAATACAGCTCGGGGCATTGAGTTTTATTTTTGAAGGAGAGCTCGATACTTGATTAAGAGCAGATTGCAGCTGTTGAATGGTTGCTTGAATGAGTGGAACCAACTCTTCTCCTTTAGGTGTTAACGATAGGCCACGAGCATGACGATAAAAAAGATCACACCCTAGGCTGTCTTCGAAGGCTAAAACCTGACGGCTAACAGCCCCCTGCGTGACGTTTAGCTCATGAGCTGCATGGGTAAAGTTCAAGTGCCTTGCTGTAGATAGAAAGGCGAGCAAGGTTTTGGTGGAAGGCAGCGAATGATTCATATGTATACCTATGACTTTTTATCATGGCTATTATGTAATTATTTCGATTCATTTATCAATAGTGTTCTGTTTGAATGTAAATACTTAATCATCATTTATGATTCAATATGTGGATATGTCGCATATATTGAATATGAAATCGGTGGTGATAACATTCTGATTATGTGGAAAGGAACGCCTCTTGATATCTTTTATCGATAGCTTAGTGCCTCAGGCAGTAAAAAAATTAATACCTTACCAATCGGCGAGAAGAATTGGTGGTGATGGGCGTGTTTGGTTAAATGCAAACGAATTAGAGAGCCCACTCTTTCAGGGTGAAGTAGGGCATAACCGCTATCCTGACTTTTTGCCGCAAGACATAGCAAAAGCATATCAAGCCTATTGTGAAACGGATGCTGATACGGTTGCGGTGCGTGGAGCGGATGAAGCGATTGATCTATTAATCAGAACATTCTGTAAACCTGCTCAAGACAAGATACTGATTTGCTCTCCAACCTATGCAATGTATGAGTTTTGTGCTGATGCGTTGGCGATTGAAACACTAGATTCGCCGCTTAAGGAAGATTTCAGTTTAGATACTGCCGACGTGATAGAGAGAGCAGAGTTAGCGAATATCGTTTTCCTTTGTTCACCGAACAACCCAACTGGCAATGTGATCCCTAAATCAGATCTGGTAGAAGTACTTGAAGGTACGCAAGGCAAATCACTCGTGGTAGTTGATGAAGCGTATATCGAGTTTGAACCGCAGACATCAGCCGTAAACCTAATTGAGCGCTATCCACACTTGGTGGTGATTCGCACTTTGTCTAAGGCGTTTGGATTGGCTGCAGTGCGTTGCGGATTTATCTTGGCGAGTCCAAACGTGATGCAGTATGTCGCGAAGCTGATTCCGCCATACCCAATGCCGGATTGCTCATCACAAATAGTACTAGAAGCACTGTCTGACGAGCGAGTTTCAGTAATGCAAGACGCGACATTAGACTTGGTTGAAGTTCGTAATCGCTTTGCAACTCAATTGGCAAAGTTTGATTTCATTGAGCAAGTTTACCCGTCGTCGACCAACTTTGTGTTGCTGAAGCACAAGCCTGAACACCAACTGTTTAGCGTATTGGCGAAAAATGGCATTGTAACCAGGAATCAACATCATGAGCCTGCGTTACGTAATTGCGTTCGCATCAGTATTGGCAGTAAAGAGAGCATGGATGAAGTGATATCGTCACTGAATCACTACCAGAAAGAATTACGTCAGAGACAACACACTCAGAATACAGAACCTCAACTTCAACTCGATAAAGATCATATCTAGGATGGCAATGATGAAAAAGATACTACTAGGACTCACTTGCGCAGCTGCTCTACTTGGTACCGCCGTAGAGGCGAAAGAGGTTCGCTTGGCCTCAGATTTTACTTATCCACCTTTTAACTATAAAAACAGCGACGGTGTGCCGGTTGGGTTCGATATTGAGATAGCCGATGCCTTATGTGAGCAAGCGAAACTCGACTGTACTTGGGTATCGCAAAGCTGGGACTCGTTGATTCCAAGTCTACTGGCAAGAAAGTCAGATGTGATTATGGCGTCGATGCGTATTACTGAAGAGCGTAAGCGTAAGATCCTGTTTACGGATAAATACTATCAAACCCCGGCAGTATTCGTTGCCGCTAAAAGCGCCACATTTGATATCGACCAAAATGGTTTAGCGGGTAAAACCATTGGCGTGCAGCAAGGGACTATTCATGACCGTTATGTGACCGACAAGTTCGGCAGTGTCGCAACCATCAAGCGTTATACTGGCCAAGATGAAGTCTACCTTGATCTTCAGAACGGTCGTTTAGACGTCACATTTGGTAACTCAGACCAGCTATCACTTGCGTTCCTAGATAAAACAGAAGGAAAGGATTTCGAATTCAAAGGTAAAGCGGTAACCGATAAAGCTTATATCGGTGAAGGCACAGCGCTGGCGTTAAGAAAACAAGATGCAAAATTAGCGGAGCAGTTCAATAATGCCATCGAAGAGATTCGAGCGAACGGCACCTACGATAAGATAGCCGCTAAGTATTTCTCTTTTGATATCTATGGCAGTGATTTGTAAATTCGAAGTATCAATGTCAGAACATCAATTAAACAACCTTATATGTATATAATAGAAATGCTAATAGTTTAGTATTGATTGATAATAAACCCCGAGGGCACAGTTCTTCGGGTTTTTTCTTTGGGCGATGGGTAAGCAAGGCTTTAATAAAATTATAATCATTGATTGAACCCAGTTTAAACATAACGTGTCATTTGTTTAGTGAATCCATTCACCACGGGAAGTGATCTGACGGTAACATAATTATCAATTTGCGATAATTAAATAGAACCATATGCTGCTGTCTCGTTATATCAATATAAAAGTACAATTTGTCGTTCTTTTATCAATTATCTCGCTCAGTTTAGCGGCGATAATTACCATCAATGTCTTTATTCACCGTGATAATAGTCAGCGACTCACTCAATTAGAGTTAAGTTATTACCCCGCGTTAGAGCATGCCACAAAAATAAACTCTCTGTTACCAAATGTGCGACAACAATTTGAAGCCGCTGTGATCATGGAAGACGAGCAGGCTATCGATTATGCACGCCAAATATCCGCTGATTTACAAGTCGAAGCAAATAAGGGAGCGATAGTTCTACCTTCACAAGCTGATGCGTTTAATAAATTGTCACTTGCGCTAAAAAAATACACCGAATCTGCATATGCGTTGAGTTTAGATTTCATTAATTTAAATGACTCCTTTGATAACTTAACGGTTAGGTCGGATAAGCTCAGCGCGGATTATGACTCGTTACTTGCGTTAAGCGACCAGATACGTGCATCAACGAGCCAAAATGTCGTTGATACCATTTTACACTCAGAGAACGCCGCAAATGATGCTGCCCAACAATCAGTTTGGCTTGGTGTTTTCTTTCTCTTGTCTGTCTTTGCTGTCGGTTATGCAATCTTCAAATCTGTTATCAGTTCAATCCTGTTGGTAACCGAAAAGATGCAAGCTATCGCAACAGGTGATGGTGACCTGACAGTTCGAATTGATTACTCAGGCAAAGATGAAATTGCAACCTTAGTGCAAAGCGTTAACCAATTTATTGAAAAGCTTCAAGGGATCATCGCAAGCACTTTGAGTATTGGACAAGAGTTAGAAGTGGTTAGCGATAAGATTCGCAGTGAATCCCATCAAACTTTGGCGTTAAACAGCACTCAACGTGACCATATTGAAGAAGTGACTGATGCGGTTAACAACATCATCGCTCTCATTGAACAAGTTGTTGGCTTTGCATCACATGCTGATTCACAAGCACAGAAGGCGAATGCAAGTGCGCAAACGGGTACTCAAGTAGTATTGAAAACAAGCCAGGAGATAGAAGAGCTGGCAAGTAACATCCGTGATACGGCGACAAAGTTAAAACAGTTGGACAAAAATGCGAGCAACGTAGGCTCAATCTTGAGCACGATACAAAGCGTTGCGGAGCAAACCAATCTACTCGCACTCAATGCTGCCATTGAAGCCGCTCGAGCGGGGGACCATGGGCGCGGTTTTGCCGTCGTTTCTGATGAAGTACGTGTCCTCGCCAATAATACCCAGCAATCTGCGACAGAGATTAATGCTTTACTCGGTGAACTAAAGTCTGGTTCAAATGCGGCGGTAGGTGCTATGGACCAAGGACTTACAAGCTCGTCCCAGGCCGTTGGAGATGCGCAAAACGCAGGAGACTACTTACTCGAAATAAGTGGGCAGGTTGAGGAAATTACCGAACTTAATCGTCAGATAGCGAGTACGACAGAACATCAGGCTCGCGCTTCAAAACAGATTCATACCCATATGGATGATTTTAGACAGTGCTCTCACCAAGTATCTCAGTCTACCGATCAATTAGAAGCTCTGAGTCACCAACTCAGTGACATCGTTACAGAGCTGAGCAAATCCACTTCACAATTCAAAGTATAACGGAGAACAATAATGACTCACTCCCCATTTCGCTTATTGCCTGTGGCAGTAGCGCTTGCGGCGTCGTTCGCAACACAAGCTGCAGATGAGCAAAAATTGGCTGAGCTAGAGAAAAAGGTCGCGCTCCTTGAAGCGAAAGAGCAAAACTCAATTGCGGATAAGTTTAGTTTCAATGGCTTTGCGTCTTTAAACATGCAATTAGGCAATCAAAACCATGCCTTCATGAAGTCGGAAAATAAAGTGCGCTTTGATGAAGGTTCTTTGTTCGGTTTGCAAGGTGAGTTCGAAGTTAATGAATCGACTTCTGCGGTTGTTCAAATGGTCGCTCGTGGCAATAAAAAAGAGAACTGGTCTCCAGATGTAGAGTGGGCATTCTTAAGCCACAAAGTGACACCTAACTTGACTGTTCGTGGTGGTAAGTTGCGTTTGCCACTGTTCATGTACTCTGACTACTTAGAAGTTGGTTATGCACAGGTTGGCGTGAGAGTTCCTAACGAAGTATACGGCTCAGTGGTTTTAACCTCTCTCACTGGTGGTGACTTTATTTACGATATGGAACTGGATGATAGTACGCTTTCATTCCAAGGTTTTGCTGGTTCACAAAAGCTATCGGCATCAAAGCATAGCTACAACGCTGATACACAGTTTGATGATATTGCTGGTGGTGTAGTCAATTGGACTGATGACACTTGGACGCTTCGTGCCGTTTACGCACAGTCTGTGATTAGCTCTTCTACGAACTGGAACGAAAACAACCAGTCAGTGCTAAATTCAACGTTTGATGATGATAAAGCTAAGTTCTACGGTGTTGGTGGTCGATACGAAAATGGCAACCTAATGCTGGTTTCTGAAGTGACTCGCACAACGGTTGAAGGTTTTTACTACGACGTTGATGCTGCGTACCTAACAGCGGCGTACCGCTTGGATGACGTAACGCCATACGTGACAGTTTCACACATGGAAACACAAGACGATGACGAGCGAAACGCAACGGCAGACCGCCAGCTTGCAAATCTACTTCAAAATCCAAACAGTGTATCTGCGAGATACGCATATGGCTCAGCAAAAGCATTGGCTGATAAGCTAAATACACAACGCACTACGTACAGCATCGGTGCACGTTGGGACTTCCTTCCAAATATTGCCCTGAAAGGTGACATTAGCTACCTGACTGGCTTTGGTTCAACTTATGGCGGCGTAGCATCGGAATATAAGAACGACGAAAACATCTTGTACACTTTGAAAGTTGACGCTGTATTTTAAGGAAGAGAGCCATGTTGAAAAAAACATTATTAGCCGCTGCTCTTCTTAGCAGTGTAAATGCGTTCGCAGGCATCGTTGTAGTTGGAAGCCCGTCGATGAGTGAGCTTGATGCATCCACAGTGAAGAAGTTGTATTTGGGTAAAGCGAAGTCGCTGCAAATTGAAGCGGTTGACTTGGAAGATGGGCATCCAATGAAAACAGAGTTCCATCAAGCCATTACTCAAAAGACAGAGGCTCAGTTGCAAGCATATTGGGCTAAGCGAGTATTTACAGGTAAAGGTCAACCACCTAAATCAGTAGGGCAGGAGAGCCTTGCAAAGGACATGGTTGCAAGCTCCTCGAATACCATTGCTTATATTGATGAATCCTTAGTTGATAGTTCAGTTAAAGTGATTTTGAAACTCTAGACTTAAAAGTGGCGCTCAATTTGAGCGCCACTCTTACATTGGCTTACGTTGAAGTAATGGCTCTTACTGAACCCTTACATGGTATTGCAAACTTCTATGTTATTGTTTGTTGGAGTAATTACTCAGCTTTATTTTGATTACATTTCAAGAGCATTTTTTAAATGTTGCCTTCATCATGCAGGCTGCTTAACCGTGTTCTAAATGTTTTTGTTCCATATTGAGATTGTTTATTCGAGTTATAAGATGTGTTGTATATGTAAACAAGCGGGTGGAATACAATCTGATGCCTAATGAAAAAAGAGAAGAAATATTATGTGCAGCAGAAAAGTTATTTATTTGTCAGCCTTATAATAAAGTATCTATTCGCTCTATTGCTAAGTCTGCAGGAGTGAGTCCTGCGTTAATTCTCTATTACTTTAATAATAAAGAGCAATTATTTGATCAGCTCATCGAAGAGCATACTCATCGTTTTGAAGAGCAGTTTTCCAAATATCAAAGAGTAGAAGGGATACAGTTACAACAGTTAATCTCTGAGCTAATTGATTTTTGGGAAAGTGCACCCAATATATTTTTATTCTTTACTCTTGGTGGCAGTTCGTTCAATCACGATAATGTACAAAGATTAAAAGAATCTAAGTTCGGTTTCACCTATCACAAAACTCTTGAAAACCTCCTTTATTTAGTTGATGGCTGTAACGAATCGAATTTTCACTACTACCAAATGTTGATGAACTCACTGGTTTCTCAACCCTATTTAGAGTCAAGGCAGAAAAAATTTAACTCTGACCGTTCTACCTTTAACTTAAACCAATATCAGGAAGTAATAGCAAGCTTACTTAAGACCGAAAGTAACCATCCATATTAAGTTGCTTTGTACGTCACTTCGAGATAATTGGAAGCATTGCAGTTTAAGCCTTTTCAACTATTTACTTCCCTCAGAACAAAAAAAGCCACTCATAGAGTGGCTTTTTGCTTATCGATAGAATCGAAATTACGCTTGCTGTTTCTGTAGCTCAGCTTCTTTCTCTTCGTCTTTGATCAGCGAGTCAACGATAACCGCACACGCTGCATCACCAGTGATGTTCAGAGCTGTACGAATCATGTCGAAGATACGGTCAAGAGCGAACAGTAGTGGTAGACCTTCGATTGGAATACCTGCTGCTAGCAGAACGGCTACAACTAGGAATGATGGACCAGGAACACCCGCTTGGCCTACAGCACCAAGAGTTGATGTCACGATGATTGCGATGTACGCGCCCATTGATAGGTCGATGTTGAATAGCTGTGCAAAGAAGATAGCAACTAGGCCGTAGTATATCGCGTTACCAGACATGTTGATTGTCGCGCCAAGAGGTAGTACGAATGATGCAGTTGAGTTACGAACACCCAGCTCATTCTCTACTGTATCCATAGTTACAGGTAGAGTTGCCATTGAAGATGCTGTTGAAAGTGCAACGGCTTGAGGCTTCTTCATTGCTGTCAGGAATTTCTTCGCTGATGTCTTTGTGAAGATTTGAATCATCAGTGGGTAAGCAACGAAGCCGAATACTAGGATTGCAGCTACGTAAACAACGAACAGTTTGAATACGACCATTAGTGCGCCAAAACCGAACGTACCTACTGCTTCAGCCATTAGACCAAATACGCCAAGAGGAGCGATGATCATTACTTTGTTGATCATCCAAACCATTGCGTCAACGATAGCGTTTACACCGTTGATGATTGGATCACGCTTCTCTTTCGCTTGCTTAGAGATTGCGATACCAAAGAACAGGCAGAATACTAGAATCTGAAGGATGTTTGCTTCGTTTAAAGACTGGAAAACGTTGGTTGGGATCATACCTGTGATGGTAGCCCAGAAAGTTGGAAGTTCGCCTTTCGATGCATACTCAGATGAGAACATACCTTCAACACCAGAAACGTCGATACCGCGTCCTGGTTCGAATACTTCACCCATGATCAATGCAAGGGCAACAGCCAGTGCAGAAGTCAGTGCAAAGTAACCTAGAGTAGTGATACCTACTTTACCCGCAGATGAGCTATTGCCTAAGCCTGCCGCACCTGAGATCAGTGCAACTGCTACCAATGGGATAACCAGCATCTTGATTAAATTGATAAAGATCGCACCTAGAGGAGCGAACATAGTTGCGCTCTCGCCCATCATGGCACCCACTACAGTACCCACGATCATAGCAATAACGACTTGAATGCCGATATTGCCTAGTAAACTCTTTTCTTTTAACACTTCCGTTACCTCTGTGCTACAAAATGTAAAATTCCTAGAACTACATGCCAATGTACGTCGTACCATTGGATGAATGTTTCGTGATGAGTTTTACACTTATCTGTTACATTTATCAATATGAGCAGAGACGAAAGTGCACCAAAAAACGTGACATGAATGTTATTTGGCGATCTTTTGCTCTAAAGCAAACGTTTGCCTCGGTTTTTGATGTGATGTTATTTGTTTAATTTATAAAAGCCTTACCCCTGTGTGTTTTGTGAATACTTTCAAGTTGAGGGTGTTAATACACACTCGTTAACATTTGCTTTTCATTTGTGCGCTTTTTTTAAGCGTTCCAATGTGGCTCGAGATTAGTATGTTTGTTGTGCGAAATTTAGCCTGAACTATGCTTAAGGTATCGAGTTATTACCAAGATGTTACCTCTGCGCTTTAAAATAAAACGTCTATCTAGCATCTCAGTTGTAAGGAGAGAGGCATGGCTTTTATATTGAAGTGCCTGTTTGCGTTTCTTCTGCTGTTCAGCTCTGCAAATTCTCAAGCCGACGATGTTTGGGTTATAGAGGTGAATGGAGGGATAGGTCCGGCGACCAGCGATTATCTCACGAGAGAAATAGAACAAGCTCATGATGAGCAAGCCAAGCTCGTCATATTAAGAATAAATACGCCCGGCGGGTTGGATTCGTCGATGCGTGACATCATTCGTTCCATCACTACATCACCGGTTCCTATCGCGACTTGGGTTGGGCCTGCAGGCTCGCGAGCCGCTAGTGCTGGCACTTATATCTTACTCGCCAGTCACATCGCCTCTATGGCTCCTGGAACCAATTTAGGCGCAGCAACACCCGTATCGCTTGGGGGAGGGAAAGCACCTTCCGATCCTTTGTCTCCGCAAGACGACTCTAATCAAGATGAAAAATCGAAATCGAGTGAGCAGGACGATACTAAGCAAGAGAATTCTGATCGGGTAAAAGCAACCACTGCGATGGAGAAGAAAGTTATCAACGATGCAGCGGCTTACATCGTCAGCTTGGCAAAATTGCACAATCGCAATGAAGAGTGGGCCGAAAAAGCGGTGAGAGAGGCGGCCAGTTTGGACTCAGAAAATGCACTTGAGTTAAATGTGATTGATTTCATCGCGAGCGATTTACCGCAGTTGGTTGAGATGACCAACGGACGTACGGTCATCATCAATGGCGTTAATCAGGACATTCAGCTCAATCAGGTCGCCTTTGTAGAGCGTGAGCAAGATTGGCGTTTCAGTCTGTTGTCGGTGATTACCAATCCTAACGTTGCCTACATTCTTATGCTCATCGGTATTTACGGCTTACTTCTTGAATTTTATAACCCTGGAGTCGGTCTACCGGGTGTGCTTGGTGGCATCTGTTTGCTGTTAGCGATGTATTCATTGCAAATGCTGCCTGTTAGTTACGCTGGCCTTGCACTGATACTGCTCGGGATCGCTCTGATGATTGCTGAAGCTTTCAGTCCAAGCTTCGGCATTTTCGGTTTAGGTGGTGTAGCGGCGTTTTCACTCGGTTCAATCATGTTGATGGATACCGAAGTGCCCGGCTATCAAATCGCTCTACCATTAATCATTGGCATCAGCCTGTTCTCTGTCGGCTTTTTTGTAGTGACGATATCCATGCTGGTTCGGGTGAGAAATCAGCGAGTGACAACGGGCATGGAAGCAGTAGTCGGTGAGACTGGTAAGGTTGTCAGCGGTTTTCCGGGGGAAGGCAGAGTTTTGGTTGAAGGTGAAATCTGGCAAGCTAAATGTAGCGATAAGCTGCAAGCTGGACAAAATATCAGAGTGACTAAGCTAACGGGTCTCTCGCTAGATGTAGAAGCGGTCGATGTTGACGCAGTGGATGTCGAAGATCATGTCGGAGGTTCATCGACTCGATCTAAATAGGTGAAATGGATGGAGAGATGACCTAAGTGAAATCTCCTTAGTTATCGTTACCAGTAAGGGGGCGGTTATGTTTATACACACGGTAGGTATTGTGGTTGTGCTCGTTATTTTGTTGATAGCCAGCATGTTCAAAGTGCTGCGCGAGTACGAGCGTGCAGTGGTGTTTTTCTTAGGTCGTTTTTATCGAGTGAAAGGACCGGGTCTGATTGTCATCATTCCTTTTATCCAACAAATCGTGCGAGTCGACTTACGTACCATAGTCTTAGATGTGCCAACACAAGACTTGATCACTAGAGATAATGTGTCGGTGAAGGTGAACGCTGTGGTCTACTTCCGAGTGCTCGACCCTAAGATGGCGATCAACAATGTCGAGAATTATTTGGAGGCGACAAGCCAACTTTCTCAAACTACGTTGCGTTCCGTGCTGGGTCAGCATGAACTGGATGAGCTTTTATCAGAGCGGGAAGAACTCAACAAAGACCTACAGGCGATACTCGATCAGCACACTGATAATTGGGGTATTAAAATTGCCAACGTTGAAATTAAACATGTCGACCTAGATGACAGTATGGTTCGAGCTCTCGCTAAACAAGCCGAAGCGGAGCGTTCTCGTCGTGCTAAGGTGATACATGCAACGGGGGAGCTAGAAGCGTCGACTAAATTACAAGAAGCGGCGGATGTATTGAACAAGTCACCTAATGCGATTCAATTGCGATATATGCAGACGTTAACAGAAGTCGCTAACGAGAGAACCACAACGATTGTATTCCCAATGCCAGTCGACTTGGTGGATAAGATAACCGATCCCATCAAGGCAACATTGAATGAAGCCGCCATTAAGAAAGCAATGAAGAGTGATTAAGTTTTGAGAGTAATAAAAAAGCGCCCATACTCGGGCGCTTTTTACTTCTTAAAGTGGCTTTAATCACCTTTAGCGAACGCTTTTGTTGGCGACTACTTTTGCGTTGCCGCTTTCATTGGAGCAATGAAGTCAGCCAGTTTATCAAGCATGATTTGTGGCTGTTCTACGTTCTGTTCGATGATCTTAACAACAGCTGAACCAGAAATCGCACCTGCAGCGCCTGCTTCAATCGCTTCTTTCACTTGTTCAGGAGCTGAAATACCAAAGCCGAGTAGTGCTGGTGGCGCGTTGAATTGGTTTAGACGATCAAGCATGTGTCCAACAGGCATGTTTGCTTTTGTCTCTGCACCCGTTACACCGGCACGAGAAAGTAGGTAAGTGTAACCACCACCAAGCTCAGCCACTTGCTTCAATGTTTCATCGCTTGCCGTTGGTGGTGCTATGAAGATTGGATGGATACCGAACTTCTCAGCAGCTGCAACAAACTCTGCGCTTTCGTTAGTCGGAACGTCAGCAATCAGAACAGAATCGATACCAGCTTTAGAACAGCGTCCGTAGAAGTCTTCAATACCGCGTGAGTACACAAGGTTTGCATACATTAGAAGGCCAATCGGCAGTTCTGGGTATTTCGCGCGAATCTTACCAATCTGCTCAAAACAGATATCAGGAGTTGCGCCTGAATCCAGAGCACGGATGTTGGCACCTTGGATAGTTGGGCCATCTGCTAGCGGATCAGAGAATGGAATACCCAGCTCTAGTGCATCGGCACCTGATTCAACTAGGGTTTCCATGATCTTGTAAGACTGCTCTGCGTTTGGATCGCAAACCGTTACGAACGGTACAAATGCGCCTTGGTTTTTCTCGTTTAGGCGCGTAAACATCTTCTCATAACGGTTCATTAGATAGCTCCTTTTTCTTCTAAGATGGCGTGTACGGTGAAGATGTCTTTGTCACCACGACCTGATAGGTTTACAACCAATAGTTGTTCTTTTTCTGGGTTCTCACGAGCCATTTTCAGTGCGTGTGCAACAGCGTGAGAAGACTCAAGTGCAGGGATGATACCTTCGTTGCGCGCGATCTCTTGAAAGGCCTCTAGTGCTTCATCATCGGTTACGTTGTCGTATTCTGCACGGCCAATTGCATTAAGGTGTGCGTGCTGAGGACCAACAGAAGGGAAGTCTAGACCTGCTGATACCGAGTAAGACTCTTCAACTTGACCATTAGGGTCTTGCATTAGCGGCGCCTTCATACCAAAGAAGATGCCCGTTTTACCATGCTTAAGCGGTGCACCGTGCTGGTCAGTATCGATACCTTTACCCGCTGGCTCAACACCGATTAGGCGAACACTCTCTTCTTCGATGAAATCAGCAAACATACCGATTGCGTTTGAACCACCACCCACACAAGCGATAACTGCGTCAGGTAGGCGACCTTCACGAGCTAGAATTTGGTTCTTGGTTTCTTCGCCAATCATGCGTTGGAAATCACGAACGATGGTTGGGAATGGGTGAGGGCCAGCTGCCGTACCCAGTAGGTAGTGCGCGTCTTCATATGTTGCTGACCAGTCACGTAGCGCTTCGTTACATGCATCTTTTAGCGTTGCAGAGCCAGAGTGCACAGGGATAACCTCTGCGCCCATTAGCTTCATACGGAATACGTTAGGGCTCTGACGTTCAACGTCTTTTGCACCCATGTATACACGACACTTAAGGCCAAGCAGTGCACAAGCCAGAGCCGTTGCCACACCGTGTTGACCTGCGCCAGTTTCGGCGATGATCTCTTCTTTACCCATACGCTTTGCAAGCAAAGCTTGACCAAGCACTTGGTTGGTTTTGTGCGCGCCACCGTGCAGTAAGTCTTCACGCTTTAGGTAAAGCTTGGTTTTAGTGCCTTTCGTTAGGTTACGAGTCAGCGTCAGTGCTGTTGGACGACCTGCGTACTCTTGAAGCAGTGTCATGAACTCACTACGGAATTCTGGGTCCGCTTGAGCGTCGATAAACGCTTGTTCCAGTTGCTCTAGGGCTGGCACTAGAATCTGTGGTACGTATTGACCACCGTATTCACCAAAGTAGGCATCAAGTTTAGCCATCGTGTTATTCCTTCAATTTGCTTGGTATGTCTGGATACCAATGTCTTTAATCTTGTAGAGCACCTCATTGCGATGCTCTGAAATAGGGTCTGTAGGCTATCTACAGTGAATCATCTGTTCTTAAGTTGGGCTAGTCACTCAGTATTGGCGAATGGCAGCAAACGCTTTGTTGAGTTTGTCTGCATCTTTCTTACCCGGAGCACTCTCAACACCAGAGTTAAGGTCGAGCCCTAAACAGCCTAAAGTGGCTGCTTGCTGTGCATTATCTGGGTTCAAACCACCCGCTAACATCACAGAGCTCTGATCGTTGATCAGTTGCCAGTCGAATACTTGACCTGTCCCACCAGTCTGAGAGCCTACTTTTGCATCAAGCAGGTGGCGAGACACATTGCTTTCTAACAGCGTAGGCAGCGAATCTTCAACGCCGTAAGCTTTCCAAATCTCTACTTGTTCTGGTAGTTGGTTTGCAAGTTCAGTCACATACTGTTGTGATTCTTCACCATGAAGCTGAACACCGTATAAACCAAGCTCTTTCACGGCATTGATAACACTAGCTTGGTCATGGTTTTGGAATACACCAATGTACTTAAGCGGCGCGCCACTCATGGTCAAGCGTGCTGCCTCTAAGTCAACATAACGCTTAGACGCCTCAACAAAAATTAGGCCACCGAATACTGCGCCTGCTTGGTACGCCTTGGCTGCATCGTCAGGATGAGTTAAGCCACAAACTTTGTTTTCACCTAATGTTACTTTGCGAACGGCAAGCTCTAGGTTCTCTTCTGCCATCAATGAGCTACCGATAAGGAAGCCGTCTGCAAATGTCGCTAAGTCACGCACTTGCTGATGAGTGTAGATACCAGATTCTGAAATCACGACTGCGTTTGGTGCTAACTCACGAAGCAGAGGTGCTAGCTCTTTGGTACGGTTCAGGTCTGTACTTAGGTCACGAAGGTTACGGTTGTTGATGCCAATCACTTTCGCGTCTAATCCGACAGCACGGTGCAGCTCTTCTTCGTTACTAACCTCTGTTAGCACGCCCATGCCTAACGAGTGAGCAACTTCAGCGAGAGCACGGTACTCATCATCGTTTAGTACAGATAGCATCAGTAGGATAGCGTCTGCCGAGTAGTGACGAGCTAAGTAAACCTGATAAGTATCGACCATGAAGTCTTTACATAGGATTGGTTGCTTAGCGATGCTGCGTACTTTAGGCAAGAATTCGAAATCTCCTTGGAAGTACTTCTCATCAGTCAGTACCGAAATCGCATTTGCATGGTTGTTGTATACCGATGCAATGTATTCAAGGTCGAAGTCATCACGAATCAAGCCTTTAGAAGGTGACGCCTTTTTACACTCAGTGATGAATACGGTTTGCTCTTGGCTTAGTGCATCATAGAAGCTGCGGTCTGAAGCGCTTAGCGCATCTTTGAACTCATTTAGCGGTTGCTGCTCTTTACGCGCTTCAACCCATAGATACTTGTCGCGAACAATTTTTGCTAATACTTCTGCCATTTCTGCTTCTTTTACAGAAACGTGAGTTGATAACTTTTCGTTTGTCTGTGTCATCTTTCTAGTCTCAAATCTCGTTCGTTATGCGTGGTCGGCAAGTTGCTGTACAAGCTCATACGCTTTGCCAGAGTTCATTGCTTCCATTGCCTTCGCTGCGTTGGCTTTTAGATCTTCATGACCAAATAGACGCATCAGTAGAGCAACGTTAACCGCTACTGCACCCGCCTGAGCTTCAGTCCCTTTACCTGTTAGGATATTTGTGGTGATAGCTTTGTTCTCGTCTGGCGTACCGCCTTTGATTGCTTCTAGCGGATGCTGATTGAGGCCGAAATCTTCAGGAGACACAATGTATTCATGAATCTGACCATCTTTGATCTCTGCAACGATGGTTTCACCGTGAATTGCAACTTCATCTAGACCGCTGCCGTGAACAACAGCTGCACGCTTCATACCCATTTGCAGTATGGTTTCAGCGATAGGACGCACCAGTTCTTTGCTGTAAACACCCATAAGTTCGATGTTAGGACGAGCTGGGTTAATCAGTGGACCAAGGATGTTAAAGATGGTGCGAGTTTTCATTGTTTGACGTACTGGCATCGCGTGACGTACACCACCGTGGTATTGCGGTGCAAATAGGAAAGCAACGCCAAGCTTATCAACGGCAGAGCGAGTGTCTTCTGCGCTCATCGCTAGGTTAATACCAAACTTATCAAGAAGATCCGATGAACCCGATTTACTTGATACGCTGCGGTTACCGTGTTTCGCAATCTTTAGACCACACGCTGCTGCAACGAATGCTGAAGTTGTAGATATGTTGATCGTGTCATGGCCATCACCACCTGTACCTACGATATCTGCAAAATCGTAATCAGGGCGTGGGAAAGGGTTTGCGTTTGCTAGCAGCGCTTTCGCTGCGCCTGCGATCTCTTCAGGTGTCTCGCCCTTAATTTTTAGTGCAGTCAGTACTGACGCCATCAGAATAGGGTCAAGTTCGCCTTTAATGATGATGTCGAAAAGCTGTTGGCTTTCTTCTTGAGTAAGAGATTGTTGGTCGTAAAGCTTATTAATAATCTGTTCCATGATCGTGTCCTATTTTCCATTCTTCTCAAGAGTTATGTTCTTTTCTAAAGCCCATTCAATTGCATTCGCCAATAGCGTTGCGCCGTATGTTGTCATGATGGATTCAGGGTGGAATTGGAAACCACACACTTTGTCTTGCTCTTGGACAACCGACATCACTAAATCATCGACTTCAGCGGTAATCGTTAGGCTTTCCGGTACGTGAGTCGCAACCAAAGAGTGGTAGCGCGCAATTGCAAGCGGAGAAGGAAGACCTTGGTAAGTCGCGTGATTGTCGTGTTCCATCATCGAAACCTTACCATGAATGATTTCGCCAGCACCTGCAACCTTACCGCCGTATGCTTCAACAATTGCTTGGTGACCAAGACAAATACCAATCATCGGTACTTTGCCTTTTAAGCGTTGAATCAGCTCTGGCATGCAGCCAGCATCAGCAGGAGCACCCGGGCCCGGAGAAAGCAACGCAACTGGGTTTTCTAGCTCGTTAATTGCTGTTTCTACTGCTTCCGCGGGGATGTTATTACGATAGATCTTTACGTTGTGGCCAAGTGAACGGAACTGGTCAACAAGGTTGTAAGTAAACGAGTCAAAGTTATCAATAAATACGATATCAGCCATGATTAAGACTCCTGCTTACTTGATGTTTGCTTAGGTGCAGTATGCGCCGCTTGAATCGCAGAGATGACGGCTTGCGCTTTGCCACGTGTTTCATCGGCTTCGGCTTGTGGGTCTGAATCGAAAACCACACCTGCGCCAGCTTGGACTTGAGCAATACCGTTTTCTACGTACGCTGAACGAATCACGATACAGGTATCGAGCGTGCCTTCACCCGTTAGGTAGCCCACTGCGCCGCCGTAGCTGCCACGACGAGTCTGTTCTACATCACGAATCAGCTGCATCGCACGGATCTTGGGTGCGCCCGTTAGCGTGCCCATGTTCATGCAAGCTTGGTAAGCGTGCAGAGCATCAAGGTCTTCACGAAGTTGGCCTACAACGCGAGAAACGAGGTGCATTACGTGGCTGTAACGGTCTACTTTCAGTAGGTCCGCTACGTGGCGAGTGCCTGCTTCAGAGATACGTGCAACGTCGTTTCGTGCTAGGTCAACTAGCATCATGTGCTCGGCGTTCTCTTTTTTATCGGTGCGCAGCTCTAATTCAATGCGGCTATCTAGGTCGAAGTCGATTTGACCATTCGGACGCTTACCTCGACGGCGAGTACCGGCGATAGGGTAGATTTCTACTTGATTAGTCTCTTTCTCGTATTTCAGAGCACTCTCTGGTGAAGCACCGAACAGAGTAAACAGCTCATCTTGCATGTAGAACATGTAAGGGCTTGGGTTGCTCTGCTTTAGCTCTTTGTAAGCTGCTAGTGGTGCAGGGCAAGGCAGAGTAAAGCGACGAGAAGGAACCACTTGGAATACATCGCCTTTTACCACGTACTCTTTTAGGTCACGAACAGTCTGGCAAAAATCTTCGTCAGAAACACTTGGTACAGCTTCAACGTTATCAAGCGGAGTGACTTCTGCAATTTCTTTGAGTGATTGGCATTGAGTTTGGATATCCGCTAAACGTTCAGTCAGGCGAGTTTTGATTGTTTGATCTTCTGAGAAAACGCTCGCGTGAAGCAGACCTTCGTTCTGTTGATGGTCAAAACGAAGTAGCGTTTCAGCCACGTAGAAGACAAAGTCAGGGCAGTTATTAGTCGCTTCTGCATCGCCAAGTGGCTCGAAGTTCGCCACGATGTCGTATGCAAATAGACCTGCCATGAAAAGCGCGTGCTTGTTGTCTGGGTCTTGTGTAAAGCTGTGTTGAACTAAACGAAGTGCATCGAATGAAGAAGCTTCTCTTAGGCGAGAGTCTTCGTCTAGGTTAATGCTTGGCTGAGTAAAGGTCAGAGTCAGTACATTGTCTTTCAGTTCAGATTCAATGTCTGATTTCACGTTCGCATTTAGGTGTTCGATCAGATGTTGACCGTTATCTGTCAGAGCTTGGAAAGTGACCTGATGGCCTTCGCATACGATACGCACGGCAGAATCGATAAGCAGTAGGCTAGTGAGGTTTTGTTTAGACTCAATCTCAGCAGATTCTAGCAACAAGCTGTCTGTTTTATTTTCACACAGTGTGTGGAACACGCTTGTTGGATCTTGCGAGTAAGGAACTGTCGCATTGATGACATCAATAGTTCCCAGCTTTTTGATTTCAATGGCCTTGTTCACAAGACCTCCTTTATGATTCTTTAAATTTCCTGCCGTACATAGTCGCATAAAGATACCGTTCGCCCAATCTAGAATCTGGTCAATTCGTTGATTTGTTAGTCAGTTGAATGTGAGATGTCCGACAAATTAAAAAGCCCGCTATGAAAGCGGGCTTAGTGATAAACTTTTTATAAACAATCTGTTTAATTAGAAGTACACGTTAGCCCACCAAGAACCTGTCCAAGTGCGCCACCAATTAAGCTCTGAACTTGCTTCTACTGAAGAAAGTTCTAAAACTTTATCTTTATGGTGCTGGTTAAATTCTTGTAACATAGTGAGCCTATAAATAAAGGTACTTCGTATTTGTGTACTAGTTAACTAGTTCAAGGCTCGCAAGTCAAGCCCAATAAAGCAAATATCGTGTTAAATGCAAAAATAATGAACAGAAAATATGAGAATTGATCTACATAGCCATACCACAGCTTCAGATGGTCGACTTACACCACCTGAACTGATTGACCGTGCGTTGAGCTTCAATATTGAAGTCCTGGCTATTACTGATCATGACACAGTTGATGCTCTTGATGAGGCGCATCGTTATATCCTTGATAATAAGCTGCCAATTCAATTGGTTAACGGTATCGAAATTTCCACCGTTTGGCAGAACAAAGACATCCACATTGTTGGTTTGAATGTCGACCCAGAATCACCAGAACTTAATGCGTTAATTGAACAGCAGAAACAGCATCGTATCGGTAGAGCGGAGCTGATCGCCCAGCGACTGGAAAAAGCGACGCGCGAAGGTGTGTTAGAAGAAGTAAAAGCGATTGCCGGTGATGCGCCGATTACCCGAGCGCACTTTGCTAAGTGGTTGGTTGACAATGGCTACGCGAAAACCATGCATCAGGTGTTTAAGAAGTTCTTAACCCGTAATAACCCAGGCTATGTGCCACCAACATGGTGCAGCATGAGTGATGCGGTCACGGCAATTCACGCTGCTGGCGGACAAGCGGTACTTGCTCATCCGGGGCGCTATGGCTTTACCGCTAAATGGGTGAAACGTCTATTGACTGCTTTTGTTGAAGCGAACGGTGATGCGATGGAAGTGGCTCAACCGCAACAGGCGCAACAAGAAAGACGCACTCTTGCGGATTATGCTATACAATACAAACTATTAGCCTCTCAAGGCAGTGATTTTCATTACCCGTCTCCTTGGATGGAGTTAGGGCGCAATCTTTGGCTGCCTTCTGGAGTCGAAGAAGTATGGAAAGATTGGGAGTTTCAAACGTTTTCGTCATCTGAAACATTACCAGACGAACAAGCTCCTTCTGAAGATAGAGTCGAGAGACTCGATAATGAGGAAAAATAATGAGCCAGTTTTTTTATGTACACCCAGATAACCCACAAGCTCGTTTGATTAATCAAGCGGTTGCTATTGTCCGTAATGGCGGTGTTGTGGTTTATCCAACAGATTCGGGTTATGCTCTTGGCTGTCAGCTTGAAAACAAACAAGCATTAGATCGTATTTGTCAGATTCGTAAAATCGATGATAAGCATAACTTCACGTTGCTTTGTCGCGATCTTTCTGAGCTTTCTCTTTATGCACGTGTTGATAACACGGCATTTCGTCTATTAAAAGCTCACACGCCGGGCCCTTACACGTTCATCTTTAAGGGAACGAAAGAGGTGCCACGTCGTCTAATGAACTCGAAGAGAAAGACCATTGGTATTCGTGTTCCGGATAACAAGATTGCACTCGATCTATTGGAAGCACTGGGCGAACCTTTGATGTCAACGTCTTTGATTCTACCGGGTAACGAGACAACGGAATCTGATCCTGAAGAGATCCGTGATCGTCTAGAACATGCAGTTGACGTAATTCTTAATGGCGGTTATTTAGGTGAGCAACCAACCACGGTAGTTGACTTTAGCGATGATGATCCAGTAGTCGTTCGTGTTGGTTCAGGCGATCCAGAACCGTTCGAGTAACCCTGAAACTCGTTCACATCATGTTACTGTGCATTCGACGGTAATGTGTAAATAACGAGTGATTTTTCAAAGGTTCTTTGCGATAATGCGCGACCGCGATTTTGGTCGCGTATATTTCATTCGACGTCTGTGAAGACGACAATTAGGTAGAAAAGAGTAAATGAGCGAAAAATTACAGAAGGTTTTAGCGCGAGCTGGTCACGGCTCTCGTCGTGAGCTGGAAGCTTTAATCAGAGCAGGTCGTGTAAGCGTTAACGGCCAAGTCGCGAAATTGGGTGAGCGTCTAGAAGACGAAAACTCAGTGATTCGTATTGATGGTCACACTGTATCAGGTAAAGCGTCTGAAGAAGTGGTTTGTCGCGTACTTGCTTACTACAAGCCAGAAGGTGAGCTTTGTACTCGCCACGACCCAGAAGGTCGTCGTACTGTGTTTGATCGTCTACCTAAAATCCGCGGTTCACGTTGGATCTCGGTAGGTCGTCTTGATGCGAACACATCAGGTCTTCTACTTTTCACAACTGATGGTGAGCTAGCAAACCGTCTAATGCACCCAAGCCGTCAGGTTGAGCGTGAGTACCTAGTACGTGTGTTCGGTGAAGTGACTGAACAGAAGGTTAAGAACCTAGTACGCGGTGTTGAGCTAGAAGATGGCATGGCGCGTTTCGAAGACGTCGTTTACGCTGGTGGCGAAGGTATGAACCATACTTTCTACGTAGCGATTAACGAAGGTCGTAACCGTGAGGTTCGTCGTCTTTGGGAATCACAAGAAACAACAGTAAGCCGTCTAAAGCGTGTGCGTTACGGTGATATCTACCTAGACAAGAAACTGCCTCGTGGCGGTTGGAAAGAGCTCGATCTTCAAGAAGTAAACTACCTACGTCAACTGGTAGAGCTTAAGCCTGAGAAAGAGACGCTACTAGACCTTGACCCTTCGAATACATCACGTAAACGTGAGCGTTCTCGTAGCCAGAAGATTCGTCGTGCTGTTAAGCGTCACGAAGAGCGTGCAAATGCACCAAAAGGCCGTAGCAACCAGCCTAAGCGTAAGAAGCCAGCAACTCGCGGCACAACAACGCCAGATGCAGGTCGCAGCGCACCGAGCAGCAAGGGCAAGCCAAGCAACTCTCGTTCAGGAAATGGTTCTCGTGGCAACAACACGAACCGCCCGAACAAGCCAGCTAAGCCAAGAACTCGCCAGTAATTAACGACTTCTTTTGAATACTAAAAAACCTGCTAACTTAGCAGGTTTTTTTACATCTGGAAGAAAGGGAAGATGCGGGATGAGAGTAATCGAGTAGCGAACAAACTGACTCAATCGGCAGTATGTGCGCGCTTCGCATCTCTCATCTGGTTTACGAGCATCTATTAATCTCTTCACAACTAGTATTTCGCTTAAGCGAATCTACAAGTCTTCTCGCATCTGATTTTTTATTTATGATTCGAGAAGTTATCGCCTTTTGCCATGCGATCATAAAGAATCACGTTTACCGCTGCGGCTAAGTTCATACAACCATTGGTTGGAACGTAAATCGTCTCGCGACAGAAATCGGTGATCTCTTTCTTCAATGTGCCGTCTTCAGGGCCGAAAATGTAGAATGCGCGAGGAGGGTGCTTGTATTCAGGCAGAGGCTTAGCGCCTTCAATCAAATCAACAGCAACAGGTACGCACCCTACCGGAATAATGTCTTTTAGGTCTTCAACACCAATCAGTGGTAGCTCTAAGTGCTTCTCTTTAGTGTCGGTATGGAATTGACGTGCGTGGTCGTAGCGCGTGCCTGTATAGAACACAGAATTTGCGCCGTAACAACCTGCTGCACGCATAACCGAGCCTACGTTTTCTGGCGTTTTTGGGTTTACCAAGCCAATACAGGCATAGCCTTTTGACTGAGTATCAGTTTTTGCTTTGGTCATAATTGGTAATGGTGAAATCGGTGACAAAAATTAGCCGAGCACGGAGCTCGGCTAAGATATTGGTGTGCTCATTGAATAGAGCAGCACAAGCTTAAGTTCTAGTCACGCTTCCACAGCATGTGGCAGAACTTATGGTCTGGGTCGCGGCTGATCAGCATACGCGCGAAAACGTCATCTAAAACGTCGTCTTCTTCGTTTACTAGACCAATGCGAATTTCAGCGTAGATCTCTTTGTCGACTTCAAAGCCAACATGACCGACCCAATCGTCACCCGTTTCAACAAGTTCAGCAGCGCCGCGATCTTCGAACTGTGCAGTGAATAGAATCACGTCTGCAGGCTCTAGGTTATCCGGTGCCATCTCTAGGAAGATGTCGTATGCAGTGTCGATTGCATCATCATAAGACATTAAGTCATTAGCTTCGGTCATATCAGTATCTTAGCTTGCGCGGTTCATGTATTTACGTTCAGCAGTGTTGATCACAACTTTGTCACCCGTTGCGATGTACTCTGGAACTTGAACAGTTAGGCCTGTCGCGAAACGAGCTGGCTTAGTACGAGCAGATGCAGAAGCGCCTTTGATAGACGGGTCTGTTTCTTCGATAACAAGCTCAACAGAAGTTGGAAGCTCAAGTGTTGCAGCGTTACCATCGATTAGGATTGCGTACATACCTTGAGTTTCTTCGTTGATGAATAGAAGCTCGTCTTCGATCATCTCGCCGTTAAAGATGTACTGCGTGTAATCTTCGTTGTCCATGAAGATGTACTCGTTGCCATCAACGTAAGAGAACATTACAGCGCGCTTAGTCACATCGATAGTTTCAACGATTTCATCAGCCTTATGGCGAACTTCAGCTTTTACGCCTGTTGCTACGTCGTTACCACGGAAACGGTAGATCTTTTGACCACCACGACCGCCTGGTGTTGTGATTTCGATATCTTTAACTAGAAGCGTTTTGCCATCTACGTCGATCGCAAAACCTTTTTTAATTTCACTTGCTCTAGGCATTTTGTGTTTATCCTTATTGGTTCTATCCGATGATTATATCTCGGAGAACCTATAAATAGGAATAGCTTGAATCATAAAGTCTCCTAAGCGATCATAGAGAAATAGTTAAATCATTCAATTTATTGACGAACTCACTTATGCAGCTACCTGTTATTGACCCGAAAGTGCCTTTCCAGCCTGAGTTTCAACTTGTGGTAAACGACCTGATTACATTTTTGAAAAGTGGCTTAGGTTCGAATCTGCACAGCGTTTACATCTATGGCAGTGTAGCGAGGAAAACGGCAAAACCTGGGCATTCTAATCTTGATGTTGTTGTAGTCACGCACCGTTCGTTTGCCGATCAAAGAACCACGCTACTCAATACGATTAAGTGGCGCTTCCAAAAGAGCTTTCCTCAGGTAACGCAAGTCTCTATTAAAACAGCGCTAGTCAGTGAAATTGCCGACTTCGAGAATATCTTCACTTGGGGCTTTATGCTTAAGCATCTAGCGGTATGCGTACATGGCGAGGATCTTTCAGATTGCTATGGCGACTTCGAGACCAGTTGGGAGATTGCTAAACATTGGAATATGGATGTTGAAAACTGGTTAGCGGTTTACCGTAACAAGATTGCCCGAGCCGCGACGCCGGAAGAGCAGATTGCCGCGCAAGTTATCATTACGAAAAAGCTACTTAGAGCCAGTTATTCGCTGATCATGTACCGAGATAAGTATTGGTATGACGATCCACGCGAATGTGGTCAACAGTTTCTAAAATATCATCCAGATCGAGAGGTTGAGATTCAACGCTTAGGGATACTTCTTGCAGGCAAACCGGTACCGAAGCGTTCTGTAATCGGCATTCTCGATGGCTTTGGTGAATGGTTGGTAAAGCAGTACGAGAAGACCGAGTTTAGGATTGGTTAGAAGCCAGTGAATGAAAGAGAGCAGAAGCACGGCGCTTCTGCTTTTTTATTTGGGATAAGTGGATTCAGAACAACCCTAGTTGTTGACCGCTGACTTGTTCAAAATCGAGTCCGATAAACGGCAATATCGCTTCCGCGACAGGTTTAAGCTGCTTATCGATGTAATGTTGATAGTCGATGCCGCTCTTCAAATACTCTTTGGGTTCAGGGCCGTTTAACGTAATTAAATACTCGATGCGCCCTTTGTTTTGGTATTGCAGAGGGCGGCCTAGCTTTTCGTTTATCTCATCCGCCATGCGTGCAGCACGAACTTGGGGCGGAATGTTCTTCTGATATTCGTGCAGCTTTCGTCTTAGCCGTTTTTGATAAACCAGCAAATCGTCGTGTTTGCCAGCCGCTGTTTCATCGACAAAATTACGGACGTAGTCGGTTGGGTCTTGGTCATGGAAAACCATCTCATACAAAGTCTGTTGAAAGCGTTGGGCGAGTGGCGTCCAATCGGTACGGGCACTTTCTAGCCCTTTGAAGACAATCTTCTCGCTGCCTTCTTCGCCAATTAGACCTGCATAGCGTTTCTTTGAGCCTGTCTCTGATCCGCGAATGGTGGGCATCAAGAATTTGCGATAGTGAGTTTCGTACTCCAGTTCAAGAATAGAAGTCAGGTTGTATTTGTCTTTGAGGTGTTGTGTCCACCAAGCGTTGATATACGCGACGAGTGATTGCCCGATCTCATCCGCATCTTCTTGACTGTAGCTACCATTCAGAGACACGAATGTAGAGTCAGTGTCACCATAGATAACCTGATAACCTTTCTCTTCGATAAGTACCTTGGTTTGTTTCATGATCTCATGCCCGCGCATGGTAATCGACGACGCCAAACGAGTATCGAAGAAGCGGCAGCCAGATGAGCCCAAAACCCCATAGAATGAGTTCATGATGATCTTGATCGCTTGCGAGAAGGCCTTTTCATTGTTCTTCTTTGCAACATCACGCGCAGCCCACAAGGTTTCGATCATTTCAGGTAGAAAATGTTTATTTCGATGGAACTGTCCACCCCGAAACCCCTCTACGGCTTGGTCGTCATCGCGGCCAATCTCTTGTTTCAATCCTTCGATCAAGCCCATTGGATCAATTAGGAAAGAACGAATGATAGATGGGTATAGGCTCTTGAAGTCGAGTACCAGTACCGAGTCATAGAGATTGGGGATTGAGTCCATGACATAGCCACCTGGGCTAGCAATCCAGTTCTCTGGTTGTAAGTTCGGCGCAATGTAGCCAGCTCGATGAATCTGAGGCAAATAGAGGTTGGTAAAGGCCGCCACAGAGCCACCAACTTTATCCAGCTCAACACCAGTTAAGCGAGATCGTTCAATAGCAAACTCAATAAGATGTGTATGTTCAAAGATGCGATTAACCAACACGCAGTCTTGAAGGTTGTACTTGGCAAGTGAGGGTTTATCGAACCTAAACATTCGATTAATTTCATCCATGCGGTCGTGTACATTGTGGATGTCTTTACCTTCACCGAGTAGCTCTTGAGAAACCGATTCTAGAGACCAAGACCTGAAGTGGTAGGTCGCGGTTTTGAGCATATCGATACCGTCTAAAACCACACGTCCAGGGATAGTGATAAACCCTTGCTGACTTTGAGCAGAACTGCGGAAGAAGCTAGGTTGACTATCGCGACCAATATTGAGCTTTATTTTGTTCCATTCAGCACGCTTGTGAAGCAGTCGGAAATCAAAATCAATCACGTTCCAACCGATAATGACGTCCGGGTCGTAACGTTTAAACCAATCAATCATGGCTTCTAATAGTGCCGCCTCGTCTTTAACCCACTGAATAGGCGTATCGGCTTCCTGTTCTGGGCCTACCATGATGACGCGACTATCCATTGAGCTATCTAGGCCAATAGAGTAGAGGATGCCTTTCTCGGAGCACTCGATATCTAATGAGACGACGGATAGGGTCGGTAAGTAATCACCTGCTCGACATTTAGTGTTAGTGACCCTCTGGTGTTGAGTTCGAGAAGTGACGTTTCCAGTAAATTCAATGCTGCCTTTAATGAACCTTTCCATTAAGAAGCGATCGGCGAGACGAATATCGGCTTCAAACGTAGTGACAGACTCTTGATTGAAGGCTTGGTTTAAGGTGTTGCTTTCGCGGACGAGCCGTGTGTAGCAACCAGCTAGCGGCGTGTGTGAGAAGTTGGTGAGTTCCAAGGCTTTTATCTCACACTCGATCCCCGCTTCCTTGGCGAGTTTGGTACAAGCGTCGATATTCGATTGTTCTATGAAGAAGATAGGGCGCTCGCCTTTAACGGTAAGCAAAGTTGGCCCATTCGGGGTACTGACCCAAATATCGATTTGAGTCTGACCTGAAAAGTCTCTTGCTTGTCTTGTCAGCACAAAGCCTTGCTGAATATCCAATATCGTCGCCTGTAGTATTTACTGCTGTTAAAACAAGATGCGATTCTAGCACTTAGTGTCGAGGCTGATACAAAAGTCGTTCAAAATAGCCAGTTTTTTTTGCTTTTAGCGACTCGATAACGGGACTTATCGAGCAAAAAGGTGAATTTGTAACAATTGTTCAAATCGCGGTATTGAAAATATATTTATCTTGTGTAAATTAAATGGTCGGCATCTTAACTGATTGTTTTTTAATAAAGCTTAGTCGAATAACTGTGGTTCTTGTAAATAAGTACTTGCTAAAGTTCGTGTTTCAGCACATATTCAACAGAGCTTTTTTTAACGATTTACGTTAAGATGTACAGCAATGCTGCGATCCACTGTTCCTTTATTCAATTGTTTCAATTAGATGAATCAATACGGTGGTTGCAGAGCCAATTAATAGTGTGGAGATACAAGTTTGATAAATGTTTTCCTTGTAGATGATCACGAGCTGGTTCGCACAGGGATACGACGTATTATTGAAGACGTCCGTGGAATGAACGTAGCAGGGGAAGCTGAAAGCGGTGAAGAAGCTGCAAAGTGGTGTCGTACTAACAATACAGACGTCATTTTGATGGATATGAATATGCCTGGCATTGGTGGCTTAGAAGCAACCAAGAAGATTTTACGCTTTAACCCAGACATTAAAATCATCGTTTTAACTGTTCATACGGAAAATCCGTTTCCAACTAAAGTGATGCAAGCTGGAGCTGCTGGTTACCTTACTAAAGGGGCAGGTCCGGACGAAATGGTCAATGCGATTCGCGTAGTAAACAGCGGTCAGCGTTACATTTCACCAGAAATCGCGCAGCAGATGGCACTGAGCCAATTCTCGCCTGCCTCTGAAAATCCATTCGCTGATCTTTCTGAGCGTGAACTTCAAATTATGATGATGATCACCAAAGGTCAGAAAGTAACGGACATTTCAGAACAACTTAATCTAAGCCCTAAGACAGTGAATAGCTACCGCTACCGACTGTTTAGTAAACTAGACATCAGTGGTGATGTAGAGCTTACTCACTTAGCGATTAGACACGGAATGCTAGACACCGAGACCCTCTAGCACTGAGATTATATAGTGACATCCTCATTTGACTCAGTCTCATTCCTAAAGACCGTAACAGAACAGCCTGGCGTTTATCGTATGTATAACGCCGAGGCTGTTGTTATTTACGTCGGCAAAGCAAAAAACCTTAAGAAACGCCTCACTAGCTACTTTCGTAAAAAAGTAGATAGCGAGAAAACGCGTGCATTGGTTAGCAATATTGCTAAGATAGACGTAACGGTTACACATACCGAGACAGAAGCCCTAATCCTCGAGCACAACTACATTAAGCAGTACTTACCTAAGTACAACGTTTTGCTGCGCGATGATAAATCTTACCCTTACATTTTCATCAGTGGTCACAAACACCCAAGGCTGTCGATGCACCGTGGTGCAAAGAAGAAAAAAGGTGAGTATTTCGGACCTTATCCTGATTCTGGGGCAGTGCGTGAAACCTTGCACTTGCTGCAAAAGATATTCCCAGCTCGACAATGTGAAGATACCGTTTATGCGAATCGTACTCGCCCTTGTTTGATGTATCAGATTGGTCGATGTGCCGCGCCGTGTGTCAGTTCAATCATCTCCGATGAAGAGTATGCAGAACTGATTGGCTACGTTCGTTTGTTCTTGCAAGGGAAAGACAATCAAGTGTTGGAGACTCTGGTCCAAAAAATGGAGCAAGCAAGCCAACAACTCAAGTTTGAACAGGCAGCGACATTCCGCGACCAAATTCAGGCGATTCGTCGAGTACAAGAGCAACAATACGTATCTGACGATTCAATGGAAGATATGGACGTACTCGGCTTTGCGCAAGAAAACGGAGTCGCTTGTATTCATATCTTGATGATTCGTCAGGGTAAGGTGTTGGGTAGCCGTAGTCATTTTCCAAAGATCCCAAACAATACGGTTAGGGAAGAGGTGTTTTCAAGCTTCTTGAGTCAGTACTATCTGGCACATAATGAAGCGAGAACCATCCCAACTCGTTTGATCCTCAATGCTGACTTGATTGAAGATGTGACTCCGATTCAACAAGCTTTGTGTGAAGTCGCGGGTCGAAAGATCCACTTCAATACCAATCCTTCCGGAACACGAGGTCGTTACCTCAAGTTGTCGAACACCAATGCGTTAACGGCAATAACAACCAAGATTAATCATAAAATGACGATTAATCAGCGCTTTAAAGAGCTTCAAGATGTCTTGTCTATGGATGCCATCAAGCGTATGGAGTGTTTTGATATCAGTCATACCATGGGTGAGAGCACTATCGCTTCTTGTGTCGTATTTAACCAAGAAGGTCCAGTGAAGCAGGAATACCGTCGTTACAATATCACGGGTATCACCGGAGGCGATGATTATGCTGCAATGGGTCAAGCGTTAGAGCGTCGTTACTCCAAGCAATTGGATGTGGATAAGATTCCCGACATTATCTTTATCGATGGTGGTAAAGGGCAGCTGAACCGTGCTCATGAAATTATTTCTCAATACTGGGGAGATTGGCCTGTTCGACCAAGAATGATGGGTATTGCAAAAGGGGTTACCCGTAAGCCGGGTCTTGAAACCCTAATCACTCTGGAAGGTGAAGAGTTTAACCTGCCAACTGACGCGCCAGCTTTGCACCTAATTCAGCACATCCGTGATGAGAGCCATAACCATGCAATCGCTGGTCACCGAGCGAAACGTGGTAAAACACGTCGCACGAGTGCGCTTGAAGGAATTGAAGGGGTGGGGCCAAAACGTCGCCAAGCTCTGTTGAAATATATGGGTGGACTGCAAGAGCTTAAGCGTGCAAGTGTTGAAGAAATAGCCAAAGTGCCGGGCATTAGTCATTCTTTGGCAGAAAACATTTATCAAGCATTGAAACAATAGTAAAAATCCCGCACCATAAACGCGCAATGGATAAGAGCCTAATAATATGCGTTTGAATATACCCAACATTTTGTCCCTACTGAGACTTTTCTTAATCCCAGTATTCGTTATCGTTTTCTACCTACCTTATCAATGGGCTCCTTTTGCAGCTGCGATGGTTTTTTGGGTGGCCGGATTTACTGACTGGCTCGATGGCATGCTAGCGCGTAAGCTAGGCCAAACTTCTCGTTTTGGTGCCTTTATCGACCCTGTTGCCGATAAAGTTCTCGTAGCAACGGCTCTGATTCTGATTACTGAACACTACCACTCAATTTGGGTGACGATTCCAGCAGTAACTATGATTGCACGTGAAATTATTATTTCAGCACTTCGAGAGTGGATGGCAGAAATTGGTAAGCGCGCAAGTGTTGCGGTTTCTTGGGTAGGCAAGGTTAAAACTGTATCTCAGATGTTTGCCTTATGGGTTCTGATTTGGCGCTATGACGACTGGATGATCTGGGTCGGTTACGCCGCGCTTTATATCGCAACTATCCTGACATACTGGTCAATGGCTCAATACTTAATGGCAGCCAAAGATGATTTGTTGGATGAACAACATCATTAATTGAGAAAAGCGAGCTTAGGCTCGCTTTTTTGATCTTTGAATTTCACCATCGACGTAATCATATGACGTAACAGTGTGATGGTGATCAACTTTAATCGCCTATTCCAGCGACCTTTTTGTACATTAAGTTAGCTATTTAGCCCTTTTCGTATAAATACTATTCAAACGAATTAAAAATACAAAAATAGTGTTGACTCAATCGTGTGATTCCGTAGAATGCATCCCGTACCCAAGAGGATGGCATTGAGCGATTTGATTGGAGTTACTAAGGCGCCTTGGCAGAGTGGCTATGCAGCGGATTGCAAATCCGTGGACCTCGGTTCGACTCCGGGAGGCGCCTCCATTCAAACCTTGAGTTTGAATACTATGCGACACTAGCTCAGCTGGTAGAGCGCAACCTTGCCAAGGTTGAGGTCACGAGTTCGAACCTCGTGTGTCGCTCCAGATTTTGTAATGTTGATTGGCATCGACATTAAGATGGTGTTTACGAATCGTAACGGCATCGCAATAAAGAATTGCGTGCCCTGGTGGTGGAATTGGTAGACACAAGGGATTTAAAATCCCTCGGCGTTCGCGCTGTGCCGGTTCAAGTCCGGCCCGGGGCACCATCTATAAAGTCTAAACTTAGTTTAGCAAATGCGACACTAGCTCAGCTGGTAGAGCGCAACCTTGCCAAGGTTGAGGTCACGAGTTCGAACCTCGTGTGTCGCTCCAAATCAAAAAAAGCTCATCGGAAACGATGAGCTTTTTTGCATCTGGAACATGGCAAAGCTATTTGAGCCATTAGGTCACGAGTTGACCCCGTGTGCTAGCCGGCCGCGACGCTCCAAATTAAGAAAGGCTCACCGGAAACGGTGAGCTTTTTTGTATTCCGATGTTTGAAAAATTCACGCGCTGTTTGAGATTCCCTATGAACTCGTTCCTCGCTCTAGGGAATGACGGTTGACTGGGAGTTATCTTCGTCATCCTCGGTCGTGAGGAACGAACGAGTCGGGGATCTTCTGTCTAATCACTCGTTACGTCCTTTCTGGTTAGTCCTTTAACATAATATGCAGTCTTAGGCTCTATGAGATTCCCTATGAACTCGCCCCTCGCTCTAGAGAATGACACGGCTGATTAGGAGTTATTTTTTCGTCATCCTCGGGCGTGAGGAACGAACGAGCCGGGGATCTATTCCGTTTCGCGACGAGTTTACCCATCCCTCGTATTTATACACCCAATATTAAAAACTATTGATAGTGTGTTAAAAACTATGTTACCTTCCCGCCCAATCTCGGAATGGACAACGATTGCTTCTGGGGGATACGCGCAGTGACCATTCAGGCTGATTGTGACACTGCGTAGGGTAGGTATCAGTTAGTTCTTTAACTGATAGACGGGATACTTATGGCGCTTGATGCCATGTTAATGGGAAACCCAACATTGAACTCACTTAACACAACACTGCGAATCAGCTTTTCACATCCAATTGGGCCGGTACTTCACCTTTGCCCGATCCTTCAAAACAGTAGCATTACTGAACCTTGATTTTACGCTAAGTAAATTTTGCTGTCGTTAGACGGCGCTTTGTCGTGTTTGTCATTTGACTTACGCGGGCGTACAGCTATACCTCACTTCTAGCAATGTGCTGTTAGGAGGGAGTATGAATACATTCAAGGGATTTTTTATGACTACCGCCTTTGAAGTCGATACAAATACTATCGCACACTCGTTTTCAACTTCAGTTCCAGTTGTTGAAGGCACTTATGATCTTACTCCAGACGCTATTTTGCTTGAACAAGAGCAAAACGAATCGGCAGTTCGTTCTTACCCAAGACGTCTACCGATTGCAATAAAACGCGCATATGGTGCTCTGGTTGAAGATACCCGTGGACAAATTTTCCTAGACTGCCTTGCCGGTGCAGGGACGTTAGCACTGGGTTATAACCACCCAGAGATTAACCAAGCATTAAAAGCTCAGTTGGATTCAGGTCTACCGTATCAAACCTTAGATATCACAACTCAAGCGAAAGAAACTTTTATCAATCGTGTTAAAGGGTTCTTACCACAAGACTTTGCTGAAAATTCAGTGATTCAATTCTGTGGCCCATCTGGTGCTGATGCGGTTGAAGCTGCGATCAAGTTGGCGAAACAGACTACTGGTCGTAACACTATGTTTGCTTTCCGTGGCGCGTACCACGGGATGACCAACGGTACTATGGGCATGATGGGTAACTTGGGCACGAAAGCGCGTCGTAGCGGCTTGATGTCTGATGTGCACTTTATGCCATTCCCATACAACCTTCGTTGCCCATTCGGTCTTGGTGGTGAGCAAGGTGCTCAGGCAAGTCTTCGATACATCGAACGTCTACTTGCGGATGACGAAGCGGGTATCATGAAACCTGCCGCGATGATCGTTGAGCCAGTACAAGGTGAAGGTGGTGTAATTCCAGCGCCTGCTTCTTGGTTACGTGGTTTAAGACGCATCTGTGATGAGCACGGTATCCTACTGATTTTTGATGAAATCCAGTGTGGTGTGGGCAAAACAGGTCATCGCTTCGCATTTGAAGAGTCCGGTATTAATCCCGACATCCTATGTCTATCGAAAGCGATAGGCGGCGGCCTACCAATGTCACTGTTGGTTTTCGATAAGAGCATTGATACTTGGAAAGCGGGTGAACATACCGGCACTTTCCGCGGCAACCAACTGGCAATGGTGTCGGGTGCGAAAGCATTAGAGATTATTGAGCGAGATAACCTTGTTGAGCACGCTAATATTGCGGGTCAATATCTTCGCCACGGTTTAGAAAAGCTACAGCAGCGTGTTGACTGTATCGCTGAAGTTCGTGGTAAAGGCTTGATGTTAGGTGTTGAGATTCAAAACCCTAACGGTGAAAAGAACAGTTTTGGTGAGCCAGTTGCTGACGGCGAGCTGACTCTTAAAATCCAGCGTGCAGCACTTGAGCGCGGCTTGATGGTTGAAAAAGGTGGACGTGAAGGCTCTGTTATTCGCTTCCTTCCTCCAATGATCATCAGTTTCGAACAGATTGATTTTGCCCTTCGCGTGATGGAAGACGCGATTCTTGCAGCAGGTGGTAGCCATGTTGAATCTGGCAGTGCAAACGGTGAATGGAAAAAACACTTCATTCATACAGGTGTAGGTGGCAGCGACGAATTTGAAAAGGTTCTTAATCAAACCACTCAAGCAATGAAGTCGGTGTTCGAACAAGTGGATGCCCCATATTCAGGTCTCGAGCCTAAGTTACTAGAAGCCGCAATTAACGAAGTCGATCTTGATAACGTTCAAGGTTCACTGGTTGATGTGGTAGAAGATACGGCTGACTTGGTTGCCAAGAACTCTATCTTTGTTCAACACCCTGACTGTATTGCACACCTGCATACACCGCCATTGATGGCATCTGTCGCTGCTGAGTCTATGATTGCGGCACTTAATCAGTCAATGGACTCCTGGGATCAGGCATCTGCGGCAACTTATGTTGAGCAGAAAGTGATTGATTGGATGTGTGGCAAGTACGAACTGGGCGAAAATAGCGATGGCATTTTCACAAGCGGCGGTACCCAAAGTAATTTAATGGGGCTGCTACTTGCACGCGACTGGATCGCGAACAAAATCGATAACCACTCGATTCAAAAACTCGGTCTCCCAGAGTACGCACAAAAATTACGTATCCTTTGCTCTAAAAAGTCTCACTTTACAGTCCAAAAATCGGCTTCTTTGTTAGGCTTGGGCGAAAGTTCGGTGCGCTGTGTTGATACTAACAGTAACGGTACCATTAAAACCGAATTGTTAGAGAAAGCGATTAAAGAGCTAAAAGACGATGGCCTGATTCCATTCGCAGTCGTAGGCACGGCAGGTACAACCGATCACGGTGCGATTGATGACTTAGAGTCGATTGCGCAGATCGCTCAGCAACAAGAGCTGTGGTTCCATGTCGACAGTGCTTACGGTGGCGCCTTGATCCTCAGCAGCCACAAATCTCGCCTCAAAGGTATTGAGAAAGCGGATTCTGTCAGTGTGGATTTCCATAAGCTGTTCTATCAAACGATCAGCTGTGGCGCGCTGTTGCTGAAAGATAAGCAAAACTTCCAGTTCTTACTGCATCATGCTGACTATTTGAACCGTGAGCACGATGAACTGCCTAATTTGGTTGATAAGTCGATTGCAACGACCAAGCGTTTTGATGCGCTCAAAGTCTTTATGACGATGCAGAGCGTGGGGCAGGCACAACTGGGTGAGATGTATGATCACCTGTTGGCGCAAACACTTCAGGTTTCCGATCTAATTCAAAACCGTGAAGGTTTTGAGCTATTAGCCGAACCTGCATTATCGACAGTGCTGTTTAGAGCGGTTAATAGCGACGTAACGGACTTAGACACCTTTAACCAAACATTAAGATTAGAGGCTCTGACTCGTGGAGTCGCGGTACTGGGTGAAACTATGGTCGATGGCAAGAGCGCGTTGAAGTTCACCATCCTAAATCCATGCTTAGACATGGCAGACTTCGAATCTCTAATTACAAAAATTCATAATCTAGCGGCTGAGCTAGCAGAACAACAAGGGTAATAAATATTATGGCAATTCTACAAATTGGTGCAGGTGGCGTAGGTTGGGTTGTTGCACATAAAGCGGCACAAAACAACGACGTTCTGGGTGACATTACTATCGCATCTCGTACTATCGCGAAGTGTGAAAAGATCATCGAATCGATCAAAGGTAAAAACAACCTTAAAGATTCAACTAAGAAACTAGAAGCACGCGCTGTAAACGCAGATGACGTTGATGCACTTGTTGCTCTAATCAAAGAAGTTCAGCCTGATCTAGTGATCAACGCAGGTCCTCCATGGGTAAACATGGCGATCATGGAAGCGTGTTACCAAGCAAAAGTATCTTACCTAGATACGTCAGTAGCGGTTGACCTATGTTCTGAAGGTCAGCAAGTTCCTCAAGCTTACGATTGGCAGTGGGGTTACCGTGAGAAGTTCGCAGAAGCGGGCATCACAGGTATTCTTGGTGCAGGTTTCGATCCAGGTGTGGTTTCAGTATTTGCTGCTTACGCGGTTAAGCACCTGTTCGATGAGATCGACACTATCGATGTCATGGACGTTAACGCTGGCGACCACGGTAAGAAGTTTGCAACTAACTTCGATCCAGAGACAAACATGCTTGAGATCCAAGGCGATTCTTTCTACTGGGAAAACGAAGAGTGGAAACAGGTTCCATGTCACTCACGTATGCTAGAGTTTGATTTCCCGAACTGTGGATCTCACAAAGTATACTCAATGGCGCACGATGAAGTTCGTTCAATGAAAGAGTTCATCCCTGCAAAACGCATTGAGTTCTGGATGGGCTTTGGCGACAAGTACCTAAACTACTTCAACTGCATGCGTGATATCGGCCTACTGAGCCCAGATCCGCTAACACTGCACGATGGTACAGTGGTTCAGCCTCTGCACGTTCTTAAAGCATTGCTACCAGATCCTACATCACTTGCACCGGGCTACACAGGTCTAACGTGCATCGGTACATGGGTACAAGGTAAGAAAGACGGCAAAGAGCGCAGCGTGTTCATCTATAACAACGCAGACCACGAAGTGGCATACGAAGATGTAGAGCACCAAGCGATCTCTTACACAACTGGTGTACCAGCAATCACAGCTGCACTTCAGTTCTTCCGTGGTGAGTGGGCAGACAAAGGTGTGTTCAACATGGAACAGCTAAACCCAGACCCGTTCCTAGAAACTATGCCGGGTATCGGTCTAGATTGGCATGTTCAAGAGCTTGAAGCAGGCCAAGGTCTTCCTGTGATTCATGAGTTGAAAAAATAAGAACCGTTTCTTGTTTTGATTGCTAATTAAAGGGGACATGGATTGTTCCCTTTTCGATGATGGTTTCCTTAAAGCTTTGGTATCATTTATTTTGATTTTGTAACTCACTACGTTCGAACAGGACAAAATCAAAATAAATCACACCAAATGTTTAATTTACCTTTCCATCTTTAGATGCTGCTTGAGCGCGTATAGAAAATGACATTTAAGAAAGAAGAACTTAAAACCCCATACTTTATGATCAACGAAGATAAGTTGATTGAGAATCTAGAGAAAGCAAAACAGCTTAAAGAGTTGTCTGGCGTTAAGCTTGTGTTGGCCTTGAAATGCTTCTCTACGTGGGGCGTATTTGACATCATTAAGCCTTACCTAGATGGCACGACAAGTTCTGGCCCGTTTGAAGTAAAGCTAGGTCATGAGACCTTCGGTGGTGAAACACATGCATACAGTGTGGGCTACAGCGAAGATGATGTACGTGAAGTAGCAGACATCTGTGACAAGATGATCTTCAACTCGCAAAGCCAGCTTGCGGCTTACCGACATATTGTTGAAGGTAAGGCGTCTATTGGTCTTCGCCTAAACCCTGGCGTTAGTTATGCAGGTCAAGATTTAGCAAACCCTGCTCGTGAGTTCTCTCGTCTAGGCGTGCAAGCAGACCACATCAAACCAGAAATCTTTAATGACATCGATGGTGTAATGTTCCACATGAACTGCGAGAACAAAGATGTGGATGCGTTTATTGGCTTGCTAGATTCAATCTCAGAACAGTTCGGTGAATACCTTGATAAGCTGGACTGGGTGAGCATGGGCGGCGGTGTCTTCTTTACGTGGCCAGGTTATGACATTAAAAAGCTAGGTGCTGCACTAAAAGCATTTTCTGAGAAGCACGGCGTTCAAATGTACCTTGAACCCGGTGAAGCGATCATCACTAAGACTACAGATCTTGTAGTGACTGTGGTTGATATCGTAGAAAACGTAAAGAAAACCGCAATCGTTGATTCTGCGACAGAGGCACATCGCTTAGATACGCTTATCTATGACGAGCCGGCATCTATCTTGGAAGCGTCAGAGAGTGGCAAGCATGACTACGTAATTGGCTCTTGTTCTTGTCTTGCGGGCGATCAGTTCTGTGAAGCAAGCTTTGATGAGCCACTAGAGATTGGTCAGCGTCTGCACATTTTAGACAGTGCTGGGTACACAATGGTGAAGCTAAACTGGTTTAACGGTTTACGTATGCCTTCTGTCTACTGTGAGCGCTCAGGTGGCGAAGTACAGAAGCTAAACGAATTCGATTATTCAGACTTTAAGCGTTCATTATCGCAATGGTCTGTAAAATAGATTGAAATAAAAAGAGCAACCGATGGGTTGCTCTTTTTGTATGGGATTAGAGAGTCTTAGTTAAACTCTTTTACCAGTCGAACAAGTGGGGAAGGGACATTGTCTGGGTCAGTGATCACTTCCAAGGCTTCGTCAAAGTCGATGATCAGACCTTCGTAATGACTATTGACGCTATGAGCATCTGGTGTATTGGTCCAATAAGGTTCATTGGTCGTCGTCGGGAAGAAGGTTAGGTTGATCGCTGGTCGAGTGCAGCGGTAATCCACAATTGAGCTCAGTTCTTTGATGTTTGGAAGCCTAAAGCCGGGCCGGCCCGCAATTGTTGTTAGCGTGCTGTCTTGTGTGGCAACCAAAGCATCGCTCCAGTTTTGGTACTTTAGCGCAGTTCCGTCACAAGTATCTGTAGACGCATTGTATGTTTCGCCTAAGTTACACTTTGACCATAACAAGTTAGTTGTTACGTCCAGCAGAGTGCCATCCTTGCGATCAATAAACTGCCCGTCTTGATGAGAAGCTGTTTGAGTCGTGACACATGTTTGAGCGATAGCATTCACGCTTAGTAGAGTGGCGATAGCGCCTAAGCATAATTTCAATTTCATTACTCGATTCCTCCACTTACAGCGACGATTCCTGTTGAGCCTGTGATGTTCTTGTTACATAGTTCCAATTCACCGGTTTGAGAATCGATACATCTCGCACTACCGTCTTGCTTTACTGAGCTCGAGTGAGTGAACAGATGATCTCCAAGGTTAGGGAAGAAATTCACTGAACCACTCGGCGATGTGCCAACGTTGAAGTTAATGAATGAACGTGCCTCAACTGGCGAAGGTAGACGCCAATCGGTGATACCACATATCGCATAGCTATTTAGACTTGAAATATAGCTGCTGGTGTTACAGTTGCGAGTGCCTGAGTTGTCATTCGGGTATGCGCATTCAGACGAAATCGGCCCTTCACTATATAGTGCATCGTTGGGAGCCCCTGCGTATCCCCCATTGGTTGTCCCATCTGCGTCGTACCAAGTATACGTATACGATGAGCTACGCCACATTGAAGATTCAGCACCATATGGGTAAGGGTAAGCGTCTGGATCGTTCTTATGGTTTTCAACCCAAGTGTCGATATCAGATTGGCTAGGTAAAGCTGTTGGAGCTTGTTTTGCTTCTATATATAGCCCAGTGTGTTCATCCTTTACACAGCGCCAGTTTGTCGAACTTGGATCGATTGGGTTGCCGTGAGCATCGATTTTGGTATAACGGAAACCATATTCGCCATCCGAGTGCTCGATATCATCTGCTGTATCCAAGCCATATTTCGCATCTTGATTTGGATGGCTGGCTGGTGGGGTAGTGCTATCGAAAGTGGTACCGTCGTAATAGGTTACGTAACCAGTGTCATTGAAATTCTTCTGGCCTGGAATATAGAAGGCTAGCGTGTTTTTCGCTGAGTCAATCGTAGCATTCCCTACTTCTGTCATGGTGTAAATGACGGATTCACCACCCTCGTTAAAGCCATCATCTTTAGCAGAGAAAGTAATGTCTGACGTTAGGGTTTCTGCAGAGAGCGTAACGTTGAGGCTCGCCATATCAACTGTGTAGTCGTCGGATGCCGCAATACCGGTTTGAACCAAGGTAATTGTGACGTCTTGGCTTGAATAGTTACTTAGCACCATTTGTTGCACAACGCTATCACCTTCAACGACAGTACTTAGGCTATTGCTAAACCCGATAGTAGGCTGGCTGTTCGCATCGTTGATCGTTACGGTCGTTTGGTTGTTGGTAATGGTGTACGTCGAACTTGAAGGAGCAGTAATCGAGTATTGGAGCGTCTTAGCGCCTTCAAAGACATTATTGTGTAATACATTAAGCGGCAGCGTTGCGGTTGTTGAACCTGCCGGGATAGTTACAACGGAGCTACTTAGCGGGTCATAATTTCTAAAGTCGCCAGTAGAACGAGCAGTGACATTTGAAGTCGTAATAGTTAGGTTTACATCGCTAGTGAGCGCTTCTGAAAGTGTGACAGTCACGCCTTCTGTACTGGAACCTGAACTTGGCTCGGTCACGCTAAGCGTCTCTGGGATGGAAATACTGACTGCTGTCGGGTTGGTGGAACCATCACCACTATCTTCATGGCCACTTTGACAGCCTGTGAAAAGTGAAGTTAGAAGGATTACTGAGACGGCATTAAGAGGCCAACTCGGCTTGTTTCTATCCATGTATGAACCTAAGTGACTAAGTTGATGAAAGTAGCCGTATGGTAACAAAAAATATAAGCAAGTAGGTCTGTTTCACTAGTTAAAATTATGATTTACGTAGAATTTATATAGAAATTTTGTAAGTAATGTAAGAATTGAAAGGGATTTATAGGATGCGCTAAAGGGAAGGCAGGTTATGTCTTACTCCTCCGGCAATTTGTTTCACCGGAGGAGAAAGTGAATTAACTCTCAATCATAACGCGTGTATCTTCGCTCAGTGTCTCAAGTTCGTTTGCGACGTCTTGGATTGGTAACTCTAGAGGGAGTTTTACGGCAATCTTAGCGGTGAACAGACTTGAGCTGACACCGCCGCCACCTGCGATAAATACGCGATGACAGTCCATATCGAGAATCGTAATACCTTGGCCATCTAATACGTGGGTGACTTCGTTGACGATACCGGCGCGGTCATTCGAATCTAAGCGCAGGTGATGGATCGTATCTTGTACTTGTGGAGAGTGGTCGGCATCAACAAATTGGACGGTTAAGTCTATATTGGCACTAAATGCCTCTTTAACCATGGACTCGTTGATTGCTGGAAGCTCTATTTTGATTACACCAGCAACTTGATCCTCAATGAAATTCACTTTACTGATTAGCCATTTGCCCCCGTTTTCATGGGTGACTGCGGCGAGTTGCTTGATGGTTGCAGGTGATGCCTTACCAATAAAGTTTACGATAAATGTACTATTCATATCAGCCCCCAAAGATTCAATTGAACGCCCTTAATAAGCGTTTGAAATAACGAGATAATCTGTCCTACTTACAGTTTAGAAGCTGGATTAGAACAATATTTGACCTGCGTCAATTTTTGAAACTAAGCCGCAGCGCGAAACAAGTTAATGAAGAGTAGGGCACAAAAAAAGCGACTCGTAAGTCGCTTTTTAGGAAGATTTGCATTCATTGAGTGATTTAGAAGGTGACTTTGAAGTTCATACCGACAAACTGCGAGTCGTATGCAGCACCAGCATCGTATGCGAATTTAGCCGCATCTTGGTTACCCCACCAAGGGTTAGTGTTCAGATTGACTTCTGCATCGCCACCCCAAGCATCACTTACCCAGTAATGAATATGACCAACAGGGTTCAAGAAGAACAGAGAAACATCACCCATAGTTTTAGAACCCATCACTTCACCACCGGTCATAACGATGTCTTGCTCAGCCTCTAGCATCAGCTCACCGACAACCGCACCGAAGAATGGTGTAATGAAAAGGTCCTGCCAAGATGGGATTTCTGCAAATGCTTCTACACCATACTCCCAGAAGAAAGTCGACATGGTCCAAGAGTACATGAACGATTCAAACTCGTTGTAACCAGCGTGGCGAGCTGCAGTATAGTAAACACCACCAAAGTATGGGTGCATTACGTAGTTCAGGAAGTGTTCATCTCGATCCCATACCGGACCATCAGAGACGTTGTCTTTCCATTTCTTACCAAGTTTACTTAAGTCACGCTGGTCATCATCCCATTTGGTGATGGATTCTGGTAGAAACGTCATTAAACCTACAGTCGCAACACTAAGACCTAGAATGGTATAAGTTTGACCCATTAGGTAGTCCCAGTCTTTCTCGTCACTAACGGTAAGATACATAGGCTGCTGGATACTGAAATCGTACTCGTCGCTTGATTCGCTCAGCGCATAATTGGTGCTTGGCTTGTAGGTATACAAGTTATCATTTACGCAGTACTCTTGAGTACAATCATCCGAGTATGAAAGGTTGAATGGTTGGTCGAAATCGTATTGGCTTGCAACCGAGTTCGCTGACATTAACAGTGAAAATGCAGCAGTAACCTTTGCTAATAACGGTGATTTGGCCACAAGGGTCTCCATGAAAGTTGATAGGTTGAGCGAAGTCACAATTATCCATTAATTGCCTGATTTATGGAACTAATAATTGTGTGCTTTCTGAAAGATAATCTTAAATTTCACATCATTAATACTTGTGAAATGACTTAAATGCCTAAACATTGAAGATAGACCACTTTAAAAATAATGCAGCGTCTTTATATGACAGCAAGGGATGAAAATATGACCAAAATCGCAATGTTAAGTACAGGTGAAGAAGTTCTTCACGGAGACATTGTAGACACGAATGCCGCTTGGATGTCCGCTGAGTTCTATCAACACGGCTTTGCATTGGCAAAACGTTCCACTGTCGGTGACCAAATGGGTGCGCTGGTGGAAGAGCTTTTGATGCTGAGTTTTAACTACGATGTGGTCATCGTTAATGGTGGGTTAGGGCCAACGACGGACGACATGAGTGCCGCAGCAGCAGCAAGCGCGGCCGATCAAAAACTGGTTCTTTTTCCTGATTGGCTGCAGCGTATGGAGAGTATGTTTGCAGCGCGTGGCGCTAAAATGCCAGACAGTAACCTGAAACAAGCTATGCTGCCTGAAAGCTCACAGATAGTCGATAACCCTGTCGGCACAGCTTGTGGTTTTAAACTTAAAATTAATGACGCGACCTTCTACTTCACTCCTGGTGTTCCGAGTGAGTTTAAAAAGATGGTGAAAGATCAAATTCTACCGGATCTATCGCGAAGCTACCCAGAAATCAGTGCTTTTGAATGTAGCAGGCTCTACACCTTCGGACTCTCTGAATCCGGTATCTCAGATATTCTAGACCAGCTTAAGTTACCTGAAGGGTACGAATTAGGTTACCGTTCTTACTTACCCTTTATCGAAGTGAAACTATTCGGGCCTAAATCGGGCCTTGAGGTTCGTGTAAAACTGCTTCAGATGGTTCATAAGCTCTTAGAAGGCAATGTCGTGAGTGTCGACGAGCCAATGGTTGAGCATTTAGGCCACCTATTGAGTGAAAAACACAAAACCTTATCTGTGTCAGAAGTGTCGACTAAGGGAGCTTTATCTGCATGGTTACAGTCCGACGAAAACCTTGAAAACTGTTTTGGCCACTCTTGGGTAATGGCGGAGAGTAAAGGCAGCGAGATTGATAAAAGCGATCCTCTGGCTGCAACATTGGCCTTAGCTGGAGCGACAAGAGAGAAGTGTGCCACGGAGCTCGCTCTTGTGACTGGCAAACTCGAAGATAAGACCTTCAGTGTAGCGTTGTCGACGCTAGCAGGTGAGTGGGGGCAAGTATTTGAATTTCACCGCTCATACAATCGAGAAGACTCTAGAACGGTAATCAAAACGGTTGCCGCAGACATGTTGCGTAGGCACTTAGAAAATAAACCTATGTTTGGTCAGTTCACTTCGCTTAAACGCATCAAAGAGCTGTTCATTCCTAATTCTGTTTTATGACAACAGGCTTGTAACGTTAGAACCAATATATGATAAAGGGCCCGATAATATTAATTATCGGGCCCTTTGTGTTTTGATGTCTTTATCGAACTATTTCACTGCTAAGCGCGTTTCTGCTTGTTGCGATGAATCACGTTGCTCAATGACAACTCTGTTTTGGCTTTACAAATACAAGGCAAAATCTCGTTGCTTTGTGTGTAAGCCATAGCAAAACCAACGTACTCGACTTGACCTGAGTCTAACGTGCAGCGACAAGCGCCACAGTGACCATCTCGGCAGTTGTACTCAGGCTCAAGTCCTGCCTGCTCCATGGTCTCTAACAGAGTGTTAGATGGGTTAGATTCAATCGTGATGAGTTTGTTGATCTTCAGTGTTGGCATTACAGTTCGAAACCTTCGAAGTCATCAGCACTTACTTCGTTGTCGATTTGACCAACTAGGTAAGATGAAATTTCTGCTTCCTGTGGTGCTACTTGAACGTTATCAGAAGATAACCAAGCGTTGATCCACGGGATAGGGTTAGACGTTGCTTCTGGATAAGCTGTACCTAGACCAACCGCCTGCATACGAATGTTCGTAATGTACTCAACGTATTGGCAAAGGATGTCTTTGTTTAGACCGATCATAGAGCCATCTTTGAATAGGTATTCTGCCCACTCTTTCTCTTGCTCTGCTGCATCTTTAAATAAGTCGAAACACTCTTGCTTACACTCTTCAGCGATCTGCATGAATGAGAAGTCATCTTGACCGTTACGCAGCAGGTTAATCATGTGCTGAGTACCGGTTAGGTGAAGCGCTTCATCACGAGCGATTAGCTTGATGATTTTCGCATTACCTTCCATTAGCTCACGTTCTGCAAACGCAAATGAACATGCAAAACTTACGTAGAAACGGATAGCTTCTAGAGCATTAACAGACATCAGACATAGGTACAGTTTCTTCTTCAGCTCGTATAGAGATACTTTGATCTCTTCGCCGTTGATGTTGTGTGTACCTTCACCGTAGCGGTGGTAGTCAGAAGTCAGTTTGATTAACTCGTCGTAGTAGTGTGCGATGTCTTTCGCACGCGCTAGGATGTGTTCATTTTCAACGATGTCGTCGAACACAACGCCTGGATCATTCACAATGTTGCGGATGATGTGCGTGTAAGAGCGAGAGTGGATCGTTTCAGAGAAAGACCAAGTCTCGATCCAAGTTTCAACTTCTGGTAGTGATACCAGTGGAAGTAGCGCTACGTTCGGGCTACGGCCTTGAATTGAGTCAAGAAGCGTTTGGTACTTCAGGTTTGAGATGAAGATGTGCTTCTCGTGCTCTGGTAGCTTGTTGTAGTCGATACGGTCGCTAGATACGTCAACTTCTTCTGGACGCCAGAAGAAAGACAGTTGCTTCTCGATAAGCTTTTCGAAGATTTCAAATTTCTGTTGGTCGTAACGCGCTACGTTTACAGATTGACCAAGGAACATAGGTTCTTTTAGTTGGTCATTTTTTGTTTGGGTAAAAGTACTGTAAGCCATGAATGCCTCAAATCCTTTCCAGACCTATATAACAGGCCTCGTTAATGCTTTAGACCCAGAGAAGAAGGCTTCTCTGGGTTCTTATGTTTGTTACTTGTGCTTAGATCTTACAACCGCCGCCTGCACAATCATCTTCTTGTGCCACTGCGCCTTGTTCATCTTTCGCACCATCACGAGTGTTATGGTAGTAAAGCGTCTTCACACCGTATTTGTATGCAGTCAGTAGGTCTTGAAGAAGTTTCTTCATTGGTACTTTTCCGCTTTCGTATACGTTTGGATCATAGTTAGTGTTTGCTGAAATCGCTTGGTCTACAAACTTCTGCATGATACCCACTAGGTGCAGGTAACCGTCGTTAGAACCGATGTTCCAAAGTAGTTCGTAGTTGTCTTTCAGGTTTAGGAAGTCAGGCACAACTTGCTTCAAAATACCGTCTTTCGATGCTTTTACAGAAACGAAACCACGTGGTGGCTCAATACCGTTTGTCGCGTTAGAGATCTGAGAAGATGTCTCAGAAGGCATTAGCGCTGTTAGTGTTGAGTTACGTAGGCCGTGTTCAACGATCTCTGCGCGTAGTGCATCCCAGTCGTAGTGAAGCGGTTCTTCACATACTAGATCAACGTCTTTCTTGTAAGTGTCGATTGGCAGTAGGCCTTTCGCGTAGTTCGTTTCGTGGAACGAAGGACACTTACCTTGTTCTTTCGCAAGCTCTACCGACGCTTTCAATAGGTGGTATTGGATAGCTTCGAATGTACGGTGAGTTAGACCGTTTGCGCTGCCATCAGAGTACTTAACACCGTGTTTCGCTAAGTAGTATGCGTAGTTGATAACACCAACACCCAGAGTACGACGGTTCATTGTTGACTTGTAAGCCGCTGGCAGTGGGTAGTCTTGGTAATCAAGAAGTGCATCAAGTGCACGAACCACTAGGTCAGACAGTTCTGCTAGGTCATCAAGAGAGTCAATAGCGCCAAGGTTGAATGCAGAAAGCGTACATAGTGCAATCTCACCTTCGTCGTCTTCTACGTTTGTTAGCGGCTTAGTTGGAAGCGCGATTTCAAGACATAGGTTTGACTGGCGAACAGGTGCTACTTCCGCATCAAATGGGCTGTGAGTGTTACAGTGGTCAACGTTTTGAATGTAGATACGGCCTGTAGAAGCACGCTCTTGCATTAGTAGAGAGAATAGCTCTACCGCTTTCACTGTTTCACGCTTGATCGATGGATCGTTCTCGTACTTAACGTAAAGCTCTTCAAAACGTTCTTGGTTTTCGAAGAACGCATCGTATAGACCAGGTACGTCAGATGGCGAGAATAGGCTGATGTTACCGCCTTGAACCAGACGAGAGTACATAAGCTTGTTCAGCTGTACACCGTAATCCATGTGACGAACACGGTTCTCTTCTACACCACGGTTGTTTTTCAGTACAAGTAGAGACTGAACTTCACCGTGCCATAGTGGGTAGAATACTGTTGCAGCACCGCCACGTACGCCACCTTGAGAACAACACTTAACTGCAGTTTGGAAGTATTTGTAGAATGGAATACAACCTGTGTGGAATGCTTCACCACCGCGAATCTCTGAACCTAGAGCACGGATACGACCAGCGTTAATACCAATACCAGCACGCTGAGAAACGTAACGTACGATTGAGCTCGCCGTTGCGTTAATTGAATCTAGGCTGTCACCACACTCAATCAGTACACAAGAGCTGAATTGACGTGTAGGAGTACGTACACCAGACATGATCGGTGTAGGTAGGGAAATCTTAAATGTCGATGCCGCATCGTAGAAACGCTTGATGTAATCAAGACGAGTTTCTTTCGGGTACTTAGCGAATAGACAAGCAGCAACCAAAATGTACAAGAACTGAGCACTTTCGTAGATCTCTTTCGTTACACGGTTTTGCACGAAGTATTTACCTTCAAGCTGCTTAACCGCTGCATAAGAGAAGTCTAGGTCGCGTTTGTGATCGATGTATTGGTCCAGTTCTGCAAACTCTGCTGGCGTGTAGTCTTCCAGAAGGTGACTATCGTACTTACCCATATCAACCAGTTTTGCAACGTGGTCAAACAGCGCAGGCGGCTCGTATTGACCGTACGCTTTCTTACGTAGGTGGAATACAGCTAGACGTGCAGCTAGGTATTGGTAATCAGGAGTCTCTTCGGAGATCAGGTCCGCAGCTGACTTGATGATCGTCTCATGGATGTCAGTTGTGGTGATGCCATCATAAAATTGAATGTGAGCTTTCAATTCTACTTGTGATACAGAAACATTGTGCAAGCCTTCTGCTGCCCATGTGATCACGCGGTGGATCTTTTCTAGATCAATCGTTTCTTTGCGACCGTTACGCTTAGTAACAGTAAGTTGTTGGTTCATTCTGCTTAATTTCCCTAACAAAACTGATTAAAGCCGTGTTTTTGTCTATTTCTGTGTAATTTTTGTAAATTACATGTCGGCTTTGTGATCTTGGTCTACCCATATATTGTAGTTCAAACACAACATATAGGGGTCATTTGTTTGTTGGGTTACAAGATAGTGCTAGGTCGGAGATTTTTCAAGGCAAAGAAATGGGAGTTCTTGTGGATAACTACTAAATTGAAAAAAAACTGTAAGTGACCACTAACTGATGAGGATAGCTCTCACTTGATTGTAGAAAATTGGCTTTTTAATGATGGTTTAATTTTGCGCGCTCATAAAAAAAAATTCCTTGATCTTTGGCCAAAAGAGGAGGTGGATTTTCAAAGGTTAAAATTGAATCTAGATGGTCAAAATGGAATCGGGAGCACGAAATTTAGACTGAAAAAAGTCGCAAACTTATGGTAATTGCAACCTTTTTCATTAGTCTAAATTAAATTATTTTTTATGGGGTTATTGGTGGGATTTACGCAAAATTCTTTGTGTGAACAATGTAGTTAACATCTACGTTACTTCCCAGACGGTAGGTGTCAGTCAGTGGGTTGTAATGCAAGCCAGTAATGCCTAATTCCTGTAGAGGCGTGTTATCGATCATCTTGATAAGTTCAGCAGGGCGAATGAACTTTTCGTGCTCATGAGTCCCTTCAGGAACGATCTTCAACAACTTCTCTGCGCCAACAATCGCAAACAAGTACGACTTAAAGTTGCGGTTTAGTGTTGAGAAAAAGACGTGGCCGTTAGGCTTCACTAACTTAGAGCAAGCGGTGATCACCGATTGTGGGTCGGGAACGTGCTCAAGCATCTCCATACAAGTTACCACATCATACGTTTGTGGGTTTTGCTCTGCGTGATCTTCAATGGTGCTCTGAATGTACTCAAGCTTGGTACCAGTCTCTAATGCATGCAGACGAGCAACTTCTAGCGGCTCTTTACCCATGTCTAAACCAGTAACAACGGCGCCTTCTTTTGCCATGCTCTCAGCCAGAATGCCGCCGCCACAACCCACGTCGAGAACTTTCTTTCCGAACAGGCCCTCTGTTTTCTCTAGCACGTAATTTAGGCGTAAAGGGTTGATTTGGTGAAGAGGCTTAAACTCGCCTTCGAGATCCCACCAGCGTGACGCCATGTCTTCGAATTTTTTGATTTCTGCTGGGTCGACGTTCTGTGATTTGGTCATAATCGGCATTTCCAAGTTAAATAATGCATCCATGAAATTGAGAGCATTATAACTTGGCTTTTGTCTCTGACCAGAAGATCTACAATTTTGCGAATTTGTTGGACGCAAAGTAACCATCTTTCAGCAAGATATGATGATGACGTGCAATTTCTCATCAATTGATTGGCTACAAGGCTCACAAGATGATAAAAGGATAGGGAAAGTGATGCCTCACAAGGTAAATTTGTGTTATATTTTTCGGTCTTATACGTATTCAAAAATACGATCTGACTATAGAGGGAAAATGGCTCTATGAGCGATCTAGCGAAAGAGATCACGCCCGTAAATATTGAAGATGAGCTTAGAGGTTCATACCTAGACTACGCGATGTCCGTCATCGTTGGTCGTGCCCTTCCTGATGTGCGTGATGGCCTAAAGCCAGTACACCGCCGCGTTCTATTCGCGATGAATGTACTTGGTAATGATTGGAACAAACCATATAAAAAATCTGCTCGTGTAGTAGGTGATGTAATCGGTAAATATCACCCGCATGGTGATAGCGCTGTATACGACACTATTGTTCGTATGGCTCAGCCGTTCTCACTGCGTTACATGCTAGTTGATGGCCAAGGTAACTTTGGTTCTATCGATGGCGACTCCGCGGCTGCAATGCGTTATACCGAAGTTCGTATGGCGAAAATTGCCCACGAGCTTTTGGCTGACCTTGATAAAGAAACGGTGGACTACGTACCTAACTATGATGGTACTGAACAGATCCCAGCGGTTCTACCAACGAAAATTCCTAACCTATTGGTAAACGGTGCTTCTGGTATCGCAGTAGGTATGGCGACCAACATCCCACCTCATAACCTAGGTGAAGTTGTTGATGGCTGTTTGGCTTACATCAATAATGAAGAGATCACGATTGATGAGCTAATGGACTACATTCCTGGTCCTGATTTCCCAACAGCAGCGCTGATCAGCGGTCGTAAAGGCATCGTCGATGCTTACAAGACAGGTCGCGGCAAGATTTACATGCGTTCAAAAGCGGACATCGAAGTAGAGAAGAATGGTAAAGAGACCATTATCGTTACTGAGATCCCTTACCAAGTAAACAAAGCACGTCTGATCGAGAAGATTGCTGAACTGGTTAAAGATAAGAAAGTAGAAGGCATCAGTGCACTACGTGACGAGTCTGATAAAGATGGTATGCGTATTGTTATTGAATGTAAGCGTGATGCAGTGGGCGAAGTGGTTCTAAATAACCTTTACGCACAAACTCAGCTGCAAACAACTTTCGGTATCAACATGGTTGCTCTAAACAACGGCCAACCACAGTTGTTCAACCTGAAAGACATGCTTAAGTGCTTCGTAGACCACCGCCGTGAGGTTGTGACTCGTCGTACTATCTACGAACTAAGAAAAGCACGTGATCGTGCACACATCTTAGAAGCGCTATCTCTGGCTCTAGCGAACATTGATGAAGTTATTGAACTTATCAAGAACGCTCCAACGCCAGCAGAAGCAAAAGTTGGCCTAGTTTCACGTGGTTGGGACTTAGGTAATGTTGCTTCAATGCTTGAGCGCGCAGGCACTGACGCGGCTCGTCCAGATTGGTTAGAAGACCAATACGGCATCCGTGACGGTCAGTACTTCCTAACGGAAACTCAAGCGCAAGCAATCCTAGAACTTCGTCTACACCGTCTAACCGGTCTAGAGCACGAGAAGATTCTAGACGAATACAAAGCACTTCTTGATGAGATCGCTGAGCTAATGCACATTCTTGCAAGCACTGAGCGCCTAATGGAAGTGATCCGTGAAGAATTAGAAGCAGTTCGCGATATCTACGGTGACGCACGTCGCACTGAGATCACCGCTGCTAGCCACGATATCGACATGGAAGAGCTAATTGCTCAAGAAGACGTAGTGGTGACACTGTCACACGAAGGTTACGTTAAGTACCAAATCCTAAGCGACTACGAAGCACAGCGTCGTGGTGGTAAAGGTAAGAGTGCGACTAAGATGAAAGATGAGGATTACATTGAGCGTCTGCTTGTTGCTAATACTCACGATAACATCTTATGTTTCTCTACTCGTGGTAAGACGTACCGTCTGAAAGTTTACCAACTACCACTAGCAAGTCGTACTGCTCGTGGTAAGCCAATCGTGAACATTCTTCCTCTAGAAGAAGGTGAGCGCATTACGGCAATTCTACCTGTATCTGAGTTCTCTGAAGATAAGTTCATCTTCATGGCGACTGGCGACGGTACTGTTAAGAAGACATCACTAGATCAGTTCGCAAACGTACGTGCTAACGGCCTAATCGCGGTTAACCTACGTGATGATGATTCGCTAATTGGCGTAGACATCACGAACGGTGATAGCGATATCATGCTGTTCTCGAAGTCGGGTAAAGTGGTTCGTTTCAACGAAGATAAAGTTCGCCCGATGGGTCGTACAGCGGCAGGTGTTCGCGGTATGAAGCTTCCAGAAGATGACCAAGTTGTGTCGCTGATTGTTCCTTCTAACGAAGGTGACATTCTAACTGTGACTCAAAATGGTTACGGTAAGCGTACTGAGCTTGCGGAGTACCCAACTAAGGGGCGTGCAACTCAAGGTGTTGTATCTATCAAAGTCTCTGAACGTAACGGCCCAGTTGTTGGCGCAGTTCAAGTTGAAGAAGGCGATGAGATGATGATGATCACCGACGCAGGTACACTAGTACGTACTCGCGTAGCGGAAGTAAGCCAAGTTGGCCGTAATACGCAAGGTGTAACGCTAATCCGTACTTCTGAAGACGAAAACGTAGTTGGTCTACAGCGCATCGACGAAGTTGAAGAAGTAGAAGTCGTTGAAGGTGAAGTTGCAGAAGGCGAAGCGCCAGAAGCAACAGCTGAACAGCCAGCTGCAGATGCATCTTCAGATGAGCAAGACGCAGAATAAAATCTATCGTTAAACATGATTTTATGAATAAAAACCGAGCCTTAGTGCTCGGTTTTTTTATGTTTTAAATTCACTACCAAAGTCAGGAAAGTTCGTAAACTCGATCAAAGTATATTGTTGAAGAAAGAGGTAAAGTAAGGCTTCTACTCTAGGAGATATGCATGGAAAATTGGTTGTTGATCTCGATCTTACTCACAAGCCTCTTTATCGTCTTGATGATCTTTATGAGTAGTCGCAGCAAAACGGCACGTCGCCTTAATTTAAGCTTGGCAGTGTTCGCTGTTCTAGGGACAGGGGTTTTATGGTATCTGATGAAGCAAGATCTGCCACAGCCTGACCCTTCTGAGTCACAACCCGTTACCTTCGCTAACTATCAAAGTGAACTGCAGAGCAAGCTTGAACAAGATCCAAATCAAGCAGAACTGTGGTTTAAACTCGGCAGTGTCTACCTTGAGCAAGGGGAGTTTGCAGCAGCCGTAACGAGCTACGATTATGCTATCCGACTAGAGCGCACGCCAGTAGCACGCCTGTTTGCTGCAAAAGCTACGGCGTTATATTACGCGAATAAGCAGTTGATGGGAGAGGAGGTCAATGCACTTCTTAAACGATCGTTGGAGCTTGATCCTAACGATCGTACAGCATTAATGCTCATTGCGAGCGATCACTTCATTAGCATGCGATATGAGCAAGCGATCGAGGTTTGGACTCAGCTGTTAGACTCGAACCAGCAAGGGCTTGATAGGGTTTCAATCATCCACTCAATCAATCAAGCTAAGCAGATGCTGTAATAAAACGCCTTCTATTGATTAGCTTGTTAGGATCAACCTGCGATCTTGCTTAAAGGCTCTGTTTTCCTATTAAGACAAATAAAGTTCAGAGCTTATTTACTTTGCTGCATCTCTACCAATCCACCAGCGTTGTGCAAATTGGTGAAGCCTTGCTTCTCTAACCATTGATAGGCTTGGCCTGAGCGATTTCCACTACGACAGTAAAGAACGATTTGAGTGTCCTTGTCGAGTTGTGCGAAATGCTGCTCTATCTCAGAGAGAGGATAGTTAATCGCATTGTCTAAATGACCATCTGCGAATTCTTGAGGCGTTCTTACATCAACAATCAAAGCGCCTTGCTCAATCCATTCCCATCCCGTTTCTGCACGCTCAGAGGCTTGAGCGATGCCACAGGTTAAACTTGCACACAATGCGGTGATGACTAATGTTGTTTTCATCGGTTCTCCATTGGCTCTCGAGTGGGTGAATAAGATAAAAGAAAGCCACACGTAGAGTGTGGCTTGATTTGATGGTGACGTCTATTTTAGGGCGTTAAAAAGCAGCCTTTGATCATAGTGAGTATGGATACTCACGGTTTTGGCTGAAATTACCGCCCTTGGCTGTCACGATTAATAGTCGTAATTCGCTTCGCGTTTTTCAGCCGCTTCATCCCATTTTGGAACGACAGTATCTAAGAAGTGCTTCTTATCAGCGTTCATCTTATCCATATCCATGCCTAGCGCTTTCTGTGCAGCCGCTTTGGTTGAGATATCTGGGATCTCGATAGGATCTGTGATTCCTTTTTTCGCTAGCAGGCGAACCAGTTTGGTACGTGCATCTGCTGCTCTATCAACCGCGGTGCCTAGCACTTCTAGTGCAACTTCAGGAGCGTGCATATGTACACCGTGAGAGGCAATCGCATAGTCCCAGCGCCATTGTGCATGACGAATATCTTGTAGGATAGGTTGCATTTCATATTCAGTCGCACCAGCATCCCAGGCTGCGCCCGCTTCAAAGTGTGCTGCCACAATCTGCTTCTCTGCGGTTAGCTTCATGTTAAGCACTTGCGCTTTACGACTAGAAACAATGTTCTGCATGGTCTCTTTGCTTTGTGTATGACAGTTTGCACAAGTGTCTTCGAAGCGGTCGAATGGGTTTCCGACTTTATGATCGGTATACACAGTTCCATCTTCCTTAGTCACTTTAGGCATGTGGCAGTCGACACAAACCACTTTGTTCTTACCATGGATACCTTCACGCCATGTTTCATAGCCAGGGTGCTGTGCTTTCAACATTGGTGCTTTGGAGACTTTGTGTGTCCAGTCTTTGAAGTTAAGTGCATCGTAGTAGCGTTCCATGTCTTCCACAGTCGTACCTTGATCCCATGGGAACTTAACGCTTTTGTTAGGACCCGTGAAGTAGTATTCAACGTGGCACTGCGCACAAACAGAAGCTTGTTGATCGAGGCGGCTCTGCTCATCAAACTTCTTGCCAATCGCTTCGAATGCACGCTCAACATAAGGTCGAGTCACTTTCAAAGCGGGTTCGCCGTTTTTAAAGCCGTCGCTTTGCGTATCATGACAGTCCGAGCAGCCAATTGGGTTGACGATCTCTTCGCCTAGGCGTGCCCATTTGCCTTCGAAGTAACCATCTTCGCCACGCTCTTCGATAACACGAGCTACATCTGGGCTCTTACAGCTCCAACACGCCATTGGCATAGGGCCAGATCCTTCATCCATTGGTGCACCCGTACGAAGTGTTTGTCGCACGTCGTCAAGTGCATAGAAGTGACCTCTGGCCTTGTTATAGTCTTTTGCAAAACCATAACCCGCCCACATGATCACCATATTAGGGTCTTCATGTAGCGCGTCTTCAATGTGCTCACTCTCTGACGTTTGTCTCCAAGAATGATATTGGTCGGGGTGGTTCTGCTCGAATTGGTCGTTACGAGGGTCACCAATTGTTTTTTGTTCTGACGCAGCGAAGCTAGCTGCACTTACTAATGAAGTGCTGACCAGCAATAAGGCTGTGACGGAATTACGTATCCAGTGCTTTTTCACAGTGATATCTCCAATATACTGATTTTTATACCAAGCGTTGTGAGTTTGCTATTTCAAATTAAGAATTGGAGAATTCCTGTTTATATTAATTCATAAACAAACACATTTTGTTACGTGTTGAAGCATTGTTGTTTTAGATCAATTATCACTAGTGATATAAATCACGCTAGTTTAACAATAACCCTAAAGGGGTAGGTGAGGGTGTTTTGAGTGGTTAATCATAAGAATTATTCTCATTAAAGAACAACAACTTAAGCCTATAACCATAACTAAAATGTGGTGACTGTGCTCACATAATCATCAATGCAAATTTCAACTTAACCCATTAGAGGTATATCCTTATTAATAGAAAGCGTTGTGGCTTTTCCAAAATAAGAATTGATATCATTTAGACGGTAATAGTGCTGTTTAAGGATACTTTTGTTTAATCGGATTTTTATTTAGTTGAGAGTTAAATAAATCCGATATAAGGAAAGGAAAAATGGGCAATATAAAATTGGCCATAGTCATAATGCTTAAATCCCTTCTAGCATTCTGCCTCTATGGTTATTCCATTCATGCTGTTGCCGAATCCGTTGAAATAACGCCAACGGAATCAAATAGGCATGCAGTCGAATTAATTCGCGATAAAGATTATAAGTGCGTTCAATGTCATAAAGATTCCAAAGAAACATTATTGGGTTCACATGGTATAGATGCACATAATATTGTTGGACGAGAAATTAACTGTACAGATTGTCACAGTAATATAAGTCCAGATCACCGAGAAGGGGCACCAGAGGTGATCAAATATCGATCCGCACAATCGCAAAAAGGAACAAACAAGGTATTTTTGGATCCTCAAAAGATCCTGCAGGCAAATAGTGGATGTACAGATTGTCATAAACCAGAATATTTACAAGAAGATAACTGGACACATGACGTTCACGCTAAAAACTTAACTTGTTCAAATTGTCACGATGTACACGCTAATAAATCTAAGGTTCTGAGTTTAGATAAGAAACAAACGATCAAACTGTGTGTTGATTGTCACTCGGACTTTAACCAGAAGAAAGAGGAGGAGTAATCTATGAGCTGCTCTAGAAGAAACTTTTTAGCTGGTGCCGGTGCAGTGATTGTGACAACCGGGATCGCTGGCACATCGGTTGTTACTAGCAGGAAAACACTGGCTAGCGTACAGACTGATGGCAATAAGCGCTATGGAATGATCCACGATGAAACCGCATGTATCGGTTGTACAGCCTGTACAGAAGCGTGTCGGGAAGTGAATAAGGTCCCTGAAGGCGTTTCAAGGTTGGAAATTGTACGCAGCGAGCCACAAGGTGAATACCCTGATGTCGATTATCGCTTTACACGAAACTCCTGCCAACACTGCGACAACGCACCGTGTGTCATGGTGTGCCCAACAGGTGCAGCATATAAAGATGAGAAGACTGGCATTGTCGACGTACATAAAGAGAAGTGTGTTGGTTGTGGCTATTGTCTACTGGCTTGCCCTTATCAAGTACGCTTTTTCAATCCAAAAGACGGTTCGGCCGACAAATGTAATTTCTGTCGCGATACGAACTTAGCACAAGGAAAACTGCCTGCTTGCGTGGAGTCTTGTCCAACAACAGCACTGATATTCGGCGATCTTAATGATCCAAACAGTAAGATCAACCAAGTGCTGAAATCCGAAGTGGTTTACCGAGATAAAGTGCATTTAGGTACGCAGCCTAAGCTTTACAAAGTGCCACATCAGAAAGGGGAGATTTGATTATGAGTGCATGGGATACAGCTTTCCAATCTGGAACCGTGGTATGGGATTGGATTATCGCTATCTACTTGTTTTTAGCGGGTATGTCAGCGGGTGCAGTGATGATCTCTATTTATCTCAAGAGGAAGGTTATCGAAGGGGACGCGTCGAAGAATGGGGTGTTAAAGGCAACGGCTTTTCTCGCGCCATTTGGCATCATTTCGGGCCTGCTTATTTTGGTGTTTCACCTTACGAAGCCACTCTCTTTCTGGAAGATCATGATCTTCTATAACCCAACATCTGTGATGTCGATGGGTGTGATCCTATTCCAAGTCTACATGGCGATCTTGTTTGTATGGATCGGAATCATATTCAGGGATCAGATCACGCTGTTTCTGAGTGAGCAGAGCTGGCTTAAAGGGCGCTTAGATTTTGTTGGGAAACTCATTGGCAAACTAGAACCTCTTGAAAACGCGACAGAAATCTTTTTGGCAGTGCTAGCACTCTTGCTTGCGGCATATACCGGTTTCCTACTATCAGCGCTAAACACATTCCCAATGTTGAACAACCCAGTATTACCGATACTGTTCTTGTTCTCTAGCTTGTCCTCGGGTGCCGCAGCCTGCATTTTGTTTGGGGTTCTTGTGTTTAAAGAGTCTCCTCAAGGCCCGAGTATCTCTTGGATCCATGGCTTCGAACGTCCAGTGGTGATGTTTGAATTGTTCGTTCTCGTGACCTTCTTCACTGGTTTGATCTTCGCTGGTGGTCAAAGCGAGCAAGCGGCGTGGAATGCAATTGGTAGTGGGTTCTGGGCGAGTTGGTTCTGGTATGGAGTGATTGGTATCGGCATGGTTTTACCTTTGCTGCTCAATGCTTTTACCCCTAAAGCGGTTCGTCATACTGGAGTCTACATTTTTGCTGTGACTTGCTTAAGTTTGGCGGGTGTTTTAATGCTCCGTACCTTTGTACTTTATGCTGGTCAATTAACTCTAGCGTAAGCCTGGGTTATGTTTGTTCTATCCGGCCCCTTCGTTGGGGCCATATCGAGGTGATATGCTAGGTTCTTTAGGGCTATTCAATCTCATTGGTGTCGCAATCCTCAGCAGTTTGGTGAGTATTGTTTATTTGGCTGGTAAGTATACTCAGTCAAAGCGCTACTCAGCCTTCATTGGCAGTGCGACTCAAGCGGCTTCTCTTCTATCGATTGCTGCTGTGAGTATCCTCGCTTTGGCTTTCTATCAAGACGACTTTTCGATTCTCTACGTCGCTGAGCATTCAAATACCCAACTACCGAGCGCCTTTAAAATAGCAGCCGTATGGGCAGGACATGAAGGGTCGTTGCTGTTCTGGGTGCTTACCTTAAGCTGTTGGGCAGGGCTTATTGCAAGACAAAGCCACTACCGAGCGGACTATCGTGATGCGGTGCTTTGGGTAATGAATCTACTTCTCACGGTGTTCGCCTGGTTTACCTTATTTGCATCCAATCCATTTGAACTCAACTCAGCTTTTGTCTCTGAAGGGCGCGATCTCAACCCTATGTTGCAGGATGTTGGGCTGATTTTTCATCCGCCATTACTCTACCTTGGCTATGTTGGTTTTTCTGTTGTTTTGGCTTTTTCAGTCGCGGCCTTGATGGTCAAACCTATTGAATTTGATTGGGTAAGACATTGCCGAACATGGTGCTTAGTGGCTTGGTGCTTCTTAACTGCGGGTATCGCACTTGGCTCTTGGTGGGCTTATTACGAGCTTGGTTGGGGCGGCTGGTGGTTCTGGGACCCAGTTGAAAACGCGAGCTTGTTGCCTTGGTTAACTGCAACGGCGCTACTGCATATTTTGGGCGTTGCCAATGGGAAGAAACAGTTATTGAAGTGGTCTTTCAGTTTAGCTTTTATCACGTTTAGTCTAAGTATCTTAGGCACTTTCATTGTTCGCTCTGGAGTACTTACTTCAGTACATGCATTTGCGGTTGATCCGACCAAAGGGATGTCATTACTTTTGATCCTAGTTTTGGTATTACTGAGTTCTTTCTCCCTGTTAATCATCAAAGGGGAGCAATTCGAATCGCAAGCGATTGTTAGTTTTAAAAGCAAAGGCTTTATGGTGTTGATCGCCGCATTGATGTTGATACTGGCGATGTCGATCGTTTTGTTTGGTACTTTCTACCCGATGGTTTTCGAATTGTTAGGCCTCGGGACTATTTCTGTTGGCGCGCCGTATTTCAATCTGTTGATTGCACCATTGGGGCTATTGGCTCTTGTGATGATGGGTATCGCACCGTTAATGGTGTGTAAGCCACAATGTTCATTCAAGTTGGCGATGTTGTTGGCAGTGGTTTCCATGGTAAGTGGCGCGCTTCTATACGTACCACAAGTGTTAGTTAGTGACTTGTACTCAATCTCATGGATGGTATTGGTTACTTGGTGCTTAGCGTGTTGGGTCGTTTTTACCCATGTCTATGGTCTGTGGCGCGCCCGAAACACACGTTATCAGCGTAAGTTGTTTGGGATGTCGATAGCACATCTTGGTGTGGCTGCTCTCGCGGTAGGGGCTGGGATGAACAGCTTTCACTCTTTCGAAGCCAGCTACCGTTTGGCACCGCAGAGCCAAGTTGAATTTATCGACTGGACGTTGACCTATCAAGAGACAGAGCTTTATGTAGGAAATAACTACACAGCAGAGAGAGGCGTTATTGAGGTCTCAAACGAAGCGCATCGTTTCGTTATCGCACCCGAACGTCGCCATTATCCTGTACGGGTGATGAATATGAGTGAACCTGCTATGAAGTGGTTCTGGCATGGCGATATTTACATCACAATGGGAGAGAAGGTCGATCGTCAAGGTTATGCATTTAGAGTGCAGTACAAAGCGTATGTGCGCTGGATTTGGTTGGGGGCATTACTCATGATGTTAGGAGGCTTAGTGTTAGTCTTGCAAAGGTATCAACGACGAATCAAGGAGACGGGTTATGAAATCCAATGTTCGCAATAAAATGGTGATGCTGTTTGCCATTACTATTGTAGTGATGGTCGTCTTTGGTTTGGCTTTAGGTAAAAAACAACAAGTCAGTGTCACCGATCAACATACAAGAGACTTCCCTGAGTTTTCGCTTGCGAGTCTATCCATGCCCGTAGGAAGTGCAGTAGGTGGAAATGCTCCTGTTACTTTGACGAGAGAAGATGTGACTGCACACCCTTACCAATTGGTGAATGTGTGGGCTTCGTGGTGTGGAATATGTAAGCAAGAGCATCCAGTTTTATTAAAGCTAGCGGATAGTGATGTACCTATCATTGGTTTGAACTACCGTGACACGGCTGCAGCGGCGATTAAGGAGCTTCAAACTTCCGGTAATCCGTACCATCAAGTGATAAGCGACCCGAATGGTCAATTGGCGTTGGATCTGGGTGTTATTGGTACGCCTGAGACATACTTAGTTGACCAGCAAGGGAGAGTGGTTAAAAAGCTAGTGGGTGCAATGACACAAGAAGTGTGGCAAGAGGAGTTTGCTGACTATTTTAAGAATAGGGTAACACTATGAATCACTTAGTCTTAGTATTGTGTTTTTTAAGTGTACTAGTTATAAGCCCATCATTAAAAGCTGATGAAGTGTTTGTCTCTAACAACAAACAGGTAGCGGTAGAAGTTGAACTATTTGAGTTTGATAATTTAGCGCAACAACAACAGGCAATATCATTAGCAAAAACATTACGTTGCCCTCAGTGTCAAAACCAAAATTTAATTGAGTCGAATTCACCAATAGCAAAAGATTTACGACTTCATGTATTTAAAATGGTTAAGTCTGGAAAAACCGATACACAAATCATTGAATATATGACTGAGCGTTACGGAGAATTTGTTCTATATAAACCCGCGTTCAAAATGACAAATGGATTACTTTGGCTATTTCCAATTCTCTTATTAGTGCTATTTATATATTTACTAATTAAAAGTGTTAAGGGGAGTCCATAAAAAATTAAATTAATTGTTTACCTCAAGATCGGTATTTTGTAACATATCCCACTCGTATATGACTTAGCACTCTAATATAAGGACGTATTGGTGGAAAACAGAATCTCAAATCTAAAAAAAGAGTTTTATAGCCATGTCCAATCTGAGCAGTGGGCAGATAAGTACAGTGCTAAGTCAACAGTCTCTCTTCTGACGCAAGAAGAGCTGGCAGAGTTGGAAAATGCCTGGATTCAACTCGTGATCTGGAAGCAGAAGCAAGTTGGTTAATCTGAGCTAACTGTCTAATTTTTAACCCCATGTCAACCTGGTTGATGTGGGGTTTTTTTAATGTCGTTAACAAAAAGTGTTATATTATAACATTTTGTTGGTTCAGAGCCTTGAAAAAAGTGATCAACAGCGCCATAGTGTCTATCATTAGATTGTTCGCTACAAAATTATTACTTAAATGAATAACGTAGCGCTGTTAAATACAACGAATAGCAAGTGAGTGTAGATATGGCGGAAGTTCGTGCCAGAGTAGATTTTAAAGTAGGGGCCAGCAGCAACATTGATGCGGAGCTTCTTTCATTCCACGGCTTAAAAACAGATAAAGAACACGTTGCTGTCATTTTCAAAACGGCAGACAAAACGCAGGATGTCCCTCTAGTTCGTATGCACTCAGAGTGTTTGACTGGGGATGTGTTCCATTCGTCACGTTGTGATTGTGGCGAACAATTAGATGAGACGATTCGTCGTATGGGTGAGTCGGGCGGTATCATTCTTTACCTTCGTCAAGAGGGCCGAGGTATCGGTCTTTACAACAAGATTGATGCATACCGTTTGCAAAGCGAAGGCATGAACACCTATGAAGCCAATAACCACCTTGGCTTTGGTGATGACCTACGTGATTTCACGGAGGCCGCAGAGATGTTACGCGCGCTAGACGTGACTAAAATTCGTCTAGTTACTAACAACCCTAAGAAAATCAAAGAGCTGAAGTCTTACGGTATCGAGATTGAAGAAGTTGTAAACACCGCTGCCCATATCAAGTCGGGTAATGAGAGCTACCTAAAAGCAAAAGTGTCTCACGGTAAGCACAACTTAACCATCGAGTAACTTAGCGTGCTGCACCTAACACAAAATGAAGCAAAAACCTCACAAATGTGAGGTTTTTTTGTATTTGCCTTGCAAATAAATTGTAACTTTGTATTATCGCAACACGTAGTGCAAATGATAATGGTTTGTACTACCAATATATAATAATTCAAGCTCAACAAGGATGCTTCATGACCATTAAATCTTTAGTGACTAAAGCGGTTACTTCGTCACTCATTTTTGCTTCTGCTTCATCTTTTGCGGCAGTGACTCAAGATCAAGTTGTCGAGCACTACGCTGACATCGCTCACGCGGTATTTGCTGACTCAGTGATCACAGCGAAAGCTCTTAACTCTTCTATCGACACATTTTTAGCTTCGCCGTCAGCGAGCAACTTTGAACAAGTAAAACAAGCTTGGTTAGAGTCTCGTGTTCCTTACCAACAGTCTGAAGTGTTCCGTTTCGGTAACGCAGTGGTTGATGATTGGGAAGGTCAACTAAATGCATGGCCACTAGATGAAGGTCTAATCGACTACGTTTCAACTAACTACCAATACGAGCTAGGTAACGAAGGCGCGAGTGCAAACATCGTTGCAAACGAAACCTTCCAAATTGGTCAAACTAAAGTTGACGCATCAAACATCACACCAGAGCTAATCGCTGACCTAAATGAGATCGGTGGTTCTGAAGCGAACGTTGCGTCAGGTTACCACGCAATTGAATTCCTACTTTGGGGTCAAGACCTAAACGGTACAAGTGCTGGTGCTGGTGCTCGTGCATACACAGATTTTGTTGTTGGTGCTGAGTGTACAAATGGCAACTGTGAGCGTCGTGGTGCTTACCTTAAAGCGGCTGCTGAACTTCTAGTTCAAGATCTAGAGTGGATGGAAAAGCAGTGGTCTGCGGATGAGAAGGGTAACTACCGTCAAGAGCTACTAGCTGAATCGAGTGACAATGGCCTTCGTAAGATGCTATTCGGCATGGGTTCACTATCTCTAGGTGAGCTTGCTGGTGAGCGTATGAAGGTAGCACTAGAAGCTAACTCTACTGAAGATGAGCACGATTGTTTCTCAGACAACACGCACAACTCTCATTACTACAACGAGCAAGGTATCTACAACGTTTACACTGGTCTGTACAAGCGTGAAAACGGCACATTGCTTTCTGGTCCAAGCATCTACGACCTTGTTGAGCAGAAAGACAAGCAAGCTGCAAAAGAGATCCAGAAGCAGTTTGACCTAGCACGTGCACAAGTTGGTCAACTTGTATCTTCAGCAGAGAAGAACAACGAGTACTTCGATCAGCTAATCGCAGCAGACAACGCAGCGGGTAACGCGCTAGTGAACAAAACTATCGTTGCACTAGTCTCTCAAACTGCAGCAATCGAGCGTGCGGCGGGCATCATCGGCATTGATAGCCTAAACCCAGACACAGCTGATCACGAGTTTTAATCTCTTGTGATATCTCGATATTTATAAGGGCTCGTTTGAGCCCTTATTTGTTGAGTCCATATCTGTTGAGAGTATATAGGTTGTAGCTCGAAGAGAAACTCTCGCGTCCAACCGAAGATGATTGTTCACCTTAGTCATCAAAGCTAACCCAATCTAATGAACCTAAGTATTAGCCAATAAAAAGTACAACGAAGCTAAATACTCACTAACTTAGCAAAGGCAATGTATGAAGTCGTATCTTTCCGCCTCGATTTTAACCGCTCTGTTTTTCGTTTCTCCATTACACGCCCATGATGTTTACTCAGGCGGTAAGACTACCGTCAAAAAAGAGGGAGCGAATGCATTCTCTCTTCCTGCAGCAAACCTGCCTATGACCAAACGCCTAGATTTCAGCGTAGGTAACAGCTTCTTTAGAAATCCTTGGGTACCTGCGCCTGCATCGACAGATGCTCGTGATGGCTTAGGTCCACTATTTAATACTAACGGTTGTCAAAATTGTCACATCAAAGATGGACGTGGACACGCGCCCGAAAAAGGCGATGAGAATGCCGTTTCGATGTTGGTTCGCCTCAGCATCCCTGCAGAAACGCCAGAGCAGAAAACCGCTTTTATTCGTGATGGCGTGATTCCAGAGCCAACGTATGGTGGTCAACTTCAAGATTTTGCGATTCAAGGTGTTCAGCCTGAAGGCAAGGTCAATATCTCTTACACTGATGTGCCGGTGACCTTTGCAGATGGCAGCGTTGTAACACTTCGCAAGCCAACACTGACAATCACTGACCTAGCGTTTGGTGAGATGCATCCTAAAACCCAGTTCTCTGCACGTGTCGCGCCACCGATGATTGGTCTTGGTCTGTTAGAAAGCATCCCTGAAGAGACCATTCTAGGCTTTGCTAAGCAGCAACAGCAAGAGAACAGGGGAGTGTCAGGTAAAGCGAACCAAGTGCTTGATGTACGCACCAACGAGATGACTCTCGGTCGCTTCGGTTGGAAAGCCGGACAGCCAAATCTAATGCAGCAAAATGCCGCGGCGTTTAATGGTGACTTAGGTCTAACAAGTAATCTGTTTCCAAATGAAAACTGCACCTCGGCTCAATCAACGTGCACTGATTTCCCTGATGGCGGTAAGCCGGAAGTGAGTGACAACATTCTCGACTTTGTAGAGTTCTATTCTCAACACTTAGCGGTACCAATTCGCCGAAATGTAGAAGATCCACAAGTGGTTAAGGGGCAGGCACTGTTTGCGCAATCAGGTTGTCAAAGCTGTCACCAAACAAATATCCGCACTATGGAGCGAGAAGATCTGCCTGCACTGTCTAAGCAACTTATTAGCCCGTATACCGATATGCTTTTACACGATATGGGCGAAGGTCTGGCAGATAACCGACCAGAATACTTGGCGAATGGTCGTGAGTGGAGAACGACACCACTTTGGGGCTTGGGCTACACGCAAGAAGTTAACGGCCATACGTTCTTATTGCACGATGGTCGAGCTCGTAACGTGATGGAAGCGGTACTGTGGCACGGTGGCGAAGCCGAGCAAGCTAAACAGAACGTGCTCAAATTGAATAAGTCTGAACGTGACGCGCTTATTGCGTTCCTAAACTCGTTATAATCGACGTTCAGGCTCTATATCTTTATCGGAAATTCACAATGCTTAATATGCCTTGTGAATTTTCTTTGCTATGCGCTAAGTAAATCTATAATCAAATGCGCAACAATGCTCAACACTAGGTAACAACATGAAAAATCAACAATTCATGAAAAATAAATTGTGGGCTCTTCCGCTTTCAGCTCTGGTTGTCGCGGGGTGTCAATCTTCAGGTGAATCTAACGTTTCGCAAGAGGCAAACCTTGGTTACTCTGCCGATACGACTCAACACCTAAGCACAAATGTTTATCTGACTGAATTCAATTCAGCGGTAAATTTCGCGAAGCAAGCGTCTGAGCTAGAAGCGGCGGTTGAATCTTATTGCCAAAGCGATGCAGTGACATTAGATCAGCTAAAGTCGGAATGGCAACAAACTATGACGGCTTGGATGGCGTTGCAAGGGCAGGAGCGTGGCCCTGCAAAAGCGCTTGAAGAGAGCTGGAATGTACAGTTCTGGCCAGATAAAAAGAACACCACTGGGCTGAAAATGAGTCAGCTTAACCAGCAAAACAAGCGTTGGACACAGCAAGATATCGCTATGCAGAGTGTGACAGTCCAAGGGCTCGGTGCACTTGAGTGGTCTTTCTACGATAATGCTTCTCCTCTATTAGCTGACAAGGCGTCTGGCTGTCAGAGCGTTACAGCGATTGCGCAGAACCTAGCTGTGAAATCTTCGGCTATTGCTTCGGCTTGGCAGGTTAACCCGTGGACGTCTCTTGATGAGAAGCAATGGGAATCAGAATACATTGCACTTATGACGAATCAACTCGACTACAGCATGAAGAAGTTGAGCCGTCCATTGGCTAAAATCGGCAAGCCACGACCATACTTTTCTGAATCATGGCGCGCGCAAACCTCATTGGCTCAACTAAAAGCGAATGTTGTTGCACTAGAGGCGCTGTATTTGGCAGATGGTAAAGGTTTAGATGCAATTCTACGAGAGCAGGGACATCAAGACCTTGCAGACCGTGTTTTCGCTCAGTTTGAACAGACCATTGAAACTTGGCCAGAGCAAGATAGCTTGTTTGAGTTGTTGCAAAGCAAAGAAGGCTATCGTCTTGTGTTGTCTCAATACAACAAACTAGAACAGCTGAAGTACCTGATTCACGAAGAGGTGGCAATCGAGCTTGGTGTGGTAATAGGGTTTAATGCAACTGATGGTGACTGATTCTACACGTAGAAACCTGTTGAAGGCGGCACTAGGTTGTGCTGCTGTTCCAGTATTGCCGTTTGGTTGTGCTTCCAATCAATCGAATCAAGTAACAGATGGTTCGCCTAAACTGATTGGCTGTGCACTGAACGGCAGAGATCGCTTCTCAGCAGTGGTTGCTAATAAATTCGGCCAACCAATTAGCCAGTTGCCGATCCCAGAGCGCGGGCATGGCGTTGCAATAAGTCCAAAGCAAAATCACGCCGTTGTATTTGCTCGTCGTCCGGGTAACTTCTTTGTCGTGTTTGACTACATGACTGGGCAACAGTTGAAAATGACGGTTAAAGGCAATAATCGCCACTTTTATGGACATGGCGTTTACTCGCTAGATGGTCGTTACCTATATGCGACCGAAGGTAAGAGTGATACCAGTGAAGGGGTGATTGGCGTTTACGACGTAGAGCAAAACTACGCCAAAGTTGAAGAGTTTACTGGTTTTGGCATTGGCCCTCATGAAGTGATCATCATGCCGAGTGGTGATTTGGCGATTGGTGTTGGTGGTGTACACACAGATGGACGAACACCGAAAAACCTCGATACCATGAAACCAAGCCTCACTTACCTTTCTGCTACGGGGCAGGTTATCGACCAAGTTGGATTGCCTGATAAGAAGTTGAGTATTCGACATCTTGCGCATGATGGCGCAGAGACGGTTCTATGCGGACAGCAATACCGTGGTGAACCGGACGAGTACCCATCTCTGCTGGCTATGCATACCAAAGGCGGTGAGTTTATTAGCTTGAATGCGGAGCCTGAGCAGTGGGCGAGGTTTAACCACTATATTGCGAGTATTGCGGCATCTGATGAATGGATACTAGCGACGTCTCCGCGAGGTAATTGCTACGGAATCTGGTCGAAAGAGACGCGTGAGCTTGTTGAGCTCTCGTACCTTGCCGACGCTTCTGGTGTGGTACTACTTGCAGATGAATTTCGGTTGAGTTCAGGTGCTGGTGGTGTGATCAGTCAGTCCAAACCACACGACAAGTCAACACTTCAATCGGGTATTCAATGGGATAACCACTGGAGTGCAACTTGATGCTTAAAATCCGTTAAAAAATAACATGCTTGCTCCATTTCTTTGCCATACTTAAAAGATGATTTGGCCCCAGGAGCATCGCATGTTAGTGAAGTATATATTCGCCATATTACTGGTGGTCTCCACGCACTCGTGGGGCTCCGCCAGTCATCAGATCAGACAGGATGTCGAGCCAGGCTCTGACCTGTCATTTTCGCTCCTGTATCCAGAGTTAACCCAACGTGTCTATCAAGAGACCTCTTACCCTGTTGTTTGGGCCTCACCAGCAGCATCTAGCGCTTTTGAATTCCAATTATCACTCATTGATAAGGCTCAGTTTGCGCCTCTTTTCAGTGAGCAATTTAAGCAAATCGAACAATACAAAGCGTCAGGTGAATGGGACAAAGTGGATATCCTCACCACAGACGCACTTCTTCACTATTTGAGCTATGTAGAGAATGCGCCGCTGATTGGTAAAGAGTGGTATTTCTCAGAGAAATTGCAAGATAGGTTACCTGAACCCGCCCCAGAGACCATAGAACGCCTACGGGACAGCATTGATAACGGCTATCTGTTGGAATTGGTGCTTTCCTATGCGCCACCTGTGGGCAATTTCGATCAGTTTAAAGAGTCTTATGCAGTATTGTCTCAAGCGATGGATGAGACAGTCCCTCTGTACGATCAAATCGGCCTTAAACGGTTTGAAGATGAGATCACACAAAAGCCAATCTTATTAGAGAGAATGGCTTTGGTGGGTGTCGATATCTCTCACGTAGACCCAAATATTCCGATTTTCGATCTTGAGCTAGAGATCGCTGTTAAATCCTTCCAGAAGATCCACGGAATAAAATCGGATGGGATCATAGGCCCCGATACGATGAAGTGGATCAACATGCCATTTGACGATCGCTTGCGAGCGATTGCATTGAATGCGGAGCGCGCGCGCCTGTGGCCGAAAGACAAAGACTCTCTGATTGTGGTTAACGTGCCTAGCTTTGAAATGAAGTATTGGGAGGGCGGCAAAGAGGTCTTTGAATCTAAGGTTGTTGTGGGTAGGAAGTCACGTAAGACTCCATTATTAGAGATCAATCTCGACTCTGTGATTCTCAATCCAACTTGGAATGTACCGTGGAAGATCATGGTTAAAGATATTTTGCCTAAGGTACGAGAAGATGAGAGTTACTTAACGAGTAACAATTTCCGAGTGATTGATGGCTGGAGAACGATGGAAACCATAGATCCTGAGCTCATCGATTGGCAGAGCATTAATTTTAACTCCTTCCCTTATCGCATGAGACAAGAAGCAGGCTCACGTAACGCATTGGGCTTGTATAAGTTCAATACGCCAAATAACCGCGCCATCTATTTGCATGACACGCCGAGTAAAGGTTTATTCAATGACGACTTCCGTGCCTACAGCTCTGGGTGTATTCGCGTAGAGCATGCTGAAGAGCTGGCAGAGTTGTTGTTTGCAACTAAAGTTAGAAAGGCACCACAACAAGATGGTTCGCTAGGCCCGAACACTAAAGTTAGGCTCAAAAAGCGAATCCCGGTGCATATTATTTATCAAACCGTTCTGTTTGAAGAGGAAGGGATCCAATATCGCGGTGATGTCTACCAGTACGATAAGGAAGGCGGAGAAGGGTGATCTTGACCAAAATTTACAAACAAAACTTTATTGATGAAATTATAATGCCTATCAATAACTAAGAGTTTTAAGGCATCAGAAATAACGTCTTTGAGCAAATTTTGCTCATTGACGTCGCTATACCCATTATGTATCGTGCGTTTTTTGTTCGATTTAATGGGATTTTTTGCTGTATGTCTCAAAATGTATTCTCTCGCCGTCAGTTTCTCACTCTTGCTGGTGGCTCTGTGGTCGCGGCTTCTCTCACACCTTCAATCGCGTTTGCTTCGTACCCAGACCAGCCTAGAGTCATTAGCATGAATAATCTTCATACCGGTGAACGATTGGAAAGCTGCTACTTCGATGGTAAGAATTACGTTGGTGATGAAATGGCGCGTTTGAGCAAGTTGTGTCGCGATTTCCGTCGTAATGAAATTCACCCAATGGACAAGAATCTGTTTGACCAAATCACTCAGATCCAAAATATCCTTGGTATTCAAAAAGAAGTACAGATCATCTCTGGCTACCGCTCTCCAGCGACTAACGAAGCGCTTCGATCAAACTCAAGCGGTGTGGCGAAAAAGAGCTATCACATGTTGGGTAAAGCGATCGATTTCCGTATTGATGGCGTAAACCTAAAAGAGCTGCGTGACGTTGCCAAAAGTTTGAAAGCGGGTGGTGTAGGTTATTACGCTCGTAGTAATTTCATTCACATTGATACTGGTCCTGTGCGCAGCTGGTAAGTAAACCTCGGCTTAATGCGTTCTGTTGTACCAAGTTCAAAACTTGTCAAAATAGACATCCAATGTCATAGTTTGCGCCAGATTATGTAATGGAACGCTAAATTAGCCATTATTAAGTTTGCTTTCTAAGGTTTGTATATGTCTCTTAAGTATCAAGTTGTACCGGTTACCTCTTTCTCTCAAAACTGTTCGATTGTGTGGTGTGATGAAACCATGGAAGGCATTGTTGTTGATCCAGGCGGTGACGTTGCACAGCTAGCAGCAATCATTGAAGAGTTGGGCGTAAAAGTGGTGAATTTGGTGCTGACTCACGGTCACTTGGATCACGTAGGTGGCACAGTTCCACTGGCAGAGATCTTAAATGTTGAGATTGTCGGTCCGCATAAAGCGGATAACTTTTGGCTTCAAGGCCTAGAGAACCAAAGCCAAATGTTTGGTTTCCCTCTGTGTAAAGCATTTGAACCTAATGCATGGCTAGATGAAGGGGATAAGGTGACATTTGGTAATCAAGTGATCGACGTTATCCACACGCCAGGCCACACCCCAGGTCACGTTGTGCTATTTAGCGAAGAAGCGCGTATGGCGTTTGTTGGTGATGTGCTGTTCAACGGTGCGATTGGTCGTACAGACTTCCCTCAAGGTGACTTCAACACGCTAATCTCGTCTATTAAGACTAAGCTTTGGCCCCTAGGTCGCGATGTGACGTTTGTACCGGGTCATGGCCCTGAATCGACATTTGGTCGTGAGCGTGCATCTAACCCGTTCGTTGCTGATGAAATGCCACTTTACTAAACGAGCGGTTTAACTTACTTCCTATCTAAATAAGCAGCTCGCTCAAGAGCTGTTTATTGCTCACGTTCCGCTGCTGCAAGGTAACGTCGAGCAAGTCCCACAAATTCTTCCCCAGTCATTTTTAAGTCATTGGTGGATATAAAGATATCGTAGCCATGATAGCCACGCTGATAACGCATCCGGTTTGCCAGCATCGCTTGTAAGCCTGAATATTGCCAACGCTTGTCTTTCTCTTTTGTTAGGGCCTGTGCCTTTGAAGCATTAAGCGCGTCTTGGTCGATAAAAATATCACTGTTATCGTCGCTAAAACGCATCTTGCCGTTGAATTGTGATGAGTCCAAAACGATGTCTTCAAACTTAGATTCATGTCCCGCCTGCTTAGCCCCAAGGTAGAGTAGTGCGCGTTGGTTTAGTAGCAGTTCAGTTGTGATCTTAGGACAGATGGAGTCAAGGTAAGGGGCGTAGTCTCGAATTTTGATACCAATCCAAGGAAGAGGTTGATGCCATCCATCTTGTTGATAAGTGCATAAGCCAATCTTTTCTATGTTTGACCATTTCAGTACCCAGCCACCTTTATAGAAGTGTTGCTGAAAATGAGTTGGCGTTAGCGTAAACAGGACTCTGCTACGCAGCATCAAGTAGTAGCCAGCGACAAGTAAAACAATAACCAAAAAAGAGCCAACAAAAAGTAGGCGAGGGGCGTCATAATAGAGGGCAACCAATAAGCAAACGAAGCCCAAGATCACAGCGACATAACGATATGTACTTTTGAATTTAGGTAGTGAAAAGTTTGCAATATGACGTGTTTCCATAGGGTTCACCAAGTTTCATATTTTGGGTCTGGATGGATAACCAGTAGATATGACCTCAAATTAATAATGCCCTGTCTAAATAATAGACGTTGATAGACAATATCGTTATTTTTCGTCGACTTTCGACGCTCCACTCTACAAATAGCTCCCGTTTTTTGGTATAAATCGCGCTTCAAATTTTCACCACTGCGAGTTAGAGCAGTGAACTGGAGAAATATTCAATGAGACTTGCTCATAAGCGTAAGGTGCAGGCGAAGCTGCAAAAGCGCATTAAAGCGGCTGTAGCAAAAGTAGAAGCAACGCCAAAAACAGCAAAGCCTGTCGCAGAGAAAGTTGTAGCAGAAAAAACTGTAGCAGCAAAACCAGCGGTAGAGAAAACAGTAGCAGCACCAAAAGCGGCGTCTGTATCACTGACTCCTAAACAGCAACAAGTTCTAGACATCGTTGCTAGCAATGCCGACGGCATCAACCCTAAAGGTATCGGCCTAGCGGCTGGTCAAGAAGATGCGAAAGCTGGTTCATGGGCAACAGGCGCATTGAAAAAACTTCTTGAAGAAAACCTAGTAGCGAAAGAACAGCTTGCAGGTAACAAGGTTGTCTACAAAGCTATCTAATTCCTTTGGAATTAATTCGCTTTCTAAGTTTTAAGCCTCGATCTTATCGAGGCTTTTTTACATCTAGCGCCTGCCAAACTCTCTACTGCTCCTGAGCACATCCAACCTACAAAGACTTTTTTAATATTTTATAAGTGCTTATGTTCATAATCACTTGGCACTCTACACGACGTCTGTCACGTTCTCGTAAAATGTTGTTAACTTTAGCCGTAGATTACTACGTACGAACTTTTCATTGCGATCTCCCGTTTATCGCTTCTCTATCTCTTTAATTTTCGTTGTTTGGGTAAAAGTCCTACGTACTACTACTTAGTTCTTTGGTCTAATACTGAATTTATTGGCTGCGTAGCCTGCGTGCTCATTCCCATTTCTTATTAACAGATGTCGATGCATTCTTTGGTTGAATCATAAAGTACTCATAGAAAGAGTATTGAACCCAACAAAGGACGTGAACATGAGTCTTATTTCTAACTCCCTCACTCGAGTGTTTAAAAACGTAGCGGTTACCGCGACAGCTTGTTTAGCAATGGTTGCTACAGGCGCGACAGCTGCTGACAAGGTCTATCGTTTGAAACTGGCGGAAACTTGGGGACCAAACTTCCCAATTTTCGGTGACACCACTAAGAACATGGCCAAGATGGCTGAAGAGATGTCGAACGGTCGTCTACAAATTCGTATCGACTCTGCGAATAAACACAAAGCACCACTAGGTGTATTCGATATGGTGAAATCTGGTCAGTACGATATGGGTCACTCTGCATCGTATTACTGGAAGGGTAAGGTGCCAAACACGCTTTACTTCACTTCGATGCCTTTCGGTATGCTACCAACAGAGCAGTACGCTTGGTTCTACTACGGTGGCGGTATGGAGCTGATGGAGAAGGTTTACTCTCCACATAACCTACTTTCGTTCCCAGGTGGTAACACAGATACTCAGATGGGTGGTTGGTTCCAGAAAGAGATCAACTCAGTAGAAGATCTACAAGGTCTTAAAATGCGTATCCCAGGCTTCGCTGGTGAAATCTTAGCAGAGCTAGGTGCTAAGCCTACAAACATCGCACCGGGCGAGCTATACACGTCTCTAGAGCGTCGTACGATTGATGCATTGGAGTGGGTAGGTCCATCTCTTGATTTACGTATGGGCTTCCACAAAATCGCACCTTACTACTACACAGGTTGGCATGAGCCAGGTACAGAGCTTCAGTTCCTAATCAACAAGCGTACTTGGAACAAGCTACCAGATGACCTGAAAGCGATCCTACAAGTAGCGATGAAGACTGCTGCTTACGACATGTACACGCAATCTAAGCACGAAAGTGGTAAGAACTGGGCTTCAATCCAGTCTGAGTACCCAAATGTTCAGGTAAAAGACTTCCCAGTTGAAGTAATGACTGCACTTCGTGAAGCGAATGACCGCCTATTGAAAGAGCATGCTGACAAAGACGCAACAGCGAAAGAGATTCAAGCTTCGCAAGCGGCTTACATCGAGCAAGTTCGTCCATGGTCAAACATCTCACACCGTGCTTACCTAAACAGCCAAGCACAGTAATAGGTTTGCGTATTAAAGCGCAATCCAAAAAATCGGTAGCTTGGGCGAGTCTTAAGCTACCGAGAAGCCCAAGAAAACCTCTTTGCAGTTTCACCTTAAATAATAACGAAACGCCAAGAGCCCCTAATACAGCTCCGCTGTTGCATTGAGCGGAGCCATTTCAAATTCCATGGAGTAGGGAATGAGAAGTCTAATTTATATCGAACGAGCCTTTAATCGTTTTGGTGATTTCCTTGGCTGGTTATCCAGCATCCTGTTCATCTTGTTGCTTGCCAACGTGGTGTATGACGTTGTGATGCGTTATGTATTTAACGACGTGTCGATTGCGTTTCAGGAGATGGAATGGCACCTATTCTCGGCCGTATTCCTACTTGGCGTTCCTTATGCTATCAAAGCGGGTGGCCACGTACGTGTTGACCTGTTCTATGAGCGCCTTTCCAATCGTGCTCAAGCCATCATCGATTTATTAGGGACAATATTCTTCCTGTTCCCGTTCTGTTTGTTGGTAGCTTGGTACGGTATTGATTTTGCCAAAGAGAGTTACTCACTAGGTGAAACATCGGGAGATCCTGGCGGCTTGCCGTATCGCTGGATTATTAAAGCGATGATCCCATTGTCATTCCTATTTATGGCAATCAGTGGTGTTGGCCTGATGCTGCACTCACTGAACAAGATATTTAACCCACACCTGATTCAGTCACACGAGCAAAAGTAAGGAGACAAAAATGATCGGTATTGTAATGTTTTTTGTAGCCTTGTTTGCGTTGCTACTTGGCTTCCCGGTTGCGTTCACCTTTGGTGGTATCGCGTTGATTTTTGGTGTGTGGGCCGAAGGCATGGATATGTTTGCCTTCATGCCTTATCGAATCCAGTCCATCATGGAAAACACGGTGTTGATGGCGGTGCCACTATTCGTGTTTATGGGTTTGGTTCTACAGAAGACTCGTCTTGCAGAGCAGTTGCTTGAATCCATGGGTAAGCTGTTTGGTGGTGTACGAGGCGGTATCGCTATCTCGACAGTTTTAGTAGGCGCACTACTTGCTGCCTCGACAGGTGTAGTAGGGGCTTCAGTGGTAGCAATGGGTCTTATTTCACTCCCTGTTATGCTTAAGTACAACTACGACAAAGGGTTAGCGTGTGGCACCATCTGTGCTTCAGGTACTCTAGGGCAGATCATCCCACCTTCTATCGTACTTATTCTGCTAGGTGATGTGCTTGGTGTACCTGTTGGTGACCTTTTCCAAGCGGCAGTATGGCCGGGTTTGGTATTGGTTGGTGCTTATGTGTTGTACATCCTTATCTACGCAAAAATGAACCCTGAAGCGGCGCAAGCGATCCCAAGTGACGACAACATCAGCCGTAAGCAAGAAGTTATCACTGCTTTGAAAGCTGTGATTCCGCCTTTAGCTCTGATTGTTGTGGTATTGGGCTCAATCTTTGCCGGTGTTGCAACGCCAACAGAGTCTGCCGCTCTTGGTGGTGCTGGTGCTATCGTATTAGCGCTACTTTACCGTCAGTTTAGCTGGACAATGGTATACGAAGCGTCGAAAGAGACAGTGAAAGTGACAGCAATGGTGTTCGCTATCCTGCTGGGTGCAACAGCCTTCTCTATGGCGTTTACCTACACTGGTGGTGACTACCTAGTTGAAGAGTGGATGCTACAAATCCCGGGTGAGAAGTGGGGTTTCCTGATCATCACGATGTTGGTTATTTTGATTCTTGGTTTCTTCATCGACTTTGTTGAAATCTGTTTCATCATTGTACCAATCATTGCACCGGTTGCTGAGATCATGGGCATCAACATGACATGGTTTGCAATCTTGATCGCAATGAACCTACAAACCTCTTTCTTAACACCACCATTCGGATTTAGCCTGTTCTACCTGAAAGGTGTAGCGCCAAAAGGTGTGACGACTCGTGATATTTACCGTGGTGTAATGCCGTTTATCGGGATTCAGATACTGGTGCTCGCATCACTATTGGTATTCCCTGAATTCTACGGAATGTGATCGCCTGATTACATAAAATTAACAAGTCTTGATAAAGTAAAGCTGCTCTTAGGGGCAGCTTTGTTTTTGTACTAAGCTGCAAGGAGATTGGCTGTTTCGGCCAAAGAGCGAAATAATGAAAGCATATAGAGCTGACGTATCCAAGGAGTGGAAATGCCTCTAAAAGCGAAACTGATTCTATTAAGCCTATTACCCTTGTTGTTGGTGATGGCTCTCACCAGCTGGATCTCTGTTTTCCAAGCTAAGACCTTGGGTGAAAAAGAGGTAGAGCTGTTCCATTCAAGTCTGATTAAGTCCAAAGAGTCTGCATTAAAGGATCTGGTCGATCTGGCGTTTGATGCAATCTCTCACATCTACAACGATCCCGATATGGACGAAGCCGAAGCTCAGCACGCCGTCAAAGCGATCATCAGCAAACTGCGCTACGGCACAGATGGTTACTTCTTTGTTTATGACGAGTTTGGCACCAATCTTGTTCACCCTGTCATGCCTGAACTGCAGGGAGAGAACCTTCTTCATATCCAAGACGAAAACGGCAACTACTTGATTGAGTCTTTGTTGGCGCAAGCAAGAAGTGGCGGTGGCTTTCACCATTACCTGTGGCAGAAACCGTCGACCGATGAGATTGTTCCTAAGCTGAGCTACGCGTCATGGCTAAGCAAATGGAATTGGATGATAGGAACCGGGCTCTATATTGAAGATGTCTCTCAAGAAGTGACCAATATGCAGTCCGCGGTTAATAACAACATCGAAACCACTTTCTTCACCATGATAGTCATTGTAACGGTAACCGTGGCCGTGATTGTGGTGCTAACACTCGCGGTTAACCTGCATGAACATCGTATTGCAGACAAGAGCCTTAAAGAACTTGCCCATAAGACAGTGATGTTCCAAGAAGACGAGAAAAAGCATCTAGCTCGCGAACTTCACGATGGGATAAATCAATTACTTGTGTCGAGTAAATGTCACCTAGAGCTGTTAGGGACTAAACTGGATGATGACACCCAAAAACGGCATTTGGAGAAGTGCCAGAACTCGTTAATGACAGCAATTAACGAAGTGAGGCATATTTCTCACAATCTTCGTCCAAGTGCTTTGGATGATTTAGGGCTTGAAGCGGCACTGAATTCACTGCTGATTGATTTCAAATCACATTCTCAGATAGAGACAGAAGCGGCAATCAGTTTAAATGGTTTAAAGTTGAAATCAGAAGTGACAACAACACTTTATCGTGTTGCTCAAGAGTCATTGACCAATATTGAGAAGCATGCGAGTGCCAATAGTGTGAGAGTGGCACTTCAGCCTTTGGGCAGTATGTTGCAGCTGATTATACGCGATGACGGCGTTGGTTTTGATGTCAGCACAACACTGCGCAAGTCGGGTATTGGACTGCGCAATATGCGCGAACGCGTCGAGTTTATTGGCGGTGAATTTGAATTGGAAAGTGAGCCGGGCTTCGGCACAGAGATCACCGTATTATTGAAATTAGATGGATTAGTTTATGGATAAACCAATTAAAGTGGTGATCGTCGATGATCATCAAGTGGTATTAGATGGATTTATCGCACGTTTGCACTTAGAGCCTAAGATCGAAGTGATTGGGTCTGCAAGCAATGGTTTAGAAGCGGTTGAAGTGGTGAAAGACCTACAACCCGATGTGGTGCTGATGGACGTCAGCATGCCGATTATGAATGGCATCGATGCCACTCGATTGATTAAAGAAGAGACGCCGGATATCAAAGTGCTGATGTTAACCATGCACGACAACCGCGAATACATCATGAAAGTGATGCAGTCGGGTGCTGTGGGTTACATGCTTAAAGAGATATCTGCTGAGAAAATGGTGCAAGCGATTAAGACCGTTAATCAAGGCTCCACCTATTTCTGTGAGAAGGTGACTCAGACTCTGTTCACTCAGCCTATCACTCCAACTCAAACAGCAAAGAATCCGTTGAGTAGACGAGAAGAGGCGGTATTGAAGCTGGTGGCGAAAGGTGAGAGCAGTAAAGCCATCGCTAAGACGTTGGATATTAGCTATCGAACGGTCGAAACGCACAGGCAAAATATAAAGCACAAATTGGACATTCATTCGACCGCTGAGCTGGCGAAATTCGCGGTTAACTCAGGCCTTGTTGAATGATTAATCTCTAACTACCGTTATCGAAAAAGTGCATTTGAAGTATAAAAATACTTTGACCTAAAAGTAATTTAATTAATTAGACCGATGTGTTCGGTCTTTTTTTAGTCATAAAATCGAGTAATTCCGTCGTATTTGGATGAAAACTCAGCGAACTACCTCTGGTTTACTGAAAACAACAGCTTAACCTGCTAAACTTCAGGCATCCAAGTATTTGAATTGTTGTGACAACGAACTTGCTCTACTTGGGTTGAATGTTCTGGTTTGTTTTTTTAGTCACAAATATGATTAGGGATGTTACTAAATTAGTAATACCCCGTAGAGAGGGATAATGACTAAAGGTATAGATAAATACAGTATCGACAGTACCGATTACACGGTAGGTCAAGATAATGTACAAAAATGGGGCTTTGATGTTCATAACCCTGTTTTTGGTATCAGCGCGGGTCTTATTGCGCTGTTTTTAATTGGGATATTGATTACAGATACCGCGTCGGCTAAGGCGGCATTAGATGGTGTTAAATGGCAAATCATCAACTCGTTCGATTGGCTATTCATCTGGTCTGGTAACATTTTCGTTATTTTCTGCCTAGGCTTGATCGTTTCTCCGTTTGGTAAGATTCGTTTAGGTGGTAACGACGCAACGGCTGATTACTCATTCATGTCTTGGTTGGCAATGCTGTTCGCCGCAGGTATGGGTATTGGTCTAATGTTCTGGAGTGTGGCAGAGCCAGCAGCATACTTCACTGGCTGGTATGAGACGCCGCTTGGCGTTGAGCCTAACACACCAGAAGCAGCCCGCTTGGCGATGGGTGCAACTATGTACCACTGGGGTCTTCACCCATGGGCTATTTACGGTGTGGTTGCTCTGTCTTTGGCATTCTTTACCTACAACAAAGGTCTTCCGCTTTCGATTCGTTCTATCTTCTATCCGATTTTAGGCGATCGCGCATGGGGTTGGGCTGGTCACATCGTTGATATCTTAGCGGTACTGGCAACGCTGTTTGGCCTAGCTACATCTCTTGGCCTAGGCGCACAGCAAGCTGCATCAGGTATCCAACATGTATTTGGTATTGAAGCTGGACTGTCACTGCAAGTTATCGTGATCAGTGTCGTGACTCTGCTTGCCGTTGTTTCGGTACTGCGTGGTATCGACGGTGGTGTAAAAGTCATCAGTAACATCAACATGCTGGTGGCGTTCTTGCTACTAATCTTAGTTGGCTTGATTGGCTACGCAGTAACGCTGGGCTCTATCCCAACTACACTGATGGCTTACATTGAGAACATCATTCCACTGAGTAACCCACACGGTCGTGAAGATGAGGCTTGGCTACATGGCTGGACGGTATTCTATTGGGCTTGGTGGATCTCTTGGTCACCATTCGTAGGTATGTTCATCGCGCGTGTTTCTAAAGGTCGTACCGTTCGTGAATTTATCACAGCAGTACTGATTGTTCCGACGACGGTAACTATCATCTGGATGTCAGTATTCGGTGGTTTAGCGATTGACCAAATCGTGAACGGCATTGGTCAACTAGGTACAGAAGGTCTAACTGATATTTCACTAGCGATGTTCCAGATGTTTGATGTACTGCCGCTTGGTACGCTGCTGTCGATTATTGCCGTGATTCTAGTACTTGTGTTCTTCATTACTTCGTCGGACTCTGGTTCGTTAGTAATCGATAGCATCACTGCGGGTGGTAAAGTTGATACTCCAGTACCACAGCGTGTGTTCTGGGCGTTCCTTGAAGGTGCAATTGCGGTAGCACTACTTTGGGTTGGCGGCACAGAAGCGGTACAAGCACTGCAAGCGGGTGCGATTTCGACGGCTCTTCCGTTTACGCTTATTCTACTGCTGATGTGTTTGAGCCTACTAATGGGTATGCGTACAGAGAAACGTTAATTGATCTGGTAAATCTGTAACGAAATATAGATTTTTGATCTAAATATGAGGCGAAAGAGTGATGCTCTTTCGCCTTTTTTCATACACAAAATATAGGGTCTTTATGGGGCAAAAAAGACCGATTTGAGCGCTATAAATTTGGCGAAGTGACAAGCTTTTGTCATAAAATAAAGCTATGAATCTTGTGGCGTTATTTTAGGCATTTATTTGTTAAAACCACTCGAACTTGGTCATTAATTTGGTTAGTATGCGCGGGTTTTCCAACCACTTGTGTACTAAGAATGAAACTAACATTAAAGCAAAAGTTGATAGGCGCGAGCTTATCGGCAGTGGTAGTTATGGCAACTGCGTTGACATGGCTCTCTGCAAACCAACTATTTGAACAAACTCGCAGCGGTATTTACATGCGAGCAGAAAGCGTATCGGAAGCGGCTTCTGAAGGTATTAAAAATTGGATTGATATTCGTAGAGACATTGCATCTGCATTTAATGATTTTTCGCAAGAGAGCGATGTAGTTCCATATCTAAAACAAGCTCGCGTAGCGGGTGGCTTTGACGATATTTTCCTTGGTACACCAGAAGGTGGTATGTACCGCTCTCACCCAGAGCGTAACCGTGCAGGTTATGATCCGCGTCAGCGCCCTTGGTATCAAGAAGCGAACGCTGCAGGCAAGCAGATCATCACAACGGCTTACACGGATGCGATTACTAAAGCGCTTCTCGTAACAATTGCTGAACCTGTACGTAAGAATGGTCAATTTGTTGGTGTTGTTGGAGCTGACGTACTGATTGATCAACTGGTTAGCGATGTAATTAGCCTTGATGTGGGTGACAACGCATACGCAATGTTGATCGATGCAACAGACGGTACATTCTTAGCACACCCGGATTCTGCACTGAGCTTGAAGCCAGTAAGCCAACTGTCTAACGATATCTCTATGTCGACTATTGAGAACGCAGTTCGCACAGGCAGCATCGAGATCATTAATGAGCGTGGTAAAGAGAAGCTGCTTTACTTCACTAAGGTACCAGACACGAACTGGATCTTTGCTGTTCAAATGGATCGCGCAACTGAAGAAGCGAGCCACTCAACACTACTTACTCAGCTGATCACGACTGCTGTAGTTATCACTCTAGTCGTTATCGCATTGGTATCTTGGTTAGTGGGCTTCCTATTCCGCGATCTAAACCGCGTATCTCTTGCTCTAGAAGAAATTGCATCAGGTGAAGGCGATTTAACTCAACGTCTTGAACCTAAGAGCGATGATGAAATTGGTCAACTGGCTGAAAACTTCAACCGCTTTGTGGGCAACATGCACACTATGGTGCTTAAACTGAGTGAAGTATCGGCTTCTCTTGCGAATCAAGCTCGTCAAACAGCTTCGCAAGCGGAAGAGCGTAGTGCTCGTATTCAGATGCAACAAGACGAGATCAACATGGTTGCGACCGCTGTAAATGAAATGGCAGCAGCAACTCAGGAGATCGCAGGTAACGCGGACCACACGGCACAGAACTCTTCTGAAGCGGTAGGTGCGTGTGAGCACGGCACAGGCCAAGTGACTCAAACTCAAAGCTCGATTCAAAACCTTGCGCAAGAAGTTCAAGTAGCGACTAACGTTATTCTTGAGCTAGAAGAGCACGGTAACAGCATCAACGCGATTCTTTCGAACATTCAAGGCATCGCAGAGCAAACGAACCTTCTTGCATTGAACGCAGCGATTGAAGCGGCACGTGCAGGTGAGCAAGGTCGTGGTTTTGCTGTGGTAGCTGATGAAGTACGTGTTCTGAGCCAACGTACACACGGCTCTACGCAAGAAATCCAGCAAACTATCGAACTGCTACAAGGCACAACGGGTAAAGCAGTTAGCATTATGAACGATAGCCGTTCTCTTGCTGAAACCAGCGTAGATGACGCAAACTCTGCTGCTGCGAGCCTAACGCAGATTCACGCAGCGGTTGAACGTATCAGTGATATGGCGACGCAAATCGCTTCTGCTGCTGAAGAGCAAGCATCGGTAACGTCTGAGATTACTCGTAACACTGAAGGCATCCGTGACGTGTCAAACGAGCTAGCTGACGAAGCACACCAAGCGGCAGAACAAGCGGCTCAGCTGTCTGAACTTTCTCATGAACTAGAGAACGAAATCAGCCGCTTTAAGCTGTAATCGAACCCAATAAAATAAAAGCCCCAACCTAGATTTAGGTTGGGGCTTTTTAGTATCTACTTTCTGAATCGGTTTGAGAGCTTATTACTTAAACTCGAATTTGCCTTTCATGATTGCCCAGTGGCCTGGGAAAGAACAGATAAACGAGTAGTCACCACCAGCTTGCATTTTCTCTGTGCTGAAGGTGACAGAAGCGGATTCGCCTCCACCAATAATGCGTGTAAACGCGTATACACGATCATCGCCCGGTTTTACGTAGTTGTTGTCTAGGCCTGCAGACATACCATCAATACCAACGGCTTGAACTGACGCTGTATCAGTGATTACGACGTTGTGTCCCATTGATTGAGCTGGCATAGAGCCAGTGTGGTTTAGCGTTAGCGTCACCTCTTTACAGCTAGCTGGAACACTTAGGGTATCCGTTGAAAACTTCATTTGGTCGCTAGCATCAATTGATACTTCACATTCAGACGCTTGGGCAGTAAAACTCGCACCGATAAGAGCGACGGTGGTTGCGATTAATCGTAAAGACATACGTTGTTCTCCATTATTGTTTTTGGGGGAGGTTATTCCTTAAAAACGATCGATACGTATTATCTTCGAAAGTTGATCATAGAAATGTGCTACAGCCAGAATTATAAGCAACTCATTGCTTTATATTTGTTAGCAAATAATATCCGTTGAGGGTGGGTAGATTTCTGATGAGCTGAAGTGGCTAAATACCGGCTTGATGAAAAAATCCGAGCGACGAGCGCTCGGATTGGTTGGTGCACGATTCCATTAGTTATTAGGGTAACCCGGGAATTGAGTTTTGAAGTCGGCTCTAGAAGGGAAGTGCTTCTCTAAGAACTTAACCATTTCCGGATCAAGACTCACTAACTCACTGTAAGTAGAAGCCTTATAATCTTGAGACGTGTGACCTTTCGGGTTGATGTCGTAGTAAGCGTAAAGCGCATAAGCAAGGTACTCTTGGTCGTATGACTCCGCATCTAGGTCGGCTTCAACGATGTTTGCGTCTTTAAGATTTGGGTAGTAAGTGCCATTGCGAATTGCTGCTGCGTTCAGGGTGTCCAACTCTTTCTGCATAGTTGCCCAAACTGATGTTGGTTTGCTTACAGCAACTTTCATCACACCATAGTCGTGAACAAAATGAAGGATTTCTTCAAATGCCGCATCACGACCAGTTAGGTTAGGTTTGGTCTCTTCGCTCGTCGACTCAGTTGTTTCGGTCGCAAACAGATCTTGGAAGCGGTAGTTGCCTTCCAACTCATCCATGTGTGCGTCTAAACGTTCATCCCAAGACTCATCATAGAAGAAAGCCATCGACGCTTTACTTTGATAAACCGCCTCTGCAATCTCTTTATCCATGTTATCTAGGAAGAAGCTCATAACCGCTTTCACATGAGCCACTTTTGATTCGGTGTGCATCTTAGACTTGTCTTCAATGATTAGCGGGATCTGGTAGCCATGAGCGTTAACACAGGTTTTTTGAAGAATACCAATATCACTCAGCGCTTTAGATGTCGGTTCAATTGCTGTGCAGTTGGTATGTGAGATCTTGGTATAGCCAGTTTCTGCATTCTCCGCAGAATACGGTAAGAATTGAACACCATTACTTAGAGTTTCGCCCAATCGTACGTATAAGTTCATCGGTCTCATTGAATCGAGGTCAAACATCACACCCATATTGGCTTCAACGAAATCTCGGTTGATTAGAATATTCGATTGCTGCTTCCATAGCGTCACGTTTTTCGCGTCTTGTTCAACAGTGGATAGAGCTAACTTTTCAGGTACTGAGGTGCTGTTAAAGTTTTCGTAATACAGATTGAAATGAGTCAGTTGGTACTCTTCACCTTTATCTGTTTTGACAGTGACATTGAATGACACATCGGCATCACTCATCGTTTTGTAGTTTCGCTCTGGTATGCCATGAACTTGAGCAAATGTGCCTGTCGTGTTGGTCTTCTCGGCATACTGCGTGATATCGATGTTGAAGTCTTTATTGCTGTTCAATTGGAATGAACTGACAGCCAGTTGTAAGGTGTAATCCTTTCCAAGCTTTGCGACTGCGACTGGGTCACGAGCATCAATTTGCTTTGAAGGTGCTGGAGTCGGTGTGTTCTTGTTACTTTCTTCGCTGCCACAAGCCGTGAGCAACATCGGGATTAGAAGAGTTGATAAAGCAGAAGCGTATTTCATGATTCATTGTCGTTATTGATAGGGATGAAATTAAACTCTACAAGAATTTACAGTCGCCTTCGGTAAGGGGTTGTAATGACAATGTAATGAAAGGTCAGCAAATATGGCTAGCTCAACTGAGCAGCGAGCCAGCCAAATTGATCGGGTTCTGCGCTTATAGGTGCTTCTTAGCAACCTCAACCGCTTTTTCAAGATCTGGAATCGTTGTCAGCTCAGGAACGCGTTGTAGGTAGACGATAGTATTGTTTTTATCGACAACAAATGTCGTTCTCGCGAGTAATCCCAACTCATTGATCTGTGTACCCGTCTTAAAACCAAATGCGTGGTCTTTTGCATCCGATAGTAGCAACAAGTTATCAGACAGATTTTTTTCTTTCTTGAAGCGATCTAATGCAAAAGTCGTGTCAGCACTTAACCCAACAAAATCAATATTAGCAAGTAGCTGCTTGTTGATCTCTACGAACTTTGAAAGATCTTGGATTTGCTGGTCACAAACTGGGGTATCGACAGAAGCCAGCACGCTAAAGATACGAACGTTTTTGTTCTCGGCAGACGTGTCATACGCTTGGTTTGTGTTGCTCATTAGCGCTACTGATGGAAGTTTGTCACCTACAGACAAAGATTCGCCCACTAGGTTAAAGGTGGTGTCTTGGAACATAGTCAATGTCTGATTGCTACCAGTTGGTGCATTGTCGCTGGTTGTTGAGAACTGAGCTGCTTCAACTGTTGATGATATAGCTAGTGCACTCATTAAAAACAGAGCGTTGTGTTTAGTCAGTTTGAGCTTGTTCTTTGATGACTTAAATAGGTCGCTTAGGTTGGTAATGGTTGTGCGGTTGAGTTTCACAATGGTTTTCCTTTAGTTGATAAACAGTAGAAGAACACCAGTGTAGTGAGCGCGAAAATTTCGATATAAACAAAAATATAATTGATTCCAAATAATTCATATCTCGCAAATTCAAACAGCGATTAGGCTTGTTTCTTTTTGTGGAGAAAATTCCTAACTCATTGTTCTAATTATTAATATCTTCATTTCTTATTAACGGTTTCAAACGGTTGATTATCAACATTCTTTTTCGAAATAGCTCCTTGATTACCTTTTATCGAGCACCATATTTGGTGGCGATGTTCCATGACCAAAGACTTTTTATATTGGTGTCGTTTTTGTTAGGACTTGGGAAATGCGCCATTGTACTTTACCCGTCAACAGAGATAGTCATCAGCGAATACTGACGTGACTGAGTCTGAATAGGACACCTTACCTTGTATACCTAAAGTGATAATTAGAAAAACAACCGTGTAGAAAGACTTTAGATATGAGTGAGAAAGAGTGGTTTGAGACCTTATCAACATAATATGTATATCGTAAGGGTGTGCGAAAAGTGTCGATTGGAGAGTGTGCTTAGAAGAGTAAGACGAACGGTATTGCAGCGATTGCGTTACCCCAATTCGTGGCGCTGTCGTTGCAGCCGTTGCTTTAAGAAGCATCTTTATACTTTCTCGTGAAAATGGAACGACGATTAGGGAGCGAAAACGCCATCGCAGGATGGTCAAATGAGAGGTAACAAAAAGCCCGAGTACATTGTGCTCGGGCTTTGTCGTTTTATCTTGAGAAAAGAGACGCTGTGTTAGATAGCTTGTCGAAGTTGGAAGTAACGACCTTCACCCGACAGCAGCTCACTATGAGAGCCTTGTTCTACAATCTCACCTTGCTCAATCAAGACGATAGAATCCATCTTCTCTAGTCCAATCAAACGGTGAGTAATGAAGATAACTGTCTTGCCTTCGAAGTGCTGCTCAAACAGCGCCATGATACTTTTCTCTGTCTGTTTATCTAGGCCTTCGGTAGGCTCATCCAACAGTAGGATAGGGGCATCGTGAAGGATGGCACGTGCAATGCCGATACGACGCTTCTCACCACCAGAAAGCTGACGGCCTCCGTCACCTAACCAAGCATCGAGTGCGTTGTCTTCAAGCAGCTTCTCTAGGCCAACGCTCGACAGAATGCTTTGCAGCTCTTCGTCGCTAGCTTGCGGCTTGGCAATAAGTAGGTTGTCACGTAGGCTACCGTTGAGGATATCAACACGCTGGCTTACCACACTGATTGATTCACGCAGCTGGCTCTCATTCCATTGGGTTAGGTCGATACCCGCAATAGAAATCACGCCACGTTTTGGATCCCAATAGCGAGTCAGCAACTGAATCAAAGTCGACTTACCTGAACCTGTTTGGCCGACAATCGCCACTTTGTTGTTCGCTGGAATTGATAGGTCAACCGAGTTCAATACCGTGCGCTCAGAATCTGGATACTGGAATGAAACCGCGTTGAATTGAATATCCAACGGTTGGTCGATATCAAGCTTGCTATCGCTGAACTGAACTTCTGGCTCAGACAGAATCACTTCATTCAAGCGACGCGCCGAAGTTAACGTTTGACCTAAGTGTTGGAACGCGCCAGCGATAGGCATTAGCAGTTCAAAGCTCGCCATTGTTGCGAACGCCATCAACGCGATCAGTGGGTCTGGTGCGTTGCCGCCAACGCCGTCTGCAGCAAGCCACAACATCAACACTAAAGTTAAACCGTTGAACAGCATCAATGCCGCTGACGCCATACCTGTTAGGTTGGCATTAACGAACTGGTTCGCCATGAGCTTTTGTTGCGTTTTTAGAATCGCATTACGGTAGCGTTCTTCAGCACCAAACAGGGTTAGTTCGCTGTAGCCTTCAATCCAATCCAATGTGGTAACACGTAGCTCTGCTTTGTTCTGAGTTAGCTCGCCACCGTTGCGTTGACCCAGCTTGTAGAACAATACCGGCCAGATGATCAACATGATCAATAGGATAGAGCCTAAGATTAACCCTAGAGAGCTATCAAACCACATTAAAAATGTTGTTAGGAAGAAGATACCCAACACACCCACAGTGACTGGGCTAACCAGTCGTAGGTACACGTGGTCCATCGCATCCACATCGGCAACCAAGCGGTTAAGCAGGTCAGCATCACGCAGGTTTGAAATACGACCTGGGATAAGCGGTGCTAGCTTTTTGAAGAAGAAGATACGCAGGTCAGTTAACAGCTTGAAGGTCGCATTGTGGCTTACTACACGCTCACCCCAACGGCCAGCGGTACGACTCATTGCAAGACCACGCACGCCGCCACCCGGCAACATGTAGTTAAAGGTTTCACGAGCGATCGTTAGGCCAGCAACCGCAGAAGCAGAAATGAACCAACCAGACAGGGTCAACAAACCGATAGAAGCGGCTAAGGTTAAGAAGGCTAGTAGCATGCCCAAAGACAGCCCAAACCAGTGTTTCTTATACAGTTTCAGGTAAGGCAGTAAATCACGCATCTAAATTACCCTCATTATCTTGTTGAGCTAAATTCGCGTTTAGCATCTCTTCAAATAGACCGCCAGACTGAGACAGCTCATTGAAGTTGCCTTGCTCGACGAGCGTACCGTCGCGCAGAACTAGGATGTTGTCTACCGATTGCAGCGGCGCAAGTTGGTGCGTCACGAGTAGGGCAGTATTGTTTTGGATGCGGTTGTTGATGCCTTGCATGACCAGTTTTTCACTGCGCGTATCTAGGCTGGCAGTTGGTTCATCCAGCAACCAGAATTGACCATTTTGAATCATCGCACGAGCAAGTGCCAAACGCTGAGATTGACCGACAGACAAGCCGCCTGAGCGATCTGAGATCATGTAATCCAGTCCGTGCTCTTTAACAAACTCATCCGCGAAAGATTGCTCTAGCGCTTGTTGAACAGTTTGGTCACTGATGTCTTGCTTACCTAGCGTGACATTGTCACGGATGGTGCCGTGCAGTAGCAGCGGGTTTTGACCAACCCAGCTGATTGCTTTACGCCAAGACGCAAAGTCAAGCTCTCTTAACTCAACGCCATTGATTTTCAAGCTTCCTTCATAAGGCATGAAACCAAGAATGGCATTGATCAAACTCGTTTTACCCGCACCACTTGGGCCAACAAGGGCAGTGGATTGCTGAGTATTAAGTGCAAAGCTGATAGGGCCAACTAACTGAACACCCTCTGGGCTCAACACTTTAAGGTCTTGAGCTTCAATGGATATTCCAGCGTCGCTGTTTAGCTGCGTATCACCTGATTTTACTTTGTTGATGTCTGTTTCTAGGAACTCAACAATACTCTCTGCAGCACCTACCGCTTGCTGCTTCGCGTGATAGAAGGTACCCAGATCGCGCAGAGGTTGGTAAAACTCAGGTGCAAGAATCAAAATAAATAGACCTGCGAATAGAGTAACACCAGCACCGTAGTGACCGAAGTTCAGCTCACCAATGTAAGTGAAACCGAAGTAAACCGCGGTCATTGCGATAGAAAGCGACGTGAAGAATTCTAGAACCGCAGAAGATAGGAAAGCGATCTTCAATACATCCATAGTGCGCGTACGGAACACTTCCGATGCACCATGCAGCACTTCTGTTTCCGCTGATGTGCGGTCAAACAGGCGAATCGTCGTCATTGATTGTAGACGGTCGTAGAAGTGACCAGACAATCGTTGCAGCGCCTTAAAGTTCTTGCGGTTGGCATCGGCTGCCTTCATACCCACCAGTGCCATAAAAATAGGAACCAATGGTGCAGTGATTAGGAAGATAAGACCGGCAGCCCAGTTCACTGGGAAAACCACCACCAAGATAACAAACGGAATCATCACCGAAAGAGACATCTGAGGTAGGTAACGCGAGAAGAAGTCTTGCATGTCTTCGACTTGCTCTAGAAGCAGGGTTGCCCATGTGCCTGCTGGCTTGCCTTTGATGTAGGCTGGGCCAAGCTCTCGAAGCTTATCGAGAATCAGCTGACGGATATAAACTCGAACTTGCTCACCACAACGGTAACCGGCGATCTCTCGCCCCCAAGTACAACCAGCTCGACCAACAACCGCCAGAGCCAGACCTGCAAAATGGCCGACTAGCTCAGATTTATCGACATGTTCGATAATCAGTTGATGAAGAATAGAGGCGAGAAGGGCAGCTTGCGCCACCAAGAACACGCTTGAAAGTACGCCAAGGCCAATAGCAATCATGAGCCAGCGCTTTGCGAGGCCGCTTTGTTGCTTAAGCCATTTATTCAAGCTGCGTTGTTTTTTCTTATCCATTATGAAGGCTTAATGATAATTATTATTCGGTTGAGGGCGGCTAGTATACAAAAGAAAACCCCGTGGATATACCACGGGGTTCTAGGGAATTATAACAAAGTGTATTTAAACTCAGTATTTAGCGTGCCAATCGGCAAAATTGAAAACTGAGGTTTTACTTATCGGTCAGTCCGTCTAGGAAACGTTCCGCATCAAGTGCCGCCATACAGCCTGTACCCGCTGATGTGATCGCTTGACGGTAGTTGTGGTCCATTACGTCGCCTGCAGCAAATACACCTTCGATACTGGTTTGTGTTGCGTTACCTTCAAGACCAGATTGTACGATGATGTAATCGTCCTTCATTTCTAGTTGGCCTTTGAAGATGCCCGTATTTGGCTGGTGGCCGATAGCGATAAACGCGCCCATCACGTCGATATCTTCTGTCTTGTCAGACTGAGTATCTTTAATGCGAACGCCTGTTACGCCCATATCGTCACCAAGAACTTCGTCTAGGGTGCGGTCTGTGTGAAGTACGATGTTACCGTTCTCAACTTTGTCCATTAAACGCTTAACCAAGATCTTCTCAGCGCGGAATGTGTCACGACGGTGAATTAGGTGTACTTCAGACGCGATGTTTGAAAGGTAAAGTGCCTCTTCAACCGCTGTGTTACCGCCACCCACGACTGCAACTTTCTGGTTACGGTAGAAGAAACCATCACATGTAGCACACGCTGATACGCCACGGCCTTTGAATGCTTCTTCAGATTCAAGACCTAGGTATTTCGCTGAAGCACCCGTCGAGATGATCAATGCATCACAGGTGTACTCACCTGAATCACCTTTTAGTGTGAAAGGACGCTTCGATAGATCAACTTCGTTAATGTGGTCGAATAGGATTTCAGTTTCAAATCGCTCGGCGTGCTCTTTCATACGCTCCATAAGACCCGGACCTGTTAGGCCTTCTGCATCGCCAGGCCAGTTTTCAACTTCAGTGGTTGTTGTTAATTGACCACCTTGCTGCATACCGGTAACAAGAACTGGGTTTAGGTTAGCACGAGCTGCGTAAACAGCAGCAGTGTAGCCGGCAGGGCCAGAACCAAGAATCAATAAATTACAATGCTTTACGTCGCTCATGAGGACTCCGAGGTTGAATTCGTTTTTATTTATAATCGCTGATGATTGTATGGAAAATATGAGGGCAATTAAAGTTTTAACAAGGGCGCAAATGTAATTAATCGTTATAGGTTAGAACTTAACCGAGACAAACGTTCTCGTGGCTGAAAAGGCAGTGAGAACATCGCAAGGTTTGAGATGTGTTGGCGAGGGACAACGGTCAGTGCGCTAGGTGGGCTGATATCTTGTTAATCAAAACATTTGAAGTACAGCCCTCCTTGAGTATATTAAGCCGAGCGCATTGCCATTGGGTTCGGTCTTTTAGTTGCTAAGCCATAAAACATCTAAGAACCTTTAAGATTCTTTAGTAATGCACCAATTTGGTCGATTCCATCAAATGTACTAGGAAGCTTTTCTGAATCGGATAGAATGCCACTAAAGATAAGATTTTCAAATTTCTCCAATGAAGTAGGGTCTTTGGACTTTAGCTCCGACGCATACTCTGAGTAACTTTGAATGAATTGACATAGCGTTTGACGAAGTTCGATTTGCATTATCTGAGCTTTAGTTGAACGGTAGTTCATTAAAACGATTCGGAAGAAATAGATTAGAATTAATTCAATGGATACCAAAGGAATGAGTTTCATCAAGTCGGATAGCTGAAAACTAGTGGATGCAGATGAAAGAGAGATAGCAATAAACTCAAATATCAAAGGTGCCAATATGAGAACAGACATTCCAATTAGTGACCTAAATAACCATTTTAGCTCATTTTCTTTTTTATCGCTGAGAGCGGAAAATCCATGATACAAACCTACAAAATTGAACCCTATTTCTATCTTTTCTAGTCTTTTATCTAATATATCGACAGTTTCTTGCTTTATCGCGAGCTCATCGTCCCATTGTTGTTTTAGTTTTTTTGCCTCCTCTAGCTTTTCTTGGAAATTAGAAACTGAGGCTAAGTCTTTGTTATTTAAGTGCGTCTTTAAAATGTCTGCTGGCATCAAGTACGATGCGTAAACAATTTGACTTCTGATTGGAGATTCATTTTTCAGCGCGTCATCAATTATCGTCGACTTAAGGTGTCGAAGATCAAAGCTTAGCTGTAAATTTTCTCCGATGAAGAAGTCAAATTCGCATAAAAAGCGAAAGCAGTCAGTGTAAATATTGTTAATGGAATTTTTTGTTACATCAAGATTATCGTCTTTAGTTGAAAAATCACCCAAGCTGTCTAAAAAGTTATTACCAATATGTTCAATATTGAACTGGCAGCGTTCATCCCAACCTTGAGCGTTTTTTGACATAGAGCCTATGATTTGACGGCTATGCTCAAGTCTTTGATGAAATACTTCTTCTATAGGTAAAGCATAGTGTTCAGTGCGGTTCAAAAAACTAACGAGAACTTTTAAGTGGTGTTTCTTTTCGAAAAACATTCTAGCTCCATGGTGGTATTGCCTGAGAAGGCGAAAGACGAACATTGGTAATTTGCTGCATGTAAAGAGTAAAGCCTACAGCATCTAAAGTATGTGATGTTTAGGCTCTTTCTTAAGTTTTAATAAGCGGAGTTTTCGGTAACTGACAAATGAGCAAGCAAATACATTTTAGTTGAGAAAATCAATCATTCTATTAAGCGTCAAGTATAAGTTTTTCATGTTCTTTAACGCAATTTTTATAAACAATAGGTCAGTTATTCTTATCCAAGCCCCCCTTTATGTTGATTGTTAATTGAGCCTTTGACACGTTAATAGAACGTAGAATTGCCCCATTTACATAGCGTGGGTTATCAATCTGCAATATCATAAGGAAGGATAACCTTAGTTGGGAAAAATCCTATGTCAGAGATGTGTGAGCAAAAGACCTAGCCTAAGATGGGGCGTAAAGATGTTTGGAAAGCACGTTCGACATTTGTGAACTCATGCCACTAGTCTATATGTCCCGTTAATTGATATTGTCGACGGTCGACTTCAAATGCTTTCTAGATGTAAAAAACGATTAGAGCCCAATCATAAAACATAAAAGAAAACAAATGACACTGGGGCGGCCGAGTTCCCCCCGAACTCGACCTATTCCAGACGCGCAAGCAAAGGCGTTTGGATACTTTACAGTTGATAAATTAACCAATGTGCTATCACTGTGTAAATGGTTAATAGCTGCTGCTTCATTAGGTGTGTCGCATTTCAGTCTGTAACCGTTTTTGCTGGCAATCATTATGATGTTTGTCCATTTCTGCTCATCCAAACTCCTCATCCATTCCCTTCAAAACACAGAGCTACGTGAAAAATTAGAGCATAGCGTGCCAAATTAAACATTGCCTTTTTAATTAAAAATAGTGAATAAAACTAGCCAGTGAAGTGTGCTGAATTTTAAAGGTGCCCAACTTTTGAACTGGTTTTAATCACTGGTTTTTGAATTTAAGTTGGAATTAAGTTTTAAATTTATCTCTACAGCAGAATAAAAGGTTGTTTAAAGTTGATTTAACCAGATCTTCACGTATCATTTATGTAAACAAAAGGTTAAATAAAATAAGTAAAGTGGACATTCATTAAGGAGTCGATGATGTTACATGCTCACGAAAACACCCTACATATTACCCACCTCAGCAACCATGCCGTTGAAGAGTTGTCACCTTCGTTTGAAAAGCTACCAAGCACTGAACATGCCGATGGTAAGTTTCGTTTAAGAAGATACTCGGTAATTCGTTTTTGCGGTGGTCAGGTTGTGGAACAGGATAAGCACAACTTTGTTCAATCAGAAGACATTAATCACTTTCAAGGCGACGTAGTGCGCGAATTTGAACCTGTTGAAGCTAACATTCTACAGAGTGAAGGCATGCAAGAGATGTGTGAACTCTTCATCGAGACGAATGGTTTGAAAGACGGTCAAGAGATCGAAATTCACCAAATTCGTATCTCAGCAATTTACGAAGAGACGCAAGTAGCCCCTGAAGGCGTGCACCAAGATGGTTTTGACCACATCGCACTGATCGGCATGAATCGTCATAACATTGTTGGTGGTGAAATCATGCTTTACCAAGATTCTCACGAAGCCCCATTCTTTAGAAAAGTACTTGAAGATGGCGAAGTGGCGATGCTCGCAGACAGCAAGCTTTGGCACAATGCTCAACCTATCCGCACGATTGACCACGATGAAGTAGGTCATATGGATGTATTCGTATTAACAGCAAAGGATGAGAGTAATGTCCTTCACTCTTAATGAAGTTCGCCAACAATTTAGCGCGTTAAGCCAATATCATAATGGCAAGCCTGTTACTTTTTTTGATGGGCCCGGTGGTTCGCAAGTCCCTGAAAATGTCCTAGCCTCAATGACAGAGTACCTTGGCCATTTTAATTCAAATCTAGGTGGACACTACTTTTCGAGCCAGAAAACGACAGGACTAATGCAGCAGGCGAGAGAGTCAGTTCAAGCGTTACTGAACGCAGAGTCTTCTGGCAACATCGTTTTTGGTGCCAACATGACTTCGTTGACGTTCCAATTGAGCCGAGCAATCAGCCGCGATTGGAACGAGGGTGATGAGATCATTGTGACTGCACTCGATCACTACTCTAACGTATCGAGCTGGCAGCAAGCGGCGGAAGACAAAGGCGTTGTAGTACATCAAGTTCGTGTAGATGAATCAGACTGTAGCCTAGACATGGCGCATTTCGAATCTCTACTGAGTGATAAAACTCGATTGGTCGCAGTCACTTTCGCTTCCAATACGACAGGCTCGATTGTTGATGTAGATAAAGTCGTAGAGCTGGCACACAGTAAAGGTGCGCAGGTTTACGTAGATGCGGTTCACTACGCACCTCATCACTTGATTGATGTGCAGAAGCTGAATTGTGATTTCCTAGCGTGTTCTGCATACAAGTTCTTCGGGCCTCACGTTGGTATCGCTTACGTTGCTCCGCAATGGTTGCACACATTGAAGCCCTACAAAGTTGAGCCTGCGACGAATGTTGGTCCAGGTCGTTTTGAAACCGGTACTCAGAGCTTTGAAGGCCTAGCCGGTGTGATTGCGGCGGTTGACTACCTTGCACAGTGCGGCGATCCGGCAGACGATCTAAGAACGCGTTTGGAGCAGAGCTACAAGCTGTACAATCGTCATGAGAGTCAACTGAGTGAGTACTTCTTGCAAAGGTTGAACGAGCTAAGCGGTGTTCGCCTTTACGGCAAAACAACCCATGACTCGAACTTGCGCACACCGACGTTTGCCATCACGTTTGATGACCACTCACCAGAATCGATAGCTAAGGCGCTAGGCGAGCACAATATCTGTGTTTGGAATGGCCACTTTTATGCACTTGGCTTAGTTAAGCAGCTGGGTATAGAAGAGACAGGTGTGGTTCGCATTGGTTGTATGCACTACAACTCAATTGAAGAGATCGACTTACTGTTCAATGTGTTGGAAGGCATTCTTCGTAAAGACTAATCTGGACTCACAATCAAACGAAAAGAGCGCACTGGAAATAGTGCGCTCTTTGTTTTTATCCTTTCGAATTGAGATTTTGAGCCATCGCTTTAGCCACTCGCTCAAAGGTTGCGAGTTCATCACTATCAATGCCTATCTTCATCTTCTCAAACATCTCGCTATCAACCTCACTTAGCTGATCGACAATGGCTTTACCGCGCTCGGTGATAGCCAAACATTGACTGCGCTTGTCTTCGGGGTTGGGCTCTTTAACGATCAATTCTTGTTTAATTAGGGCACTGAGAAGGCGAGTCACTTGCGCCTTATCTCGGTCCAAAAAGCTCGCGATATCAACAGCAGTACACTGCGGCTTCTTGGTGATGATCTTTAATACACGCACGTGCATAGGTGCAATATCGAGATCCAACGCCTCTATCTTTTCATGCACATTTCTTTTTACGGCATGTACCAATTTAAACAGGCTATCCAGTGATTTACCTTCAGACATAAAAACGCCTCAGTCAAACTAGTTGACATTATCAATCAAATTAAACTATAGTTGACATTATCAACTTAATTCAAAGCTAATTCAAGACTGGAGAAGAGAATGACTGTACAAGCTGTGATGAATGAATCAGTAATCGAGCCACAGAAAACGCCGCTTATCCAAAAAGTCTTGGTTATGTTGGGCATGGTTAGCCTGATGGGTGGCACGATCACCGGAACAATGACGTACCTTAACCTAGGTTTTACGGAGACTTTCTTTGCCGATTGGGCAACAAACTTTTTTACAGCACTAGTTACAGTGATCCCAATGGGTTTCACATTGATGGCGCTGTTAACCAACGGCACACAAAAACTACTTCCTAATATGGCAGCGAAAGCGAGAGACGCGCTGGTTGGCATCATTATGGCGCTAGTGATGGAATCAGGGATGGCGCTAACAAGTGCGTATCACAATGTTGGGTTGAGTAATCGCGCTGATTTTGTAGAAGCATGGATGAATGGAGTATTAGGAGCGCTGCCTGTGGCGTTAGTGCTCATGATAACGGTATCGATGACGATTAAGCCGAAGGTGGAGAAGTTCCTAAAGAGCTAACCCAAATCATCGTCATTCCCTAACTTTATTAACGACCAACTTAAACGCATTAGAGGCCATAAAATGATTCCTACAATTCGCAAAGATAAACAGTACCGCATCACCATCGAAGAAGTCGGTACCGAACAAGCAAGAACGTTAGAGTTTGATTACCAAGACCGTGAAGACCTATTCAACGTTGTCGACAGTTTGAAAAAGGGCAGTGGGCTTGAACCTGAAACGGCAACGAAAGTGGCGGTAGCCCTTCGTCTGCTTGGCCCTGTGATGATGAAAGATCGCAAGCATCCTCTGTTTTTGGATTTGATGCCGCACTTTAAAGTGTTCATGCAGAATCTTAAAAGCACTGTGAAGCAGGCGCTTAAAGAAAAATAGTTGTGCTCTTGGTCAGCGATCTCATTGCCAGAGTCTATAGTAAGTAACACGTGTACCTTGTTTACTATTAACGATGAGGCTTCAATCGATAGCTTCATTCAGGGAGTGATTCATGAGCCAAGACCTTCAAGCCAACAAACAAAATGCGATCAATTTTTATGAGATGGCTTACAGAGGCAATCCAAAAGAAGCGGTAGAGAAGTACGTCGGGGGTGAATATATACAACACAATCCGCTGGTGGGGAACGGACCACAGCCTTTTATCGATTACTTCGAGCGCATGCAGTTAGAGTACCCGAATAAAGACATCACCTTTGTTCGTGCGGTGGCAGAAGGTAACTTGGTCGCGCTACATACTCATCAAACATGGCCGGATAATGTCGAGTATGTGACGATGGATTTCTTCCGTTTTGATGATAACGGTAAGATTGTTGAACATTGGGATGCACTTCAGGAGATCCCAGAAGGGACGGCGAATGGCAATACCATGTATTAGTGACCTGAAAACAGAAAACGCCCAGTGATTGTTGTCACTGGGCGTTTGCTTTGAGTCGGAATGTTACGAAGCAGACACTTCTACTTCGTAAGAGCCAAACTTACGAATGTTTATAACACCCGTATCAAGAATCAGATATTGGCCTTTAATCCCTTGCAGCACGCCTGTCACTTCTGGGTTTTTATCGAAGTTGTGTGATGTGATTTTCACAGGGTGTTGCTCAACTGGGTAGCTCAGTGGCGTGATGTTTTCATTAAGAACCTCAATGGCATCATCACCAAATTGAGCTTTGATCTCTTGGATCTTATCTTCCACAAGTGGCAGCAACTCTTTAGCACGTTCAACCAATTCGATGTCATCGCCATCGCCTTTTAACAGGGTGCGCCAGTTGGTTTTATCTGCGATGTGTTTTGCCAGTTCAACTTCAATCAGACCTGAGATCTGACGAGTTTTCACTTTCAAGATTGGTAGGCCTTGAGTGGCACCTTGGTCAATCCAGCGTGTTGGGATCTGCGTATGACGAGTAATACCCACTTTTAGACTCGAGGTATTTGATAGGTACACGAAGTGATCAACCATGCAGTTCTCTTCACCCCATTGCGGCTCACGACAGGTTCCTTGGTCGTAGTGACAAGTCTCTGGCTTCATGATGCACATGTCGCAGCTCGCTAGCTTTTTCATACAAACAAAGCAGTGACCTTGAGAGTAGCTTTTCTTTGTTTTTTTACCGCAAGAGCAGCAGAAGATGTTGCCTGTGTGGGTGAGGTTAATGGTTTTGCCGATCAGAGGGTTCAATTCTACGAACTCTTCGCCGACCGGTAGACGATACGTAACTGTACCATCAAGAGAAGCACTCATTTTTTTGAGTGTTCCTTTCGCTAATAAAGACATGACATTACTCGTGCGTTTTTGATTATATTTTGCGATCTAGCCGTAGCCTGTGCCGCATTGATTATCCAGTCAGTATACCAAATAGAGATGCGCTAGGTACGTAATATTGATGCTTGATAAGGCGTTCGAACTTTTATTAAGCACCCTCAAAATTAGAGTATGACATTTTGAAAAGCCATGCTATAACGTTTGGAGGCGAGATATGAGTGCTTGGCATAGACCGTAGAATGTTGTGAATAGAGCGCCATCAGTGCGCAGCAGATTGGAAGTAAAACCAGTGAAGTGGATACATAAGGTTGTCATTTTTTTGGTTGTGGCGACTTTGGCGATTGTTCAGCTATATCAAGTAAGTGGTAATCGCGTCATTACGGCCATAACGCCTGACAAATTTGAGTTTATTGCAACCAGTGACAAGGTTGATAATGGCGTCAGTACATCGGTCTTGAATTTAAAAGATGATCACTATGTATTGGACTGTGAGTTAATCAAGTCCGAATACCCTTGGCCTTATTGTGGGCTGTCGATCAAAATCAACTCTGATCCCACCATCGGGATTGACCTTTCCCAATACCATACTTTTCGCGTCAACATCGACTACCACACTAGCGAAGAGTCTAGCGGTCGATTAAGAACTTACCTTCGTAATTACAACCCTGCTTATTCAACGCCGGATGATGAGTATTCCTTTAAATACAATGGTATGGAGTTTCAGCCTGGTGTCGATGGTGGTGTGATTGAAATCCCGATTGCAAACCTGCAAGTGATGACTTGGTGGCTTGCGGACAACGACATCGCGCTAGAGCACTCCGCACCGGAATATTCAAACGTCAATTTGGTGGAATTCGCAACCGGGTCGGGTGCCAAACTCGGTAAGCATCAGATCGTTGTTAAGAGTATTGAATTTGAAGGCTCTTATTTCAGTGCAGAAAGCTTGTTTCTTATTCTGCTGTTTGTGTGGGTAGGAACAGCGATAGCATTCTTATTTTCGGAGTTACACCGTTCTCGCAAGCGGATGATGATTGCGGAAAAACGTCATGCGCACCTAAAACACGTTAACAAATCTCTTCGTGAACAGAACTTTGAATTCTCAGAGCTTGCCAATCGTGACGAGCTGACTGGTACACTGAATCGTCATGCTGTCCGTGATTGGCTTAAAGCCCAATCTCAAGACGTAAAGCAGGGCTATGGCGTGTTCAGCATGCTCTATTTTGATATCGACCACTTCAAGTCAGTGAACGATCAGTACGGCCACCAAATGGGTGACCACATTCTGCGTGAGTTTTCTATGGTGGTCGGTAGCTTAATCAGCTCAACCGACAAGCTAGTTCGATGGGGCGGCGAGGAGTTCATCGTTTTTTGTCCAGAAACGTCCATTACAGAAGCTCAAGCCAAAGCCGAGAAAATTCGAACCCTTGTTGGGCAACACTTGTGGATTCATGGAGATCCTTTGACCTGCAGTATTGGCGTTGCTCAAATGAAACAGGAGCGGATGACAGAAACCATCGCGAGAGCGGATGAGGCACTTTATCAAGCAAAGCATTCAGGCAGAAACCAAGTGGTGGTGAGTCAATAACGCTAGAGTTTTGGCAGGCTATTTAGTGGGGATATCACGAAGGGTATCAAAAAAAGAGGTGGCGCGTGAGGCCACCAAAGGGAAAGTATGCCTGTGTTGTTGTTAGTAGGTGCCAGGCTATGATTACACTCTTGATTATTGAAACGGGTTGCTAGGGGGAATCGCAACCCGTTTGTGTGGAGCAGGAGTGTTGATTACCAGAAGATCCATGCGAACAGTGTTAGCGCCATGATACATACAATGTTAAGCACCATACCGATACGCATCATCTCTTTCTGTTTGATGTGACCAGAACCGAATACGATAGCATTTGGTGGTGTCGCTACAGGTAGCATGAAGGCACATGATGCGGCTACAGCAATCAGCGCAGACAAGATAACTGGTGACATACCTAGTGCTTCAGCAATCGTTGCGAATACAGGAACCAGTAGCGCCGCACTTGCTGTGTTACTTGCGAACTCTGTTAGGAATACCACGAAAGCCACAACCGCTAAGATAGTTAGAAGCACGCCAGCTTGCTCTAGGAAACCACTTAGAGAGTGAGCTAGGAAAACGCTGGTGCCAGTCGCTTTAAGAATGTTACTTAGACAGATACCGCCACCAAACAGGATCAATACGCCCCAGTCTGTTGTTTTCTCAACGTCTTTCCACTCTACTGCGCGAGATGCGCCAAGCAGTACGATAGCGCCAATAGCAACCAGGCTATCGAACTTCGAGAAGCCACCGATCATTGCGTTGATTGGTTTACCGAAAATCCACAGAGTCACAGTTAGCAAGAAGATCGACAGTGTGATTTTTTTGCTGTTGGTCCACTCAACTGGCTTATGATCTAGTTCGAAAGTGTGGTTCAGTTTTGGCTTAGTCATCGCATACAGGATAACCATCGCAATTGGTAGGAGAATCAGAGAGATAGGAAGACCTAGCGCCATCCACTCAGTAAAGCTCAAGCCAACTTCTGCTGCTGCGATTGCGTTCGGTGGGCTACCTACTAGCGTTGCGATACCACCAATTGAAGCACAGTAAGCGATACCAAGTAGAACGAATACATAAGTATTGCGGTCTTCACGTTGGTCGACTTTGTTCATCACACCTAAAACCAAAGGCAGCATCATTGCTGTAGTCGCAGTGTTTGAAATCCACATTGATAGGCCTGCACTCACACCGAATAGCATGAAGATCGCAACCGACATTTTACCTTTCGCAATCAGAAGTACTTTATCGGCGATCGCTTTGTCGAGCTCTTGCTTGTTCAACGCCGCTGCTAATGCAAACCCACCTAGGAAAAGAAAGATAATTGGGTTGGAGAAGTTTGCTAGTGCCGCAGGGGTATTAAAGACACCAAATACAACAGCGAGTAACGGTACAAGTAGTGCCGTGATACTTACGTGAATCGCCTCTGTAAGCCAAAGTACGGCAACAAAGATCAAGATACTCAGACCAGTGTTGACCTGCGATTCGAAGGGCAGGGTATTAATCAGGGTCGCAAACAACAAGAAATTCCCGATAAGGATCATGCTGTTGCGGGTGAACAACCAGTGTTTCAGTGTAGTAACAAGTGCCGTCATATGGCGCTCCTTTTGTTTCACCTCTGTTATTAGGTGCGCCTATTTTTTATGTGGCGCTTATTGTGTTCGAGGTGTTTGACTTGATGTAGGGTCAGACTTTGTTGACAGAATGTTACTCAAGTTAATAAAGGAGTGTTGGTGTGTTTTGTTCTTGGTGTAGCAAAGTGTGAGGCGACAAATCGAAAATGTGTAGATTTCTACACATCGGTTTGTGGATTACTGTTTTCAGGAGTTGCGCTAGGTTGAATTGGTTCTTTAGGACCTAAAAATTTCGGGTCGGTACCTATAATGTAGAGGTCTAAAAATGCTTTGGTTCGTGCAAAAACTTCACGTAGTCGAATAGAGAAGCCGGAGTGTTTGGTTGGCCCAGAAACAGCCAAGCACTGTGCGTGAATGTCGTAAGAGCTAGCAATAAAGAGTGCGCGTTCGCAGTGAAACTTCTGAGTGATGATCAAAAAGTTATCTGTATCAAAAATCTTCTTGGCACGGACAATAGAGTCAAGGGTGCGAAAACCTGCGTAGTCGAGGTTGATGCGCTCTTCAGGCACACCTGCTTTAAGCAAATCGCGCTTCATAGTCCAAGGCTCATTGTAAGAGCGATGCGCGTTATCACCACTTAATAGAAACTGGTTAATGGTGCCTTGGTTATACAAGTCGATAGCAGCATCGATTCGGTGCTTATAGTATTCGTTAAGAGTGCGACCTAGGTACTTACTTGTCCCTAAAACAACCGCCACTTCTCTCTGAGGGACGTCTTCTAACTGAGTAATGATTCGCCCTTTAGCCTGCCAAGAAACCCAGTAATCAATACCAATTACTGTTGCAGCTCCAACCAATACAATCACAAACACAGAAAGTAGGGTGGTTTTGATCTTTTTGCGAGCCTTCTTGAAAAGTGCAATCAAATTTGAAGAACTGAATTTCACTCGAGGTAGGGTCCTTGCGCCTGAGCATCGTTAACGAATAGTCGATAGTAACAAAAATATCTTATAAAAATGAACGATTAAGTGATGTCTATATGAAGAAAAAAGCCCCTGCGAGGCAGAGGCTTTAGAGATAATCTTTAATCTTGCTTAGAAAGCAGTACGCTTATAGCGACGGTACACTGGTTGCCAGAAGTGCTGGTCGATAGCTTGTTGTAGCGCTTCTTCAGTGATCTCTAGTGCAACACCTTGCTCGATCGCTTTCTTACCAACGGCAAAAGCAATCTTCTTCGATACCGTGTGGATCTCTTCTAGTGGTGGTAGAAGGGCACCAGAACCATTGATTGCTAGTGGAGAACAAGTCGCTAGTGCACGGCTTGATTCCATCAGCATTTCGTCGGTAATGCGAGAAGCGTTAACCGCTAGAACACCAAGGCCGATACCCGGGAAGATGTAGCTGTTGTTACATTGTGCGATTGGGTAAATAGTGCCTTTGTGAGTCACTGGCTCAAATGGGCTACCTGTTGCAACAAGTGCTTGGCCTTCTGTCCAACGAATGATGTCGTTTGGCGTCGCTTCAACACGGCTTGTTGGGTTAGATAGCGGGAACACAATTGGGCGTTCACAGTGAAGGTTCATCTCTTGGATAACTTCTTTGCTGAACAGACCCGGCGCACCAGATACACCAACCAGTACAGTAGGCTTCGCGTTACGTACAACATCTAATAGCGAGAAACCAGTACCTTCTGTTTCCCAACCTTCAGTGTTCTTATTGGTTTGTACTAGACGTTGTTGGAAGTCTAGTAGGTTTGGCATGCCTTCTTGTAGAAGACCCCAGCGGTCAACCATGTAAACCTGTGAGCGAGCTTGCGCATCGCTGATACCTTCAGACACCATCTGAGCGATGATCGCTTCTGCGATACCACAACCTGCTGAACCGGCACCAAGGAATGTCACGCGTTGTTCAGATAGCTTGCTACCTGCCGCTTTACAAGCCGCCAATAGTGAGCCAACTGTTACAGCAGCTGTGCCTTGAATGTCATCGTTGAAGCAACAGATGCGGTCTTTGTAGCGCTCAAGCAGTGGCATTGCGTTCTTCTGAGCGAAGTCTTCAAACTGAACCAAAGCATCTGGCCAACGGCGTTGAACTGCTTGAATGAACTCTTCAACAAATGCGTCGTAGTCTGCACCCGTGATACGAGGATGACGCCAGCCCATGTACATAGGGTCTGCTAGACGTTGAGGGTTGTTGGTACCAACATCAAGAACGATAGGTAGCATGTAAGCTGGGCTGATGCCGCCACACGCTGTGTATAGAGAAAGCTTACCAATTGGAATACCCATACCACCGATACCTTGGTCTCCCAAACCAAGAATACGCTCACCGTCCGTTACCACGATTACTTTTACATTGTGGTTAGTCGCATTGTTCAGTAGGTCATCGATACGATCGCGGTTCGGGTAAGAGATAAACAGACCACGACCACGACGGTAAATGTTAGAGAAGTTTTCACATGCTGCACCTACAGTTGGTGTGTAGATGATTGGCATCATTTCAGAGATATGATTCTGAACTAAACGATAGAAGAGTGTTTCGTTAGTATCTTGGATGTTGCGCAGGTAAATGTGCTTATCCATGTCGCTTTCGAAGTTGCAGTACTGCTTGTAAGCACGACCAACTTGCTCTTGAATCGTTTCTGTATTTTCAGGCAGAAGGCCTTCTAGGTTAAAAGAAGCACGCTCTTCAGCGGTGAATGCACTGCCTTTGTTTAGAAGAGGAGTACTTAGTAGTGCAGGGCCCGAATATGGGATGTACAGAGGACGTTTGTCGTTGTTCATTGGAAGCCTAATATGGGAGAAAGAAAAACGGAAAAATGATAACGGTTTAGTTATTCAATTGTAAACTGTTTATCCCTTATATAACCAAACAAAATGATGATCTCACTGCTTTGCCACACTTCTCGAATATCGAGTGAAGATTTAGGTATACTTAGCTCACATTTTTTATCTATTGACACCTTTTATGTCTCTACTACCCATCGATTCTTATGAACATGCACTTCATGAACTCCTTCCTTCAAATCACCTTGTTGTAGAAGCTGAAACAGGCTCTGGTAAGTCGACTCGTTTACCGGTTTGGGCGGCAAAACATGGTCGAGTATTAGTGATTGAGCCAAGGCGTATTGCATGTACTTCATTGGCCGAGTTTTTGGCTACTTCATCGGGCAAACCGCTGGGAGAAGAGGTGGGGTATGCAATTAAGCTAGACGCCAAATACAACGAATCGACTCAGGTGACTTTTGTCACTCCCGGTGTCGCTCTGCGATGGTTAGTAGAAGATGGGCTAAAGACGTTTGATATCGTTGTAGTCGATGAGTTTCATGAACGTCGCTGGGACATTGATTTGTTGGTGGCGATCTTAAAAGCGCGCAGCCAACATCGATTAATTGTAACGTCGGCGACAATCGAAGGGGCCAAGCTTGCTCACTATCTCGATGCAGAACGCATCACTTGTGAAGGCCGAAACTATCATGTCTCTATTGAACATCGAGCGTTGGACTCTCGTCACTTACCGGATAGCCGTAATATCGAACGTCGCGTTGCTGATGAAGTGAAGCAACAACTAGAGGCGTGCAGTGGCGACATTCTTGTTTTTTTGCCGGGTAAGAAAGAGATCATTCAAACAGCTCAAATGCTGAATGCTATCGAAGAGATTGAAGTATGTCCGCTCTATGCATCGGTTTCCGATAGCGAGCGCAATCGCGCATTGTCCGATATTCCGCTGGATACATCACAGCGAAAGACCAAAGTGATTCTGGCGACCAACGTAGCTGAGACCTCCCTAACCATTCCGAACATTGCGGTGGTGATTGATTCAGGCTTGGAACGTAGAACGGTGCAGCGCAATGGTAGAACAACGCTAACCTTGAAAGCGATATCTCGTGCCAGTGCGAAACAGCGAGCGGGGCGTGCAGGGCGTGTTATGGATGGTCGGTGTGTGCACCTGTTTGGCGAACATGCGGCTCTAGAACTTGTTACACCACCAGAGATGCAACGTGAAGAGTTGATTGAGCCGATGTTAGCGGCAGCTTGCTGTCAGATGACGTTTGAAGATTTAGACCTGTTAGATGAGTTGCCAGAAAAGTCATTACTGAAAGCGAAGCAGGCTTTGCTTTTGATGGAGGCGATAGATGAAAAGGGGGTTGCGACCGAGCATGGTCAACGCATGTATCCTTTGCCGATTGATGCCTTGCATGCCGATATTGTGACTCGGATTAAGTCTAAACCGCTTAAAGAAGCGATGATAGATCTCACGGCTGCGCTTTCAGTTCCTGCTCGACTTTATCAATTGCCGAACAATCCTGAACATTTGGATGCTCTGTTCAAAGAGGAGAAAGAGGGCTGCGACATTGCCTTACTCATTGGCGTCGTCCGCGGAAAACAGTTCCCTCATATTGCAATAGATAAGCAAGCTCTATTGGAGGCTCAAGGTTTAGCAGATCAGATGCGTGAACTGTTTGAGCTCCCTCAACTGGAAGTTGCTTCTCGATTCAACAGAGTCGATTTACTCAAAGAGATTTTACGCCTGCACCCAGAGTTGGCTTTTGTTCGTCGAACAAAGCGGCGTGAGGCGTTCGCCAATGGGCAGCTCGAAGTGATGTTAGGCAGGGAAAATCGAGTTCCAGACAGCAGCGAAGCTCTGCTCGTGCTCGATACCTATAGTTTGCCCGGTAGAGGAGTAAAGCAGACATTGACCTTAGCAACAACGGTAGCGCCGATCCCGCTTCAGTTGCTTGTAGAGCAAGAGCTGGGGGAGTGGGAGCAAGGTGAAACAGTCGTTGAAGGGCAATCAGACAGCTCGGGGCAGGTGTTCACGGCTATGTCTTTGGTTTACGCAGGTCGTGTGATCGACACCAAGCTGATCGAGGCGCAAGGTCAACTCTCACTTAAACCCGTCATCGACATGGTGGTAAGCGAGCAGTATTTGCAAGGGTTCGCGAAACAGAGAACTCAAGAGATCAAGCATTGGCAGTTGTATGTGCGAATGGGACTGAGTGAAAGTCATGAGTACTCACAACAAATCGAAGAGCTTAACTTTGTTGATTGGTTTGCTGCCCAGTTAGAAGAGTTGGGTGTAAGCCAAGTCGATGAGTTAGAGATGTTCGACGCGGAAGACATTCCGTTTGACGGCATTCCATACTGGGAATATGCAGAATTTGCAGAAAAATACCCATTCCATTTATTATTGGCCGATCTCCAACTCGATGTTGAATACCTGCCTCAAAGAAAGCTTGTGTATGTCCATTACTCGAGCGGTGGACGCAAAACACCACCTAAGCGTTGGGAACTGCCAGTTTGGTCTGGTTGGCGTATTCAGTACAAGAAAGCGAGTCGTGTTTTGGATGTGAAATAATTGGAATTACTTCAATTTGTAAAATATTAATCAAATAGACGCATATATGAGTTTTCAGTTCGTCTTTTGTTACAAAATTGATTTTTATATGCCTTTTTAACCAATCAAAAGGTCATAAAAGACCATTCTTCTATATCCTATTGCTATATAGAAAAAGTTGGTGGATATTAAGAGTATATTGTGTTGCCAATGTGTCGGGGGACATCATGGATAAACAAAAAGAGACCTGTGTAGAATTTGATTACACAAACTTTCTTGGCGCGTCATGCGATAAAAAATGGACTTTTCTAGAAGCACTCACCACATTTGCCCCTGTGTTCGGTACAGTTTGGAAAGATAGCATTAAAGATCTATCGACTCCGGAAGATCGTTTATGGGAAAAGGCACTCAAATCGCTCTCTACGCGAAAGAGTGACGAATCGAATATCGTGGTACTACTTAAGTTGGCAAAGTTGGAAGGTATCAATGAACTGAAAGTTGTGATGCCATATTCGTTGGAAGATGAACAGATCGAGTACATCGAATCACGAAGCCACCTAGTGATCACCGGAAGTTCGGCTGAAGAGTTCACGATAAAGTTATAGACGGCGAGGCGTTATCTCAGCGCTAAGCCTCATAACAATAAAGGGCCGCTTATCTACTTCATTAACTCAGTTACTTGAGTAATAAAGTGATAAGCGGCCCTTTAAGTAACAGACCTTATTGATCAAAAGGAGTGTTAGTCGATTAGGTTGTACTCAGCGCGTAGGATGTCGACGATCTCTTGTTTTGGATTTTCGCTCAGTTCAATCTTGCTACCTGTGATCTTTTCAGCAATATCAAGGTAGGTGCGAGACAGTGACATTAGCGCATCAAGGGGCAGTTCGTTATCGCGAGCCAAGGCTTCACGTTCAGGCATGCGCTCCTTGTTAAGTAGAATGTCAGCATCTGGGAAGTGGTTTAACAAGAACTGGCGGAAGCCTTCTTTCGAGTTCTCGACGATGTTGCCTTTGTTGTACTCTTGAGTATCCCAAATACGTGATGAATCTGGCGTGCCAACTTCATCCATGTAGATAAGCTTTTCGTTGCCTTGAGCATCATTGACATAACCAAACTCAAACTTGGTATCAACGAAGGTTTGATCAACCTTGCTCAATGCTTCGCTAATCACGCCAAAGCCTTCTTTTAGTAGCTTTTCGTAGTGAGCAATATCGCTCTCTTTAGTGAAGTTAAATGCTGCGAAGTTCTGCTCGATGTTCTGACGAGTGATATTGACATCATCTGCTTCTGGTACGCCAGGGATGCCCTTAAGAATACCCTTGGTCGATGGTGTGATCAGTAGCTCTGGAAGCTTCTTATCTTTCTCTAAGCCTTCTGGCATTTCGATACCACAGAATTCACGTTCACCATTTGCGTAGGCACGCCACATTGAACCAGTAATGTATTGGCGACAAATCGCTTCAATCATAACTGGGCGTGCTTTTTGTACGATCCAAACGAATGGATGAGGGATATCTAGGATGTGGCTATCTGCCAGTCCGTTATCTTTAAACAGCTTAAACCAGTGATTAGAGATAGCGTTAAGTGCAGCACCTTTACCTGGAACACCTTTTAAGCCGCCTTCGCCATGCCAAATACAGTCAAATGCAGAGATACGGTCACTAATAACCATGATTGCTAACGGTGCATCAGGTGCAACATCGTAGCCTTTCTCTTTAATTAGTCTTTGACTATCTTCTTCGGTTAACCAGTAAACTGAGCGAACTTTGCCACTGTGGACAGGTTTATCAGTACGGATGGGTAGATCATCATTTACGGCTAGAACTTGATCAGCGAGGCTCATTTAGACATTCCTATCTTTTATCAAACGTCGTACAGAGAAGTGCATAACACACTCGATTAGGTGGGCATTATACCCAATCTAAATTCAGCTTCCAGAGAAAAAGCAAACGTTTGCTTATTTCTTTGCAATTCTCTTTTTCTTTCTGCTTTCAAGGTTCGTTATAACAAATAAAAACCCCACTCAATGCTGTCGTTGGCTTCGACAGAAAAGAGCGGGGTCGGCAGTGTTTGATTAGTGAACGTGATGAGTTGTGCTGTGCTCGACAAAGAAGACTTCACATTGGTATTGGATCGCGAGCTCACGTAAATACTGTTGACCAAATGAATCAATTTGGTTGCTCGCGACAATCGCACTCGCGTTTCGAGAGCGAATCGCTTTTTCAACAGTCTCCATTTCGCTCATTTGGCGAGAAGGTTTCATGTGAATGATGCGCTCACAGCAAATGTTGAACTGAGAGAGTTCTTTCGCTGAAGGGCGAGGGGTCTGCGCTGTAAACAGTAACCACTGTTCTTGATTGGACAGCAAAGCCATACGTGCTAACAAGTTTGCTTGGTGGCGAGATTGATTAGAGCTTTGCGGCAGATGTGATGCTGCAGAAAATGCGCATTGAACTAGCGGGCTAGAGTGTTGTGCTTTTACGTGAGCTTGAATCATTTTGCTGTCCTTATATACATGCTGTATGTGTATACAGTAGTTTTTGTGGTGCATAAGATCAAGCAATTTTTTGAGGGAATATTGAACAAAACCTCGGAATCTGACTCGAGATTTATATTAAGTTATTGTTTTAATTTATGTTTTTAAATTCGACTGAAATATCAAAATTTCTCATGATTAAGAAGGTTTGAGATCCATAGCACCTTTTCTATACAGGTTTATACAGTGGTTTGATAAAAGTACTGTATAGGCACTGAGGTGACTTGTTTAGATAGAAGGTCTCTTTAGAAGCGAAAGAGGGCTCAAGGACAAAGGCGAGAGGGAAGTAATGGTGTAGCGAAGAATGATGGTTGGATGTGGTAAGTTAGCAGGATCAAAAAAGCGCCTCGATTGGCGCTTTTTTACTTCCGTGTTGAGGTAACTATCTTCTCGTTGCCTCGGAGAGTTTTGCTCTCATTTCCATTTCGCCGATATTGAACTGGCGAACGTCCATGGTTGCAATGTCATTGCATTCTTCACATGAACAATGAGACTTACCGTCAAGGTAGTCATGTTTTTTTACTAGGCTTGGCTTTTTACACCAATCACATACGCCTTCAATTGTGAACATATCCTCTCCTCACCTGTATCGTCAGGTGTATTTTCGGCGTGAATTATGACACAAGTAGTACTAATAAGTTAATTGTTTGTTACCTGTTTTTGAGAGGGAGATCGTTTGCGACGCCAATAATAATGGGTTTCCGTGCACTAAGTCGCCCCCGTAAGATTTTATTTGTTACGTTTTGGTAACATTTTGTAAGATTGTTTTCAGGGCAGCGTTCAACCTTTTCATCTCTTCATCGCTACCTTGGCCATCAGGGTGATAAATTTTAGAGAGTTGCTTATAGCGAATTTTGATTTTCTTTTGTTCAGGAATGGCCGAAATCTTGTATCCAAACACAGCACAGGCTAGCTGAAGGTTGTGATTGCTCTTGCTGCTTTGTCGCTTCTTCAGTTCTTTATAGAGTGTGGCGATTTGGTGCTTTTGTTGTTTCAGTTGAATATCTTTGAGCTTGATTTGTTCTCGGTTGATATCTTCAGTTTTTGTTTGATTATTTTTACGCAGCTTGGCGACTAGAAAGCCCGTAATGCCGAGTAGCAGAGTAATAACAATCGCTAAGCCAATGATTAAATTGTGGGAGGTTTTGCTTTGTTGGCTAGCTTGAAACGCAGGTTGGGTAGTCTGCGATGTCGTCATGGAAGACGAATTGGTTAATTGGGTTGTGGCCTGCTCACTATATTGCTCATCCAGTGCTTTAAATGATGAAACTTGTTGTGAACGGCGCTGATTAAATTGTGCTTGCAGGACGCGTTCATACGCTTGTTGAGCTTGAGGGAGCTGAGAGCTTGCTAGACGGTACCACAGCTCTGCTTGGTCAAGTGCATCAAACGACTCAGTTTCTTGTTCATAGAGCTCGCCCAAGTTGAATGCCGCTTGATGATTGCCTTCTATAGCAAGTTGCGTATACCAAAGGGCAGCAGCGTTAATATCCTTCTGAGTACCTTGTCCTTTGACCAGCATATCAGCAGTTTGCAGTTGAGCTTGCTGGTGGCCTTGTTCTGCAGCTTGAGAAAACCAATAGAAAGCTTCTTCTTCGTTTTTGATGCTCGGTTCATTCAAGTAGGTCTGTGCTAAACGAAACTCGTCTTCTGAGTTGCCTTGGTTGGCCTTCTCTTGAAGCTGAGTCAGTTCTTGCTGTGTTATCTCTGCAAATGATTGGGCGCTAAGAAGACAAAAAAGTAGGGGGATTAAAGTGAGCTTGTGCAACATAGATCCATCTTTTTCGGTAGTTCCTATAAAAAAGCCCAGCGATTGGCTGGGCTTAATCGAGATTATTTTAGCGGTAGAATTTGAATCTCTACGCGACGGTTACATGCTCGACCTTGAGATGTACCATTGTCACAGATTGGGTAGCGTTCACCGTTACCACGAGCAATAGCGCGACCTGCTGCAACATCTTGAGAGATCAAGAATGCACGTACAGATTCAGCACGACGCTCAGATAGGATCTGGTTTGTAGACTCGCTGCCAGTGCTATCCGTGTGACCATCGATCACTAGGCTTGTGTCAGGGTATTCAACCAGAATACGAGCAACACCGCGCAGTGTTTTGTGGATGCTTGGCTCAAGAGCGTAAGAACCCGATTCAAAACCGATGCCGTTTTCTAGGCGAAGTAGCAGTTGGTTTTCGCCCACACGCTCAACCTGAACGCCAGAGTTAAGTAGCTCTTGGCGTAATGCTGCTTCTTGTTGGTCGAAGTAGTAACCAATACCACCACCGACAGCTGCGCCACCTGCAGCACCAATCAGTGCACGTTTACGACGATCTTTAGAGTCATCACCCGTTGCCGCACCCGCTACGGCACCAGCGATAGCACCGATAAGTGCACCTTGTGTCGCAGAGTTTGTTTCAGATTCACCTGTCGTTGCGTTTTGACGCTGAGTCGCCTGACAGCCAGTTAGAGCGATAGTCAGCGCAAGTGCTAATGTGATTTTTTTCAACGTGTTGTCTCCATGTTGTACTTCAGTCATAACAGTCGATGTGTATGACAAACATATTGTTCTGTATATCCGTCGAAGGAAATATTTATCAGCGGTTTACTGTTAAGTAAAGCCAGTATTAGGATTTTGTTATCCGCTTTGCTGCCTGTGCACCAGCGACAGGACGGTTTACAGATAACTTACGACCCTTCTTTAAGCCTACTTCATAATCCGCAGTAAGGTTTTTCATTGCTTCTTTTAGTTGCTGCTTAAAGGTTTCGCGGTCGATGTTTTTAAATTCTTTATCAATGTAGTTATTGATTTTGTTGTTTGACTCATCATCGGGGGTGATCGTCGGCAGTTTTTCCAATGCACCTTCAACCCAGCCAGAGACAAACGAGTTTACGCGACGAGTCACTTCTGTTGAGCTGGTACCAGAGCCGGCGAAGCTATTACGGAATTGGCCTGTGTGCTCATTCATTTCACGGTAGATGATGTCAAAAGCAAAGGCTGCGAATATAGCGCGGTCGGCTTCACCGATGAATTCGGCACGCTTCAGGCCTTTGTGGTTGAGAAGAACCGCTTCCACACCAAATTTGGTGTTAATGCCGCGAATGACACGCAGAAGGGTTGAGCTAATGTTAGCGGGTAGCAGATGTGTTGACTGAGTTTTCCCCATCTTGATGAATTCAATATCGTCCTTCTCGAGGCCGTATTTGAGCATCAAGTTATGCGCCATTTTGATTGCGTTAGCGGCTTCGTTAACGTTGGCTGAGTTTCCAAGCTCTAAGCACTTGGCAATTTTTTTGAGGGCTCTTTTCTTATCCATCGACTGACTAATCATTACCACATTTTTTTAAAGTCCGACATTTTACCCGTTTTAATGAGCAACAGAAAGTAAAAGTCGTGTTAGCAATGGCAGTGATTGGTCTGAATGTAACCCTAAAAATGAAAAACACCATCAAATCGTTGATGGTGTTTTAGAAGGTAAAAACGAAAATTTGGCTTAGATGCCTAGTTCGTCTAGCAAGTCTGCTGCGGCGTCGTTGTCAGACGGTTTGTTGTCTGATTTGTCATCGTTCATTTTCTTTTGCGTAGCTTCTAAGATGCTGTCTGGACATTCATCTTCAGAAATTTCAAACTCTTCAAGCTGAATGAACTCAGTTTTATCCATTGCTAGCTCTAGGTAGAAAATGTTGTTCTTTTCAGTAGAGAAAGTCACACGGCGCGCTTGTGGTCGATCCAGATTAGTGTCTACTGATAGGTTAACTTGTTTGTTCAGAGACAGCATTTTTGGTTGGTTCTGGGTAATGTTGGTTTGCAGCTCTTTACGTACTTTGTTAGTAAAGTCGCCAACCAATTGGTTCATCAGCTCACCCAAAACATCACCCACTTCGTCAGAGGTGTGAAGTACGGCAAGCTCATCTTCCGGCATGCCCATGTTGCGCATGTAGTTTGCGTAGATCTCTAGAGCGGCTTTTGAAGTGAAGTTGATAACAACTAGGCCTGAAAAGCCGCCGTCGAATAGAACAAAACAACCAAAATCTGGCTTAAGGCTGGTCTTACTGATCTTTTGGACCATAGCTGAGTATTGAACAGAAGAGGCAGTTGCAGAAGTCAGTACGCTTGATACCGATTGGCATAGTTTTAGAAGAATGTCTTCTGTTGTGACTGTTTTATTTTTTCTCATTATATTGTGCTCATGGGTATCTTTAACAAAACGATATCCAGTATGTTACTACTGAAAGAATAGAAAAGTGACTATTATTGCATTCTTGCACTGAGATTCTTATTTGATCACCTTTTTATATGAACTTATTAGTAGTAAAGTGACGAAATTCAAAGAAAATTATTAAAATTCTAATTTAACCCATTGCTGATAGGATCAGCGAAGTAGGGGCAGGAAGCAAATGTTACCAAGACTTCAACTCAATGCTGATGTCGATCCAGTTGTTGTTCGCTTTTTAGAAGAGTTAAAAGCGGCAGGTTTTACTGGTGACATCGAATCTCATTATTCAAGCCGTTTAGCCGTCGCGACCGATAACAGTGTTTATCAACAGCTGCCACAGGCGGTGGTACTCCCTAAAACCACTCACGACGTTTCGTTAGTCGGAAAAATCAGTGCGAAATCCACGTATGAAAGGGTCACTTTTTCCCCTCGTGGTGGAGGTACTGGTACTAACGGTCAATCCTTGACGAAAGGTGTGGTTGTTGACCTCTCTCGATACATGAATCAAGTGATTGAGATAAATGAGAAAGAGGGTTGGGTTCGTGTTCAAGCGGGTATCGTCAAAGATCAATTGAACGATGCAGTTCGCCCTTATGGTTATTTCTTCTCTCCAGATCTTTCGACCAGTAACCGTGCCACCCTAGGCGGAATGATTAATACGGATGCTTCAGGTCAAGGCTCGCTGAAATACGGCAAAACTTCCGATCATGTGTTGTCGTTGCAAGCGGTGTTTGCTGACGGTTCTATTCTGGAGTCAGACCTGTCAAATGGGTTACCTAACGTTGGCGAGTTCGCCCATAAAGCGTTAGAGGTAACGGAGTCTGTTTGTCGTGAAAAACGCCAACAAATCCTAGAAAAATTCCCACCATTGAACCGTTTTCTTACTGGTTACGACCTAAAGAACGCGTTGAATGAAGAAAATGACCGTTTTGATATCACTCGCGTTCTGTGTGGTGCTGAAGGGTCATTGGCTTTTATTACTGAAGCCAAGCTAAATCTTACTCCTATTCCAAAAGCTCGAACGCTCGTCAACGTGAAGTACAACTCGTTTGACTCAGCATTACGTAATGCGCCATTTATGGTGGAAGCGAATGCTTTGTCTGTCGAAACCGTTGACTCACGAGTATTGAATCTCGCTAAGCAAGATATTGTTTGGCATACAGTGAGTGATTTGCTTACTGATGTGCCGAATAAAGAGATGCTCGGCATCAATATGGTTGAGTTTGCTGGTCAGGATGAGGCTGAAGTTGAAGCTCAAGTGGGTGCACTTACTGAACGTTTGAATCAAATGCTAGAAGCGGAAGAAGCGGGCATCATTGGTTTTCAAGTGTGCAGTGACTTAGCAAGCATTGGTCGTATTTATAACATGCGTAAAAAAGCCGTAGGCCTGTTGGGTGCAGCAAAAGGACGAGCTAAGCCTGTTGCATTTGCTGAAGATACTTGTGTGCCGCCAGAGAACCTAGCTGACTTTATTGCTGAGTTCCGTGAACTGCTTGATGCTAAGTCTTTAAACTATGGCATGTTTGGCCACGTTGATGCGGGTGTTCTGCACGTGCGTCCAGCGCTGGATCTTTGCGATCCGAAACAAGAAGCGTTGATGCATGAAGTTTCTGATGAAGTCGTTAAGCTGGTGGCTAAATATGGCGGCTTGATGTGGGGTGAACATGGTAAGGGCTTCCGCTCTGAATATGGGCCAGATTTCTTTGGTCAAGAGCTCTTCACTGAGCTTCGTCGAGTAAAAGCGGCGTTTGACCCGCACAACAAGATGAACCCAGGCAAGATCTGTACACCGCTTGATAGTGATGCAGAGCTGGTTAAAGTCACCGACACTAAACGCGGTTACTATGATCGTCAGATTGATGTACAAGTCCGTGATAGCTTCAAGCAAGCGATGGAGTGTAACGGCAACGGTCTATGTTTTAATTACGACACAAGCTCGCCAATGTGCCCATCGATGAAGGTGACGGCCGATCGTCGTCATTCTCCAAAAGGCCGTGCAGGCTTAGTGCGTGAGTGGTTGCGTCAGTTAACTGAGCAGGGTGTTGATATTCTTGATTTGGAGCAACAAGCGCTAAACGACTCTACGCCTGTGAAAACCATGATCGAACGTGTTCGTAACTCGCTTAACAAGCGTCACGAATACGACTTCTCTCATGAAGTGCATGAAGCGATGAATGGTTGTCTTGCTTGTAAAGCGTGTGCAAGCCAGTGTCCGATCAAAGTGGACGTTCCTAGCTTCCGCTCTCGTTTCCTAAATATCTACTACTCTCGTTACCAACGTCCAGCAAAAGACTATTTGGTGGCGAACATTGAGACCATGTTGCCGCTAATGGCTAAAGCGCCAAAAGTTGTCAATGCGGCACTGTCGCAGAAGTGGGTACAAAGCGCGACAGCAAAAACAGTAGGTTATGTTGATGCACCTTTGATGTCTGTACCTACGCTGGATAAGCGATTATCTGAAAAACAGCTTAAGGCGTTTGACTTGCAGTATTTAGAAGGGCTGTCGAAGGAGCAAAAACAGCAGCACGTTCTGATTGTTCAAGACCCATTCACCAGTTACTACGACGCAGAAGTGGTCGAAGACTTTGTCTCGTTGCTTATAAAGCTTGGGAAAACTCCGGTTGTTTTACCATTCAAACCAAATGGTAAAGCTCAACATATTAAGGGCTTCCTAAGTAAGTTTGCTAAGAATGCTAAATCGACCGCTGATTTCTTATCGCTTATCGCTGATATCGGTATTCCATTAGTCGGTGTTGATCCTGCTCTGGTGCTTTGTTACCGCGACGAGTATCTAGAAGTACTCGGTGATAAGCGTGGTGACTTTGATGTACTCACCGTGCATGAATGGATGCTGCCACGCCTTGAAGAGTTTGCTACTCGCGAGTCTAGTGAAGAGATGTGGTACCTGTTTGCTCACTGTACTGAAAAGACCAAAATGCCAAATGCAGAGAAAGAGTGGGGCGCAATTTTTGCTCACTTTGGTGCCGGATTAACCACGGTGCCTGTTGGGTGTTGTGGTATGGCCGGTACCTTTGGTCACGAAGTCGATAAGCTGCAGATGTCGAAAGATATCTATGGATTGAGTTGGAAGCCACAAATTCAAGATCTTCCTAAAGATCGATGCCTTGCAACAGGGTATTCTTGTAGAAGTCAGGTTAAGCGCTTCGAGGGAGAGAAACTTGCTCATCCACTGCAAGCACTTGAAAGATTGATATAAATGATGAAGCCCAGCAATGACTGGGCTTTTTAATATCTCAATATGGCATAAGGAAGGCTATGAAGTTCTTGGAATTAAAAGTACCACCGCTCGCGCTGTTTGTTGTCATTCTATTGTTGTCATATTGGCTAGCGAATAGCTTTACGTTGGTTTCGTTTTCTCTTCCTTATCATCAGCTCATATTATTACTGGGTATCTTGGTCAGCGGTGTAATTGGCCTTTCTGCGGTATGGGAGTTCAAGAAACGCAAAACCACAGTAAACCCAATCAAAGTGGACAGTGCTTCATTGGTCGTTGATTCGGGTATCTTCGGATACAGCAGAAACCCAATGTATCTTGCGCTCTTCATTTTACTATTTTGTTTCGGATACTATCTTCAAAACCTATTGAGCCTTTCGCTTAGCTTCTTGTTCGTTATCTACATGAACCGCTTTCAAATCCTTCCCGAAGAGCAAGCGCTGGAATCGCTGTTCGGTGCCGAATACGTTGATTACAAACAGAAAGTTCGCCGCTGGATTTAAAAGGTTGTGTCGTAAATGAGAATAGATCTCATAACTTAATGTACGTCACAAAAATACAAAACTCATGTTTCATATGTTTTATTTATAAATTAGCCTGCGCCGACTATTAGAAGTAAATAAGGCTAGGTAAAAATATGAAACAGACTAAGTTGCTGTCCGCAGTTATTGGATTGGCATGTTTGTCTTCGACGCCAGCGTTCGCTGACGTTTCTTCTCGAATCATTAATGGTCAAGAGGCCACAAGTGATAAATGGCCATTTATGGCAGCGTTGGTATCAAAAAACGTTGATGCCTTTAACGGCCAATTTTGTGGTGCTAGCTTTATAGGAAAGCGTTACGTATTAACAGCCGCACACTGTATAGAAACTGTAAGCCCTGAAGAGCTTGATGTAGTGATCGGAGTCTCTGATCTGGCATCCAGTGATGCGGGGAATCATCGCTATTCGGTCAAAAATATCTATGCGCATGAAAACTATGGCGAAGGTGGAATGGGCAACGATATCGCCATCATAGAGCTGACAGAAATGCCACAAGAAAACACTGTTGCTCTAGTGGATCGCCATACTCGAGGAAACCTATCCGCTGGGCAAATGCTAACAGTAATGGGGTGGGGTGATCAGGACGCTTCTAATAATTATTCAACGAGCAGCAAGCTATATCAAGTCGATGTTCCTTTAGTTAATCAAGCAACATGTAAGGCGTCTGGCGGTATAGGTAGTAACTACCGTAACATTGGTGACGATGCTTTTTGTGCAGGTTATGAAAATGGTGGTTATGACTCATGCCAAGGTGACAGTGGTGGTCCCATTGTTATAGAAACTAATGGCACTTATGAACAGCTTGGTATTGTTAGTTGGGGAGACGGCTGCGCTCAAGCAAACGCTTATGGTGTTTATGCTAATGTTAGTCACTTTGAAGCTTGGATAGCGACATACACAACTGGCTTTAGTTTCCGAAAGGACGAGTTTTTAGGCGCTGTTCATTTAGGTGTTATTTCACACACTTTCGAATTTGGTAATTTCAGTGATCAAGTGATTAATGTATCTTCTGTTAATTCGGTTAATGGTGCAGTGATCGTCAATAATGGCTGTCAAAATATCGCTATTGGCTCAACATGTCAGATCGAAGTTTCCAAAAATATTAGTTCACTTGGTGAACAGTCATTTGGTGTGGAATTAAACACAAATGTTGCTGGATTGGAGACCATAACATCTGAAGTTAGAGTCACAGGAGCGCGTTCACTGAATAGTCAGCCGCTGTCTCTTATTACGATTCCGTATGAAGACGTACTTAGTACAGAGTTTTGGATGGTAGATGGTAATAAAATAATCTCGCCGTCTGATTTGGGACACAATGAAAAAGCTAAGCTCTCTATTCAAGGCATTCCCAAAGGGACGGTTACTTTTGATGTGAGCGTGTCCTCCGAAGAGCGCTACGACAAGTTAAATATTGTCCTAAATGGTGCAGAACTCACTAATGGTATATCAGGTACTTGGTCTGATACTGTTACATTGAATCTAGTTCGCTCAACAAACAACACCCTTGAGATTACTTATGAGAAAGATGGAAGTGCGACTGCAGGGGATGATCGAGTTACATTGAGCAATTTAAGTCACTCAAATGAGATACTCATATCAAAATCGAACGGTACTCAAGTTGCTAAGTCAGGTAGCAGCAGCGGCGGTGGCTCATTTGGTTGGCACTGGCTATTGATGTTGGCAGGTGTTGGTCTACTGAGAAAGCGCCACTAATTTCCCAATGTTTTGATTTAAAGAGCTTCACAGTGTGAAGCTCTTTTAGTTTAAACTTTATAAGTCAATCATTAAGTTGCAGACATCAAAAAGCCCAGCTTATCTCAAGCTGGGCTTTATAATTTTTGCTATCGCTTTGCGCTAAAGAGCTGTTTAGCGATTAAGCGGCTGCAGCGAACTGTGCTAGAAACATATCTTTGCGCTCGTTGAAGCGGTTTACTAGGTCGTCAACTGACGCTTGGTCGTATGGCTTAAGGCCACTTGCTACCATGCGTTTAACGCCTTTACCTACGATCTCACCATCTTCTTTAAAATCGAAGTTAAGAGTTACAACACCACGCTTGCCTTCAACATCGAATGTTGCGCCAGAGAACTCAACTTCTGGGTGAGTTAGGTCGATACGAGAAAACTCTACTTCCATGCTTTCATAGATAACCAGTGGACGCTGGCAGTTGATCATCATTTGTTGTTCTTCCATAAGAGGAACCATGATGTGCGGGAAGTTCATACCTGAGAATTGAACGTAGTTAGTCACGACATGTTCGATGAATGCTTGATCTTGGCTTGTTTCACCTTCACATGTCATGTGTAGGTACTCTTTGCCTTTCTCATCAACAACAGCACTTTCTTTATCGCACTTGTTTTCTACATCCAATGCAATGCCATCGCTTACCATGCCTGAAAAATCAAAACGCATCTTTTGGCTGATGCCTTGCTTTTGCAGTAGAACCGCAAATAGCAGGTCGCCAGGTACACAGAAGCGCTTGTTGTCTTCATCGTGAATTGGGTTGAAATCACCAGCAACCTTTTTTGCGAAGTGGCTAGCTTGTTCACGAGTGAATTGAAATTTGTTTTCTTCAGTAGAAACGTATGGTGTCAGAAACATAATACCGCTATTCATTATCAAAACTGCGGCGATTATAACGGACTAATTCGAATCTAATGGTCTATCCAGTTAGTGACTGTGTTCATATGCTACAGAGTGGTAACGCGAGTGTTATGTGATCTTGGTTGGAATATTGGCGGTGTAAATAATAGGAGCAGTTTGGAAAGGTGAGCGGTTTAATCAGCGATGCCTGCACTTCAAATTTGAATTATGAAGTGCAGGTTTAGTCGGTTAAGCAGAGATATCCTTAACGTAGAATATTGCTACTTAGAAGCTACATAGAATACCGTCTGGCATTAGATGGTTGTGTACTGAAAGCTTAAGCAGCAAGTTAGCTTGTTCGATGTCTGGCGCGAAATAGCGGTCTTTGTCGTAAAAGCTGACTTTCTCTCGCAGGATTTGCTTCGCTTCTTCTACTCTAGCTGAAGACTTGTTTGGCGCTCGGAAATCAAGCCCTTGCGCTGCTGACAAATACTCAACGGCAAGAATGCCACGGGTGTTTTCGGCCATGTCACGCAAGCGGCGGCCTGCGAATGTCGCCATAGAAACGTGGTCTTCTTGGTTTGCTGATGTTGGTAAGCTATCAACCGAAGCAGGGTGCGCGAGCGTTTTGTTTTCACTTGCTAGCGCTGCCGATGTTACTTGAGCAATCATAAAGCCTGAGTTTACACCACCGTTGTCGACCAAGAATGGAGGTAGTTTGCTCAATGCACTGTCAATCAATAGCGCCATGCGGCGTTCAGACAGACTGCCAATCTCAGCAATTGCTAGCGCTAAGTTATCTGCGGCCATAGCGACAGGTTCCGCGTGGAAGTTACCGCCAGAAATGATGTCGCCATCGTCCGCAAACACTAACGGGTTATCAGACACAGAGTTTGCTTCGATCTTTAGGATATCCGCTGCATTGCGGATTTGTTGCAAACAAGCGCCCATCACTTGAGGCTGACAACGCAGTGAATACGGGTCTTGAACCTTTTCACAGCAGGTATGAGACTCACCAATTTCACTGGTTTGATCAAGTAGGTGACGGTAAGCCAATGCGGCGTCCATCTGGCCACGATGACCACGTACGCGGTGGATTCGAGGGTCAAACGGTCGACGGCTTCCAAGCGCTGCTTCTACTGACATCGCACCACATACTGTTGCGGAAGCGAATAGATCTTCTGCCGCAAACAAGCCTTCTAACGCGAATGCTGTCGAAGCTTGAGTGCCGTTGAGTAGCGCTAGACCCTCTTTTGGCGCTAGGGTAATTGGCTCAAGTCCTGCAATTTGCATCGCTTCTAGACCCGTGATGATCTTGCCATTGTGACGTGCTTGACCTTCACCCAATAGAACCGTACTCATATGAGCAAGGGGTGCTAAGTCGCCAGATGCACCTACAGAGCCTTTTTGTGGCACACAAGGATAGACTTGTGCGTTCACTAGGTCGATCAGGGCGTTGATGACCTTAAGGCGAATACCCGAGTAGCCACGTGACAGGCTGTTGATCTTTAGCACCATCATTAGACGAACGGTCTCGTCAGACATGAACTTGCCGATACCAGCAGCATGAGAAAGCACGATACTTTTCTGTAGTACTTCTAAATCTTCAGGTGCGATTTTGGTGTTTGCGAGTAAGCCAAAACCAGTGTTGATGCCATACACGGTGCGATCTTCGGCGATCACTTGTTCAACTACCTGAGTGCTTGCTTCGATATCAGGAATGGCTTCAGGATCCAACGATAGGTTCACCGGGCTACGGCTGATTTTACGCAGCTCGGATAGGCCAAGTTGTCCTGGTTTCAGTAATAGGTTCAACATATCTTCTCTCACTCTTAAAGCTTACGTAGTTCAGCGTTTAGCATCGGTAGGTCTAGTTTTTGGTCTTTCGCGCACTGCTTAGCAATATCGTAGCCTGCATCAGCGTGTCGCATTACGCCGGTTGCTGGGTCGTTATGCAGTACGCGGGCAATACGACGAGACGCATCATCACTACCATCACAACAGATCACCATACCTGAGTGCTGGGAGAAGCCCATACCTACACCACCACCGTGGTGTAGAGACACCCAAGTTGCGCCGCCCGCGGTATTCAGCAGAGCGTTGAGTAGTGGCCAATCTGATACAGCGTCAGAGCCATCCATCATGCTTTCTGTTTCACGGTTAGGACTAGCTACCGAGCCTGAATCTAGGTGGTCACGACCAATAACGACGGGTGCTTTTAGTTCGCCATTTTTAACCATTTCGTTGAACGCCTGACCTAAACGTTCACGGTCTTTCAAACCAACCCAACAGATACGAGCAGGTAAACCTTGGAATTGAATGCGTTCACGAGCCATATCTAGCCAGTTGTGAAGATGTGGGTTGTCCGGAATCAGCTCTTTTACTTTCTGGTCAGTTTTGTAGATATCTTCTGGATCACCAGACAGTGCAGCCCAACGGAATGGACCAATACCTTCACAGAAAAGGGGACGGATATATTGAGGAACGAATCCTGGGAAATCGAATGCGTTTTCTACACCTTCTTCCAGTGCCATTTGACGAATGTTATTACCATAGTCCACGGTTGCTGCGCCGCGTTCTTGTAGATCTAGCATCGCTTGCACTTGGATTGCCATAGATTGCTTCGCTGCTTTTACTACTTTCGCTTCATCGGCTAAGCGCTCTTCCGCTGCTTTTTCCATTGACCAACCTTGAGGGAGGTAGCCATTGAGTGGGTCGTGAGCAGAGGTTTGGTCTGTTACTGCATCCGGTGTGATGTTACGTTCTACAAGCTCAGGGAATACATCCGCTGCGTTGCCAAGTAGGCCAACAGAAACTGGTGTTTCAGATTCTGTAATGATCGCCATTGCTTCATCTAGGCTGGTAGCTTTTTTGTCTACATAGCCAGTACGCAGACGGTAATCGATACGAGATTCGTCACACTCAACCGCGATCATAGAGAAACCTGCCATGGTTGCCGCTAGAGGTTGAGCGCCGCCCATGCCACCAAGGCCGCCTGTTAGGATCCAGCGTCCTTTTGCGTCACCATTGAAGTGCTGTTTAGCCATTGCAACGAAGGTTTCGTAAGTACCCTGAACGATGCCTTGTGAGCCGATGTAGATCCAGCTACCTGCGGTCATTTGGCCGTACATCATCAAGCCTTGTTTATCGAGCTCGTTAAAGTGCTCCCAGTTTGCCCAGTGTGGAACTATGTTTGAGTTGGCAATTAATACACGTGGTGCGTCTTTGTGAGTTGGGAAAACGCCCACTGGTTTGCCTGACTGTACCAATAGGGTTTGGTCGTCTTCTAGGCGCTCTAATACTTCAACAATAGTATCGAAGCATTTCCAGTCGCGAGCAGCGCGGCCAATACCACCATAAACAACCAGCGAGTGAGGGTGTTCAGCTACGTCTGGGTCTAGGTTATTCATTAACATGCGTAGTGGCGCTTCTGTCAGCCAAGATTTAGTACGCAGTGTCGTACCATGCGGAGCGCGAATCTCACGTGAGGTATCTAGGCGAGGGTCGCTATTGTGATGTTCCGTCATGTTGGATTTCCTTATGTTCACGTTATCTTTTGTTTTTATTAAAGTTATGCGTTTGCCATAGCGTTGGCGATATCCCAACATAGGCGCGCAGCAAGTCGAGCCGTCTGTTGGTCTATGTCGTAATTTGGGTTGTACTCAGCAATGTCAGCGAGTAGCAATTTATCAGGGTGTTGAAGTACTAGTTCTAACAGCGGCGCGAGATTGTCATAGCTGATTCCGCGTGCTGCTGGAGCACTGACTCCGGGTGCAGTTGCCGCAGGGAACACATCAAGATCGATGGTTAGATATAGGTAGTCACACTGTTTGATAAATTCAGACAGCTTTTCTAAGTTACCGACCAGATTAGGGTAGGTGATCTGGTGGTCGTTCAAATACCAAACATTGAGCGCGTCTGCTTTTTTAAACAGAGCTTGCGTATTGCTCGCAGCGCTTACACCTAAACAAGCGTAGTGAAACGGCCAGCCTTTTTTTTGGCACCATTGATGGATCTGATTGAATGGCGTGCCTGAGCTTGGTTTAACTTCGGCGATCTCGCTTTCATGTTCACGTAAATCGAAATGCGCATCGAAATTGATGATGCCAATACGAGGTGGTTGATCTTGTGATATCTGATCAAGGTGATTGGCTAACCCTTGAAATGATGACCAAGCAATCTCATGCCCACCGCCCAATACGATGGTGCGTGTTTCCTTTAGGGCTTGAGTCACTACCTCAGCGCATTGCGCTTGTGCGTTGGTGAGATCATCACCTTCACAGGTTACATTTCCGAGATCGTAAACATTCGCTTGGTTATGCCATGCCATATTCGCGAGTGCTTGGCGAATTAGGTTCGGCGATTGCTTAGCTCCGACGCGTCCTTTGTTTTGTGCGACGCCAGCGTCAGTCTCAAAACCGATAAGCGCAATGCCTCGCTCAGAAGGTATGTTCAAGCAATCAACGGCCTGCGTGATGTGGTGAACTCGCTTGCCATCTACACCGTCTTCTAGGTCATCACGACCTGTCCAATTATGATTGTGTTGGGTTAGGTTAGAAGCTGTCATGGCATAGCTCTCCTGCAACGATACGTTTAGATAGGCGTGGTACACCGACCTGATAGCTAAGATCCGCTGGATGCTCAATGTTCCAGATTGTGAAATCTCCGTCGTAACCTTCTACAATTCTCCCACGTGAACCAGCTTTGCCAATGGCTTGCGCTGCGTGGCAGGTAACGCCTCTTAAAGACTCTTCCGGGGTCAAACCAAAGAGAGTGCAACTCATGTTCATCATCAGAGTGAGGTCAGCAAAAGGTGAAGTCCCAGGGTTTAAGTCGGTCGCGATCGCCATAGGCACCTTGTGTTCGCGCAATAGTTCGATAGGTGGCTGCTGAGTCTCTTTTAAAAAGTAGAAAGCTCCCGGTAGCAGGCTTGCAACGGTATTGTTTTCGCTTAGTGCTTTTACACCGGCAAGGTCGAGATATTCAATATGATCAACAGAGGTCGCCCCATAGTTTGCCGCTAAGGCACTGCCCCCCATATTGGAGAGCTGTTCTGTGTGCCCCTTGATGGACAAGCTATACTTTATGGCCGCTTGAAAGACGCGCTCGGTTTGCTCCAACGTAAAGCCAATCGACTCACAAAACACATCGACTGAATCTGCAAGCTTTTCCGCAGCGACTCGTGGGATGATAGTGTTACAGATGAGGTCGACATACTCATCGGCGTTGTCTTTAAACTCAGGTGGAACGGTATGTGCAGCCAAAAGGGTGGTTGTGATGCGTACACGACGGTAGTTTTCCAAAGCCTTAGCCGCTCTGAGCATTTTTAACTCGTCTTCGAGTGTCAAACCATAGCCGGACTTAACTTCAACCGTGGTAACGCCACTACTTAACAGGCCATCAAGGCGTGGTAGTGCTAGCTCAATGAGTTCTTCTTCAGTCGCGGCACGTGTCGCTCGAACCGTTGATAAGATTCCGCCGCCTTGCGCTGCAATGTCAGTATAAGCTGCGCCTTTGAGTCTCATCTCAAACTCATTAGCACGATTGCCCGCGTAAATTAGATGAGTGTGGCTGTCGATTAACCCTGGTGTTACTAACTTGCCTGAACAGTCAACGACCTGGTGATCTGACATTGATTCTTGTGTGGCAAATGCGTTTGACTCTGATGGGACAATTTGAGCAATTTTGCCACCTACGACCAATATGTCTTGAGGCGTTGACGGCGCGTAGCCGAGCTCCCCAACTGCCATTGAACAGATACTTGCATTTTTAAGGATCAAGTTTGTCGCCATTTCGATCGTTAACCTTGGTTGTTTAAATGTATATACAAATAAATAGGCTAAAGTACTTAACTAATCAAGTTGATGTTGCAAAATTGTGATCAATGAGCAGGATGATGTGCTTTAATCGAGCAGTATCTTAGAGCTTAATTTGTATTTAGAACCAGGGTGATAAAGCAGGGCAAAACTCACCAAGCGTTCAGCACTCCAAGTGCGACGATTGAGTAGTAAGCAAGGCTCATTGGCTGCCATTTCTAGGCTCTCTTGAACTTTATGTTCCGGTACAATGGCCTCTACTGTGTGTTCTATGGCACTCAGTGGACAGTTGTTTGAGAGATATTCATTCGGAGTCGCGTGAGTAAAATCTTGATCAAGGTAGTTAGGAACAATATCCGAGTTCACCCAGCGACACTCTAATTGCGTCGGTGTGTTGTCAGAAAAGTGGATGATTTCGCTATAAAAAATGGGTGTATTAATCATTACGCCCAATTGCATGGCGGTCTTTTCATCTGCGTTGATTTGCAGGTGTTTAACCACTTGGCTTCGATGATCTTGTCCACGCTCACGTATCTCTTGAGCGATGTTGTTGATGTCGAGTAGTGGAGACTGGGCTTTTTCTGTCGGTTCACAGACGAAAGTACCGAGACGCGGCTTGCGTGCTAATTTCCCTTCACTTACCAGATCTCTGATGGCCTTGTTCACCGTCATTCGGCTGACGTTAAACTGTTTGGTCAGTTCTAATTCTGTGGTAATTCTGTGCCCGGGTGGCCAGTGTCCCATAGAGATCTTGTCATCAATAAACTGCTTTATCTGCAAATATAACGGCGCGTTCGACATACTTAACCCTCAATTGACTATACAAATAGAGTACCTGATTTGCCAACGATTACAATATTTACACGAAATGTGTGGTGTGATGACTCATGGATAGGGCAAATTACTTGCTAATATCATCCAACTACAGCAAATTTGTCGGTAGACCTCTAATGCATTCAAATAAGTCATTCAAAAACGATAATTCTAAAAAGGGAAAGTATGTTTAAAAAGCTAAAAGCCTCGTTGGGTATAGGTGCGGCGAAAGTCGACACAGTTTTGGATAATATTGAAGTGTTCCAAGGTGGTGAATTATCAGGCAACGTTCATATCCTCGGTGGTGACGTAGAGCAACAGATCGACTTGATTAACTTGGTACTGAATACTGAAGTCAAAGTGGAAACGGAAGACAGCACGAGTTACGAGACTTTTTCTTTAGGAAGAATTCAAGCAGTAGAGCCATTCACCATTCAACCGGGTGAGACCAAGCAAGTTCCATTTCGCTTAAAGCTGAATGATGAAACGCCAATCACGGCACTTAACGCGAAAATGAACCAGTGCCATGTATGGGTAGAAACAAACCTAGATATCGGCTTCGCGATTGACCCTAAAGATCGTGACTTTATCGTTGTAAAACCTTTGCCGACAGTTGAGAAGATCATTCAAGGTGTTGAGGCTGCAGGTATGACAATGGTCAAAGCCGATGTTGAAAAGGGCTACCTAAAGGGTAACACTTTCTCGTCTGTGTCGGGTTGCTACCAAGAGATAGAATTTAGAAGCGGTGGTTTCATCAATAACAAAGAGATTGAGCTTTCATTTATCGTGAATGGTAATACGGTTCATTGCCTAGCTGAAATTGATCGTTCATTAAGTTTCCGTGGTGATCAATACATCTCATTTAGCCTGCCAATCAATGCGTCTGATAGTGATATCAATGCTGCTGTTTCTCGTATCATGAACTCATAAATAAATAGCTTTATGTCGTCACTAAGCAAGAGTAAGCCGTGTTTATGCGCGGCTTATTTGTATCTGGTGCATTCAAGTGAATTGGTGCGCTCTACTGAGCAAATTATTCGCTGCCTCTAATTCGATGACGATAAGCTATCTGAAAGCCAACATCGGTTGAGTTGTCCATGTTGATGACGTTTTCAATAATGGATAGCTCCACTGCGCCAAAGGGCAGTTTATAGCGGTAACCGAACAGAATTTCGTTGGCTGGCTCTGAAAATTCTGTAGAGCCATTCTCTGCGCCTTCATAAAGTCGATATTCTAAATGAAGCTCATGGTTGGTTAGTAGTTCCAAACGATAACCTGCCATAAAAGCGAGCAGGGTACTTTTATGCGGGAAATCATTCTTTCGTTCGTAATCGGATTGGTGTGTGATTGCGATAGAGGAGTAGATACTCTGATCCGTAAATGCATAGCTGTAATTTAACTGCGCACTCTGTTCAAAGCTTTCCCCTTCAAAGATACCGTTGTTAACGTTGTTTCTATATAGAGCGACGCCCAGCGACAAGCCATGTGATTGGGTGTTGATAAATTGGTATTGGCTATATAGCGTAAATGCGCTGGTCAACGTATCTCCAGAGAAGTCGGAGACGTTGACACCATGCTGTGGCGCATAAATGTCGAATTCGTGTTTATTCTTCTGATCTCGCCCTGCTTGGTCAATGCTAAAGAAATCATGAAAATCGATAATCAGACTATCTAGATGGTTGTTGCCAGCGTAAAGCCAGCGGTAATTGAGCTCAAACTGCCACTTGCTGTTCACCTGCCAACGAAGCCCGGTATGAAGCTGGTTTTGATAGTAGTCGAGATGATAATCGTGGGAGTTGGCCCAGATACTCGCGGCAGTAAAGCTGGCGAAAAGTTCAATGTCACCATCATCAATAGGGAAGCCTGAACGTAGGGTTGGAGTGTGACGAGTCGAATGCATAGGGGATTGGACATAGCTCAATAGCGGTCCATATTCATCGCTAGAAAAGCTAGGCACACTATAAAGGAGAGTCACAAAGCTCAGCGTTTGAATTACAACTCTGTTTTTCATTCCCACCCCCAAGGCTAACTAGCGATAGTAAGTTAAGCTTAGTGGTAAAAGAGAGCTTTAACATCTTATTAACTTTTGTTTTTTTGTTTGAATTCTTGGTTTTTCGTGCTTACCGGAAGTACACGACAGAAAGCGGTCATTGTTATTTAATATGAATTCGTTACAATGCTCGCTCACTTTTTAAAGAGGCATCTGTATTTGTTTCTTGAAAAGTGAGTTTTACTTATTCATATATCCCCAACCAACTCCGCTTGGTTGACCGACATATATTAAACATTTTCATGTGTTGCTTGGTGTGCAACACCACTGTAAAGGACAAATAATGCCAATTATTACTCTTCCTGACGGCAGTCAGCGTCAATTTGACAACCCTGTATCAACTCTAGATGTTGCCCTATCAATCGGTCCTGGTCTTGCGAAAGCAACCATTGCTGGTCGTGTAGATGGCGAGCGTGTTGATGCTTGCGACCTAATCGAGAACGATGCAAGCCTAGAAATCATCACAGCTAAAGATGAAGTTGATGGTCTTGAAATTGTACGTCACTCTTGTGCTCACCTTCTTGGTCACGCGGTTAAGCAGCTATTCCCAGAAGCGAAAATGGCGATCGGTCCAACGATCGACAATGGCTTCTACTACGACATCGACCTAGAGCACTCTCTAACGCAAGAAGATCTTGAGAAGATTGAAAAGCGCATGAAAGAGCTGGCTAAGACCAAGTACCAGGTTGTTAAGAAGAAAGTTAGCTGGCAGGAAGCGCGTGATGCTTTCGAAGCTCGCGGCGAAACATACAAAATGGAAATCCTAGACGAGAACGTTTCTAAAGACGACCGTCCAGGCCTATACCACCATGAAGAATACATCGATATGTGTCGTGGTCCACACGTACCACATATGGGTTTCTGTCAGCACTTCACTCTACTTAACGTAGCGGGTGCTTACTGGCGTGGTAACAGTGACAACAAGATGCTGCAACGTATCTACGGTACTGCATTCCACGATAAAAAAGCGCTTAAAGCTCACCTAGTTCGTCTAGAAGAAGCAGCAAAGCGTGACCACCGTAAGATTGGTAAAGCATTGGATCTATTCCACATGCAGCAAGAAGCACCAGGCATGGTGTTCTGGCACCACAACGGTTGGACTATTTTCCGTGAACTAGAAGTGTTTGTACGTCAAAAACTGACTGAGTACGATTACCAAGAAGTAAAAGGCCCACTAATGATGGACCGTGTACTTTGGGAACGCTCTGGTCACTGGGACAAATACGCAGAAGCGATGTTCACAACATCTTCAGAGAACCGTGAATACGCTATCAAGCCAATGAACTGCCCAGGTCACGTACAGATCTTCAACCAAGGTCTTAAATCTTACCGTGATCTACCGCTACGTATGGCTGAGTTCGGCTCTTGTCACCGTAACGAGCCATCTGGTGCGCTTCACGGCATCATGCGTGTTCGTGGCTTTACTCAAGATGATGCTCACGTATTCTGTACTGAAGACCAAGTTCAACAAGAAGTTAAAGCTTGTATTGAAATGGTTTACGACACTTACACAACTTTCGGTTTCGAAAACATTGTTGTTAAGCTGTCTACTCGTCCAGAGCAACGTGTAGGTTCTGACGAAATGTGGGACCGCGCTGAGGCTGACCTTAAGCTTGCACTAGAGTCAATGGAAATTGCATACGAGATTCAAGAAGGTGAGGGCGCGTTCTACGGTCCTAAGATTGAATTTACTTTGCATGATTGTTTGGACCGTGCATGGCAATGTGGTACAGTGCAGCTCGATTTTGCATTACCAGAGCGTCTAGGTGCAACTTACGTTGGTGAAGATAACGAGCGTCACACGCCAGTTATGATTCACCGCGCGATTTTAGGTTCTCTAGAGCGCTTCATCGGTATTCTAATTGAAGAATACGCTGGCTTCTTCCCAACGTGGTTGGCGCCAGAACAAGCAGTTGTAATGGGCATTACCGACAAACAGTCGGAATACGTACAAGAAATTACGAAAAAACTGCAAAAAAGTGGATTTAGAGTCAAAGCAGACTTGAGAAATGAGAAGATTGGCTTTAAAATTCGCGAACACACTTTGAAACGTGTACCGTTCATGCTTGTATGTGGTGACCAAGAAATGGAAGCCGGTGAAATTGCAGTACGTACACGTAAAGGTAAAGACCTAGGCAAGTTTAAAGTGGATGACTTTATTTCTTACATCCAAGCCGAGGTTTCAAGCCGTAAGCTCAATCTGGAGGAATAAGCTATTAAAGGCGGAAGACGTGGCCAACAACCGGCCAAACAAAACCAGCATCGTTTAAACGGTGAAATTCGTGGCGTTCGTGAAGTTCGTCTAACAGGCGCTGACGGTGAAGCCGTTGGTATCGTTTCTATCCAAGAAGCGCTTGATGCAGCTGTAGAAGCTGGTATGGATCTTGTAGAGATCAGCCCTAACGCCGAGCCGCCAGTTTGTCGTGTGATGGACTACGGTAAGTTCCTCTTCGAGAAGAGCAAAGCTGCGAAAGAGCAGAAGAAGAAGCAAAAGCAGATTCAGATTAAGGAAGTAAAATTCCGTCCTGGAACTGACATTGGAGACTATCAGGTAAAACTACGCAACCTGACGCGTTTCCTAGAAGACGGCAACAAAGTGAAGGTAACAATTCGCTTCCGTGGCCGCGAAATGGCTCACCAAGACATCGGTGTCGACGTTTTGAATCGTCTGAAAGAAGATACAGTAGATTTAGCTGTTGTAGAATCTTTCCCGACTCGAATCGAAGGCCGCCAAATGATCATGGTATTGGCCCCTAAAAAGAAGTAATTAACGGCTTTGCAAGTAATTGAACCCTGCAGCCTCTGGTTGCGGGGTTTTATTCGCCCTAATTACTATTGTTATTAACAACTCAACAATGCGGAGTTATTCATCATGCCTAAGATGAAAACCAACAAAGGTGCTGCTAAGCGTTTCCAGAAAACTGCTGGTGGTATTAAGTTTAAGCACGCTGGTAAACGTCACATCCTGACTAAGCGTACTACTAAGAACAAGCGTCAGCTACGTCCAAATGCAATCCTTCCTAAGTGTGAAGTGGCTGCAGTTGCTCGTATGATGCCATACGCTTAATTCTTTTTAGTTTAATAATCGTTTAGTTTAGGAGAAGCATAATGCCTCGCGTAAAACGTGGTGTACAAGCTCGTGCACGTCATAAGAAAGTTCTAAAACAAGCTAAAGGTTACTACGGTGCACGTTCTCGTGTTTACCGCGTAGCTTTCCAAGCAGTTACTAAAGCTGGTCAATACGCTTACCGTGACCGTCGCAACAAGAAACGTCAATTCCGTCAACTATGGATTGCACGTATCAACGCTGCATCTCGTCAGAATGGTCTATCTTACAGCCGTTTCATCAACGGTCTTAAGAAAGCATCTATCGAGATCGACCGTAAGATCCTTGCTGACATCGCGGTATTCGACAAAGCTGCATTCGCAGTTCTAGTTGAAAAAGCAAAAGCTGCTCTTTAATTAGAGTTTGCATTTAGGATTAAGAGAAGGAGAGCTTAGGCTCTCCTTTTTTATTGCCCGCAATTTGGCCTTGTCATATTCTCTCGCATCTCAAATCCAATTTTCATTCGCTTCGTTAGATATTCTGGTATATAAACAAGTATCTAAACCTTTAATGACAAGTGATTGAAATCCATGGCCGCACCAACCACTATGACGTTCTTTGAGCGTTTTGAAGCTGACATTCTTTCAGGTAAAAAGACTATTACCATCCGTGACGAATCTGAGCGTGATTACCAACCGGGTAGCGTTGTAGAAGTATCAACGTTAGAAGAGGGGCGTGTATTCTGTAGCCTTAAAATCATTAGCGTCGAGCCGATTTTGTTTGATGAGCTGGGGGAGTTCCACGCTCAACAAGAAAACATGACGCTGCAAGTACTTAAAGACGTTATTCAAGATATCTACCCAGGTATTTCTCAACTGTACGTTGTCTCCTACGAGCTGGTTTAATTGTAAGTAAAGCGTTGATAGCTAAATAGATTGATTGAGGGGAAGTGTTAATGGCTCAGTTACAGAATCACACGGTACAGCAAATCCTGTTGCAACTTTATTGCCGTGAGCAAACTGATCAGCCGTTAATCTCTCGCACTGATCTTAATATCGCTCTTTACGATAGCGAAGCCTTTTTGGCTTGGCGCGAAACTAAGCGCGATTTTGTTATCAGTGATATCGAAAACCGAGTTTGGGTGAAGAGCTGTCCTGGTGGCTATATTACAGAGGTACACTTTCACAATGATGGCACTTTAAATGAGTATCGCTTGTTTGACCGTTTTGAGACGAAAGGGCATTGGCATCTCAAAGAAGGTTTGCTGCATGTTGAAATCATCAAGGGCGATAATCGCTACCAATTTGCTGTAGTAGCTAATGGCGACCTCAATATTCACTCTGCTGTGGAATACAAAAATGAAGAGCTGCACTCATACTTAAAGCTGGTTCAGGTAGAGAGTTAAAAGCCAAGTCGCTTCGTAATCCAATAAAAAAGCCAACAGTGATGTTGGCTTTGTCGTTTTTAGCACGCGCGTTGTGCTTTCTTTGTTTTAGAGTCTTTATCTGGTGACTAAGCATTGAAGCTAGCAAGGCGTGAGTACAGTTCACTCTCAAGGTCTTGCTTGGCACAAATTGTCAGTAGATCATCTATGAAGTGTTTCAAAGCACGAGCTTCAATACGGCGAATGCCTTGCTGTTGTTCTGTAGTTAGGTATCCATAGATGGTTGCAGCACCAAAGTCGCCGAAGATCATCTGACCCTGCTTATTGACCAAGGTGTTGTGTGCGTATAGGTCGCCATGACAAACCTTGTTGTCGTGTAAATGATTAAACACATCAATCATCTGGGTAACGATGTTGTTGACTTGCTCGATAGGTAGTTCGAAACCTTCTGGGAAAGTATCACGCGTACAAGTTTCGAGTGTTGGCGGCAGCCCTAGGTTGTAATAGCTTTCAGGGATGAGCTCCATAACCAATGCTAGGTCGTCGCCATCATCCACTTGTGCAATCGACTTAACAAGATTATCGTGATGACCTGCTTGAAGACATGCTTCTAATTCATCATGTGGATACCCATCACTAGTCACTTCACCTTTAAATACTTTAACTGCTACTTCGTTTGGAAAGTCAAACTTGTCATCAACCCAGTTTGCATGAGAGATAACGCCACTCGCACCTTGCCCCAATACCTGATTCAAACGATAACTCGTCGTCTTTACTTGCGGTACGCTATCGAGAGATTTAGGATGTTTACAGAATGGATTCCCCGCAAATGCTAGCCACGCTAATTTAGGAAGCTTAATCAGTAGTTCCGGAAACTCGGCCAATTGGTTAGCAGATAGGCGAACCAGTTCGAGGTTGTTGAGATTTTCCATGCTTTTTGGCAACGCTTTAATTTGGTTGCCTGCTAGCGCCAGTTTTTGTAGTCGTGGGCGGTGTCCTAGGCTTTCTGGCAATACCTCAATCGCGTTGTCAGTCAGAATCAACCAGCGTAGTTGGGTAGGTAATGAATGTTCACTTACCGTCTTAATTTGGTTCGTTTTAAAGCCAACCATTTCAAGGTTTGGCAGTTCACCCAACACCTCTGGAAGGTGAGTGAACTTGTTATTAGACGCAAAGATAATGCGCAGCTTGGTCAGTTTTGCCAGCTCTTGTGGAAGTTCAGATAGTGAATTACCTGAAAGGTCGAGCACTTCGAGGGTGTCTGCAAGCTCTATGATTTCTATTGGGAACGTTTGAAGGCCTTCAGCCAATTTTAAATGTGTTGAGCCCAATAATTGTCCGGATTGTAGTTGTTCTAGAGTTTGCAAACCTAAGCCTTCTGATTGTGTTTCATTTAGGCGGGTAGTGTACGTGTCTTAGCTAATGATTGCGAGGGCTGCACCATGTTGCATCTTACTAAATTGCTTGATAAAACATTAATTAGAGCAGGGTTTCTAGCAACGCTATGTATTCAATTTGAGTAGAGGGAAGTATGAAAACGATCGGTCTGTTAGGTGGAATGAGTTGGGAGTCGACAGCCAGTTACTATAAAGCACTCAATGAAGGCGTGAAGTCGAGATTGGGCGGGCTTAATTCAGCAAAAGTGGTACTTTTCAGTGTTAACTTCGATGAAATCGAAAAGCTTCAACACCAAGGAAAATGGGATGAAACAGCGGTTCTACTTTCTGATGCAGCAGAGTCGGTAGAAAAAGCGGGTGCCGATTTTCTAATGATATGTACCAATACGATGCACAAAGTAGTACCAGAGATCGAATCACGTATTTCTATTCCAGTTCTCCATATCGCGGATGCTACAGCAAACGTGTTGCAAGCGGATGGCATCGAAAAGGCGGGTTTATTGGGGACTCGCTTTACCATGGAGCAAGATTTCTATAAAGGCCGCCTTAAAGATAAATTCGGTATGGATGTGGTAGTACCAAGTTCAGAAGACCAAGATGCAGTGCATACCATCATTTATGATGAACTTTGCAAAGGCGTTATTAAAGAAAGCTCTAAGAAGCAGTACCTTACGATCATTGACAAGCTATATGCCGAAGGTGCTCAAGCTGTAATTTTAGGCTGCACAGAGATTGCGCTGTTGGTGAATCAACAAGACACGCAAGTACCTCTGTACGACACTACTGAGATCCACGCAAAGCAGGGTGTAGAATACGCGTTGAGTTAATTTACAAAATGAAAAGCCACCCTTGATGGTGGCTTTGTTGTATTTAATGAACGTTAATAGCTAATCAGTTAATAAGCTAATCAGGTTGTGTGCCGCCAATAGCTCGCCAACACATATCAAAACTCTGTTGAACGTAATTCTGTTGTTCTTCAGTCGAGAGCTGCTTTTGGTCTAGCAACCAGTTTACTGAGATCAAAAAGTGACTATGGATAAAGTGACGAACAAGTTCAATATCTAACGTCAACAATTCACCGGATTTTTGCCCTGCTCGAATATTCTCGTCCAATGTTATAAACAACTCTGCGACAATGCTTTGTCTCTCTTCTGTCGCTGGGTGGAAGTGAATATTAGAGAAAAATCTCATGGCATCTGGGTGAACCGAAGCCCAATCAATCCCGACTAACCAAAGTTGGTTCATTTTTGAGTACAGTGGCGCTGAAGATGAGTCCACTCCCTGAAAAATCGTATTGAATAGAGTTTGCTTCAGCTCTCTAAAAAGCTCATCAACCAGCAGTGATTTGTTTTCAAAGTGATGAAACAGAGTCGCCTTTGCCACACCTGCTGCTTTTGCAATTTGGGCTGTAGATGTGCCTTCAACGCCTTGTTCGGCAAAGAGTTGAAGGGCTGAATCTAAGATCTGCTGTCTTTTTGTGGTCATCGGTTAATCACTTTAAAAATCAATTTCTTGAACGCGCTATTATACGGAGGATGCAGCAGTTTTGTGTAGTTGATTTTTCCTCGACTCAGAACGGTTTTAGCGTGACTAAAGGTTTTGAATCCTTCGATACCATGATAATGCCCCATGCCTGATGGGCCAATTCCGCCAAACGGTGCATCATCAGCGGCGACGTGAACCAGAGAGTCATTAATACACACACCACCAGAATGAGTTCTGTTGAGGATTGCATTCTGCGTTTCGCTTTCGTGACTCATGATGTATAGCGCCAGTGGGCGAGGACGATCATTGATGTACTCAATCGCTTCGTCTAGCGTGTCATAAGGGACGATCGGTAGAACTGGGCCAAATAACTCATCTTGTAGAGCAATCATGTCGTCATTGACGTCAGTCAGTAGATGAGGTGTCATGCGATGATTTACATCGTCTTGAGCTTGCTCGCTCACTGTATGAACGGTAGCACCTTTTTGCTTAGCATCGTCAATAACACCTTTTAGTCGAGCATACTGACGTTGATTGATGACTGATGTGAGCTCTTTGCTCTCAAGACCTGCAGGGTAAAGTTTTCTGAAGTAACTCTTATAAGCTTCAACAAACTCATTAACTTTCGCTTTAGGGATCAGTATGTAGTCTGGTGCGACACAAATTTGCCCAGCGTTGAGGCTCTTAGAAAATAGAATTCGCTCAACGGCATCCATCACGTCTATATCAGGCGCGATCACGGTCGGTGACTTGCCGCCGAGCTCTAGAGTAACCGGAGTTAGGTTCGTTGAAGCTGCTTTCATTACATGCTTACCTACGGTTGTAGAACCTGTAAACATAATGTGGTCGAAAGGAAGAGCGCTGAATTGAGCGGCAACATCCGCTTCGCCTTCAATGATCGCGATTTGATCTTCATTAAATCCTTCGTTCAACATCTTTTTCAAAACACGGTTTGTTGCAGGCGTGAACTCAGACATTTTCATCATCGCAACGTTACCCGCAGCCAATGCAGTCGCCAATGGGCCAATCGATAGGGTAATAGGGAAGTTCCAAGGAACAATGATGCCAACAACGCCTAGTGGTTGATAATGAACGCTTACTTTTGCTGGCTGAAGCATTAATCCAGCACCTCGGCGAGAAGGCTTCATCCATTTTTTAAGATTCTTTCGATTGTAATCAATCAAGTGCAGCGAAGGCGTGATATCGGCAATGAGGGAGTCGTATCTTGCTCTTTGACCATAATCTTCTGATAGTGCGTCGATGATTTGATCTTGGTAACGCACAAGCAGCTCTTTTAGACGAGCTAGGTTGTTTTGGCGTGTTTGTAAGTCAGTATTCGAATTCGCTCGAAAGTAACTTTTCTGCTGGGCGAATACCTTGGTCATATCAGCATTTGATACTGCTTCATCATTGGTCATTGGATTGTGGTTCATTGATTTTGGCTCCCCATTAAACTGACTGACCGATCGGTCAGTGATTCAAATTTATACCAGTCCTCGCCGTTTTACAAGCCAAAGTTTGAAAATAGTTTAAAAGATAAACAGGGGGAAGCTCGTGCCTAAAACAGCAAAAAATTATGGGTTTCTTATGGGTTACGAAAAATATCTGACCAAATGATCATGGCGTATTACACCGAGAATTGGTGACAAGCCTTGATGTACCAATATCTCGCGAGTGCCTAAAACAACTATTGTCGACACGACAAATATCTATGATTGGACTCACTCGCCAGAATATCAGTTAATGCGCGCAACGAATCGTAACGTATCGATTTAGCTTGGGTAACGCCACTTGTCTGAACAGGGTGTTACTTGGTGATGGCCCTATATAGTGAGGTCTCTTGAAATGGAACAATCAGTTAATTTAGATCGCATCCGTGCAGAATATAACGTTAAGCACTGGAGCCAAGGTTTCTACGGTATTGATGATAATGGGGAAGTGTATGTCTCTCCAAGCAAAGCAGATCATCAAATTCCTTTAAGCAATATTGTTAAGCAACTTGAACAGAAGAATGTCGGTTTACCAGCATTGGTGCGATTCCCACAGATTGTTCATCAACGAGTGCACAATATCTGTAATGCGTTCAACCAAGCTATCGATGAGTATCAATACGACAACCGCTATCTTTTGGTATACCCAATCAAGGTAAACCAACAAAAAGAAGTCGTCGATGAGATTTTAGCAAGCCAAGCACAGCTAGAACAAAAACAGCTGGGGCTAGAAGCGGGTAGCAAACCAGAACTATTAGCAGTGCTAGCATTGGCTCAAAAAGCGAGTTCAGTGATTGTTTGTAACGGCTACAAAGACCGTGAGTATGTTCGCTTGGCTTTGATTGGTGAGAAGCTGGGTCATAAGGTTTTCATCGTACTTGAAAAGTTATCTGAGCTTGATCTTGTTCTACAAGAAGCGAAAGCGTTAGGCGTAAAACCGCGTTTAGGTTTACGTATTCGTCTTGCTTCTCAAGGAGCAGGTAAGTGGCAAGCAAGTGGTGGCGAGAAGTCGAAGTTCGGCTTATCTGCATCGCAAGTGTTGACTGTAATTGAGCGTTTGAAAGCGGAAGACCAGTTAGAAGCACTAGAGCTTGTTCATTTCCATTTGGGTTCACAAATGGCAAACATTCGTGATGTACGAAACGGTGTAAGTGAAGCTGCTCGTTTCTACTGTGAACTGCGTGATATCGGTGCTCAGCTAGATTACATCGATGTTGGTGGCGGTTTAGCTGTGGACTACGATGGTACACGTAGCCAGTCATCGAACTCGATGAACTACGGTTTAGCTGAGTACGCGCGCAACATCGTGACGACAGTCGGCGACATATGTAAGCAGTACCAACAGCCAATGCCAGTGATTATTTCTGAGTCTGGGCGTTCATTGACAGCGCATCACGCCGTTTTGATCACTAACGTTATTGGTACCGAGAGCTACTCTCCGGAAATGATTGCAGAGCCTGAAGAAGATGCGCCACTACTTTTGAAAAACATGTGGCGTAACTTTCAGTCACTGCGCGATGGCAGCGATGACCGTGCTTTGATTGAGATTTACAACGATACTCAGAGTGACATTGCAGAAGCGCACAACCAGTTCGCAACGGGCATGTTGAACCTTCAAAGTCGAGCATGGGCAGAGCAGGTTTCACTGCGCATCAACTACGAGTTAAACCAGTTGATGAGCACAAAGAACCGCTACCATCGTCCGATTTTGGATGAGCTAAGCGATCGATTGGCAGACAAGTTCTTCGTGAACTTCTCACTGTTCCAATCGCTACCAGATGCATGGGGTATTGATCAGGTGTTCCCTGTACTGCCATTAAGCGGTTTGGATAGAGTAAATGAGCGACGTGCAGTGGTTCTGGATATTACTTGTGATTCAGACGGCACGATAGATCAATACGTAGACGGCCAAGGTATTGAAACAACGCTACCGGTACCTGCTTGGAACCCAGATGAGCCGTACTTAATGGGCTTCTTCTTAGTCGGCGCGTACCAAGAGATCTTGGGTGACATGCACAACCTGTTTGGTGATACACACAGTGTGGTTGTAAACGTTGATGACGAAGGTAAAGCGAACCTAGATTACATCAATGAGGGTGACACCGTTGCTGACATGATGCGCTACGTGCACATCGATGTGGATTTGATTCGCCAAAATTACGAAGAGATGGTCAGTGCGAAAGTACCACAAGAAGATCAGCAGAGTGTACTTGCTGAGTTAGAGCAAGGCTTGATGGGCTACACCTATTTAGAGGATTTTTAATGGACGATCTGTTTACTAAAAAAGACTACTCGTTGTACTCCAATGCGATGACGTTTATGCGTCGTCCTTTGGTACAAAATCCGGTCGATGCTGAAGCTGATGTGGTGGTGCTTGGTGCGCCACTAGACATGGCAACTTCGGGTCGTCCGGGAGCACGTCTAGGTCCAGATGCGATTCGTCGTGCATCAGTTAACTTGGCATGGGAAGGAAAGAAATTTCCATGGGACTTTAATGTCTTCGATCACACCAAGGTAATTGACTCTGGAGACTTGGTGTTTGATACCGGCGATGCGGAAGATTTAACGGTACGCCTAGAAGCAGCAGCAACCGAAATCCTCAATAGTGGTAAAACGTTGTTGGGTTTAGGTGGTGATCATTTCATTACACTGCCGCTGTTACGCGCTTACGCGAAAAAGTACGGTGAAATGGCATTAATCCACTTTGATGCACATACCGATACCTACAGCCATGGCAGTCGTTATGATCACGGTACTATGTTCTATCATGCGCCAAACGAAGGGCTAATTTCGAAAGAGCATTCTGTTCAAGTTGGCATTCGTACTGAGTATGAGAAAGATGAGCATGGGTTTAACGTTATCAATGCGATGGAAGCCAATGATCTGAGCGTTGATGAGATCGTGTCACGTATCAAGCAAACCGTCGGCGATAAGCCGGTTTACTTGACGTTTGATATTGATTGTTTAGACCCAGCGTTTGCTCCAGGAACCGGTACACCGGTCTGTGGTGGGCTGAACTCCGACAAAATCTTGAAGATTATTCGTGGTCTTCAAGGTGTAAACATGGTCGGAATGGATGTTGTCGAGGTGTCACCAGCTTATGACCAAAGTGACATTACGGCATTAGCTGGAGCAACCATTGCTTTAGAACTTCTGTATGTTTGGACTGCAAATCGTCTAGCTGACTGATTTTCAAAGTACAACTATGATTTTAAGAAGCCACTGTTTTAGCGAACCGTGGCTTTTTTGTTTTGTGCTTCATCGGGCGAATCATATGTCGTTTGAAGCGCGATAGCTTCGAAACTAGCATTTTCATCATGACGAGATCTGAGCACGATAGCTTCATCGAAATCGCATAATGGTCGAAATTGACGCTAGTTAGTGACTATTTCCGATTGCTTAAAATAAGTCCTTATTTGTTCTCACTTAAATTGAAAAATTTATCTCATAAAGAGGATGTGGTTCGATATGCAATCCAATCCCCCTGAAAATGGAATTTTCCTAAGGAAATACTAGTCTTAAGAGTAAATGAGTTCGATAAACATCAAGTAAAAACAAAATCGAGCCATCACAAGTTAAAGATAGATAACTTGATAAAAATTAGTGGTTGAATCTGAGTTACAACCCAACGCGCGCTTACAACAATTCTTACACGATGATGAAAACATCATTATGTGTATCTAGGGGGACATATGGATGTCGAAGTCTTGCGTAATGCAGCAATAGTTCAACAAGTGAGTGGTGATGTGGTCGTCATGAGTCCGGATGGTAGCGCTCGCAAGCTGAAAGCCGGAGATACTATTCGTGACAATGAGATAATCATTACTCCAAAAGGCGCAAAGTTGGTCCTTGTTCAAGTGAATAGAGAGGTCAGTGTTGACGAAAACTGTGTGGGTTGTCTTGATGATACATTTGCTTGGAGAGAACAACCCCTAGGTGGTGATGTTGAGATAGATTTCACCCAGGCTGGCGATGAGGCATTCGAAGCCAACAACATTTCGGCGATTCAAGAGGCAATACTCGCTGGGGAAGATCCAACGGAGATATTAGAAGCGACGGCCGCTGGGGGAGCGAGTGGTTCGGCGAATGCTGGCTTTGTGACTATCGATTACAATTATACTGAGACACGACCTTCAACGTTTTTTGAAACCTCAGCGTTAGCGCAAGAAGATGCCGATGAAGATGATGACGAATTTAGAACCGACGTTACCGCTTCATCAGGTGGACAGACTGTCTCACAGAGTCTGACCGAAGGTTCTTTGTCACAAGGAACTTATCCTCAAACCGTTTCCACGAATCAACTTATTCCAAGCGGCAGTCTCGACTTAGACCCTAACTCTTTTGTACCTGCTGCTGATTCTCTCTCTTCCCTGCTTAGTGAGCTTAATAGCGAAATTACATCGGGTGGTGTGGCGGTTCAGTTTGTTTATGATGCAAACGAAAATGCCATTGTGGGCACTCAGAATGGTACGGAAGTCCTACGCGTCGATATCGACACCGTAAGCTCGGGTTCGAATGTTAACTTAACGCTTACCTCGACATTATCTGCTCCTATTGATCATGTTTTTTCAGTAGGTGACGGACAGGTTTCATACGTCGATAACCAGATTTCGTTGACCTTTGATATTGAAGGCGCTGACATTGGTGGTAACGCCATCGCGACACCTATTTCAGCTGGTGTTGCAATTTTAGATGGGACAGACCCAATTCCTGAGACTGTCACGATTACCAATCCGGAAACCAATACGACCTTGGTAGAGGGGAGTTTCGTTTCCATAGAAAGTGATAGCTTGGCTTCGGTAGTCTTTGATTCTGCGTCGCTTGCCCAATTCGATGGTATTTTGAGTGATAACCAGAATACCATCGCGAGGCTGTCGGACGATGGTACAGAGATCTCTCTGTCTATCTTGGGCCGCGGAGAGGTTGTACTCACGGTTTCAGTTGATACCGATGGCGAGTACCATTTCCAACAGTTCAAACCTATTGAACAGATCAATTCAGACTCTCTTGAATTTTCACTCCCGGTAACAATCACTGACTTCGACCAAGACTCGGTAATAAGTACATTAAATATCACGATCTCGGATGGTGATCGGCCAACGATCAATACTGTCGATCCAATCTCTGTACAAGAGAGTGGTCTCGTTGGTGGCTCTGAAGAGGGCGTAGGTATTATTACTGGTGCGGGTTCAGTGGATTCAGATACCTTTACGAGCGACATCATTGATCACCACGAATTAGAGCCGTTGGAATTCAATACTGATGGCAGTCTGTTGTCGAACGGCCAACCAGTTTCGTTAGAGTTAATGAGTGAAGTGAACGGGGTAAGAAACTACGAGGGCTTCATCACTCTTGATGGAGTAAGAAGCGTTGTTTTTGAAGTTGCAGTCGATAGTCCAGCTTTGGGCTCTTACGAGTTCACACTACTCGATTCTTTAACGCACCAAGGCTCTCAAGATGCCGAGTTGAGTTTTGAACTGCCTATCTACGCAGTTGATGCAGATGGCGATCGTTCATCTTTAGCTGGTGGTAGTGGGGACGCTCAACCCGCATTGATTGTGGTGACGGTGGCCGATGATGCTGTCGAGTTGGTAGATAACAGCGTGGCACTTGATGAGCCAACACAAGACGGTGATTCAACGGTTTCTTATAACCTTTTTAACTTCACTGGTGGTGATGGAGCGACGGTTCAGTCCTTTGTTTATGACGGCACAACATACAATCTAGATCCAGATCAGGGCGAGGCGGTTCAACAAGCGTTTGTGTTTGATGAGGGAACACTGAATGTTGCATTAAACGGGGATGTGACTTTTGTCGTTGCGAGAGACATAGATCATTCAGTAAGCGAGACCATCACTCAAGATATTACCTTTAATGCCGTTGATGGTGATGGCGATACAGATTCAGCCTTACTACAAATCTCAATTACTGACGGGCAAATTCCTACCATTGATGACATTCCGAGTGTGTCGTTATTGGAGCCAGACTTGGCTTCGGGCTCTTCACCAACAGGCTCTGATGTTAGTTCAACGCAAACAATTGATTTCACCCCAGGCAGTGACAACGTCGCTCGCTTTAGACTAGAGAGTTCAGAGTTTAATACCGGTGGCGCGCTAACCTCGAACGGTTTAGTGGTGGGTTTGAAAGAAGAGCCTGCGGACTCAGGAAATTACGTTGGGTTCGTGACAGATAGTTCGAATACAGAAGTGCCAGTGTTTACTCTCGAGTTTTCAGATTTGACATTGGGTGAATACACTTTCACGCTACTTGATTCTCTAGATCATGCCGATGGTTTGCAAAATAACGACCTATCATTTGACCTTCCAGTTTATGCAGTGGATTCAGATGGCGATGACTCCCTAGGTACTGCACTGACAGTGACAATAGGTGATGACCTACAAACCATGCAAAATGGTATCTTGACCATTCAAGAGCCTAGTTTAGGTGTCTTGGCTCAAGGTATTGTTACGACGGAAACGATCAATGTGCTCCCCATCCAAGGCGTAGATGGCGCGTCGATCACTCAGTTTGCCTACGATGGTGCAATTCGAACTTTAGATCAGAATGATACTGGCGAACAGGAGTTCCAATTTCTAGAAGGCTCTTTGTTTGTGACGCTAGATGGAGACGTGCGCTTCGAGCCTAATCGCAATCTCGACCAAACCGATGGGGATATCATTAAAACGGTTGTTCTTACGTCTAGTGATGGCGATGTAGACGTGGACACGGCAACTGTGGTCTTAACAATCACTGATGGCGACGATCCAACCATAGATAATGTACCAAGTGTCACGCTCGATGAGTCGGGGTTGATCGATGGTTCAGCGCCAAGTGGTGTCTCTGTTGATTCAAATAACTCTATATCATTTACTGAAGCGAGCGATGATGTTGCACGTATCGAAGTGGTTGTGGGGCAGTTTAACCGCGATGACTCGCTAACCTCTAACGGGTTGATCGTTGAAATTCGCGAAGAGCCGACAGGATCAGGGCGCTATTTAGGTTTTACAACAGACGTTTCGAATACAGAAACACCAGTTTTTACGCTGACTTTTGATCAAACTAATATTGGTGATTTCACCTTCGTATTGCTTGAAGCGTTCGATCATAGGCCTCTACAAGGCAATAACTTACTCTCTTTCGATATTCCTATTTTGGCTGTTGATACGGATGGAGATAGAACCGCAGTAAGTCAGTTGGTTGTGAACATCAATGATGATGTTCAGGTTATGCAAAATGTTGATTTAACAGTTACTGAGCCAAATTTAGCTGATGTCAGCGCTGGAGCAGTGACTACTGGTCTAGTTGATGTGCTTACCGCGCCCAGTGCCGATGGTTCGAGTGTGACTCAGTTTACTTATGACGGTACGACTTACACGCTCGACCAAACGGACAGTTCTGAACAAGAGTTTACCTTCACTGAGGGCTCGTTGTTCATCACCACTCAAGGTGAAGTGCGCTTTGAGCCAAACCGAGACTTAGACCACTCGGTTGGCGATATCGTTAAAAACATCGTGGTCACATCAATAGATAGCGACAGTGATGTACAGACTTCTACAGTCACGCTGACCATTACCGATGGTGATGTTCCGACTATTGATGTGATTCCTCCAGTTTCGCTCTCAGAATCAAGCCTTGCTGATGGCTCTGCGCCAAGCGGTGCGGCAGTAAGTCAGACTGAGACTATATCTTTCACTAACCAAAGTGATGATGTTGAGCGCTTCAGAATCGCAACCGATGAGTTTAACCCATCAGGCACGCTGACTTCGAATGGCTTAGCTGTTGAGCTTCGAGAGTTCCCAGTCGACTCTGGCCAATACACTGGTTTCACGACTAATGCATTAAACCAAGAAGTCGAAGTATTCACTCTTAACTTTGATGACGTCGTGTTAGGACGTTATACTTTCACACTGCTAGAGGCGCTCGATCATCAAGATGGTCTAGACAACAACAGCTTAAGCTTCGACCTACCTGTTTATGCGGTGGATAGCGATGGTGACGATTCGACAATGTCGCCACTCACCGTGACTATCGAAGATGATGTTCAAGGTATGAGTAATGGTATCTTGAACATTGAAGAGCCGACAGTCGCCGATCTGGCATCCGGGGTAGTGACCACAACCACAATTGATGTGATGCCAGAGCAGAGTGCGGATGGTGCGACCATTACCCAGTTTACCTACGACGGTGGCACTCCGTTGTTGCTAGACCAAACTGACACGGGCGAACAAGAGTTTATTTTCACTGAAGGTTCGCTGTTTATCACCCTCGAAGGCGATGTGCGTTTTGAGCCAAGCCGCAACCTCGACCATGAATCTGGCCCGATCGTGAAATCAATTGTGGTGACATCCAGTGATGGTGATGTGGACGTCGAAACCGCAACGGTTGTTCTGACCATTACTGATGGTGATATTCCAACCATTGAATCCATGCCAAGCGTATCGTTATCGGAAACGCAGTTGGCTGATGGTTCAACGCCAAGTGGTAGTGCGGTGAGCCAAACCGAGACCATCTCGTTTACTAATCAAAGTGATGATGTAGAGAAATTCCGACTTGAACCGACCCAGTTCAATTCCGGTGGAGCCCTAAAATCAAACAACATAGTGGTTGAACTTAAAGAAGAACCGCTGGATTCAGGTAACTACGTTGGCTTTATTGATGATGGCGGCACGGAAGTTCCTGTGTTTACCCTGAGCTTCTCCACAACCACACTGGGCGAATACACCTTCACGCTACTTGAAGCGTTAGATCACGCCGATGGATTAGATAACAACGAGCTAAACTTCGATTTGCCGGTCTACGCGGTGGACTCTGATGGCGATGATTCAGTGATGTCGCCACTGTCAGTCACCATTGGTGATGACGTTCAAATTATGGCGAACGGCACGCTTAATATTACCGAGCCGAATTTTGCGGATGGAACTGTTACCACCAATACCATTGATGTGATGACAGCGCAAAGTGCTGATGGGGCAGTGATTACCCAGTTCACTTACGATGGCGGCGCAACGCAAACCTTAGATCCAACCGTTACCGGTGAGCAGAAGTTCTCGTTCACCGAAGGGGATTTGTACGTCAGCATTGAAGGTAATGTTCGCTTCGAGCCAAATCGAGACCTCGACCATGAATCTGGCGATATCGTGAAGTCGCTGGTGTTCACCTCAAGCGATGGTGATGTTGATGTAGAAACGGCGACGGTGACGCTAACGATTACAGATGGTGATATCCCAACCATTGAATCTGTTCCAAGCGTCACACTCGCGGAGGCAGGACTTACGGATGGCTCTTCTTCAATCGTTGGTGCGGTGAGTCAAACGGAAACCATTTCGTTCACCCACCAAAGTGACAATGTTGAGAAGTTCCGATTAGAGCCGACAGAGTTCAATACAGACAATTCATTGAAATCTGACGGGTTGATCATTGAGCTTCGCGAAGAGCCAACAGGGTCGGGTAACTACATTGGTTTCACTACCGATATCTCGAATGTTGAAACTACCGTCTTTACGTTGGATTTCAGCTCAACAACGTTAGGCGAATACACGTTCACGCTTCTTGAAGCTATTGACCACGCACCGATTCAAGGTAACAACGACCTGACGTTTAGCTTGCCAGTTTATACCGTTGACACTGATGGTGATGACTCGCTGATGTCACCGCTGTCAGTCACCATTACCGACGATGTTCAAGTGATGGCGAGCGGTGCGCTTAGCATAGAAGAACCTACGGTTTCTGACTTGGCGGCGGGCACGCCAACGACATCCGTATTCGATGTGCTCACTAGCGCCAGTGCGGATGCTGCGAGTGTCACTCAATTTACTTACGATGGCACGGCTTACACGCTCGACCAAACGGATAGCTCTGAGCAAGAGTTTGCCTTCACTGAAGGCTCTCTATTCATCACTATCCAAGGTGAAGTGCGTTTTGAGCCAAATCGAGACTTAGACCACTCAGCTGGCGATATTGTTAAAAACATCGTGGTGACATCGAGTGACGGCGACAGTGATGAACTGACCTCTACAGTCACGCTGACCATTACCGATGGTGATATTCCGATTATTGATGTGATTCCTCCTGTATCGCTCTCAGAATCAGACCTTGCAGATGGCTCAGCGCCAAGCGGTTCGGCAGTAAGTCAAACTGAGACTATCTCTTTCACTAACCAAAGTGATGATGTTGATCACTTGAGAATCGCGACCGATGAGTTTAACCCTTCAGGCACGCTGACTTCGAATGGCTTGGCTGTTGAGCTTCGAGAGTTCCCAGAAGACTCTGGTCAATACACTGGTTTCACAACCAATGCATTAAATCAAGAAGTCGAGGTATTCACCCTTAACTTTGATGACGTCGTGTTAGGACGTTATACCTTCACATTGCTGGAGGCGCTCGACCATGAAGATGGTTTAGACAACAACAGCCTCAGCTTCGACCTACCTGTTTATGCGGTTGATAGCGATGGTGACGATTCGGCAATGTCGCCACTCACCGTGACTGTTGTAGATGATGTTCAAGGTATGAGTAATGGTATCTTGACCATTGAAGAGCCGACAGTAGCTGATCTGGCAGATGGGGTGGTGACCACAACCACAATTGATGTGATGCCAGAGCAGAGTGCGGATGGCGCGACCATTACTCAGTTCACCTATGATAGTAGCGTTTATACGCTTGACCAAACTGACACGGGCGAACAAGAGTTTATCTTTACCGAAGGGTCATTGTTTATCACACTAGAGGGTGACGTACGTTTTGAACCAAACCGTAACCTCGATCATGAGTCTGGTCCAATCGTTAAGTCGATAGTGGTGACGTCTAGCGATGGTGATGTGGACGTCGAAACCGCGACAGTTGTTCTGACTATCACTGATGGCGATGTCCCAACGATTGAATCGGTACCAAGCGTTTCATTGTCTGAAACGCAGCTTGCCGATGGCTCTGCGCCAAGTGGCAGTGCGGTCAGCCAAACTGAGACTATTTCATTCACCAACCAGAGTGATGATGTTGAGAAGTTCCGACTTGAGCCAACAGAATTCAATGTTGGTGGCACATTAACTTCGAATAACATCGCAGTTGAGTTAAAAGAAGATCCAGTCGATTCAGGCAATTATGTTGGCTTTATCAATGACGGTGGCACGGAAGTTCCTGTATTTATACTGAGTTTTTCTGGAACCACCCTTGGTGAATACACCTTCACACTACTGGAAGCGCTAGATCACGCCGATGGATTAGATAACAACGAGTTAACCTTCGATTTGCCTGTCTACGCCGTGGACTCTGATGGTGACGATTCACTGATGTCGCCGCTTTCTGTGACGATTGGTGATGATGTGCAAATCATGGCGAACGGCACACTCGATATCACTGAACCAAATTTGGCCGATGGTACGGTGACCACCAACACAATTGATGTGATGACGGAGCAAAGTGCTGACGGGGCGGTGATTACCCAGTTCACTTACGATGGCGGCGCAACGCAAACCTTAGATCCAACCGTTACCGGTGAGCAGAAGTTCTCGTTCACCGAAGGGGATTTGTACGTCAGCATTGAAGGTAATGTTCGCTTCGAGCCAAATCGAGACCTCGACCATGAATCTGGCGATATCGTGAAGTCGCTGGTGTTCACCTCAAGCGATGGTGATGTTGATGTAGAAACGGCGACGGTGACGCTAACGATTACAGATGGTGATATCCCAACCATTGAATCTGTTCCAAGCGTCACACTCGCGGAGGCAGGACTTACGGATGGCTCTTCTCCAATCGTTGGTGCGGTGAGTCAAACGGAAACCATCTCGTTCACCCACCAAAGTGACAATGTTGAGAAGTTCCGATTAGAGCCGACAGAGTTTAACAGTGATGATTCACTCAAGTCAGATGGGCTTCCAATTGATTTGAAAGAAGATCCTGTCGGCTCCGGTAATTACGTAGGTTTCACAACCAGCGCAACCAATGTTGAAACGCCAATCTTTACGTTAAGCTTTAGCGCTGCCACTTTAGGTCAATACACGTTTACGTTGTTGGAGAATATCGATCACGAAGATGGTCGAGGTAATAACGATCTAACGTTTGAGCTATCTGTCTATGCTGTTGATACCGACGGCGACGACTCATTGATGTCACCGCTGTCAGTCACCATTACCGACGATGTTCAAGTGATGGCGAGCGGTGCGCTTAGCATAGAAGAACCTACGGTTTCTGACTTGGCGGCGGGCACGCCAACGACATCCGTATTCGATGTGCTCACTAGCGCCAGTGCGGATGCTGCGAGTGTCACTCAATTTACTTACGATGGCACGGCTTACACGCTCGACCAAACGGACAGTTCTGAGCAAGAGTTTGCCTTCACTGAAGGCTCTCTATTCATCACTACCCAAGGTGAAGTGCGTTTTGAGCCAAATCGAGACTTAGACCACTCAGCTGGCGATATTGTTAAAAACATCGTGGTGACATCGAGTGACGGCGACAGTGATGAACTGACCTCTACAGTCACGCTGACCATTACCGATGGTGATATCCCGATTATTGATGTTATTCCGCCAATTGCATTGTCTGAGTCCAGTCTAGCAGACGGCTCCGATCCGACAGGCTCTGCGGTTAGCGATACGAAAGTGATTCAATTCACTAACCAAAGTGATGATGTGGAATCGTTCCGTATTGAGCCAACTGAGTTCAATACGTTAGGAGCTTTGACGTCGAATAACTTGGCGGTTCAGATCAAAGAAGACCCGAACAATCCTGGCGACTACATCGGTTTTGTTAAAGATGCGTCGGATGTTGAAACCAACGTCTTTACCATCAGTTTCTCTGATACAAATCTAGGCCAATACACCTTTACATTGCTTGAAGCGCTCGACCATGAAGATGGTTTAGACAACAACAGCCTCAGCTTCGACCTACCTGTTTATGCGGTTGATAGCGATGGTGACGATTCGGAAATGTCACCACTAACGGTAACCATCGAAGATGATGTTCAAGGCATGAGCAATGGCGTCTTGACCATCGAAGAGCCGACAGTCGCCGACTTGGCTGCTGGGGTGGTGACTACAACCACGATTGATGTGATGCCAAAGCAGAGCGCGGATGGCGCGACTATTACCGAGTTTACGTACGATGGTGGCACGGCACTGACACTCGACCAAACGGATACCGGTGAGCAAGAGTTTATTTTCAACGAAGGCTCATTGTTTATCACCCTTGAAGGTGATGTGCGTTTTGAACCGAATCGCAATCTCGACCATGAAGATGGTCCAATCGTGAAATCGATTGTGGTGACTTCTAGTGATGGCGATGTGGACGTGGAAACCGCAACGGTTGTTCTGACCATTACTGATGGCGATATCCCAACCATCGAGTCGGTACCAGGCGTATCATTGTCTGAAACGCAGCTCGCCGATGGTTCAACGCCAAGTGGTAGTGCGGTGAGCCAAACTGAGACTATTTCATTCACCAACCAGAGTGATGATGTTGAGAAGTTCCGACTTGAGCCAACAGAATTCAATGTTGGTGGCACATTAACTTCGAATAACATCGCAGTTGAGTTAAAAGAAGATCCAGTCGATTCAGGCAATTATGTTGGCTTTATCAATGACGGTGGCACGGAAGTTCCTGTATTTATACTGAGTTTTTCTGGAACCACCCTTGGTGAATACACCTTCACACTACTGGAAGCGCTAGATCACGCCGATGGATTAGATAACAACGAGCTAACCTTCGATTTGCCTGTCTACGCGGTGGACTCTGATGGTGACGACTCACTTATGTCGTCACTGTCAGTTGCGATTGGTGATGACGTTCAAATCATGGCGAACGGTACGTTAGATATCACCGAGCCGAATTTGGCCGATGGTACGGTGACCACCAACACCATTGATGTGATGACGGCGCAAAGTGCTGATGGGGCTGTGATTACCCAGTTCACTTACGATGGCGGTGCAGCGCAAACCTTAGACCCAACTATTACAGGTGAGCAGAAGTTCTCGTTCACCGAAGGAGATTTGTACGTCACCATTGAAGGTAATGTGCGCTTCGAGCCAAACCGAGACCTCGACCATGAATCTGGCGATATCGTGAAGTCGCTGGTGTTCACCTCAAGCGATGGTGATGTTGATGTAGAAACGGCGACGGTGACGCTAACGATTACAGATGGTGATATCCCAACCATTGAATCTGTTCCAAGCGTCACACTCGCGGAGGCAGGACTTACGGATGGCTCTTCTCCAATCGTTGGTGCGGTGAGTCAAACGGAAACCATCTCGTTCACCCACCAAAGTGACAATGTTGAGAAGTTCCGATTAGAGCCGACAGAGTTTAACAGTGATGATTCACTCAAGTCAGATGGCTTGATTATTGAGCTTCGTGAGGAGCCAACGGGGTCGGGTAACTATATTGGTTTCACCACTGACATCTCTAATGTTGAAACTACCGTCTTCACATTGGATTTCAGCTCAACAACGTTAGGCGAATACACGTTCACGCTTCTTGAAGCAATTGACCACGCACCGATTCAAGGCAACAACGATCTGACGTTTAGCTTGCCAGTTTACGCCGTTGACACTGACGGTGATGACTCATTGATGTCACCGCTGTCTGTCACCATAACCGACGATATCCAATCATTGGTTGCTGGTTCTATGACGGCTAAAGAGCCATCTACAGGCGTTGAAACTTCCAATACGATTGATCTAATGCCTGATAGTAGTGCGGATGGAGGAACACTGACGAGCTTCAGTTATGATGGAGAAGCGCTTCAAACACTGAATCAAAATGTAGCGGGGGAGCAGTCGTTTACTTATGACGAGGGCACGCTGTTTGTCTCTATTGACGGCAGCATGCGCTTTGAGCCTGTATCCGATTTGGACCATTCAAGTGGCAACATTGTAAAAACTATTATTGTTAACTCAGAGGACGGAGACGGGGATATTGTTAGTACCTCCGTATCGGTGACGATTGAAGATGGTGATGCTCCAGTTATCGACCTTATCCCTGATGTTGCGCTAAATGAAGCGAACTTGAGTGATGGTTCTGCGTCAACAGGTACGCCGGTAAGCGAAACCAAAGTCATAACCTTCACTGAGGGCAGTGATGACGTCACGTACTTTAGAGTTGATACCGCCAATTTCAATACTTTGGGAGCTCTGAAGTCGAATGGCCTTGCCGTTGAAATCAAAGAGCAACCTGTTGACTCAGGCAACTATGTCGGCTTCATTACCGACGCATCGAATGTGGAAACGAATGTATTCACGCTTGAATTTTCAGACAGTAACCTCGGCCAATATACCTTTACCTTGTTAGAGGCTTTGGACCATGCTGATGCAAGCCTTGCCAACACCTTAGACTACGATATTCCAGTAATAGCGGTTGACGCAGATAACACAGATTCAGCATCGTCTTCTCTGAAGGTGACGATTACCGATGACTTGCAACAGACTCAAGACCGCACGTTAAGCATTGTTGAACCAGTGACAACGTCGGGCGCTGGTGGGCCACCGTCAACGGGTATTGTTGATGTGATGCCAACAGACAGTGCAGATGGCGCGACGGTTACACAATTTATGTATGGAACTGACGGGCCGTTTGTCCTAGACCAAACGAATTTCAGTGAGCAAGAGTTTGCCGTTGCAGACGGTAAACTGTTCGTTAAGTTAGATGGATCTGTGCGATTTGAGCCAGACCGAAATCTCGACCATTCTAGTGGCGACATTGTTCGAAGCATTGTTGTAACCACCAGTGATTTTGATAACGATGTTGAAACCGCTACGGTGACGCTCACTATCACGGATGGCGTTGATCCGGTAATCAATATTGTGCCGGATGTTTACTTGTCAGAAGTGAACCTAACCGATGGTTCAATGCCAAGCTCGGGGCCGGTGAGTTCTACACATACCATTACTTATACCGAAGGGAGTGACAACCTTAGTCATTTCCGTATCGACACCAACGAATTTAACTCTGGTGGCGTGTTGAAATCGAACGGTTTAGTTGTAGCACTAAAAGAAGAACCTGCGGATTCAGGAAATTACATTGGATTTACGACAGATGGTTTAGGTAATGAATCAGATGTCTTCACGATAAGCTTTGATAGTGTCAACAAAGGTCAATTTACGATTACCTTGTTGGAAGCCCTCGATCACCTTAATGGTCTCAATTATAACGACCTTAACTTCCGTCTATCTATCTACGCTGTTGACACGGATGATTCAGAGTCAACACGACGTGATATTGTTGTAACGATTGAAGATGACATTCAGCAAATGCAGGATGGAATCTTAACGATTACCGAACCAAGTTCAGGTACGCCGACAACGACAACCGTTGACGTCATGCCGCTGCCGAGTGCCGATGGCGCGACTATCACTGAATTTACTTACGACGGTGGGCTAGCAATTTCGCTCGATCAAACGGCTATTGGTGAACAAGAGTTTACCTTTACGGAGGGTTCTTTGTTTGTCACGTTAGATGGTGATGTCCGATTTGAGCCCAATCGAAATCTCGATCACTCGGGTGGAAACATTGTTAAAGATATCGTGTTCACTACCTCAGATTTTGATAACGATGTCTTCATGTCTAGTGTCCGATTGACCATTATTGATGGCGAAGGCCCTGAACTGAACGTAGTTCCAGGTGTGAACTTATCTGAAAGTAATTTAGCAGACGGTTCTACACCAGACTCGAACTTGATTAGCGAAACCAATCTTATCACCTCATTCGCCAGCAGTGACGACATTGCGAAGATCATTGTGGATACGTCGCTGTTTAATGTTGGAGGGGCGATTAAATCAAATGGATTGGTGGTTGATCTACGAGAAGACCCTGTAAATTCGGGAGACTATTTGGCGTTTACCACGGTGTCACCGGGCGTCGAAGTCCCTATTTTCACCTTAACGTTTGATAACTCAAACCCAAGTCTTTACACCTTTACACTGTTAGAACGCTTAGATCATGCTCCCGGTAATGGCAACAATGATATTACGTTTGACTTATCGGTTTATGCAGAAGATACCGATGGTGATCTATCTGCTCCGAAGCTACTAGAAGTGGTGATAGGTGATGATGTTCAGGTAATGCAATCTGGAGACCTACTCGTCACAGAACCTACGTCGGGCACAGTGAGTAGCAATGTACTTGAAACTATTACAGGCCCAAGTGCAGATGGCTCAACGGTTACGAAATTTACCTATGATGGTGGTGTCGAGGTGTTGCTAGATCAAAGCGATGCTGATGAGCAGGAGTTTGTTTATCCAGAAGGGACACTATTTATTAAGCTTAATGGTGATATTCGCTTTGAACCAAATAGAAACTTAGACCATGAAAATGGCGATATCGTAAAGACGATCGTTGTGACATCGCAAGACCAAGACACCGATGTAGAGACCGCGACGGTTACTTTAACCATTCGTGACGGCGCACCACCGACGATTAATCTCATTCCGCCAGTAAGCTTGAGTGAAGTTAACTTAGCCGATGGTTCCTCCCCAAGTTTGCCAGTAAGTCAAACCGAGGAGATCTCGTTCACCGCAGGTAGTGATGATGTCAGCTACTTCCGTATTGAGCCTACGGAGTTCAATGTCGATGATGCTCTAAAATCAAATGGTTTGGTAATTCAGATAAAAGAAGAGCCAGCCGATTCAGGGAACTATGTTGGCTTTACCAAAGATGCCCTCGACGTTGAAGTTGATATCTTTACTATTGAATTCTCTACCACCGTATTAGGAGAATATACTTTTACGTTGCTGCAAGAGATCGACCATGCTGACATTCAGGGCAATAATGATCAAATCTTTACCTTGCCCGTTTATGCTGTTGATACTGACGAAACCGACTCAGCAATGACACCGCTTAGCGTGACGATTACCGATGATGTACCTGAAATAACCGATACAGGTGTTGGTAGTACCTTTGTCGTTGATGAAGAGGATATTGGTGACCCAACACAGGCAACTGGCTCTTTTGTTACAACGGAAGGCGCTGACCAAGTCGATGCTTACGAACTTCGCAATATAGCAGCTGTGGAAGCGATACTTTCATCGGGAAATGAAGGCATTAAGATCACCGAGATAGCAGGCGCTGCCAATACCACGACTTACCAAGGTGCTACAGATCCATCAGGTACTCCAATTTTTACTCTGGCATTGACCAATGATGGCGATTATACCTTTACCTTACTGGGCCCTCTCAATCATGCAATTACACCAACCAATCTGGATACGTTGACCATACCTTTTGACGTGGTAGCGGTCGATGGTGATGGTGATGACTCGAATCAATACCAATTACCAATAGAAGTGCTGGATGATGGACCAACAATGACGGCTCCAACTGGAGAAACCGTGGTTGATGAAGACGACTTGGCTGGAATTGGCTCGGATCAATCGGAAGACACTGTTATTAATGGCTTGTTTACGATTGATGAGGGTGCTGACGGTGTCGTTCTTTATGAATTGGTAGACCCTGATGCAGTGTTAACTGGGCTGACCTCGGAAGGAGAAAGCTTAGAGTGGCTAGCGGTTGTTGAAAGCGGCACAACATTTACCTATACAGCGCAAACAGATACAAGCAACGAAGCTGTGTTTGAGATTGTGTTTGATACGAGCGACAACAGCTATCAGTTTGAGTTGTTTAAACCGCTCAAGCATCCGGATGCGGATACAGAAAACAGCATTCCATTGAATTTCTCTGTGGTAGCCGAAGATTTCGATGGGGATCAGTCTAACGCTATCGCGCTTAACCTATCCGTAACGGATGATGTTCCTCTTGTGACGACTCAATCTATTACTCGTCTTGAAGGGCAGAACTATGGTGGCTCTAAAGTAAACATGTTTGCTACTGCGACAGACACTGGTGCGGATGGGGCTGTGCTTACGCAAATAGAGGGGACTTCTGATGGCGACACTGGCATCGTTTTCCGTAGAAGGCCGAGTGACACAGAAAGTGATACCTATAACCTTAACTCAGGTCGTCAACAGGTACGTGTTTATGAACAGGAGTATGATGCTGGCGGTAATGTTATAGGCGAAAGAGAGTTAGGTCGCTTGCGTATCAACTCTAACGGTGAAGTTGAGTTCAGAGCCAACGGCTATCTAGACCATGATGGTGATGAGATTAACTTCTCGATTAACGTAATAGCAACCGATGCGGATTTAGACACATCTGAAACCCCGTTAGATATCACTATTGTTGATCGCGATTCAACAGCAATTGCATTGAAAGTGACCACGACTGAGGATATAGGTCGTGACCCTTCAATAGACTATGCTCCTGGTAGCGAGCCAACAGACCTAGAAAATACCTTTGATAATCAAGATGGTTTGTCTGATACTCCCGCTCAAATTTTATTGCAGGTTAACTTTTATGACCGAGATAACAATGAAGACATTGGTCAACTGAAGATTTTCGACAATACCAACCACAGAGGAACCTTCTATTACTACGATGGGGCAGAGTATGTGAAATTGGCGGAAGACATCGACGGTAATTTCATTCTAGATGGAGCCGATATAACGCGAACTCTTGTGCCTCCGGTATATGATCCAGACAACCCAAGCGATACGATTGCGACCATCAATAACCTTTATTTCGTCCCTGACCGAAACTTTAGTACTGGTGAAAATGGCATCAGAATCAATTATGAGTTAGAAATCGACAACAACGGTGCACCTGACCACACCGTAAGCTCTAACTTTAGAATCGAAATTGAAGCGGTGGCCGATGAAGCTGAGTGGGATGATGTAAATAGCACGTTCACTTATCTCCCAGATACCGACAATATGGGCGCAGATATACCGGTAACGGAGGACGGAAATACTATCACCCTCAACCTTGAGGCGGACTCTCAAGATACTTCTCGCCCTGAAACACTGACATATCAACTTACGGTTGATGAGGGCGCTGGAAAATTCACTTTGTTGGATAGCTCAGGTAACCCGATAGGGCCTGATGGAGGTCCCTATGTTATTGACGCAGCAGACATTAATAGCACAGTCGTCGATCCGATTGATAACTTTTCGGGCACCATTAGTTTCAAAGTTGTGGCTTTAACAGAAGAAACTCGTAATCCATTCCTCGATAGCGATAACAGTGGTACTAACAGTAAACAGTTTGCTACTTCTGAAGAGCGAACAATCGTCATTGATGTGCTTCCAGATGCCGATTTGGGTACCTTAACTGTGAACCGTAAAACCATCAATGAAGATAATATTCTCGACCCTGATGTCGTAGGAGATCCAAGCAATAGAGTTCCGTTGACACTGGACCAAGTTATTACGATGACCACATCAGCCGATTCAGACAGTTCGGAAACCTTGTACGTGCGAATCAACAATATCACTGAAGGCGCCGAGCTTTACGAGCTAGGAACCAACAACGTTATCCCAACAGTGACAATTGACGGCATCGATTATCAAGAAATTCTTTACTCTGAATTAGCTAATGTAGAGGTTATTCCTAAAGAGCACAGCAACGAAGACTTTACCTTTGATGTTCTAGGTGTAGTTAAAGATGAAGCGTCCCTCTCAACAGGTACTGTAGTCGATGAAGTTACGTTTGGTCCAAAGACTGTCAATATCGAAGTTATTGGTGTTGCGGATGTACCATTCGGCGGTACTAACGGCACTGATTGGGAAGAGTTTACCGATGGCGGTGTGAGTGGGGTACAAACCACAATCCAAGAGAGCCAGAACGGAGACAGCTTCGCAGTTCTTGACTTTACGGTGTTGTCTGGTGAGCGAAGACCTGATGATCCAGCTGATGATCCTCTTGCAGGCGATGGTTCAGAATCGATAACTGTCGTGTTATCAGGTATCCCTGAAGGTGTGGTCATCGAAGACGGTGATGGCACGGTAATAGACCTCAACTTCGTTGGTTATGAAGAAGATGGCAGTGGTAATCCTGATCTTGATAAACCCATCTATGAAGCAAATATTACTGAAGCGGGCGTAACGTCAGGCATCATCATTCGTCCTGTCGACTCATCAACCGAAAATATTTATATTCAGGGGCGAATCGTCGTTACAGAGAACGACGGCCACACCTTAACATTTGACCAAGAAGTTCGAGTTCTCGTCAAACCAAGGATCGACACCTCTGCGACTTACAGTAACATTACTTCCGGAGACGAAGATACAGCCATCAATATCGACTGGCACCCTCAAGGTGCAAATTATATTGATGACGATGAGCATTTTACTTCCATCACGATTAATGGAATACCAGCAGGTGTCATCGCGGCCGTTAATGGTGATGTTACCGTTGATGACAGCGTTGCCGGTACATTGGTCATTACCCCGAAAGACGCATCCCAAACTCCAGAGCAGTTTACCCAGATTGCTTTAGCCAACAACTTCATCCAACTAACGCCTCCGGAAAATTCCAGTGAAGACTTTACCATCACTACAATTCTGGAAGTTGAAGAGCGAGATTTCGAATATACACCGAGCGGCTTGTTGGACGAAGATGGTGGTTTTATTGAGGCCAACCCACCGATTACAGGCACAATCACTGTGCAAGTTATACCTGTTGTAGAACCAACAGATGCCGATAATTTGATTGTATTTTCCAATGAAGATGGCAGTGGGGAACTGACAACGGTTACTTCCGATACTGCGGGGGTTATTAAATTTTCAACCAATAGCGATAACATAGCAACTAGCGGCGAGTATGTTATTCGTTATAAAGAGGAAGATGTGTCTCCCGAGTTTGCCATCAATGAAGTCGTTAACGAAGTCGTTATTCAGTTGACGACTACGTCTGACGGTGCATTAGCAGAAGAGGTATTGAGTCAATTGCTCGTGACCGGCGCGGTCTATGAAGGTGACGGCCGCTGGGTGGTAACAGACGAAGATGCATTTGCGATTAGCGCCCCTGAAGGTCTAGATCTAACTGCACCATATGATGATGGTATAGATACCAACACCAGTAGCATCAAAATGACGGTCTTTACCCAAGTTGAAGATTTAGGGGATGAAGCGGGTGATCAGAACTCAGCGATTGTTCAGAGACAAGGTGAGATAACATTAACCTTCCCTGAAGAAATTGCAGGTGGTGGTGAAATCGCTGCAGATATTGCTGCGACTCCGAACCAAACAATCGACGCGATTGAAGACACTCAGCTTAAGCTTGGTGATGCGCTTGAAGGTATTGTTAGTTTCACTGGTGGAGATGCATTTAACGACCAAATTACCATTGTTATTGATGAAACCGTGGTTGTTAACCCAGGGGAGCCTGATGAGACAACTATAAACATCAGCATTGGTGGCAGTGGCGAGATTGACTTCGTTAACGGTGAGTATGTGTATCAGTCAACTTTGGTACAAGGTGTAACGCCAGATTTCTCTGATTTGGTTTTGAACCTACCTGCTGATTATTCGGGTGACTTTGACTTGCCATTTACGGTGATCACCAAAGACCTGATATCGGGTGATGAGAAGGTACTTGATACCAGCGCCATCATTAAAGTCTCTGCGGTAACCGATGTAGCGCCAAGTATTTCTGTCGATATTACGGGTTCTTTGGATGATTCGTTGAATCCAGTCGATATCGATGGTCAACCGGGCGCTGAAGCTGTGGGTTATGAAGACACCTATATTGTGCTTGATTTCTCTGGCTCGGTTGCAGACCAAGTCAATGGTGTTGAAGGCGGTGATGAACGTTTCACTGATATCACTTTAACGTTAACTGACACCAGTAATGGTGAATTCTACAGTGATACTGGAATGCCATTGGGTACATCCATATCCTTCACCGAAAGTGAAATTGCAAACGGTGCCTTGTCGGGCGTATTGTTTAGACCGAAAGAAAACTTCCCGACTTATGATGATGTGAATGGTGTTGATGTCAGCACTGTGAGCGTTACTGTGAGTGGGAACATTTTAGATACGGCGACGTTCAATGAAGGTGGTTCTAGCACAACAGAAGATGCATCAAGCGAGTCTTTCTCAACGGTAGTGAGTTTCGATGTTGTTCCTGTCGTTGATGATGTTCAAATTACAGGGCCAGGCAGTGACCCTGATATAATCGAAATCACAGGTATCGAGGATCAGGAGATTTCACTTGCTGGCTCAAGTCCTGTGTCGATTGCATTGACTGATCTCGATGGTTCGGAAGAGTTTGTCTCTATCAAGTTCACCGATGTGCCAGATGGTTTCCAGTTTAGGGTAGATAACTCTTCTGACTTTACTGTTAAGAATAATGGTGGAGGCGTGTGGAGTGTCCAACTACCATCAAGTGTGTCGAATTCCTTTGATTTGAGTGAAATATCTGTGCTGCCACCGAAAGACTTCAGTGGCACTTTCGAGTTTGGCGTCGAGGTGTTTACCCAAGAATCCCTTCTTGGTGTACCAACCAACGCAGGAACATTACCAAGCTTCTTAGTTCATGTTGTTCCAATGGGTGATGATATCGATACTAACCCGACTGATTCCATATCAGGCGTGGAAGGTGAGAATATCGATATTGAAATTAACGCGACCGTTTTGGATAACGCACTTTCGGCTACAGGCAGTGGGACTTATACAGAGAACGATCACGAGACAATTCGAGTCGTCGTCAGCAATGTCCCTTCAGATGCTTCAATTTTGTATCCAGATGGAACAACGTTAGGCACTTATGATGCGGGCACTGATACTTGGACACTAGATGTAGATGCAACCTCACTCGATAAGATTGTATTTAACTCCGGGGAACATAATTCCGACACTGGTAACGCGCTTGGTATTGATACTCCGTTGTCTATTTCTGTGCGCTCAGTAGATACCGATGCCGACGATACCGAGTATTTAGGTCCAGAAACCACGTTCGATGTGGACTTGATGATTGATCCAATCAATGACCAACCAACCTTCGTGAATATAGAAAACTTAGAGACACCAGAAGATACGTCTATAGCCTTAAGTGATGTGTCGGGCTTCAAAATTGAGGACCCAGACGCTGTCTATGATGATCCAAGTGCAATATATACATTAGATTTAGAGGTCGACCAAGGCACCTTGAGTTATACCTCTTCTACAGGGGTAACCGTAGAACCTGTATCCGGTACTGGAACTGAATTGACGCTTACGGGCACTTTGGCTGATATCAATAATGCTCTGGACAATGGTAGCGTTAGATTTGAACTTGGCGCTGATGAAAACTACCTAAATCAGGGAGGTGTTGCGACAGTCACTGCCACTGTTGATGATGGTGGTAACAATGGCGCACCGGGCCCGCTCACCAATGTAACCACATTTGAAATTAAGGTTACCGAGGTGAATGATGCTCCAGATGCAGTAAATGTTATAGATCTAGGTACGATCTCTGAAGGGGATCAGATAACTATCAAGGCGGAAGATATAATAGCTGTTTCAACTGATCCGGAAGGAGATCTACGAACAGTCACCGCACTGAATCTGGCATCAGGACAAGGTTTATTAGAGTATTTTGAAAACGATAATGGTGATGACAATATGTCAATCACTGGGCCTTATTGGATATTTACAGCAAATGATGAATATGATGTGGTCAGCGGCGATATCAGTTTCTCATATACCATTCAGGATGACGGACAAACTAATGGCGTTGATGACTTCTTAACAGATAGCGGAGCATTGAGCTTAACGGTAACGGGTGTTAACGATTCGCCTGTAATTAACGGTGACAATGTCACGTCAGTCATTGACGAAGATGTCGACCAGTTGATTAGTGGTATTAGCGTCGCAGACCCAGATTATGTCGGTGTTCATGCTGGTGATTTTATGACGGTCACCTTGAGCGTCGATTTTGGTACCTTGTCAGTAACTCTTCCTGGAACAACGACTGTAACAGTCAGTGGGCAAGGTTCGAGTTCAGTCATGCTGGAAGGGACACCTGCCGACATCAACGATATTCTCAACACACCAACCAACCCAGTTGGGGTGTTTGTGAATACGCAATACATTCCATCGAATAGTATTAATCTTCAGGTTGTGGCGGAAGATAGTGGCAATCCGTCGGGTATTATCATCACAACGCCACCAGAAAATTATCCAATTCAGGTGACGCCAGTTGCGAATACACCGAGCTTGTCGATTGATCCCGCCATGAACTATGTTCGCAACATTACCGCAAGCCAGACGGCGAGCGCGAGTGGTATTCCACTGGTTGGTATTGTGGCGGCGTTGGCTGATATCAATGAGATCCTGACTCTGAATATCAAAGATGTACCAGCGGGTGCCTCTGTGATTAGTAGTGCGGGTACCGTCGCACTCAATGGTGGGGTATGGGTAGCATCTGCCGACGCAATTGATAGCCTAAAAATTGTCGACCTCCCGCAAGATGCAACGCCACACACGATCAAGTTAGAGGCAGTTTCTTCGGAGTTGGACGATATGGATATGGTGATATCTCCAGGAGCAGCATCCTCAGAGATAGACCTCAACCTGACGATTGTGGCTGATGCAACTGACATTGATTTAAGTGCGACAGCGGATGATGTCCAGCTACTTGGCGATGGAGGGAATACACAGTTAGAGTCAGGTTCTGGTGATGACCGACTTGAAGGTGGCAGTGGTGATGACGAACTGATTGGCGGTGATGGTAATGATACTTTAATCGGTGGTGATGGCTTCGATATCCTTACCGGTGGTGACGGTATGGACGCGTTTGTCTGGCTCAATATCCAAGATGGTGTTGAAGACACGATTACCGACTTTGATTTATCGGAGGGGGATACCATTGATCTGAGAGAAGTGTTACCAGAGTTGCAAAACACTACGCTTGATATGTCAGTGCTGCTACAGCAGATTGATGCAAAAGTTGTAGACGGTAGTGACATAGAGCTAACGATCAATCCAGATGGTATGGGTACCACCCAACAAGTGATAGTGGTGGAGGATCTTGCTCCTCAATTGACACTCGCCAGTACCATGCCCGATGACATATTAGATGCGCTAGTACAGCAGAACGTGATTATTCATGGATAAAAGCTAACCTTTATAAGAAAAACGCCGACTCTATTGAGTCGGCGTTTTAATTGTTGAGATAGAAGAAGAGACTATTTTAAAGAGTTCTTCTGTAATAGCTCATCTTCAACACCCTTGAGCTTCATCTCATCCATAATGAAGTTGACCGTGTTCAGTAGGCGCTGCTCACCTTTTGGAATTAAGTAACCGAATTGGCTATTAGTAAATGGTGTCTCACAACGCGCCGCTTCTAAGCGATCATCGGTGACTTGATAGAACAAGCCTTCTGGTGTTTCTGTCACCATGACATCGACTTTGCCTGTCGCGACCGCTTTCGGTACATCGAGATTGTTTTCATAACGAGTAAAGCTTGCCTGTTGCAGATGTTTATCTGCGAACGCTTCGTTGGTTCCACCAATGTTGACGCCAACTTTGACCGAAGGTTGATTAACTTTGTCTATAGTATTGAATTTCTCGGCAGTACCTTTGGCGACCAGAAAGCACTTACCAAAAGTCATGTAACCTTGGGTTTGTTCTGCAGCAAGTTGACGTTGCATCTTACGAGTGATGCCACCCATTGCGATGTCGTACTTATCTTCGTCTAAGTCTGTGAGCAGATCTTTCCAAGTTGTACGAACTAGTTTGAGCTCAACACCCAGTTGTTCCGCTATATGTTGGGCGACGTCGATGTCGTAGCCTGAATAGCTTTTTCCATCGAAGTAAGAGAAAGGTTTGTAGTCACCAGTAGTGCCCACTCTTAGCGTGCCTGACTCTTGGATATCTTCCAACTGGTCAGCCGCTGCTGTTCCACTCGCAACAAGAACGATTGAAGCGAGTAATAAAGAGATCTTTTTCATTGTTATTGTCTGTTGTGTTTAGTGTGAGAATTAAAACTAACAGAAAGAGAAGAAGAAAGAGATCAAACCAACACGTAATTAGACTTTATTGCCAAAAGTAGCAATTAGTCTGACTATTAACTGACATATTGTCTGATTTATACCCCATGATAAGCCTAATACGTCTAGCTGATCACAGATTCTAACTCAAGGTCATTGCACAATAGGTTTTGCACCAATATAATATAATCATACAATAACACATTACTTGAGTTTAGGAGTTAGTTATGACAAAACCTGTCATTGGTTTCATTGGCCTTGGTCTTATGGGCGGCAACATGGTTGAGAACCTACAAAAACGTGGTTATGAGCTAAACGTTATGGATCTTAACAAAGAAGCGGTTGCAGCTTGTGTAGCTCGTGGTGCAAAAGAAGCAACTTCTGGCAAAGAACTTGCAGAAAACAGCGACATCGTAATGCTATGTCTTACAACGTCTGCTGTTGTAGAAAAAGTGGTATACGGTGATGAAGGTATCCTAGCGGGTATCAAAGAGGGTGCAACACTGATTGACTTCGGTACTTCTATCCCAGCTTCAACGCGTAAGATTGGCGAAGACCTTGCAGCGAAAGGCGCTGGTATGATTGACGCACCTCTAGGTCGTACACCAGCTCACGCTAAAGATGGCCTACTAAACATCATGGCTGCAGGCGACATCGAAACATTCAACAAAGTTAAACCTGTTCTTGATGAGCAAGGCGAAAACGTATTCCACCTAGGTGCTCTAGGTTCAGGTCACGTAACTAAGCTTGTAAATAACTTCATGGGTATGACGACTGTAGCAACAATGTCTCAAGCATTCGCTGTTGCAAAACTGGCTGGCGTTGATGGTCAACAGCTGTTTGACATCATGTCTGCAGGTCCATCTAACTCTCCATTCATGCAGTTCTGTAAGTTCTACGCAGTAGATGGCGAAGAGAAGCTAGGTTTCTCTGTAGCAAACGCGAACAAAGATCTTGGTTATTTCCTAGAGATGGTTTCAGACCTAGGTACAGAGTCTCTAATCGCTGAAGGTACGTCTAAGAGCCTACAAGCTGCAGTTGATGCAGGTCTAGGTCAAAACGACGTTCCAGTACTATTTGACTACTTCACCAAGCTAGAGAAGTAATACAAATAAGCCCTGCTCATGAGGATTTTTCTTCCTTTTCTCTCATGAGTAGGGTTGCTCATTTGTCTGATTTATTTATCAGTAAGCACTCTCTTAAAACATGCATTTGCGTGCTTTATTTATCTTCGTATTTCTGCCTTCAATTGCTTCATCTCTTAGCACCCATTCGAGTGCAAGTATGATTTCATAACCCTTAAAGATCTTAAAAACCATGAATTTATCCGTGTCTGATCTACGGAGACGGAAACTCCATGTTACTCTTAAGCCATAATAGAGTTAGAAACAGAAAGTTCTCACTCGTGAATATCGGTTTTAAGAGAGGTAGACATGAAAGTGTCTAAGAAGGAACGCAGAATCATTGGTAATGCGCTCGATGAGTGGCAGTCCCAAGGTGTTTTAACACAAGAAGAGCATGACAAGCTGACGAGCACCTTCGAAGTTTCGGCTTTCGATTGGACTCAGATTGCTCGTTACTCGTTTACTATTGCGGTGACATGCGTTGTATTGGCAACCTTATCCTTTGTGTTTGATGAGTGGTTGATAGAGCTGTTCAAAAGCATCTTCACTGCGCCAGAACTAGCAAAGAGTCTGTTCTTCTTAGCGGGAGCTGTTGGCTTTTACGTGTTCGGTATTCGCAGAAAGAAACTCTACCCAAGTAAAGTCTTGGCCAATGAGGCGCTGTTCGTTCTCGGAATGATAAGCACCGCGCTGTCGATCTTTTTCCTTGGAAAGGTCATAGAGACAGAGAACCTAGCACCACTGATTCTACTAGCCTCAGCGATTTATGGTTTGATTGGGCTCTGGCTGTCTTCTCAAACGGTCTGGATATTCGCCCTGATGACGTTAGGTGCGTGGTTTGGTTTCCATTCCTATCAGGTGCAGAGTGATGGCTACTATCTAGGTATGAATTACCCGCTGCGCTTTGCATTGTTTGGTGGGCTTTTGCTGGTGGCGAGCCTCTACGTTTTACCAAGGATCAGGGCAGCGATGGAATTTGAGAGTGTGACCAAATTTGTTGGCTTGCTCTATTTCTTCTTTTCCCTTTGGCTGCTCTCGATATTCGGAAACCATGCTGATTTCAGTATTTGGTTGGATATAGAGCAGATCTCGATTCTGTATTGGTCGGTGCTACTTTTGGTGGTTTCGCTTGCGGCACTCTATCTCGGATTGAAGCACCATGATGATATGACTAAAGGTGTCGCTTTGGTGTTCATCTTCTTGAATCTTTATAGCCGTTTCTTTGAGTACCTCTGGGAAGGTATGCACAAAGCCTTGTTCTTTGCGATTCTCGCGGTGAGTTTCTGGTTATTAGGGACTAAAGCAGAGAAGATTTACCAGTTAAAGCTACCTAAGGCTTGATGCGCTAGAAAAACATGTCAGACAATATTAATAATTGATATTAATTATCATTAACTTTATCATCTGGGAGATTTCTTGATTAAGGTAAATATCCGCCTTTCTTGACTGTGTTACCTTGATGAATGTGACTCTCAATTAGAGAAAGCAAGAGCCTCGAATCTACGGAGGCTCTTTTTTTGACTTCAACTCACCACTGTTCCGAGTTAAACCCTAATGAATCTGACTCATAAAGATTACTTTAAGATTGCTTTTCCCTTCATTGTCTCGACTGTTACGCAACCTTTGCTTGGAGCGGTAGATACTGCCGTTATTGGCAAACTCGGTGTCGCTGAGCTGATTGGAGGCGTCGCGATCGGCACCGTCATCATGAACACCTTGTATTGGTTGTTCGGCTTTTTCCGTGTCAGCACAACGGGTCAGAGTGCCATTGCACTGGGACGAAACAGTCACTTAGAGCAGGCGAGTAGTCTGTTTCGCCCATTTGTACTGGCTTTGTGTGTTGGATTAATTTTCATAGCGTTGCAGTCACTGATTTGGAAGGGCGCAGAATGGATCATCTCCCCAGATGCCGCTGTGGGTGAAAATGCGAAGATCTATTTTGACATCATGATTTATGGCGCTCCATTTGTACTGTTGAACTACACCATCATCGGTTGGTTAATGGGGCAGGCCAAAGCCAAAGAAACACTATTTACGCAAGTGTTTGGTAACGTACTCAATATCGTCTTGGATATCGTATTCGTACTCTATTTTGATATGGGGATAGCAGGCGTCGCAGTTGCTACTCTAATTGCACAAGTTACTACATTTGCTATCGGTGTTGGTTTTGTTCTTAAGACATGTAAATTTTCGCTGTTCGAGCATCTATCTACAGCCAAAATGTCCAAGAAAGATCTGAAAGTGATCATGTCTTCGAATATGGATCTGTTGTTACGTACGATTTGTATTTTGGTTTTCTTCAATATGATGGCGCGCGTTGGTTCTCAGCTTGGTCCAGACGTGTTGGCAACGAATGCGATATTGATGCAAGTGACTTTCATTGTTAGCTATATGTTCGACGGTGTTGCTAATGCCTCGAGTGTGTTTGCTGGTAAAGCGGTAGGGCAGAAAAATCCGAAGTTGCTTGATAGTGTGATTAAGTTAAACACTCAGTGGACGGCGGCATTTGTTGTAGTACTGACGCTTTTAACTCTGGTGTTTAAAGAGCAAATCGTCATGCTATTCACCACGCTACCGGAACTGAACACCCTGTATCTTGAAATGAGTCCTTGGTTACTCGTATTCCCATTGGTCGCGGGGTACGGGTTGACTTTCTATGGCATTTTTACGGGGACAAGCACAACGAAACCGGTAAGGAACTCAAGCTTTATAACGCTGCTGGTGTTTTTAGTGGTTCAGCTTTTAGCTGTGCCACAGTGGGGAAACCATGGTTTATGGCTAGCCTTTACGCTCTTTTATGTTGGACGGTTTGTTTTCTTATATCCATCGATCCAGCAAGTGCGAGAAAAGTGTTTATAGCTTCATATTTATAAATCAAACGTGTTTATCTCATAGTATTGAAATTCCCAACTAATTAAGGGCAGGTGAGCTTGCCCTTTATTCTCGAAAACCAAAAAACAGTCAGATTTAACCCTTACGGGATGTTTTCTTAACCAAACCCTCATGGTAGTATTGTTATGTTATACCATTACAAGCCAAGCTGTCGTGAACACACAACCAATACTCGCTGTAAATCAACTTCAAATCTCAGATTCTCATCAGTCTTTTTTTCGCAATATCTCTTTTACTCTTGCTGAGGGTGAAGTGCTTGCCGTTATGGGACCGTCTGGGATTGGTAAGTCTATGCTGTCTAAGGCCGTAGCCGGTTTCTTACCTAAGGATGTCTTCGCCAATGGAGATATCTTGATTAATGGCGAGGAAGTCAGCACGCAAGCGATGCTGCAAAGAGAAGCGGCTCAAAGACCTGCGGTGATTTTTCAAGACGCGTTACAAGCTCTGAACCCATTGGCTTCAGTCGAGCAACAGCTTAGTTTAGCCTTAACGGGCAACAAAACGCGTCTCAACTCGACTCACAAAGCAACCGTATCCACACTGCTTGACCAACTCGGTTTCAGTGACGCTGACATGGCTTTAAAGCAGCATCCAAGTCAACTGTCTGGTGGTCAAAGACAACGTATTTGTATTGCTATTGCTCTGCTTGGTCGAGCGAATCTGCTTATTGCCGATGAGCCAACCAGTGCGCTTGACCCAATTACCGAGTCAGAGATCCTTACTCTATTTAGAAACAGCATTCAGCAAAGAAATATCGGCGGAATGTTGATTACTCACGACTTATCTGCAGCGCTCGCTTGCGACAAGCTGTTGGTGATTGCTGAGGGTACCATGGTGGCTTACGGTACTCCGAAAGAGGCGATTACCTCAAGCAAGCACGAGTTCTGCCAACAACTGGCTCAACTGCTTCCGTAGTTCAGAGTCGGAGTCCTTTATGCCCAATCACACTCAACCTATGTCCGCACAAGTTCGTTTTGAAAATGTGAATGTACATTATTACTCGAAGCCTGCATGGCTTGGAGGGAAACCATTCAAAGCGCTCGATCAACTTGAACTGAGTATCGAAACTCAGAACTTGGCGATTGTCGGGCCATCAGGCGCCGGTAAGTCTACTTTGATTGAGTTGCTTTTCAGTTTACGACGACCTACGTCGGGTGAGGTGTATATCTGTGGGCAACCGCTCTCATCAAGTTCAGAGAAACAGCGCAGAGCATTGTGCCAGCATATCCAGCTTATTCCACAAGAGCCGCAATCGAGCTTGAACCCTTATTACACGGTGGAGCAGTTGTTATTGGAGCCACTTATCAGCATGGGGCTTACTGACAATAAAGAGCAAAAAATTGAAAAGGCACTCAGAGATGTTGGACTTAACGAGTCACTATTAGCTCGTCCATCAAGACAGCTCTCCGTTGGCCAAGCACAAAGAGTCGCAATTGCTCGCGCTCTGATTGTAGAACCTTGTGTGCTGGTGGCTGATGAGCCCACCAGTAGCTTAGATCCAGTGAGTCGACAGCAGGTCCTAGACTTGTTTGTATCGATCCAGCAGCGACGCCAAATGCGACTGATCTTGGTGACTCACGACTTGAATGCAGCCGAAGCATTGTGTGATGAGATCTTAGTGCTCGACAAAGGCCAAGTCGCTGAATATGGCGAAGCTAAGCAAGTGATGAAGCAACCCAAACATATGACCACTCGAGCTTTATTGAGTGCGCAAAAAACGAATCATGAATACACAAAAACCATTGGAGAGGTCTCGTATGCACCTTAATACGCCAAAGTTAGCAGTAGCGCTAGCTCTAAGCACATTGCTAACAGGTTGTTTCGATTCTGAAGAGAAGAAACAAGACGCTGAACAAGCGGCGGCACCTGTTGATAAATCAGCAGAAATTCGTGTTGCGATGATGCAACCGCCAAGAACAGGCCTTTCACCTCTATCTGACGACGCATTCAAACTGTCTCGTTGGAGCACGGCTGAAACATTGGTAAACCTAAGTGACCAATCGGTGGCGGAACCTATGCTAGCAACCGAGTGGGAACAAGTTGACCCAATGACTTGGACTTTCAACGTACGTGAAGGCGTTAAGTTCCATGACGGCTCAGATCTCAACGCTGCGGTTGTCGTTAACTCTCTTCAAAAAGCGCTAGATGCAGCGCCAAAGCCACGTATCCTTGATGGTATTGAATGGCAAGTTGAGGCGATTGATGACTTTAAGGTTCAGATAAAAACAACGTTTAATGATCCACTTCTGCCAAGCCGTCTATCAAGTCCACAGCTTTCTATTCTATCGACAGCTGCTTACCAAGAAGATGGTCGCGTGAACTCAATTAAAGCGGGTACTGGTCCATTTATCCTGACAGAAATCAACGGCACAACGAGCGCGAGACTGACACGCTTTGATGGCTACTGGGGCGAGAAAGCTAAAGTTGAAAACATCTTGGCGGAATACGTGCCTAACGGTTTCGCGCGTGCGGCGGCTCTGCGTACTGGTGAAGCGGACGTAGTAGAAGCGGTACCGGTTTCTCAAATCGCAATGATGGATCAATCTCAACTACATGAAGTTGCGATGCCTCGTACAAACACGCTATATCTAAATAATCAGTCTGAAGTGTTTAGCCAATTTGCTCTGCGTAAAGCGGCAGGTCAAGCGGTGAATCGCGAGCAGATCATTGAAACGGTTTACGAAAACCATGCTGATCTTGCTAAAGGTCTTTTAGGGCCAGCACTGGCTTGGGCACAACCAGTACGTGACAAGAATCCACGTATGGAAACCATGGAAATTCGTCAAGCTAACGGCGAGAAGATCACGATTGGTACCTTTACCGACCGTGCTGAACTGCCGGAAGTAGCAGTACTTCTAAAGCAGCAACTAGAAGCGGCAGGTTTTGTGGTTGAGCTAGACGTTCGTGAATATGCTCAAATTGAAAACGACGCACTTGCAGGTAAGTTTGATGCCTTCATTCTATCGCGAGCGACGGTTCTAGATTCGGGTGACCCAGTTGCTTACATGCAGAGTGACTTCAGTTGTGACGGTTCATTTAACTTAGGTCAGTTCTGTTCTGAAGAAGTGGATGCTGCACTAGACCATGCTGACCGTCAACCTCTAGGTGAATTGCGTCAGCAAGCGATCATTGAAGCTGAAAACTTGATTCTGGGTCAATACGCTGCGATTCCTCTATTGCACGAGCGTGTGATTCAAGGCGAAAGCGAAAAAGTGAAAAATGCACAGCGTGATCCACGTGAACGTCGTCTTATCGACCAGTTTACTGAGGTGAACTAACGCAATGTCACTTGTTGCCAACATGCGCCTCAATTGGGGCGCTTGTATGCCATGGCTGTCACGCTTAGCTTCACTGAGCGTGGTGGTGGTTTTAGTGGGGCTAATGCCCGATATAGCTGGGATTGACCCAAGTCAGGCGATCTTACGTGCACGAGCTGGTGCTCAGCAGTTAATGACGGCTGAAGCACTGCAAGCGATTCGTGCTGACTTGCAGTTAGACCGTTCTGCTACAGAACGATTGTGGGACTGGTTGGTGTTGGCTGCGCAAGGCGATTTAGGTGTCTCTTGGGTAGATGGTTCACCTGTTATGCAGAGTGTTCAATCTACGGCGAAAACGTCACTGTTTTTGATGGCTTGTGCACTGACTATGACGTTAGTGTTCTGCCTTATCAGTGTCTTGTTCACCATTCATCGTTGGCAACAAAACAAGCTTGATAATCAACACAACAGCTTAAGCTCTGTGTTGGTGTCGCTTCCTGAGTATGTGATTGCGTCATTACTTATCTTGGTTTTCGCAATTTGGCTAGGTTGGCTTCCACCTTACGGTTGGACCAGCACCCAAAACCTCTGGTTACCGACACTAGCGCTCGCTTTACCTGCAAGTGGCTTATTTAGCCGACTATTGAACGACAGTTTGATTCGGGTTCTTGATGAACCTTGGGTTATCACTTGGCTTTCGGCAAACATCAGCAAATTCCAGATCTTGAGGTTTGCCTTGTGGCGAGCACTTAGCAACCTTATCCCGCAACTTGCCATGATTGTGATTGGTTTGACTGGCGGTGCGGTGGCAGTTGAGCAGATCTTTTCGATTCCTGGTATTGGTCGCTTAATTCTGGGCGCGGCTAAGTCGCAAGACCTTCCACTGCTTCAAGGTGGTCTATTGGTATTGCTCGCATTCTCGATTCTGATCAGTAGCGTTAGCATCATGATCCAGCGGGCTTTACTCGGGCACAGCGCTACTAGCGGTAAGTTGATCAGCAGTCACAGCACGTTTCGCTTCACCCAGAGTCGCATAAAAAGAAATGCCAGTTTAACTATCTTCACTCTGCTTATTGGTTGTGCCGGTTGGGCGCTGATCCGTGACCCTTACCTCATCCAATTTCCTCGATTAGCCTCACCGAGTCTTGCAGCTCCATTTGGTGCTGATGCTGTAGGTCGAGATCTGCTTGCGAGAGTGGGAGGAGGGATGTTCTCAACCATGAAAATGGGAATACTGGCGACCTTCCTAAGCCTAGTGATCGGCTTATTGCTTGGATTTGTGACTCGCTACAGCCAAGGTCTTATCGAGATCACCAAGGCGGTGCCTTATATCGTGGCAGGTCTTTTGGTGGCCGGTTTAACTGGGATGAACCCAAACAGTGCCTTGATTGCTATCGTGTTAGTGTCTTGGGCACCTTTAGCTGCGCACTGTTCAAGCTTGGTTTTAGAAGCAAAGGCTCAGCCGTATACGCATTTGGCTCCTGTTTGGGGAACCAGCCGTCTGCGTGTATTGCGCTATTATTTGCTCCCTTATGTTTTGCCGCCACTGATAAGGCATGCACTGTTAAGACTGCCCGTTATTACGTTGAGTTTAACGTCTTTGAGCTTTATCGGCTTGGGAGCGAAGCCACCAGAGCCAGAATGGGGCTTGCTGATTGCCGAGAACCTACCTTACATCGAGCGTTCTGCGATTGGTGTTATCGCGCCAATTGCTGGTCTTGTCATGCTCTCTGTCGCGATCAACTTACTGTTTGATGACTAGGTTTTGATAGAAATTTGCTTGATGACGAGTAGCTAACGGTAAGCACGGCACAATGACTAAAGAAAAAGCCTCTTGATTCTATATAGCAAGAGGCTTTTCTATTTGTGCGAATTTTAGGGTGCGACATCTGGCATTCGCTGCTTACTCTGCGTTGACCAATATTAGGCCTTGGTATCCTCCAATTTGAACTTCGGTGACTGGATCTCCGAGGTTACCGTTAGGATCTACAGGTCTCATCTGCTTACCCAACTGAATCGTAATCAAAGGTTCTGAAAAATAACTCACATTTCGGCCATGAAAGTCGGTTCGATACAGCACTAAACCTTTTTCAAACTGACGTGCGAGAACCATCTCTTCTGGTCCGCCATTGACGACTTGATTCTCCGATTGGTAAGCGAAGTAAGTATGGGTAGGCATCACATCAGCCATACCATTGGGCAAATCTTGATGAACTAACTCGGTCATCGCACTATCACCAACAATTGTGTAATCCGCAGCATAAGGCGTCGACGTTGATAGCATGAGTGGGATTGCATTGTGATTGCTCGGGATTTCCCCTGAAGGCGCACCTATGTCCACCTTCAATAATGAAGTAGGTTGGTAGGCAATGTTTTGAGCAATGCCACTGGTGTAGTAATTGCTACTGGTGGTGTTATGACTCCCGTACAGATAGCTGCTATTCCACTGATTAAAGTAGCTGCGATCCGTGTGATGATTAAGGTAGTAGATGGCAAGAGCTGAATACTGGTCTTGTTGCCAGTTTTCTTGCGTATTCCCAAAATATTGAACTCTACCATATCGTGTCGTGGCCTGGAAAATGACGCTATTACCAGACTGAGTTAACGCTGAGTTATCCCAGAATTTAGATATTCCAGCATACCCACTGAAGCCAGTAGTGGGGAAGAGGTAGTGCTCGCGCAGATACAAAGAGCCTGCATCGATGAGATGAGATTGCCCATTTCGGCCATACAGATTTGCCGTCCCGATATTCAAACCAACAAGTGTTCCAGGTTGTTCGGTTGCAAGTCTGTTTAGGAACGACGAGAAGTGGTTTTTGTATAGAGAGTCTGCTTCGTCAGAGCCCGCTATCGCTTGCAGCTCGGTAATGTTACCCCCGGAATAAACGAAGAATTGATTACTGCCCAATAGCTTATTAGTGTCATCGTTGTAAGCCCCATTTAAGCCTTGTTCTACCCAATTTACAGCGTAGTAAGCTGACATAGCCTCTTGATAGTCGTTGTTAGCTAAATTTGTTAATGCCCAAGATGAAGACTGATTCCACATGCGGCCGAAAGGGATAACCCGAGATTCCCAGCGAAAACGCGCAGTTGCATTTTTGTTTGTACGAGCTTTGTATTCAGAGTTTGATAGATAGTTGTCGTTGTTGATGTCTGCCGAGTGATCAAAGCCTCTGATTTTTCTCCACTTCTCTACTGTTCGCCCATCTGACGTCGTTTCTGCTGCGTCGGTAAGCTTCACCGTTGGGAAAGAGTTTTTAAGTATTACTTCTTTTAGACGCGGCCTGTGCTCTGGCTCATTCCATCGAATGCGTACTACATAGAGTCGGCCACCATCACGAAGGTATTCAGAGCCAAAATACTGCCCACCGCCGTAGCTGGCACCGCTGCCATCGTGCGTGGTTGCGCGCTTCCAATCATCCGGCATGTTCCAAATTACCGCTTGGTTCTTGGTCATGTTCAGGCTCTTATCTTTCTTGATTGAAATAGTTTGCCATTGGGTAGCTTGACCGCGCTGGTCGATAGCATTTGGATACTCAATGGAGAAGCTTCCGCCAGTAGCCAACTGAGAGAATTCCAGCGTTAAGCGGTCAAACGGTTCGGAGTGATAGATGTAGAGGGCACCATTGTTATCAGAGTGCTCGAACACGTCAGCATCCCAAGGTGGCTGTTGATAGAGCCAAAACCCCGCGTGCGATTGATCGACTGTGTATCCAACAATCATAGGCTTTCGGTTGAGGATGGTGTTCTCACCGTGCGTAGAATCAACCTCCGCAATCACAGTGTCTTCCGAGAAGTGTAGGAAGAAATCTTCGTAGTTTAGGGCGTTGGCTTCAGCGTAGTTTCTAAGTTCGTCTTCAATCCAACTTGAGTTGATCTCTAGTTTTTGGTTGTACATGTAACCCAATGTATTACTGCGGGCGTTGTCGGAGGGTTCACCATAAGAGCCGAATACAATATCACTGTTGCTCAACTCCCAATCAATTAACTCGTGAGCTGTCAGCTCAACACCATTGTGATTGGTTGTAGATTCGTGTTGTCCTGGAAGGATAAATGCGGTGCCTGCAGAAGGGAATTCAGTTGAAACCGCATTGAGTGAAATCGCCATCAGAGTGGCTGTCAAAATAGTTTTAGTCATTCACACAATTCCAAATCCGAAAATTACAGCAAAAAATGATATGTCAAATTGACAATCAAATTAGGAAAAAGTATTGGCGATTGAGTTTATGGATTCAAGGGTTCAAAACGATCACAACCATGTGCGACTAGTTGAAACTATTTAAAATCAGGCTAATAAAGCGGCAATTATTTTGTGTTTTATATAAATTTTATATTTTGTTTTGACAGGAAAACTCCCCCAAGAATTCTCAATTTGAGAATTCTTGCTGTGCCTTTTGGGGTTTTATGTTACATCGAGCGCAAGCTAGCTAGATGACTACTTGCGCTTGTTCCACGGTTAGAAGGATGCTTTGGCTTAAGTCAAAGTGGTACGAAGAAAGCAAAAGTGGGTTTCTATTTCACTTTGTACTTATGCAGCAGATCCCAAGGAATATGACATAAGTGGTGATTCTCTGGGTGAAGTGACAAATGGTGCTGGTGGATGTCGTCACTTAGGACAAAATTTGTCAAAGGCAAAATCTCTAGAGCAATTCGGTCGGCATCATTTCTAGCTGCAATGATTTGCTTGGCTTGCGCAATATGGTTCGGCTGTTCACTATAAATACCGGTTCGGTACTTCTCGCCAACGTCATTTCCCTGCTTGTTCACACTGTATGGGTCGATAATCTCGAAAAGGTGATGTATTAGCGTTTCTAAAGAGACTTCTGCCGGGTTAAAAGTCACTTCTACACATTCAGCATAACCATCGTAATCGCCTTGAGTTGTCGCACTCTTGCCATTGGCACGCCCAGCTTTAGTATCAACAACACCGGGTACGTACTTGATAAACTCTTGGACTCCCCATAAGCAGCCACCTGCTAGGTAGATCTTTTCCATTACTCTTCGCTCATAACTAAAACAGGACTATGCTAATGGCTCCTAGTCGTTGAATCCAGTAGCTTACATTGGATGAGGGTGATCATTTGTAGCAACACCAATCAACTATTGCCACATCACCAAGATGGCCGCAATCGCGATAAAGAATAGGGCAAGCATGTCTTTATTCTTAACCGGCTCTTTCAGCCAGAATATCGAAATGAGCATGGTAAAAAACACTTCGATTTGCCCGAGTGTTTTGACATAAGGCACTGCCTGCAGCGACATTGCGCTAAACCAACCAAGTGAACCGACAAAGCTCGCGATACTGGTCATGATCACTAATTTGGGTTTGGTGAACATCAGCTTCAATGTATTGCGGTCTTTTAAAAGCAAATACGTTAATAGCAGTAGGGTTTGCGTCAGAATTACCATGAACAACACCCACGCAGCACTGTGTGGGAATGGCAAGTTAAGGCTCAAGCTCGCCTCACGGATCCATAGTGAAGTGAGAGCGAAAGCGGTGCTACAAGCGAGGCCGATTGAAGCCGTCTTTAGAGATACACTACGAACACCATTGGCACAACTCAGCAGAAATACCGCGACCATACCAAAAGCGACGCCAACCCAACCGAGTAGTGTTAACGAAGTACCAAAAAACAGCATTCCTAACAGCGCTGAAACAGGAGCTTCACTTTTTGCCAGCCCAGCACCAATTGCAAAGTTACGCTGCTTAAACAGTACCACCATTAAACCTGTGGCGACGATCTGCGTAATAGAAGCGCCTGCCAGAAAGAAGTAAGAATGCCCAGTGAAGGTTGGCATTGGGGCATCTTGGTATTGGTATAGACAGAACAAATAGATTAGGGCAAGAGGGCTTGCCCAAAGAAAACGCGCAAGTGTTACCCCTGAAACGTTCAAGGTTTGACTTAAGCGGCTTTGAAAGGCGTTTCTCCATGCTTGGCTCGAAGCGGCAAGCACAGTGAACAGGATCCATTCCATGGTTATCGTTCCTTGGGAAGGAGAAAAGGAGCAGCGTGTGATTCGCGCTGCTCGGTATTGGTTTTGACTACGTTTTTACAGGTAGCGCGCTTTCAAGTGATCTTGGAAGAACTTAGCATTCAGCGTTTCACCTGTCGCGCCTTTCACTAACTCATCCGTAGTGAGTAGGCTTCCTTTGCTCCAGATGTTGCTTTCCAACCAGCTAAAGATCGGCGTAAGATCACCAGATTGAATCACTTGGTCAACATCGACAGTTTGCTTCATTGCTGCCATAAACTGCGCTGCATACATTGCACCTAATGTGTAACTAGGGAAGTAGCCAAATGCGCCGTCAGTCCAGTGAATGTCTTGCATACAGCCATTAGTGAAATTACCTTGAGTACTAAGCCCTAGGTAATCTTGCATCTTTTGGTTCCATAGCTCAGGTACGTCTGTATGCTTGATGTTACCGTTGATCAAATCGCGTTCAATTTCATAGCGTAAGATAACGTGCGCTGGGTAGGTTAGTTCATCAGCGTCAACACGGATAAAGTCTTTCTTAACACGGGTGTAGATCTTCTTGAAGTTCTCTTGCTCGAACTCTGGACCGCTGAACTGATTACCAGCCATGCGAGCCAAATGTGCGATGAAAGCATCGCTTCTACCAACTTGCATCTCAAAGAACAGAGATTGAGACTCATGAATACCCATTGAGCGCGCTTCGCCTGCTGGTGTGCCTGCTAGTGCTTTTGGTAAACCTTGTTCGTAGCGAGCGTGGCCAGTTTCATGAACAATGCCCATTAGTGATTGAACAAACTCTGACTCATCGTAGCGGGTTGTGATACGCACATCTGAAGGCACGCCGCCACAGAATGGGTGAACACTTTCATCTAGTCGGCCATGTTCAAAGTCGAACTTGAGTAGTTTCATTACCTCAAGGCCAAGCGCTTTTTGTTTGTCTGTTGGGTAGTGTCCTGTTGGGGCAATCAGCTGTTCCGTCGATTGCTTCTCGATAACTTGATCAATCAAGCCAGGAAGCCAAGTTTTTACATCGCTGAAAAGATCATCAAGAGAAGCAGAGCTGGTGCCCGGCTCGTAGATATCCAGCATTGCATCATAAGGCGTTAAGCCTGCAGCATCGGCTCTGATTTGTGCTTCTTCACGAGAAAGTTCGACAACTTCACGCCAGTTTTTCTCGAAACCAACCCAATCATTTTCACCGCGCTGTGTTCGCCAAGCATGCTCACACTTCGAGCCCGCAAGAGATTTGGCTTGCACCAGCTTTTCAGGAAGAAGATTTGCTTGTTGCCATTGCCTTTTAATCTCACGCAGTGACGATTTTTGTTCTGCATTTAAGTTTTCATTCTCAGCGTCTGCGATCCAGTCAGCTAATTGAGGTTGCGTCATTAGACCGTGAATATGAACGGATAGCTCTGCCATCGCTTCACTACGTGCTTGGTTACCACCTGCAGGCATCATAGATGCGGCGTCCCAGCCACAAATTGCAGATAAATGTTGGAAGCGTGAACATTTTTGAGAATGTTCAACCAGTTTTTTGAATGCGCTCATCATAATTCCCTGAGAATAAAAGAAATAGTTTAGCAACCAACGCCATAGTGACCAATAGGTTTGTTCTACAAAGCGACCTTGGTTGTAAATAATTTGTAAACCAAAGAGCAGAAAGTAGGCCAAGGGTTTTATAAAATAAGTGGGTGAGAGCAACACAAAGCTTAACAAGCGAGGACGAATTGAGTTAATCTGCAGCATATTGATGATGCTTTGCCTCTGTCTTATTTACTTCAGATATCAGTTGGCAAGCTAAGAGTTTATTTTGCAAGGATGCGGTTATGATACTGAACTTTGAAGCCTTTATTGTGGCGATCACCATTTTGACTTTGACGCCCGGGTTAGATACAGCAGTGGTGATTCGTAATACCACCCGCTCTGGGATGAGAGATGGTGCGGTGACAAGTTTTGGTGTTTGTTTGGGTTTGTTTGTGCATGCGACCTTCTCGGCGATTGGCATTTCAGCGATTCTTCTTCAATCTGCCGAGCTGTTCCAAACTGTGAAACTTATTGGTGCGGCGTATCTGATTTGGCTAGGTGCTTCTAGTCTTTATGGTGTCTTCAAAGGCAATGCAGGGTTTGAGGTATCAGACGCAAAACATGAACAACTGAGCGTATCTCGCTCTCTTAGAGAAGGTTTTCTCTCTAATGTGTTGAACCCTAAAACGGCGGTCTTTTATCTAGCATTCTTACCGCAGTTTATTGACCCTCAAGGTTCGCCATTTATGCAGTCGATGTTGATGGCCGGAATCCACTTTATGATTGCTATGATTTGGCAGTGCGGCATCGCTGGTGCGGTAGGCTCAGCCAAACAGCTATTCAAGAGCCCTAAAGTTATTGGTTGGATGGAAGGCGTGACGGGTGCAGTATTGATTTCACTAGGTATCAAGTTGATGCTGGAAGAGCCACCAACGCCAACAGTTTAATAACTGAATGTTTGAGATAAAAGAAAGCCGAAGTGTTCTACTTCGGCTTTTTTGTATGTTCGATATTACCAATCTACTCGCTTAAACCATCGACGGCTTACGTGTGCTCTTTGGTTCGCCTTTCATTGTCATTTGATTAAAGAACTGTTTCGTTTCTTCAATCACGACTTGGCGTAGCAAGATCAAACCGATTAGGTTCGGTACAGCCATCAAACCATTGACGATGTCGGCCAGTAGCCAAATCACGTCGAGTTTTAGGAAGGCACCTGATGCAACCAACGCAATGAAGATCACCTTGTATGGTAGAACCGCTTTGGTACCAAACAGGAAGACAACACAGCGCTCACCGTAGTAGTTCCAACCTAGAATAGTCGTGAAAGCAAAGAAGATCAGACCAACAGACACCAGCATTGGACCAATTGTGTCGGCATTAAGACCAACAGCAAAGGCGTGCGTGGTCATCGCTGCACCTGAAAGATCTGTTTGCCAAGCACCTGTTACGATAAGTGCCAAACCTGTCATAGTACAGATGATGATTGTGTCGAAGAAGGTACCCGTCATAGAGATAAGGCCTTGCTTAACACATGAATCTGTCTTCGCCGCTGCAGCTGCCATAGGTGCACTACCCAGACCAGATTCGTTAGAGAATACGCCGCGAGCAATACCCGATTGAATTGCTAGCATGATGCTTGCCCCTAGGAAACCACCGGTTGCAGCAGTATTGGTAAACGCTGAAGTGATCACTAGGCTAACCGCATCTAACAGTTGATCTGCGTTCGATAGCAGGACACTCATACATGCGACGATGTACATGACAGCCATCGTTGGAACGACTTTACCGGCTACTTTAGCGATAGACTGGATACCGCCAAGGGTTACAACAGCAACAAGTAGAGTAAGTACGACCGCAGATAGCTCACGAGAGGCACCAAAAGAGATTTCAGTTGCGTCAAGAATTGCGTTCACTTGCGGGAAAGTACCGATACCAAAACAGGCTACGCCAAGTGCAAATACAGCGAATAGAACCGCTAAGATACGAGAGCCAACACCGTATTGTAGGTAGTACATTGGCCCGCCGACCATCTCGCCTTTACTATCGACTTTGCGGTATTTAACGGCAAGAAGGCACTCTGCATACTTAGTCGCCATACCGAACAGGGCTGCAAGCCACATCCAGAAAAGCGCACCCGGTCCACCAAGTTTAATAGCAGTAGCAACACCAACGATGTTACCAGTACCAATAGTCGCAGAAAGGGCGGTACATAAAGCAGCAAAGCTAGAAACATCACCATGACCAGATTTATCTTTGGTGAACACCATCTTCAGAGCAGTTGGCAGGTGTCTAAACTGGAGTAAGCCTAAGCGAAAAGTAAAGTAGATACCTGTACCAACGAGCAAAGCAAGCAGCGGTGGTCCCCAAACAAGTTGGTTGATGGTTTGTAATGTTTCTTGTAGATAGTTCATAGGTTCCCCTTAATAAATAAAAATTTAAGGAGAAGAGTGAAAGGGCAGTGCTGATCAATGAGATCGCACCACTTAATACATTATTACTGTAGTTAGTGTTCTGAATTAAGGTTGTTGCTTTCCACTCCTCTGTCCTTTTGCCTGAGAGTTTCACTTAGCGAAAAACTTACTGAGAAGTTTTGGTCTCTAAGCTTGCTCCTTCGGCGACCGATCTAACGGTTCTCTCCAGAGGTTCCTCCAACGACAGTCCTCGCTTTTCTGATTTTCATCAGCATAAAGCACCTGAAAGATTTACTTCTTCGGCGGGTCAATCTAACTAAATGTTAAAATTTAGTTAAAAACCACTCTCCTGCAGTCTTCATCGGAACAATTACCTAGATGAATAGGTAATCTGTACACGTATCCTAGATCAGAAAAAGTGTGATGTCAGTAGTAAAATATCTGTTTGCACAAATCTTGTTCAACTAAATGATCAAACAACGTGACTCTGACGTAACTTGCTTATTTAAATGGTATAAAATAGAGAAACAAGGAGGAGTTATGACTCGACTAATCGCAATTGTTTTTTTATTGGCGTTGGCGTTTGTACTGTTTCGTTATCGGACCAACGAAAAAGTGCAGAAAAGCGTAGTGATTGTCATCGTAGGTGGCTTTTTGTTGTACACCGCAAGCTTAATGTTTTCCGAGCTAACACGCTGAAGCTGACTGGTGACTTCATTAGGTGGAAGTATGCCACAGCCAAGAGTAGTACTTGTTGCTGTTAACTTTGCAGTGACATTGTAACCTTTAATGAATTGGAGTAACCCTGTGAGCCAACAATCTGGGCAGAATGAACAAGACGAAGTGGTTGTCATAGAAGAACGTGACAAACGCAGTCAGCTATACATTGGTATTGCCGCCGTTATGGGTTTAGCCCTTGGAGGTCTGATTGGCTCTTCGGTCACAGCATCGAAATGGGAGTCAACCTATCAAGTCTTAGAGTCTCGCTATCAAGAGTTGAAGAACAGTAAGCAGCAGTTGGTGACACAAGTTGAAGCTAAGGTAGCTAAAGTTGACTCAGAAATTGGTAACCAAGTTGAAGCAGCTCTGCAAAAACAAGCTGAAGCGCACCAGAAAGAGTTGGATGAGATAACAAAGCAGACCGCTGTTCTCGAAAAAGCCAATTACTCGCTAGAGCAACAACTGAATGAACAAAAAGTAGCACTAGAGCAGTCAGAACAAAACAATCAAAAACTCAACCGCCAAGCGGACATGCAATCGACCATGTTTGAGCGCTCACGTGAACTGTTCCGTAAAGAGTTACAAATTACCCAAGCGCTTGAAGCGTTAGAGGCAGAGCGTGATAGGTTAGAGCCTAATCTAAAGCCGCTTAAGAAGCAGTGTGATACATTCCTAGAGGGCACGTCTTGGGATGCGAAATCAGACTCTTGTGACAAGCTTGATGCTGCTAATTCTCGTTTGAGCGACATTAGACAGATGATAGAAGTTCATAGAATGGACCTTCAGCAAATCAAAGATCTGACTGAAGAGATTGGATTGTAATCTCTCGTACTTTTTCTACATTCGATTAAACAAAATTCGATTAAACAAAAAAAGTCCATATCATTGCTTGATATGGACTTTTTGCTATTTGGTCAATAGGGATCTGTTGCTAAAACAAGATTCTATTTTCCGTATGTTTTGATCTCGCCTGACTTCACTCGAGCTACGAATGACTGAAGTTCTTTTTTCACAACAGGCATTAGGAAGTAAAGACCAAGGATGTTGAAGATAGACATCGCGAAGATTGCTGCATCTGAGAAGTCGATTACCGCACCAAACTGAATTGTCGCACCAATCACAACGAACACACAGAACATCACTTTGAACACAAGCTCAGTTGCTTTACCTTCACCGAATAGGTAAGTCCATGCTTTCAGACCGTAGTAAGACCAAGAGATCATAGTTGAGAAAGCAAACATGATAACAGCAAGAGCAAGGGTGTATTTGAAGAAGCCAGCTGTCTCAGTAAACGAAGCGGCTGTTAGTGTTACACCAGTTAGACCTGAACCATCGAATGGACCTGTGTTTAGACCTGCGATAGTGATAACAAGTGCTGTCATTGTACAGATTACAACGGTATCAACGAACGGTTCTAGTAGTGAAACAAGACCTTCCGTGATTGGCTCTTTAGTTTTAACCGCAGAGTGAGCAATCGCAGCAGAACCTACACCAGCTTCGTTTGAGAATGTCGCACGTTTCAAACCTTGGATTAGGGCACCAATGAAGCCACCTACAACACCTTCACCAGTAAATGCACCAGTAAAGATAGCGTTGAAAGCAGGGCCTACTTGATCAAGGTTAGAACCGATAACAATAAGAGCCATACCGATGTATAGCGCTGCCATCCAAGGTACAACACGCTCAGTTACAGAAGCAATCGAAGGCATACCACCAACAATTACAGAGAAAACCAAACCAGCTAGAACAAAGCCTGTAATGATGCCGTACTCGCTTGGAATGTCGAATGCGTAAGTTAGCATTGCGTGAGCTTGGTTGGCTTGGAACATGTTGCCGCCACCCAGAGAACCCAGAATACACATTAGAGCAAAGCCGATAGCCAGTGCTTTACCTAATCCGCCCATGCCACGTTCGCTTAGACCTTGGCTTAGATAGTACATTGGACCACCAGATACAACACCTGAAGGTAAGATGGTGCGGTATTTAACACCTAACGTACACTCACAGAATTTTGATGCCATACCAAGAAGGCCACACAAGATCATCCAGAATGTTGCACCTGGACCACCAATTGCTAGAGCAGCACCTACACCTGCGATGTTACCAAGGCCGACGGTTCCGGAAAGGGCAGTAGCTAACGCTTGAAAGTGAGAAACCTCGCCGTCTTCTTTGGAGTTAGGGTCTGTGTATTTGCCTCGAATAATGTCGATGGCCATACCCACGCGCTTAAATTGAACGAAGCCAAAATAAACAGTAAAAATGAGTGCAGCGAGCAATAACCAACCAACAATGATTGGGAAGTTAGCTTCGCCAACTGGCACACTTTTGAATATTAATCCAACGAACCATCCAGTATATTCGTTGAAAAAACCATCAATGCTTTGGCTTAAATTACTGATTGTTTGATTAAATGACCCTTCTTCTGCAAATGCGGTGGAACTGAATAATAATATAAACCCTAAAAATAATGCTCTTATGTTTTTCATGGTTTTCCCTGTATTTTACTAAATTTTATTTACTGCTGTTGAGCTTGCTTTCTATTAACTTTTATTTTCAACAAGTTATCTATTCATTTGGTTGGCAACAAACGGCTTGCAACTAACTCAATACTTCGAATAAATATAATTACTGAACAAGTTTTATATGGATATAGCTTCTCTGTGTGAGTAAGGTCGTTCTATTTTTATAACTGACCTTGCTGATAATCCTATACATAAAAATAATGGCATTAAAGAATTTTTTACAATTAATTTACATTTGTTTGGGCTCAGTCATCGTTTTCAGTAAGTCATTGTTTTGAAATTGCGACTATTGGCCTTTTAGAATGAACATCAGTTTGCATGTTGAGCCAAACCTGTGAAATTGTGTTGACCATGTTGCTAAAGGGAGTGTTTTGAGCTTCTTGAGATGGCCATTGGTGCGGTAAAAAACTGACGGTAGAAGTCAGCAAGTCGCAGTCGGTAAATCTTATATTTTGGCTGTATAAAAGTTAGAGCTATTTACCGGTGTTACTTTATATTTGGCGAATAAAAAAGCCCTTTATAATAAAGGGCCTTTTGAGAAGTAATTGTTAGTGTACGTTATTTTTATAAACCACAAAGCTTATTGCTAGTAGTTATTAGTTATACCCAGCGGTTCGTTTCTGAGATTTGTGAAACAACTTAACCGCTAATAATGAAGACCAAAGCGCGACTTGTCCCCATAATAAAGTCCACTGCGGTGCTATATCTTGCCAAGTGGCGCCCATCTGATTTATACCAAGAAAGCCTTGTATTGCTGGGGTACTTGGAAAGAGTTGCGACAGTCCAACCAGCCAAGTTGGCATCATCTCAACAGGCCATATAAAGCCTGAGGAGAAAATCAAAGGCATAGAACTGATCAAAACAACGACAGTGACCCATTCTCTTCTTGGCACAAATTCACCAATCAAGATACCAACTAAGCAGCTACCGACTAAGAATGGGAGAAGTAATGTAAGTAATTGACCATGAGTTGCCAGTGAGTTGATGCCGTAGAAATCGAAGCTCGCCCCAAAGTAATACATAGCGAGTAGGTAATAGATGCCCACGAGTACACAGCAACGAGCGACAATCAGCTTTAAGCTTGAAACCCGTGACCAATATCCTGGGGTTGCTTGGCTATTTTGGGTTGCACCGATTAAGCCAGATGCCATCGCGAGGGTTTGCTGGAGTATCAAAACAAAAACCGCTGGTACAACGTAATCTATGTAGCCCATACGACTGTTAAACGTTGGTTTGAGGTTGAGACTGAATGCGTTATACCCATTGGCTGCAGTTTCTAACGGTGCGCCTTCAACGAGTAGGTGGCTGACTTTAACCTGTGCGGCTAGTGTGCCTCCCGCTTTAGCCAAGCCCTCGATGATAGTACCGTACACAAGAAAGAACGAAGCATCGCCCGCATACGATAGTGTTGGACTTTTACCTAGCAGCAAATCTTTGTAGAAATTCTCTGGAATCACGAAAAAGCCACCAATTTCCTGATTCAGTAGCGCTTGTTTAGCGTCTGCGAGACTAAAATCACGGCGAGTGATGTCAATTTGAGGTGTGGCATCGACCATACGTTCTAGTTGATAGCTGCTCTGGCTACCATCCAAATTGACCACTGAGGCTTTTAGTTGCTCAGGGGTCTGTTGTGAATAAGGCAGAGGATAGAGAAAAGAGTAGAAAATCACCCCACCAAAGACGGTCAATAAGACGACTGGGTTTTGGACGACAGCTAAGAGCTCGTGCTTAATGAGTTCGATGAAGCTGACTGGTTTCATTGTACGGCTCCAATCACTGGTTGTGCGTTCAAATGTTTACGGATCAGAAGCAGTGTGATAACCGCTGGAATCACGTAGCCGAACATTGGTAGCAGCTGCATTATCGTTTGCGCTGCATTAATGCCGTAACTCGACAGTGCGGTTTGAACTTCAATGTAATGACTAATCGGCAGAAGACTGCGCCATGCTTGCGCGGCTGCATTCATGTCTGTTACTGGAAAGGTGATCCCCATGAATGCAAAGCTTGGAGCAGTGAATGCACCTGCAAAGCTCATGGCTCTCGCGGGATCGAGTGTCAAAAAGAAGAAGGCACTGCCCATGATCATGCAACAAATGACGGTGATCAGTTGTGCGAATATCAGAGGTGTGAAACTCCCGTGATAAGGCCAATCCAAAAATACGTAAAACCAAGCCATAAAGCTGATACCAAACACTAAGAACAGTAGAGTGTAAGGCAGCAATGTCGAGGTAAGTGCTTTTACTGGCGATGTACCGAGCCATTTTTTCAACACTCTTTCACGACAATTGGCAGCCAAAACCAATATGGTTCCGACGACAATCATGATCTGCCACAGGGCAGGGATGATCGCCGATACTAAGAACTGCGAATAGCTGGTGTTCTTATTGAATAGCGGGGTAATCTGACTTTGGATTGTCAATGCTTGGCCAAGTGCTGATTTCACCGTTTTGTTGCCATGGGATAACTGCTTAGCGACTTCAACTTGAGCATTAAATGTTCCTTGTGCTTGTAACAGAGCCGAGTTGACCAGCTTACCAATCAGGATAAATTGGCTGTTATAGAACACAGAAACCTTAGGGTTCAGTCCAAGGTAGATATCGCGCTCAAAATGCTTAGGGATGATCACGTAGCCATAAATATCACGTTTGACCATGGCTTGTTTTGCTTGGCTAATATCTGTGAATTTTTGCGTCACCGCTAACGTTGGAGAGGCATCAACTAAACGAACAAACTGCTGAGAAAGCTGGCCATGATTTAAGTTCACCACCGCAACAGGCAGATCGCGAGCAATACCTTGAGAGAAAATCAACCAGATACTTGCTGCCAGAAGTAGTGGGATCCAAGTGAGGCTCGATAGCAACCATTTGTCTTTGCGCACGATTCGCCACTGACGCACAAATTCGCTATCAGTGGCTTCAACATCGTTGGGTTGAGGGGAATAGGACATAATTGACCTTACAATTCAACGACCAAACTCATACCCATGCGTAACGTATCATTGTTATCGACTGGGCGAGCTTCAATTTCAAATGTTCTTAGGTCAAAGCCTTGTGCGGCATCCGTTGATCGCCAAGTCGCAAAATCACCCATGACGGCAATATGACTCACTTCGAATGTTACGCTTTTATCAAGTGCAGGAAGGTAAGCATCAAATTGGGATCCTTTTTCGAAGTACTTAAGGTGATCTTCTCGAACATTGAGCACAGCCCAAGCGTCTTGCGTGTCGATAACAGTGACAACAGGGAAACCTTGAGGTGCCAGTTCACCACTGCTTAATAGCACTTGAGCAACTTCACCATTAAACCAACTGTGGATTTGTGTATCTTTGGCGTAAGCCTCAACCTCGGCAACGGCGCCTGCAGCCATTAACGCTCTTTGAGCTGCTGCGACTTTGGTTTCATCACGAGCGCCTTCTTTAGCCAGCTTATACATCTGAAGCGCGGCACTTTCTGTATATTTCGCTGCTTGCCATTGAGTTTTCGCTTCGTCACGCTTTTGCTCAGCAACGACGCCGTCTTTATAGAGGTTGTTGACTCGTTGGTAAGTCTTCTCCATTAAATCAGCGGCTGCCTTGGCTTTTAGCCATTGATCTTTCGCAGCTTGGATTTGCTGCTCACGTGCGCCTTTCTCGGCTTCTTGTGCAAGTGCGCCTGCTGCTTTCTCTCCAGCTTTTGCTTGCTCAAGCTTTGCATCGATCTCAGGGCTCAGTAGTGAGAAGACCAATTGACCTTTTTCAACGGTGTCACCTTTACGAACGAAGACTTGGTCGATACGCCCTGGCACTTTGGAAGAGATGCTGTATTGCTGAGCATCGATCTGACCTTGAATCTTAACAGGCTGTGGCAGGTATGCTTGGTAGAAGCTGTACCCAACCCAACCGACAATGCCAATACCGATGATTGAAGCGATAAGTGGTTTAACAGATTTCATGAATCATCCTTTTGTATTGGTGTTGTGAGTATTTGGGTAAACAGCAGAGGTTGAATAACTTGGGAATGTATTCATCTCACTGCTAAGCGCTAATAGTTTGTTTAGAGATACGAGATATTGAAAACGAGCGACCGATTGTTGAGTTTTGATGCTCGCCAAATAGAGTTCGGCATCCACCACTTCTAACGACGTAGATAAACCTTGATTAAAGGCTTTCTTGCGCAGTAATAGGTTTTCTTGCGCTAGCGACAAGCTTGAGTTTAGACCTTGAACTTCTTCAACAGCCTGTTGTGCCTCAAGGTAAGTTTTTTGAACCAATACTGTGAGGTCTTGTTTTGCTTGAGACTTTAGATATTGAACTTGTGAAACCGCACTGTGCGCAGCAGCAACCTTGTCGGAGCGACCTGATGTATCAATCAGTGGTACATTGACCCCAATCCCTACTAACCAGTCGGGTTTCATTTCACTCGCAAGTGAGTCATCTTCATGCAGGCTGTAGTCGCCGTATAGGTAAACTTCCGGATAGTATTTGCCTTTCTCGGCTTTAATTAGGCTGCTCGCTTGCTTCTCTTTGGCGTCTAAAATGCTCAAACCTGGATAGGTCGTTAGTGTCTGGTCAACAAAGGTGTCCATATTTGGCAGGTTGTTGTTGATGAACAGGGCTTCTGATGGCTCAACGGTTTCTGAGAGGCCGAGAATCTGAGTTAATGCAAGTTGGGCGATTTTAAGGTCGTTTTGAGCTTTTGTTCTTTCCACGATTGCTTTATCGAGAGAGGCGTCTGCTTGCAATCGTTCTACGCGCGCAATCTGACCTTGCTCTTCCAATTTAATCGCAAAATCTCGGTGTTGAGTTAAGCCGGCTTCTACCGCTAAACGGGTTTGGACGACATCTTGTGCCAGAATCACAGAGAAGTAGTACTTGGTAAGATCCTCGTAGCGCGCTTGTTTCTCCATCAAGAACTGACTTTGCGCTTCTTCACTTTGGCCTTCCGCCGCCGTCTGAGCAGCCGTAATTCGACCACCTGTGAAGATAGGCCACACAGCACGTATAGAAGAACTGAAGATGTCTTGTTCTGTAATAGTTGAAGTGATACCACCTAAACTGCCGAGAATAGGCTGCAATGCTGGTCCTAGAGCACCTAAACTGGGCACTCCACTTAAGCTATCCGCAAACTGCTCCCCATTGATTGTTACATCGCTATCGAGGTGTGTGTAGTTTGCACCTAAGGTAACAGAAGGTAAGTTGAGGCTGCCAGTTGCGTTTTGAAGGTGCCGATAGCGCTCTACGTTTGCTTGCTGTGCCGCTAGAGAATTATTGTTTTGTTGTAGCAGATCCCATGCATCAGGAAAGGAGAGAGGCGCGGCAAAGCTGGCCGAACTTACACAGCTTATTAGCAGTGCGGCCAGTGAAAATTTTGGTCTGAATTTTGGTGATGTCATCTTCATACTTACCAAATTAGAGTAATGACTCTAATGTTAACAGGCCGATCCGAATTTGTCTTGAACTGATTGAGCAATTATCTATTGCGTGAGTATTACGTTCAGTCTAGATGCGGTGTTGTATTAGAAATAGAAAGAGCACGCTAGAACGTGCTCTTTGACTAGGGCGTGTTGACCTTTCGTGGTTAAGTTTTGTTCGAGATAAAAGCGTTTTAATCGCGGCGAGGGGGAAGTAGCCTAGTCATTCTAAGCAAGTCCCCCTCAACAAAGAGTAAAACGCTTTTTGCGGGGGCGCCCAGCTCGAACCCTTCGGGCAGCGTTTGCTGGTCATTTCTACTGCGTTATCGGCTTTTCATGTAGGCTAGCTACACATCAAAACCTCTGCCTTGTAGAAATACCCAGCAACTCGCTGCAAAAATCAGCTCGAAAGATCAACACGCCCTAAATATAGAAGTGATTGTTTTAAAATGAAAATGTTCTAATCAAAGCCTGGGCAGTGGTGGTCTGCACGCCAAACTAGATGACGCGAACCTTGCATTGTTTGAAGCAAATCTCTTCCGGACATTTGGGGGAACGCCAATAACACTTTTAGATCAAGTGGCGAAGTAGCATCTTTTTCGTAAGCTCTGACGTGCGTAAATGTCGATTGTAAGTTTTTGAACAGCATAGCCTTAGTAAGGCAAATTCCAAAAGAATCGCGTTTCATTGCCTGGTTTCCTTTTCAACAATGTTATTACGTTATGTTTTTAATCCGTTTTTGAAATCGACTGCGTCACTTTTGCCAATCAGCATTTATTATTGGAGTGTCTGAGAACTAAAGACTACCTCTTTTGTTGTTGTGATTTTGGTGGAAAGTCGACCCATATCAATAGGGTAATTCTTCCACATTAACGTAGGTGGGCTCATTTCCTACGTGCTCTTGTGACACATACGATAATCGCTAATTGTTACCAATGTGTTACTTGTTTCGTTGTGTCTACTATCAAGAGAAACGGCGTCTCTTAATTGATAGCTTTATGCTTAATTTGTCATGTGCAACTAGTATAATTGTATTTTTTATAACCAACCTAAAAAACAGCTAAAATCGGAGTGATCTAGGTCAACAATTAATCAGGTAACTGAGTGTAAGAGCTAAGAATTTCTAAAAAACGATTTTGAGGTTTGGTTTAAATCTGAAGTCAGTCGGTTTTAGACTAAAAACTCTGTTAATAACATGCGCTTTAGTCACAAATCTGAACCTTTGAAGTCTCTCATAATTAACTTGGTGTTAACATTGTTAGATCGCATAGGGAGTAGGTGTCGATGAAGTGGAGCAGTATCAGCTTTAGAAAAAGATTGCTGATTATTATGACAGTGACAGGGTTAGTCGAGTTGCTGATTCTTAGCGCGGCTGGCTTTGCCTATATCAAACACTCCCAAGAAGAAGAGATGGGGCTCAAAGCCTTGGGGGTCGCCGAGTTCCTTTCCGAATCTCCGCGCGTTATCGAACTGATCCAACGCCACTCAAGTGACCCTGATCTTTTGTCTCAGTTAGATTCTGAACATCAACAACGCTTTCGCAACTTAACCCATCTTATTGGCGCAGCATTCATTGTGATTGGCGATGAACAGGGAATTCGCCTTGTTCACCCTGTCGATGAAAGATTAGGTAAGCCGATGCGAGGAGGAGACAACCAAAAAGCATTGGTTTTCGGTGAATCCTATGTGTCGACAGCCAAAGGCTCGTTGGGGCTTTCTGTTCGAGGTAAATCGGCAGTTAAAGACTCGAATGGCGAAATCATTGGGGTGGTGTCAGTTGGTTATTTGCTTGACTCTTTACAAGATAGAATCGAGCCCTATTTGGCGTTCTTGATCATCATGGCATTGTTGGTTGTCGCTGTTAATGCCTTGATATCTAGTTATGTCTCAAGACGTTTCCAGAGAGCAATCCTTGGTTTTGAACCTGAAGAGATCGGTCGTTTGTATGTCGAGCTTGATGTCACTATGAGCACGGTGAAAGAGGGTATTCTGAGTATCGACAACCACGGCGTTCTTCGTTCAATCAACAAGAGTGCCTGCGACATTCTCTCTATCGATAGAGAGTCTTCACTTAATAAGCCGTTTTCTCAGGTTGTGCCGAATAGTGACCTTGAGCAACTGTTGTCGAGTGGTCAGTCGGACCACGATATTGAGCTTTATCTAAACAATAAGCGCATTATCGCAAACCGCAGCCCAATTGTTGTGGCGGGGGAAGTAGTTGGTGCGGTGTCGAGTTTTAGATTAAGAGATGAGATTAATGACCTCACCGAGCAGCTCTCGCAAACCAAAGAATATGCTGACCTGCTGCGCTCACAAACTCACGAACACCGTAATAAGCTCAACACTATTAGTGGCATGTTGCAAATGGGTGAGCTAGAAGCGGTGCAACACTTAATTGGCCAAGAAACTGCTCACTATCAGAGCCTTATCGAATTCTTGAGAGAGACCGTTAAAGAGCCACTAGTGGCTGGTATGCTACTTGGCAAAACAGAGCGTGCTCGTGAAATTGGTTTAGAGCTGGTGGTAGAAGAGGGCTCTCGATTAGAAACTCTGCCAAGGTGGTTAAACGCCGATGATGTTGTGACCATCTTGGGGAACTTGATTGATAACGCGTTTGATGCGACTCGAATGGCAATCAGCCAAACGGAATCATTCCCGCCTGCGAGACGTATCATCGAGGTTTCAGTCAGCGATTATGGTAATGAAGTGATTCTTGAAGTTGATGACAAAGGGTGCGGTTTACCAGAAGGTTTAGCCATTGAAGACCTCACGCGCAAAGGGGTTTCAAGCAAGGCCAAGCAAAACCGAGGCGTGGGCTTGTATTTGGTTAAGCAGATTGCTGATCGTTACCAAGGTCAGCTTGATATGATTGAAAATAGAGATTTTGGTACACGGATGACCGTTTACCTACCAAAAGAAGAACAAATATCGTTTAAGGAAGAGCGTTAAATGAATGCAGTCACTAAAGTCATGGTCATTGAAGATGATATTGCGATTGCGGAGTTGCACCATCGTTACTTAGAGCAGGTGGGCGGGTTCGAAGTGGTTGGGATTGCTACGTCTCAATCTGAGGCGATTATGCAGTTGGATATATTAAAGCCTGACCTTGTCCTGCTTGATGTCTATTTACCAGACGGTTGTGGTTTAGATATTTTGAATCATGTTAGAGGCAACAACCAAGGCTGTGATGTCATCTTAATCACGGCGGCACGCGATGTTGATACGCTTCAGCAGGCAATGCGCGGTGGCGTTGTTGACTATTTGCTAAAGCCAGTAATGTTTCCACGTCTAGAAGCATCACTTAAAAAGTATCGCTCGCAACAACAAGAGTTGGAGAGCGTGTCTGATCTCAACCAAGGCTTAGTTGATAAGATGTTGCAAGCGGCCAATCAAGCAGATTCGAAACCAGCAGCAACGCTGCCAAAAGGTATCGATGGCGTGACGCTTGATAAAATCCGAGCGCTATTTGAAAGTGCCGAAACGAAAGATCTGACAGCAGATGAGGCAGGGGAACGCATTGGTGCAAGCCGCACCACAGCTCGCCGATACCTTGAATACTTGATCACCACTGGTGAACTGAATGCTGATCTAAACTATGGTTCAGTTGGCCGACCAGAACGTTGTTATAACAAAGCGACGCGGTAACCTTTGAGAATCTTACTAGAATCGACCCATTCATTCTAATCACTTCCCACCCTAGCTTGGCATTTGTGCATAAACCCAAGCACTAATCAAAACAGTCCAAATTATAAAACCAGTTTAATAATTCACTGCAAAATAGTTATCAAACTGGTTTTTCGTGCTACTCCGCCGACCAGATCCCATTTATTTTTCACTACAATGATTTGGAATGCAGTTCCGTCGTCGTTTAATCATTTTTGTTCTAACTAATGGCAAATTATTTGGATTAAATGAGTCAATATTTAATCGATTGCCTTCACAGTGGTTGATGTAAATCAAATAGTCATAGACAATACTGACCCGAATTGAGGTGATCTATATCACCCTCGTTTACCAAACGCATTCTCTAGTGTGATAGGCGCTCGCTATTGAACTAATAGCCAAGACCTATTATCTATTTTTGTATGTCGCTGATACCGTTGGCGAATACTGAAAACCTTGTTTTTATAGGAAAGATGATGGTAATACCTGAAAACAGCAGCATCGTTATTTTTGGTGCGTCGGGCGATCTCACGTATCGTAAGCTGATCCCCGCTTTATACCACTTGTATGCTAGCAATCAACTGCCGGAATCCTTTGCGATTCTTGGAGTGAGCCGTACTGAGTACAGCGATGAGTCTTACCGTGAAAAACTGAAGAAATCTCTTCAGGAAATGGAAGAAACTGAGCCAGAGACGCTAAACGCGTTCATTAATCACCTGCACTACCAAGCGATTAATACCTCTGACACAGAAGATTATGCTCGTTTAGCACAGCGCCTAGACAAGCTAGAACAAGATTATCAATTCGAAAATCACAACACTCTATTCTACTTGGCAACGCCGCCAAGCCTATATGGTGTGATCCCAGCGAACCTAGCGGCACATGGCCTGAACGATGAGTCGAACGGCTGGCGTCGTCTAATCATCGAAAAACCATTTGGTTATGATTTAGCTTCTGCTCAAGCGCTAGATGAAGAAATCCATCATCACTTCCAAGAACACCAGATCTATCGTATCGACCACTACCTAGGTAAAGAAACGGTACAAAACCTTCTAGTGCTTCGTTTCTCTAACGCAATGTTTGAACCACTGTGGAACCGTAACTTCATTGATTACGTTGAAATCACAGGTGCTGAGTTCCTTGGTGTTGAAGAGCGTGGCGGATACTACGATGGTTCTGGTGCTGTGCGCGATATGTTCCAAAACCACCTGCTACAAGTATTAGCAATGGTTGGTATGGAGCCGCCGGCACAAATCAATGCAGATTCAATTCGTGACGAAGTGGTTAAAGTACTTCAATGTCTGAAACCTCTTGAAGAAGAAGACCTACGTAAAGACTTGGTTCTTGGTCAATACACGGCGTCTGATGTACGTGGTCAGCACCTACTAGGTTACCGTGAAGAGCAGGGTGTAGCAGACGATTCTCGTACTGAGACATACATTGGTCTTAAAGCTCACATCAATAACTGGCGTTGGAATGGGGTTCCTTTCTACGTACGTACAGGTAAACGACTACCAACGCGCGTGACGGAAATCGTGATTCACTTTAAGAACACGCCACACCCAGTATTTGGTCAAGATGCACCAGAGAACAAGCTGATCATCCGCATTCAACCGGACGAAGGCATCCAAATGAGCTTTGGTTTGAAAGAACCAGGCGCAGGCTTTAAAGCAAAAGAAGTGAAAATGAACTTCTCTTACTCTGACTTGCCTGAGACTCAAATGCTAACGGCGTACGAGCGTCTACTTCTTGATGCTCTGAATGGCGACGCGACTCTGTTTGCACGTACTGATGCGGTAGAAGCGTGTTGGAAGTACGTTCAACCTATCTTAGATTTCAAACAAGATCCTCAAGCTCTATTTGGTTATGCTTGTGGTACTTGGGGTCCACAAGAAGCAGACGAGCTTCTTGAAAGAGACGGCCGCGCGTGGCGTTTCCCTTGTAAAAACCTAACAGATACGGATTATTGCGAATTATGATCAACCATAAGATCTTTGAAACGCCAGAGCTAGTTGTTGAAAACCTAGCAAACGAAATGAAAGCGTACAGCGAGCAGGGCACACCTGTTCATATTTCACTTTCAGGTGGCAGCACGCCAAAAATGCTATTCAAACTGTTGGCACAGGCGCCATACGCAGAAGGTATCCAATGGAAAAACCTTCACTTCTGGTGGGGCGACGAGCGTTGCGTGGCACCAGATGATGCGGAAAGCAACTACGGTGAAGCAAACGCACTTCTATTCTCTCAAGTAAACCTTCCTGCTGAGAACATTCACCGTATCCGTGGTGAAGATGAGCCTAAAGCGGAAGCCGAGCGTTTTGCAAAAGAGATGGCAGAAGTCATTCCAACAGAAAATGGTACACCTGTTTTCGATTGGATCCTGCTAGGTGTAGGCGCAGATGGCCACACAGCTTCTCTTTTCCCGGGTGCAACTAACTACCAAGATGAGAACCTGTCTGTACTGGCTTCTCACCCTGAGTCTGGTCAAATCCGTGTTTCTAAAACAGCTAAGGTTTTAGAAGCGTCAAAACGAATCAGCTACCTAGTACTGGGTGCTGGCAAAGTTGATATCGTTAAAGAAATTCATACGACTCCTGCTTCAGAACTGCCTTACCCGGCAGCGAAAATCCAGTCTAAAACTGGCGAAACAGAGTGGTTCCTAGATTCAAATGCAGCAAGTGCTATCGCATAATCGCGAATAGCCGCAAGGAGATATAAATAATGAAAGGTGATATCGGTGTAATTGGCCTAGCAGTAATGGGTCAAAACCTTATCCTAAACATGAATGACAACGGCTTTAAAGTTGTTGCTCACAACCGTACTGCTGCGAAAGTAGACGAGTTCCTAGAAGGTCCAGCGAAAGGTACAAACATCGTTGGTGCTTACTCTCTAGAAGAGCTTGTTGAGAAGCTAGAAGCACCACGTAAAGTGATGCTAATGGTTCGTGCTGGTGCAGTTGTTGATACTTTCATCGACAACCTAATTCCACTTCTAGACGAAGGCGACATCATCATTGACGGTGGTAACACAAACTACCCAGACACAAACCGTCGTGTTGCTCACTGTCGTGAAAAAGGCATTCACTTCATCGGTACTGGTGTATCTGGTGGTGAAGAAGGTGCACGTTTCGGTCCTTCAATCATGCCAGGCGGCGCGGCTGAAGCTTGGGAAGCGGTTAAGCCAATCTTCCAAGGTATCTCTGCAAAAACTGACGCTGGCGAACCTTGTTGTGACTGGGTTGGTAACGACGGCGCTGGCCACTTCGTTAAGATGGTACACAACGGCATCGAATACGGCGACATGCAGCTTATCACTGAAGCTTACCAGTTCATGAAAGACGGTCTTGGTATGTCTGCAGACGAGATGCAAGCAGTATTCGCTGATTGGAACAAGACTGAGCTAGACAGCTACCTTGTTGAAATCACTGCTGACATCCTTGGCTACAAAGATGAAGACGGTGAGCCTCTAGTTGAGAAAATCCTAGACACAGCAGGCCAAAAAGGTACGGGTAAGTGGACAGGTATCAACGCACTAGACCTAGGTATTCCTCTAACGCTGATCTCTGAGTCGGTATTCTCTCGTTGTCTATCTGCGCTTAAAGATCAACGTGTTGAAGCTGAATCTCTATTCGGTAAGACAATCACTCCAGTTGAAGGCGACAAGCAAGAGTGGGTTGATGCACTACGTCAAGCTCTACTAGCTTCTAAGATCATCTCTTACGCTCAAGGCTTCATGCTAATGCGCGAAGCGTCTAACGAGAATGGTTGGGACCTAAACTACGGTAACGTAGCTCTAATGTGGCGTGGTGGTTGTATCATCCGTTCTGCATTCCTAGGCAACATCCGTGATGCGTACGAAGCGAACCCAGACATCGCGTTCCTAGGTTCTGATGAGTACTTCAAAAACATCTTACAAGGCAGCCTAGCGGCATGGCGTAAAGTAGCAGCGAAATCTCTAGAGTCTGGTATCCCAATGCCATGTACGATTTCTGCGCTATCTTTCCTAGACGGTTACACAACTGCTCGTCTACCAGCTAACCTGCTTCAAGCTCAACGTGACTACTTCGGTGCTCACACTTACGAGCGTACAGACCGTCCACGTGGTGAATTCTTCCACACTAACTGGACTGGTACAGGCGGCGACACTGCTTCAACAACTTACGACGTATAATCGTAATTAGTTGTTTTAAAATTAAAAAAGGATGCTAACTGGCATCCTTTTTTGTTTCTGTCAACACGCCCTAGTGATTTCTAGTTAGATACCTAACTAACATTAAGCCTGGAAGCTGGTCACTTCTTCTTTGTCAGAATACTGCTCCCTTACTGCCATACAGGTATCTAAGTTCTGCTTAAGCGCTTCGACACAACTTGGGTCGAACATAATGCCAACGTTTTCTTCGATGTACTCCAACACATCATCAAGTTCCCATTCAGATTTATAGGCTCTCTTACTCAGTAGGGCATCAAACACATCTGCTAAGGTAACGATACGCGCCTCCAATGGAATTTGAGTACCACACAGTCTGTCTGGTAAGCCAGTTCCGTCGTAGCGTTCGTGATGATGTCGAATAATGTTCTTCAGAAACTGCACTTCATCGTGCGAGATAGAGTGGTTATCGGAAATCGAGACAACATCTTCAATCATGGCTTCACCGTAAATGGTGTGCTGATTCATGATGGCGCGATCTTCATCGGTAAATCGTTTAGTACTAAAAAGTACATGGTCGGGGATTCGATACTTGCCGATATCATGAAAAGGTGCATAAACACGAATTCGATGAATGAATTGATAGGTGATTTCTGGCTTTTGCTCTGACATCGCTCGCGCCAAGATCTCACTGTAACGCCCCATACGAATCAAATGCTCTTTGGTTTCAGGATCTCTTGCATGGCCCATATTTAACGCAATCGCGAGAGAAGTTTGAAAGTGTTTTTGATTCTCGTGCAGTCGAGTAAACAAACTCGCGATAAGCTGGGACAGATACGCTATGTCAGCTTGGATGCTCTTCTGATTAAAGAAGCCAATCGCAGTGGCATTAAGAAAGATAAACCCCAGATTTTTGTCACGATAGTAGATAGGAGAGGTGTAGCTACTTTGATGCCCAATATCGATTAAGCGACAAATTTGGCGCGTTGGATTCATCGTCGATAAGTCATTGATAACGCGAACAGAAGGCAGCTCAGACATCTTTCTCAGCGAAGATTCTGGTCTGATATTGTATTCGATGTAGTTATGGCTCGCCTCTTGGCACAAGGCATCGGAGACAAAGTAATTGGTGGCTTTGTTTTCGTTAGTTAAGGCTATGGAGAGGCGCGAGAGCGTTGGGTAGAACGAACGCACAAGCTGAAACAGGTCGTCTAACGTCGAGGTAATATCTTGATCTTTAGCTGCGATTTTACTGAGTTGGGAGTAGTCAAACATGAGCGGGGCTGACCTTTATTTATAATTATGTAATTGTTTTTCTTTGACTTATTGATTTCTCATATTTAAGAATACGAACATACCAGTCCTGTTAACGAATTGTAATCTTGTCATCCTATAAATTCTAATCACATCACTAAAAATGTGGTTATTACATTTAAGAGTCATCCATTTTGTTAACTGGGTTGGCTTTTTGTTATATCGATCCAGATTTCTAATCCAATTGGGGTATTTACAGCGATGTCGGTTCCAGAAAGTTTGTTCAATAAACATGATGATTATTAATAAGTTGGCGTGTCCAATAATGAAAATGAATGTGTTCTAGCCGCGAACTGAAGCCATAATTGTTAAATATTTGGTATGTAAAACGAGCTTATTGAGTGATGTGATGGTTAGTTCTCATGCGATCAAGCCAAAATTGGAAATATGCGTCGATGATAATTAGGAGAGTGGCAGGCTTTGTGCCATCATTACCCTCATTGATAGGCGTGCAGGAAGCAGACCTAAGTAAACAACCGTTATTGATGATGGTGAACTAACGCAGAGTGCTTGCTCTGTTTAAGGTATGACGATGACAGATGAAGAAAGAATTGAGCTGCAGAAAAACAACCCACTGCACGGCTTAAAGTTAGAAACCATGATCACTGAGCTGGTGGATCATTACGGTTGGGAAATCCTTGATGCAGCGATGCGTATGAACTGTTTCAATACTAAGCCGTCTGTCGCGAGTGCGGTGAAGTACTTGAAGAAAACACAATGGGCGCGTGAGAAAGTAGAGAACTTTTACTTGTACCGCTTCAAGCGTATGCCAAAAGCATCTGACCTTGAATATCAAATGCCACCACGTTCACGCACTTTCCGTCATGGGCTTGAGCCTAAAGAGCCGATGGAGCTGACGGTAGAATCTATCCTTGCGTCTCAAGCTAAGGCCGCGTCTTCTTTTAAAGCGCGTCGCTCGGGTGGTAAAGGACGCAATTTCCGCCGCTAATCACTATGGTGGACTGAACAAGATACAAAAAAGGAGCATCATGCTCCTTTTCTTTTGCTATCTATTTTTGAAGTAGGGTAAAGCTATCAAAGTTGTATTGCTCTGCGAGTGATTAGGCTTCGCGGTTTTTCTTTTGATTTTTGATGAAATCGCCTACGTAGATTGCAGCGCTGAAGACGAGAAACAGAGCAGAAACCGAAAACAGAGCGGGCATTTTTAGTATCCACGCGAAGGTTGCTGCTAAGAATGCAATGAAGCAGATCAGTCTGCTTGATGACATAACATGACCGAGTTTGATGTTCATAATGCCCCCTAATATGCTTGCTTCTTTTACGCAGTAAGTATCTCATCATTGGATGAAAATTAATCTAAATTAATATCAAACAAGATGATTATCAGGCTCTCTTCACAAATTTAGCGAACGCTATTTTAATGAACGGAAGTAACACTGCAAAGTCGAACGCACTTCTATAGCCAAAGGACATATCTGGCGATTTTTAATAACTGATTAATTGGCGTAGAAAAAGTATGCGGTGATTAAAAAGCTTGCAACGATAACGCTATTACGAACATAGTTTTGTGGAATGTTGCGTGATATCTGAGCCGAGTAGTAACCACCGACTAATGTGCCGAGCAATACCGCGAGCCCTGAACTCCAATCAATCGAACCATCAACAATAAATAGGACGATGGCCGCCATTGAAGCGCTTGCTGATACCAATAACTTAATACCGTTCATGACATTGATGTTGATATAACCAGCTAAGGCAAGATAGCTTAGCGTGACAATACCAAGGCCAGCATTGAAGTAACCACCGTAAACGCATACCAAAAGCAACAAAAGGGCTGAGAAGAAGGCACCTGCTTTGCCTGCGTGTTTGTGCTTTGATGCCGCTTTTTTAATCAAGCTGTTGATGTGGCCACCAAAGGTAAAAAGCAGTGCAGCGAATAGGAGTAGCCAAGGAACAGATTGTGTAAAGAGAGCTTCAGGAGTGTGCAGCAGTAAGAATGCACCGATTGCACCACCCAGTACACTCAGAATCAAAGTCAACTTGAGCTGCTTTGTGCCCGATAGGATCTCTTGCCTTAATGCGTAAGCGCCACTGATGTAGCCTGCACAAGAGGCAAAGGTATTGGTTGCGTTGGCAGCGACCGGAGGGACGCCTACAAATAGTAGAGCGGGGAACGTAACAAAACTGCCTCCTCCAGCAATGGAGTTCAATATGCCACCAAGCACACCAGCGAGAAAGAGTATCAGCCATTCCATGGCACAGTTCCTAATTGAGAGACGAATAACTAACTTACTGCATTTTGAATCTAAAACCAGCCTTATCATAATGTTATGAACAAGTTTGTGATTTGTTGCAATGGATGCTTAGACCATCAATAAAAAAAGGGAGCCGAAGGCTCCCTAGGTAAAGTGCGGTTTGATTAGGCTTCTACAGGTTTAGCTTTAAGGCTCTTAAACAGTTTCATGAATAGAGGGCTGAATAGAACCAACACCGCAAGGATGGTAAAGCTCATGGTAATCGGGCGCTCCCAAAGGAAACTTAGTTCGCCGTCACTGATCATAAGTGCACGTCTTAAGTTCTCTTCCATTAATCCGCCTAGGATGAAGCCTAGCAACAGCGGTGCTAATGGGAAGTCGGCCAATCTCAATCCTATTGCTGCCATTGCTACAAGCAACATGATAAAGACATCCATAGTGTTAAACGACACCAAGTAAACACCAGTAATTGAGAAGAACAGAATCATAGGTAGTAACACGGTTCTTGGCACAGCGAGTAGCTTAGAGATGTATGGGATCAGCGGTAGGTTTAAAATCACCAGTACGATGTTACCGAAGTACATAGAGATGATAACTGACCAGAATACATCAGGGTGCTCAACGAACAGACGCGGACCTGGCTGAATACCGTAGGCAATCAAAGCACCAAGCATAATCGCCGTCGTACCTGAACCTGGGATACCAAGTGTTAATAGAGGAACAAACGAACCACTAGAAGCTGCGTTGTTTGCCGATTCTGGCGCAACAAGACCACGGATACTGCCTTTACCAAACTCTTTCTGCTTCTCTTTTGGTGCCAGACTGCGTTCCATACCATAGCTAAGGAAAGCTGCAATAGTTGCACCAGCACCCGGTAGTACGCCAGTAAAGAAACCAAGAATAGAAGAACGAATCGATACCGGAGCTACGTCTTTAACCTCTTCTTTAGTCACTTTCATGCTGCCGATATCGGACATCTTACGGCTTTCCTCTTCACTGGTGTCTTTTTGAGGTTTAAGCACACCCATCAGAGTTTCACCAAGCGCGAATGTAGCCATCGCGAGTAGCAAGAAGCTAAAGCCGTCCATTAAATCGGTTAAGCCGAAAGTGAATCGTTCAACACCGACACCTTTATCGATACCTACCGTTGAAAGCATCAAACCAAGAATGGTCATCATCCATGCTTTGATCACTTGTCCCGGTCCAGCAAAGGCTGCAACTGCCGACAAGCCAAGTAGCATCAGCGCAAAGTAGTCTGACGATTGGAAGCTTAGCGATACGCTTGCAAGCGCTGGTGCCGCGATAAGAAGCATGATTGCTGATAGCGTACCACCAGTAAATGAAGAGTAAGCCGCCAGTGCAAGTGCTTTGCCTGCTTGGCCTTTTTGCGCCATTGGGTAGCCATCAAATGCAGTTACCACGGTTGATGAACATCCCGGCGCATTGATGAGAATCGACGAAGTTGAGCCGCCAAATACCGCACCATAATAAACACCAGCCATTAGGATTAGACCTGATGAAGGTTCTAAACCGTAAGTGATAGGGATCATTAGCGCGATCGCAGAGATAGGCCCTAAGCCTGGTAGCATCCCGATAAAGGTACCAACGAAACAGCCCACGATCACCATCATGATGTTCATCGGCATTACCGCGGTCGAGAGTCCTTGTAAAATTCCATCTAACATAATGCGGTTCCTACCAAAGTGTGTAGATAAGCCCAGGTTCTAGATAGATATCTAATCCCTGAGTTAATAGAAGATAAAAAATGATGACAAACGGGAATGAAGCACCAATCAGGATTGGTTTTCTGCGCTCACCCAGTAGGTAAAAGCCTGCCAATAAGAAGAAGCCAGTTGCCAGTACAAAGCCTAGATAGGTAAGTCCAACACCATACAATGCCATTAGAACTAAGAAACCGATTAACAGCTTCCAGTTAAGCGGTGTGGTATCGCAGGATTTCTTCGGTTCTTGTTTTCCGGTTACAAGTAAGATCAGCGCCAGCCCAATACCCGCAAAGGTGAGTAGGGTTGGTAGTGTTCGTGCTGTAAAAGGTTCGTATTCATCACCGGGGAACAGTGGGATAAGGGTTGTCTGGTAGCCGTAGCACAAGCAAACCAATAGGAAAACTAGGGCACCAATTCGATCGCTAGTGAGTAGGTTCTCTTTGGATAAGAACGTGTTCGATTGTTCCGACATATCCAACTCCATAAAAAATAAAAAAGCCATGCATGAGCGGGTTAATGAAGAATGTCTAGGATCACTAACGGAATGTAGGAAGAGAGTAGTGCTCAACTGCCTACAAATTACAAAGGAGATTGAGTGAACTCATGCATGGCAAAACAGAGAATAAGGAAGGGGGAGCTGTCGGTTCCCCCTGAATAGTTTTGTTACTTGAGGAAGCCAAGCTCGCGCATCAGGTCGCCCATTTGCTTCTCTTGGTCTTCTAGGAAGGAATAGAACTCTTTATCGGCTTTGTAGTTGTCGATCCAACCATTACGGTCGCGAACTACTTGCCACTCATCAGTGGTGTACATTTTGTTAAGCGCTTGGTTCCACTCATCAATTTTCGCTTGACTTGTGCCAGGTGCAGCAAAGAAACCACGCCAGTTAGCAAACACAGTTTCATTGCCGTACTCAGTTAGCGTTGGGATGTCTGGTGCAGCATCTAGACGTTTAGGCGCTGTCACAGCTAGTACTTTTACTTGGCCAGATTTTGACATCTCCAACACTTCACCAAGGCCTGTTGAAAGGAGTTGAGTCTCACCAGATAGTAGAGCTGCCATCGCTTTACCGCCCGCATCGTAGGCAATGTAACGAACTTTCTTAGCGTCAAAACCTTCGCCTTTAAATGCGGCTGCTACGACTAAGTGGTCCATACTGCCACGTGCTGAGCCACCAGCGATTTTGACTTTACGAGGGTTAGATTCGAACTCTTTAACCACATCTTCCCAAGTATCGTACTTAGAGTCTGCTGACGTTACGATCGCGCCATAGTCCGCAATGGTTGCAGCAACAGGAGTTAGGTCACGGAAAGATTGAGGAAAAATACCAGTTAGAGAGCGAACAACAATCGGTGTTGAGTTGACCATAAGCGTATCTTCTTGACGCCTAGCCGTTTCAATAAGGTGTGCAATCGCTTTACCGCCGCCGCCACCGGACAGGTTTTGGAAAGAGACATTCTCAACGATGTCAGACTTTACCAATACATCGCCAGTACCACGAGCAGTCATGTCCCAACCGCCGCCTGCGCCGCCAGGGATTAAGAAGTGGATTTTCTCTACGTCTGCCGCAAAAGTGTTGAATGAGAAGGTAGCGGCGATCACAGTCGCTGCGATAGAGGGTTTCATTGCCTTGAACATGTTTCACGTTCCTTATGTATTGTTCTCTTAGTTAAGCGAGAAACTTATTGATGTATTAACTACTGGGTATTGAGCGAAGTTCAAATAACCAGTCGATGCTCAAAGGTTAATGTTGTGTTAATGAATTGTCTTTAATGTGGTGATATTGAGGATAAAGAGCATTGAATTAATAAAGTTCATAAAGTTCATGGCTCGCAAATCGGACGATGAAGCATCTTTTTGACATGAAAATATGTATAAAATAAGGCGGCGTTAATAATAGATTTATAAGATAAGCGTAAGATAAAAAAGAGAAATCTCCATTGAAGAGTAACGGTAGCTGATTTTTGTAAACTTGTGAGAACGAAACCTGAGAGTTATCACGTAAAAGCTCTAAATATATAGAATATTGTATTGATATTGGGAATGACCGTTAACATAATGTGATAACAAGGCTTAATAACTGGGTGGGAATTCTCCAATATCACCCAACAACTCTTAAGGATCTAAGAGGCAATTGTTCAAGGATAGAAGAACATGAAAGATGCAAAAATTTCGTTGCGGTTTACCGTGGGTGGAATGTTTTTACTTGCAACTATATTGACGGCGACCGTTGCAGTTTCACTTCAATATTATTTCAGTAAGACGATGGCAACGGAGCATACCTTGTCGAAACTGACGATGGTGTCCCAAGAATTAAGTGATTATGTTGAAGCGATTGATTCTGATGCGATCAACACGGCGCAGCTGTTGTCTTCTGTTAATCGTTCCATTAGTAGCCAGATATCGAAGCAAGAAGCTCGAAATATTCTGTCTGAAGCGATCAAAGACAACCCACTTTTCTACAGCATCTATATTGGCTCTTCTAACGACGACTTCTTCCAAATTATTAACCTCGACTCTTCACCAATTGTCAGAGAAAAAATTGATGCTTCAGAAACCGACCGTTGGGTTGTGATTGAAATTGCAAATAGCTCTGATGGGCGACTTCGCTCTACAAGCTACTATGATGATGCATTTAACCTTCGTGATGTCGTAACTGAATCGAGCAATTATTTCCCTACAACGCGTCCTTGGTACATCTCTGCTTCGACTGATGTAGTCGGTAAGACTCAGCCTTATCTTTTCCAGCATCTGCAGATCACAGGACAAACCTACTCACTGGCATTCCAATCGAAAAATGACCAAAACAGCCAGCACGTGATTGGCATTGATATTGTGTTGTCTTCATTGGCCAACAAACTTTCAGCAACAGCACTAGGGCTAGAGGCGGACAGCCAAGTTGAGTCTTTTTTATATTCAACGTCGGGTAACATTATTGCGACTAACCGAAAGCGAGAGCCTAAGTCATCCGCTTTTGAAGTTAAGCCACTTTATCTTACGAGTAGCCAACAAGCCTTGGTGAGTGAGGCGGGGCCAATCCAAATCTCTAACCAGAATGACTGGGGGCCGATGGACTTTTCTGTGTCTGGGCAACCCAATGGCTATGCGATTGATATGTTGGAGTTGATTAGCCAGCAGACGGGCATAGAGTTTAAATATGTGAACGGATTTTCATGGCAAGAACTAACCGATAAGTTTCGAGAGGGGGAGTTAGATGCAATACATTCGACCCTTAAGAATGAATCAAATGGTGTTGTAGGGCATTACAGTCAACCTTTATACCAATTGCCTTTCTCAGTGGTGACCAGAGAGCAAGATTCTGGCACAACCACATATCAAGCGCTCGTCGGTAACAAAGTCGCGATTCTGTCGGGTTGGTCAATCACCGAGGAGCTTAAACGGCAATACCCCGAGGTTGAGCTAATCTCATTTCCAAGCCTTAAGGCCGCTTTTGACTGTGTGGAGAGCAAAGCATGTGATGCAGTATTAGATGTTAAACCTGTCTTAGATTTTGCTCTTGAACGTTTTTTTCATTCTGGGCTGCGCAATAGTGCTGAGCTGGTGGACCTTCGACAAGACTACGCCAGTGACTTTTATCTGGTGCTGGGAGAGGAGCATCAAGCGCTACTCCCAATCATCAATATGGCATTAGACAGCATTACGCCAAAGCAGAAGGCCGCGTTAGAAGCTAAATGGTTTCATCATGAGGCAATTGATAGCGATATAACCGTGCCTTATACCGAACTTTATGAATTGATACCTTCGGCAACATTGGAAGGTGAAATGAAGCAGATTCAGCTAAATGGAGAGAGTCGCCACCTTTACTTGCGCAAGATAGAGACAGGAGAACACTACTCAGAATATTTTGCTGTGCTCATACCGGAACAAGAGATCTATCAAACCGTACATAAACGCGTCGCGACTTCGATTGGCATTACTGTGCTGCTGATGGCACTTACCCTGCCAGTCGCATGGATTTTTGGTGCGCCGATCGTTCGCCCAATTCGTAAGCTGCAAGAAGAGACGCTGAAGATAAAACAGCGACGCTATGATGACGTAGAGATGATCGAAACTCGTATTAAAGAAGTTTGGGACCTCTCTGTGGCTGTGAAAGACATGGCTAATGAAATCAAGACGCACGAACAGACACAAGAGGAGTTTGTTGAGGCGTTTATTAAGCTTATCGCACAGGCTATCGATGATAAATCACCTTACACGGCAGGTCACTGTAATCGTGTTCCAGAGCTTGGCATGATGTTGGCCGAAGCGGTCGAGGCGTCAGATGAACCGCTATTTAAAGACTTCAAGTTTGCCAATAATGATGAAAGGCGTGAGTTTAGAATCGCAGCATGGTTGCATGATTGCGGTAAGATCACCACGCCAGAGCACATTGTGGATAAAGGCACTAAGTTGGAAGCCAACTACAATCGTATTCACGAAGTGAGGATGCGTTTTGAGGTACTGTGGCGAGATGCAGAAATTCAAGCGCTTGAGAAGCAGTTGTCACAACGACAAACCAAACAAGAAAGCGAGAAAGAGCTAGCAGAACTTCAACAAACGTTAATTGAAGATTTTGAGTTTATTGCGACATCTAATGTGGGTGGTGAATACATGAGTGATGAGAAAGTTGAGCGTATTCACCAAATCGCCAACAAAGTCTGGTATCGCCATTTTGATGATCGCTTAGGGCTCTCTCCTGTAGAAGAGTTAGCTCGTAAAGGGGAGGCGAGTACGCTACCAGCGAAAGAGCAATTATTGTCTGATAAACCGGAACACATCATTCCGAGAGAGCGAACTGCTGAATATGATCCTAAATTAGGTATTCGAATGGCGGTTCCCGAGCACCAATACAATCTAGGTGAGGTCTATAACCTGTCGATTGCCAGAGGTACATTGACGGCGGAAGATCGCTTTAAGATTAACGAACATATGATAAGCACGATCAAGATGCTCGAGAACTTACCTTTCCCGAAAGAGCTGAGCCGCGTACCACGTTACGCTTCGACTCACCATGAAACATTAAAGGGAACGGGGTACCCACGTAAATTAACGGCAGAGGAGCTGTCGATACCAGAACGCGTGCTGGTGATATCCGATATCTTTGAGGCTCTCACGGCATCAGATCGTCCATATCGTAAGGCGAAGCCGATCAGTGTCGCTGTTAACATCATGCACAAAATGGCGTTGGATGAGCATATTGATATTGAGTTGTTCCGACTATTTTTGACGAGTGGCACGCATCTTAGGTACGCAAAGGCGTATTTGAAGCCAGAACAAATAGATAGTGTAGATATCGAACAATATATGAATTGAGCTGTGGGGAGTATATGAGGCGCTAGTAAAGACTTAATTGTTATTGTGGTAAAGCTCAATTAAAGGATTGTAATTGAGGTTATAGAAATATATCGTATGAAGTACTGCTCATGCAGTTTTTTTTTTATAATAATCATTAACACGGATGTCTGGCTATATGGATAAGGTCTACGGAGCAGAGAAGAAGTTCTCTATTCGGTTTACGGTGGGTGGCATGTTTATCGTTGCCACAATCATCACTGCAATATTAGCGATCTCTTTGCAGTATTATTTCAACAACAAGCTCGCCACAGAGAATACACTTACCAAGTATTCTATTATTGCCAATAATATCAGCGACTATGTTAAAAGCTCGGATGGCGAGAGCCATTACACAACAGGGTTATTGGCATCAATTCTGAGAGCAACTGATGACCGGCTTGATCAAGAGACACTCAAGAAGATCTTCGCCGATGTGCTGTCGAATAATGCGCAAATCTACAGCGTCTATTTAGGGGAGCGGGACGATAACTTTTTCCAATTGATCAACCTTGAGTCTTCTCCTATCGTTCGAGAGAAAATCAATGCAGCCCCGCAAGACCGCTGGGTTCTAATACGCATTTTTGACCAAGGCGAGCAGCGACTAAAACAAACCCACTTTCTGGATGAAAACTTTAACGTTCGCCATCAAATCTCAGAAAACAGCAACTATTTCCCAACTCAACGCCCTTGGTATGAAAGTGCGACAGAGCAGGTGAGCAAGACAGAACCCTACCTTTTTCAACACCTAAAGATCACAGGTCAAACCTTTTCTGTTGAGTTACCAGAACATCAATTAGTGCTGGGTGTTGATGTTTTGCTCTCCTCCTTGTCCGATAAAATGAAAGGCATTTTAGCCAGCTCTGGCGCTAGCACTGGGGTTGAAGCATTTGTATTTCGACGAAATGGCGAAGTGACTGCGACTAATCTAGCACCGGACTTTGCAGACGAGATGCCTCAAGGCGTGCCTTTAGAGCTCACCCAAACTCAGCGAGAGCTTATCGAGAATACGCGCTCATTAAAAGTCTCCAACCAGATGGCTTGGGGACCTATGGATTATGCTATCTCGGGTGAGCCAAGAGGTTATGCGATTGACTTACTGAAAGAGCTTTCCCGCTCAACTGGGCTGAAGTTCGAGTTCATCAACGGGTTTACTTGGAATGAGTTATTGCAGCAGTACAGCGACGGTTCATTAGATGTGCTGCACTCATTGCAGAACAACAACCAAGGCTACGCCACAGGGGCGTTCAGCGATCCCATTTACCAACTGCCTTTTGCAATCGTGGCGAATAAGCGCTTAGGCAAGATTGAATCGTTGAGCGAACTCAATGGTAAACGCTTAGCGATTCTGTCGGGTTGGTCGATCATTCCGGAGTTTCGCTCTAAGTATCCACAGATCGAGTTGGTTGAGTTTTCAAACATCAACGACAGCGTACATGCCCTAAAAGCAGGAAAGGTTGATGGCTTTTTGGATAGCTCGGCAATTCTTAAATCCGCTATCCAACAATACTTTTTGGTTGATATGAAGCTCAGCGAGGGTATTGAGGAGCTGGTGGAACACTTCCCATCCAATTATCACGTCTTGATGCAAAAAGGTGATCAGGATGTCGTTGAAATCATCAACCTGGCTATTGCTAACATCAATGCGGAGCAGCGCACTTACTTAGAAGAAAAGTGGTTGAACCCCAATAAGAAGATAGCCAAAGAAGACATGCGCCGAGTCCCTTATCTAGAGTTGTATGAACTTGCTCATACTGAAGCTCTACATGGACAGTTGGTGAAACGTAACGTTTCGGGCATCGACAAATACATCTACATCACACCAACCCGTGAGCAAGGGGATGAGTATTTTGCGGTGATTGTTCCAGAGAGCATTGTGCTGGCTCAGGTGATGGACAAGGTTGCGAAGTCGGTATTAATCACCGGAGTGTTCCTGCTGGGCTTATTACCATTGGCTTGGCGCTTTGGTTCGCCAATTGTTAATCCAATCACCACCCTGATTGCGCAAACAGATCTGATTAAAGAGCGTCAGTATGATGATGTGAGACCTGTTAACACGCGTATCTCAGAGATCGATGAGCTGTCGACAGCGATTGTTGATATGTCAAAAGAGATTAAACGACACGAAGAAGCGCAAGAGGCGTTTGTGGAAGCCTTCATTAAACTCATCGCACAAGCCATCGATGACAAATCTGCGTATACGGCAGGGCACTGTAACCGTGTACCAGAGCTAGGCTTGATGTTAGCTGAGGCTGCAGAGCGGTGTGAGAGTGGTCAATTTAAGTCGTTTAAGTTTAATAGTGATGATGAACGACGAGAGTTTAGAATTGCAGCTTGGCTTCATGATTGCGGTAAGATCACAACGCCGGAGCATATTGTCGACAAAGGCTCTAAGCTAGAAGCGAACTATAACCGTATCCATGAAGTTCGAACCCGATTTGAAGTTCTGTGGCGTGATGCTCAAATCAAAGCGCTAACTCAACAATTGGAAGGTCAACTCAGCCAAGAAGAGATCGATAAACAACTCAAATTGGCGCAAGCTCAATTGCAAGATGACTTCTCGTTCATTGCGACTTCGAACGTGGGTGGTGAATTCATGAGTCAAGATAAGGTCGAGCGAATCAAGCTGATTGCTGACATCACATGGACGCGTCACTTTGATGACAGACTGGGTCTATCGCCAATTGAGGAACTCAATAAGCAGGGTAACACTCAACTACCCGCTACCGAGAAGCTGTTATCGGATAAGCCTGAACACATTATTAAGCGCGACCGTCCAATTGAGTTTGATCCTAAACATGGGATTAAAATGGATGTACCTGAGTACTTATATAACCAAGGAGAGGTTTATAATCTGCGTATTGCTCGTGGCACGCTGACGGCAGAAGACCGCTTTAAGATCAACGAGCATATGATCAGTACCATTAAGATGCTTGAGAATCTTCCTTTCCCTAAAGAGCTCAGCCGTGTACCTCGTTACGCGTCAACTCATCATGAAACATTAAAAGGGACGGGTTACCCGCGTAAACTTAAGGCAGATGACCTGTCTATTCCTGAACGTATCTTGGTTATCTCAGATATTTTTGAGGCGTTAACGGCCGCAGATAGGCCTTATAAGAAGGCCAAGCCTATCAGTGTGGCTGTCGACATCATGTATAAGATGGCGTTAGACGAGCACTTAGATATCGATTTATTCAGACTGTTCTTAACCAGTGGTACGCATATTCGTTATGCCCAAGAGTATCTAAAACCAGAGCAGATCGACGATGTGGATATTGAAAAATATATGGAGCAGGACGTTCTCTTAAAAGCGGTTTAGCTTCCCCAATCACCCCCGAGTCAACCCAAATACAGGCGTACCAAAGTGTGCGCCTTTTCTATACCTGATGGTTTTCTTTTCCAAATACCCTTTTTACACATCAGATTGTCGAACAAAACTCAGACTCTCACACTATTGTCGACAGTGTCTGTTTTCCTCGAAAAGCTTAGAAATACGTTTTCGAATGATCATTATTCAATTTAATCATATGTTTAACGTGAATTGTGTGTTTATAAAATACGATCTGAGTAGAAAGTACAGAGCTATACCTTAGTCTAAATTGTCGACAATGTGCTTGATTGTTGACAGGTTAGCAGGCTATCTTGTTATCAATGTTGAATGATTGTTAACAATTAGCGCGATTCTAAAAACAATCATTAGAGATGAATATGTAGGATTAGGGTGAAAAGAAGATGGCGACGACAGCAGTAAATACCTTGCTTAACGATGACCCTAAGTTAAAAGGGGGCGACAAAGAGCATACTAAGTCAGCAAGTCTGACGGAGTATCTGATTGAAGCCATCGTTAGTGGTGAACTTGAGCCGGGCGCAAAAATCTCTGAACCAGAGTTGGCTAAGCGATTTGAAGTGAGCCGTGGCCCGCTACGTGAAGCAATGATGAGAGTGGAAGGGCTTGGGCTGATTGAGCGTATTCCTCATGTTGGTGCTCGCGTAATTACCCTTTGCGAAGAGAAGCTGATCGAGCTCTATTCCGTACGAGAAGCGCTTGAGGGTATGGCAGCGCGATTAGCGGCTCGATACATCACAGCCGAAGAGTTGATGGGTTTAGAAGGGCTGCTACTGACTCACTCAAAGCATATTGATCAAGTAGATGGCGCTTCTTACTTCCATCAGCACGGTGATTTTGACTTCCATTACCGAATCATCAAAGCGAGTCGTAATAGCAAATTAGAGGCGCTTTTGTGCGATGAGCTATATCACTTGCTTCGTATGTACCGCTACCAATCTCCTCGCGCTCAATCACGCCCTATTGAAGCACTCAACGAACACAAGTTTATTCTGCAAGCAATCAGTCAGCGAGATGAAGAGTTAGCAGAAATGTTGATGAGAAGACATATATCAGGCAGTCGCCGCCTTATCGAGCAGCGATTGCAAGTTAAACCGGACGCTCAATAAATCGAGTGAATCTGAAATTCTTACTTAAAGCACATAAAGCGTGATGACTGCACCTGTTCGCAGTCACACCAACAGAAATCGAATACATCAGGGAGAGAAATCATGAATCTATCGCCAGGAGCTAAGTTTCGTGAAGCGGTTGCAAATAACCACCCGCTGCAGATTGTCGGAACCATTAACCCTTATTGCGCCATGATGGCGAAAAACTTAGGGCATCAGGCTATCTATTTGTCAGGGGGGGGTATTGCCAATGCGTCTTACGGACTACCAGATTTAGGCATCACTACATTAAACGACGTGTTAGTGGATGTAGAACGCATTACCAATGCGTGTGACCTGCCTCTGTTGGTCGATATTGATACTGGCTTTGGCGGGGCATTCAATATCGCTCGTACTATCAAAGCGATGGAAAAAGCTGGAGCCGCGGCGGTTCACATGGAAGACCAAGTGGCGCAGAAACGATGTGGCCACCGTCCAAATAAAGCCATCGTGAGCCAAGCTGAGATGGTCGACCGAGTAAAAGCTGCGGCAGACGCAAGGGTAGACAGCGACTTTGTGATCATGGCGAGAACAGACGCTTTGGCGGTTGAAGGCATCGATAGTGCTATTGAGCGCGCGATAGCATGTGTGGAAGCGGGCGCAGATATGATCTTCCCTGAAGCAATGAATCAGCTTGATCAATACGTGAAGTTCTCAACAGCACTGCAATCTGCCACAGGCCGTCATGTTCCTATCTTGGCCAATATTACTGAGTTTGGTCAGACACCATTATACAACTGCAAAGAGCTGGCAGAGGCTCATGTCGACATGGTTCTGTACCCGTTGAGCGCCTTTAGAGCGATGAATAAAGCGGCAGAAAACGTCTACAAACACCTGTTAGTCGAAGGCAATCAAGAGGCGCTGCTTGATTCAATGCAGACACGTAAAGAGCTATACCAGCACCTGAATTACCACGATTACGAGAATAAGCTCGATCAGCTGTTTGCGAGTGACGAGAGCGAATAGAGCGGCTCAGTAACCCAATTAGAAATAACGAATTTAAAGAAACATTAAGAATACTTAATCCAATAACGTGAAACGGTTAGCTCGACCTACAACAGCCAAGCGACTCTATATTTTGGATGAAATATGCGCTTAGGACTGAATCAAAAACGCACCAAAGAGTGCAGGCAGCTAACACAGAGAAGGAGTTCATCATGACCACTACATTGAGCAACAAAGCAAGTGTCGAAGAGAAAGCGCCAGCTAAGGCACCGATCGGCGGCGCGGGTCTTCGAGGCCAAAGTGCAGGCGAGACCGCTTTGTGTACTGTAGGTAAATCGGGTACAGGCCTGACTTACCGCGGTTACGACATTACAGATCTTGCTAATAATGCCCAGTTTGAAGAAGTGGCGTACCTGCTGCTTAGAGGTCACCTACCGAATGCGAAAGAGCTTGATGATTACAAGACTAAGCTTGTAGGCTTACGTGGCTTACCTGAATCATTAAAAGCAGCGCTTGAGTTAATTCCAGCGGACGCGCATCCAATGGATGTGATGCGCACGGGTTGTTCCATGCTAGGTAATATTGAACAAGAGACAGACTTTACTCAGCAGCTTAATGCGACTGAGCGAATGCTTGCGTTGTTTCCAGCGATTATCTGTTACTGGTATCGCTTTAGCCACGATGGCGTAAGAGTAGATACTGAGGATCACAGTGAAGCGTGTATCGGTGGTTACTTCTTGAAAATGCTAACCGATGAAACTCCAACTGAGCTACATAAGCAGGTGATGCACTGTTCACTTATTCTTTACGCTGAGCATGAGTTCAATGCTTCAACGTTTGCGGCACGTGTGTGTGCTTCGACCTTGTCCGATATTCACTCTTGTGTGACTGCAGCGATTGGTACGCTGCGAGGCCCTCTGCATGGTGGTGCGAATGAAGCTGCGATGGAGATGATTCAAGATTGGCAGACACCAGAAGAAGCTGAATCCAATATCATGCAGATGCTTGCTAACAAAGACAAAATCATGGGCTTTGGTCACGCTATCTACCGTGAAAGCGATCCACGTAACGCTTTGATTAAGCAGTGGTCTAAGGCGCTTTCTGAAGAAGTGGGTGACACTAAGCTGTATGCAGTTTCAGAGCGTGTTGAGTCGGTAATGAAGCGCGAGAAAGGTTTGTTCTGTAACGCTGACTTCTTCCATGCCTCGGCGTATCACTTCATGGATATCCCAACTAAGCTGTTCACTCCGATCTTTGTGATGAGCCGTCTAACTGGCTGGGCTGCGCATGTGTTCGAGCAGAGAGCCAACAACCGTATCATTCGCCCAAGTGCGGACTACACGGGTCCTGAGCACCAAGAGTGGTTGCCTATCCATTTGCGTTAACTGTAACGATAGACAGAGTGGATTGCTCTGTCGACCATGGATGTCGTCTGGCTCATTTAGACGTCATCCACCTTTATCGATCAGTGAAGTTACGCCCAATATGGAGGGGCGATTATGACCGAAAATACCCAAGACCGTGAGCAGTATCGAAATCAGTTTCGAAAAGTGTTGCCGGGAACTAACCTTGAATTTTATGACGTACGTGACGCGGTTGAGCAACTTGCTCCCGGTAGTTACGACACCTTACCTTACACCTCCAAAGTGCTGGCCGAGCAGATTCTAAGACGTTGTGAAATCGATTCACTACAAGCCAGCCTAGAGCAGATCATCGAAAGAAAACGAGAGCGTGATTTTCCTTGGTATCCTGCTCGTGTTGTTTGTCACGATATCCTTGGCCAAACCGCATTGGTTGATCTCGCAGGCTTGAGAGATGCAATTGCGGATCAGGGAGGAGACCCAGCCAAAGTAAACCCTGTGGTTGAGACGCAGCTGATTGTTGACCACTCATTGGCTGTTGAACACGCTGGCTTTGAAGATGACGCTTTTGATAAAAACCGTGCAATAGAGGAGCGTCGTAATGAAGACCGCTTCCATTTTATCGAGTGGTGTAAAACGGCCTTTAAGAATGTGAATGTTATCCCTGCAGGTAACGGGATCATGCATCAGATCAACCTTGAGAAGATGTCGCCAGTTATTCAAAACAAAAACGGCCTAGCATATCCAGACACCTGCGTCGGTACCGATAGCCATACTCCTCACGTTGATGCACTAGGCGTTATCGCGATTGGTGTTGGCGGGCTAGAAGCTGAAACTGTGATGCTGGGTCGACCATCAATGATGCGATTGCCTGATATTGTGGGTGTTAAGCTAACTGGTCAGCGTCAAGAAGGTATTACTGCAACAGATATCGTGCTTGCGATTACTGAATTCTTGCGTAAAGAGCGTGTTGTCTCTAGCTACCTAGAGTTTTTCGGGGAAGGGGCGAGAGCCTTGTCGATTGGCGACCGTGCGACGATCTCTAACATGACACCGGAATATGGCGCGACTGCGGGTATGTTCTACATCGATGAGCAGACCATTCAGTACCTCAAGCTAACGGGGCGTGAGCCAGAGCAGGTCGATTTGGTAGAGCGTTATGCTAAGCAAGTTGGGCTTTGGGCTGATGATATGACTTCAGCGAAATATGAGCGTGTGCTTGAGTTTGATTTGTCGCAGGTCGAGCGAAACCTTGCTGGCCCGTCTAACCCTCATCGACGACTACCAACTTCTGAGTTACAGCAACAAGGAATCAGCCATGACGAGCTGACTGAGAGCGACGACGATCAAATGCCAGATGGCGCGGTGATCATTGCTGCTATCACGTCTTGTACTAATACCAGTAACCCAAGAAATGTGGTTGCAGCAGGCTTAGTCGCTAAAAAAGCCAACCAGTTGGGGCTTGTTCGCAAACCATGGGTAAAAACCTCGTTTGCTCCGGGGTCGAAAGTGGCCAAGCTTTACCTTGAATCGGCAGGCTTGTTGGATGAACTTGAAACGCTTGGTTTCGGTATTGTCGGCTATGCCTGTACGACCTGTAATGGCATGAGTGGCGCACTAGATCCTAAGATTCAACAAGAAATCATCGACAGAGATCTGTACACCACAGCGGTGCTATCTGGAAACCGAAACTTCGATGGTCGTATTCACCCTTATGCCAAGCAAGCGTTTCTTGCATCTCCCCCACTGGTTGTCGCTTACGCGCTTGCAGGGACAATGCGCTTCGATATTGAGAAGCACAGCCTTGGCAATGATGCATCGGGCAATCCGATCTATTTGAGCGACTTATGGCCAAGTGACGAAGAGATCGATGCAGTTGTAGCGCAGCACGTGAAACCGCAACAGTTTAACGACATCTACATTCAAATGTTTAAGTTGGATGAAGGGTTGTCTGCCAGTGAGCCTCTTTACGATTGGCGCCCGATGAGTACCTATATCCGTCGTCCTCCATATTGGGAAGGCGCTTTGGCAGGGGAGCGTTCGCTGAAAGGAATGCGACCACTGGCAATTCTGGGTGACAACATCACCACGGATCACCTTTCGCCGTCTAATGCGATTCTCGCGAGCAGTGCAGCCGGTGAATACTTAGCCAAAATGGATGTGCCAGAAGAGGACTTTAACTCTTACGCGACTCACCGAGGCGATCACTTAACGGCGCAACGTGCCACCTTTGCTAACCCTAAGCTCTTTAATGAGATGGTCCAAGAAAATGGCAAAGTGGTACAAGGCTCACTTGCTCGCGTTGAACCAGAAGGCAAGGTAACACGCATGTGGGAAGCTATCGAAACCTACATGGATAGAAAGCAGCCGCTGGTCGTTATCGCGGGTGCAGACTATGGTCAAGGCTCATCTCGAGACTGGGCTGCCAAAGGTGTTCGCTTGGCGGGTGTAGAAGCGATTGTTGCTGAAGGTTTTGAGCGTATCCACCGTACCAACCTAGTCGGAATGGGCGTTCTGCCGCTGCAATTTAAAGCTGGGGAAAATCGCAATACGCTCAAGCTAGATGGTACAGAACTGTTTGATGTCCATGGAGATATCACACCGGGCGCTGATCTCGCATTAGTTATTACACGTCAGGATGGTAGCCGAATGGATGTCGCAGTCACTTGTCGTCTGGATACCGAAGACGAAGTGCATGTCTATCAAGCTGGTGGCGTACTTCAACGCTTTGCCAAAGACTTTTTGGCGCAGTAGGGAGGCATTATGAGTATTCATCAATTGAAAATTGCAGCGACCTACATGCGAGGCGGTACTAGTAAAGGTGTTTTCTTCAATCTCGTCGACCTGCCAGAGCGAGCGCAAACGCCCGGTGAGTATCGAGACAAGTTACTGATGCGCGTTATTGGTAGTCCAGATCCTTACGGCAAACAGACAGACGGTATGGGTGGAGCAACATCCAGTACCAGTAAGGTTGTGATTGCATCTAAGAGTGAACAACCCGGTCACGATGTCGATTATCTATTTGGTCAGGTAGCGATTGATAAACCGTTTGTCGACTGGAGCGGTAACTGTGGCAACTTATCAGCTGCTATCGGGCCTTATGCCATTCATGCTGGTCTAATTGATCCTGAACGAGTCCCAATGAACGGTGTCGTTGAAGTTCGGGTTTGGCAAGCCAATATCGAGAAGACGATTATTGTCCATGTACCAATGATTAATGGTCAAGTTCAAGAAGTTGGTGATTTTGAGTTGGATGGCGTGACTTTTCCAGCTGCTGAAATTCAGGTCGACTTTATGGAACCCGCTGGTGAGGTGGGGAGTGTGCTTCCAACCGGACAAGCGGTTGATCTACTCGATGTTCCTGAATTGGGTTGTATTGAGGTGAGTTTGGTTAACGCAGGGATACCAACCATCTTTGTTGATGCCTCCGTTCTTGGATATCAAGGAACCGAACTGCAAGAAGATATCAACTCTGACGAGGAAGCCTTAGCACTATTTGAGTCGATTCGAGCACACGGCGCTGTTGCCATGGGTTTGATTGAAGACATCAGTGAGGCGCAAATGCGTCAGCACACGCCGAAGGTAGCGTTTGTATCTCCACCAAAACGGTACAAAGCATCTAGTGGGAAGATGGTCGAAGAGACTGAGATTGACGTCTTGGTTCGAGCGCTGTCCATGGGCAAACTGCACCACGCCATGATGGGAACAGCAGCCGTTGCCATCGCGTCGGCCGCTGCGATATCCGGAACACTGGTTAATCGCGCTGCAGGTGGTGGCGAACGAGATTTTACTACTTTTGGACACCCTTCTGGAACGTTAAAGGTAGGAGCCGGTGCTTCGTTAACCCCTAAAGGGTGGGCGGTAGAGAAAGCCATGATGAGCAGAAGCGCTCGGATCCTGATGGAAGGGTTAGTGCGCGTGCCCTGTCCATTGTAAATGCTTGGGTCTTGGCATGGTCTGTTTATTAAGGCATTGGCTGTGCTAAAACCAGAATAAGCTATTCAATACGGGAAATAACACGTAAAGACAAAAGGTCAACAAGCCGATTATACGGCTGATCGTTTTCTGACGAATTCAAGGAGGAGGCGTTATGTCTTCTACACTAGAGCAAAAAGAGCAATCAATTGAAACTTCAAACCAAGGTGCGATGCAAACAGGAGCTTATCAAGCTGCCTATGATTTTGCGACGCGTAACCCTGAGCAATACTGGCAAAGCCAAGCTCAATGTATTGACTGGTTTGAAGAACCTACCCGAATTTTAGAGAAAGATGACAATGGTATAGAGCGCTGGTTTGCTGATGGCGTGATGAATACGTGCTGGCTTGCACTTGATTATCATTGTGAGCAAGGGCGAGGCGATACCACTGCGCTGGTCTATGACTCTCCTGTAACAGGCGTTAAGAAGCGCTACAGCTATGTGGAGTTGCGCGATCAAGTAGCGAAAGTCGCCGGCTTACTAGCGGCTCAGGGTGTTAAGAAGGGCGACCGAGTGGTTATCTATATGCCGATGATCCCGGAAGCGGCGATGGCGATGCTTGCCTGTGCGAGACTCGGTGCGATTCACTCAGTGGTATTTGGAGGTTTTGCCCCTCATGAGCTTGCGGTACGCATTGAGGACGCCGAGCCTAAGATGCTGATCACGGCGTCTTGTGGCATCGAAATCAACAAAGTTATTCCTTACAAGCCTTTGGTTGATAGAGCGATCATGGATAGTCGCTGGAAGCCACAAAATGTACTGGTGCTTCAACGACCTGAATGTGAAGCTGAGTTACAAAATGAGCGAGATTTGGATTGGCAGCAGGAGATGGAGAACTCACTGCCTCACGGTTGTGTGCCTGTGCTTGCAACGGATCCTCTTTATATCTTGTATACCTCAGGCACTACGGGCAAGCCGAAAGGGGTTGTACGTGATAATGGCGGTCATGCGGTTGCGATGAAGTATTCGATGAGTACTATCTACAACATGCCACAAGACGGGGTTTTCTGGGCGGCTTCTGATGTCGGTTGGGTTGTTGGCCACTCTTACATTGTCTATGCGCCTTTGATTCACGGTTGTACGACTATTCTGTTTGAGGGTAAACCAGTCCGAACTCCTGATCCGGGCGCGTTTTGGCGAGTTTGTGAAGAGTATTCTGTGAACGTTTTATTCTCAGCTCCTACAGCGTTTCGTGCAATCAAGAAGGAAGACCCAGAGGGTGAGTGTCTTAAGCAATATGATCTATCAAAACTTGATACCATCTTTATGGCGGGTGAGCGTTTGGACCCACCAACCCTAGAGTGGGTTGAAAGTAAAACAGCTAAACCTGTTGTCGATCACTGGTGGCAGACCGAGACAGGTTGGGCGATAGCGGGTAATCCTACTGGCTTAGAACTGATGCCAGTGAAAGCCGGCTCAGCAACTAAACCTGTTCCGGGCTATCAAGTTGAGATCCTCGATGAGTTAGGAGAAACGGCTCAACCAAATCAGCAAGGCTTTGTTGCGATTAAGCGCCCTCTGCCACCGGGTTGTCTCCCTACAGTTTGGCGCAATCATGACCGCTTTGAATCCGGCTACTTGAGTCAGTTCCCCGGTTACTACGTATCGGGTGATGGTGGATACCTAGACGAAGAGGGCTATCTATTCATTATGGGACGTATTGACGATGTGATTAACGTTGCGGGGCATAGATTGTCGACTGGTGAAATGGAAGAGATTGTTGGTGGCCACCCTGCTATTGCTGAATGTGCGGTTGTGGGAATTCACGATGACTTGAAAGGGCAGCTTCCGCTTGGGTTAGTGGTACTCAAAGATGGCGTGAAAGTCGATGATGTTGAGCTTCAAGGAGAGTTGGTAGGAAAGGTTCGTAATGAAATTGGTGCGGTTGCCTGCTTTAAACAAGCGCTGGTAGTTGAGCGCCTTCCTAAAACTCGCTCGGGCAAGATTCTGCGTAAGACGATACGACAAATCGCGGATGGAGAGCAGTACGTTGTGCCTTCAACAATCGATGACCCATCTAGCCTTAAAGAAATCGAAAGTCGTCTATCTAAAGAAGTTTAGCTAGTACTGTTAATACAACCAAGACGTCTAATAAGCCGCTTAGTCATTGCGACTAAGCGGCTTTCTTTATGGTTCCATCCGAATAATTACACACCTTAAACATGCTGATACAAGTATCTGTGCTTGTATCGTCGCTATGGGTAAGTAAACTAGGCTATAGTGTTATTTTGTGAAATAAAAGAAGACTCTACACCATGAGCCTAACATTGAGAGCTGCACAAAACTCAGACCTTGAGCAGCTGAACGAGATGATGTTCGATCTACATCATTATCACCATCTCGCTAGCCCGGAGCACTTTAAGACTGCTGAGGAGATTGAACAGGAAAAGAGTATCGCTCGATACCTAGATGACCCTCAATGCTTGGTTTATGTGGCTTTGAAAGGACAGCTGATAGTCGGTTTTGTCACCGGACATTTTTGTGAATTGGTGTCCACGGTAAGTAAACCTGTTCAAATGGGCAGTATTGATGAATTGTTTGTTTTGCCTGATTACCGAAATCAAGCGATTGCCGAGAAGCTTTTCAGTAAGTTAGAGAAAACATTTGATGATTATGGAGTGAAGCAGGTGTTCGTTGAAGTATGGGACTTTAATGACAATGCCAAGCACTTCTATCAAAAAATGGGGTTCATACCGCACATTCAATGGTGGAGAAAGTCTTTGGTGAAAAGCTAGGCTGCGCTTGGTGAGTGACTCCATTACACTGCGTTGTTTTCGTTCGTATTTTCTTATTTGTTTGTAGGTGCTTTCGTTGTTATATCGTTTTTTCCTCATAATGTTGGTTTCTATTTTAGGCATCTCAAATGTATCGGCTCAAGAACAACTACCCGATAACCTAGCGGGGGCGCTCTGTTTAGTTCGAGCTGATGACCAAATTGTTTTGGTCGATGAGATCATTACAGGTCAATTATCTTTACCGGGTGGCACTATAGTGGCTGGCGAGCCCGCTTATGTCGCTGCTCAAAGGGAGACATGGGAAGAGGCGGGCCTGGCCGTTACCGTTGGTGATGTGCTTGGCTATACCGATGGTGCCGTGGTGTTTGATTGTATTTCTGATTCAGAGATCATCAGCTACGACATAAAAAACGAAATCGGTGGGTTCGAGCTGCCAATCTGGTTCGCTCCGCATTACGGTGTAGAGGTAAGCCGCGCTATGCTTCTGGCCCCTGAAACGCTTGATGCTAAAGAATATCGCTACCCAGATCAGTGGAATACCATTGTCGAGATGTTTGGCCGAGCTTCCGATCAGCCTGTCACTTATGTTTCTGAGTTGGTCGCCGCAGCGCCTCAAATCCATCAAGGAGAGCTTGGTGTCATTGCGATGCTCCAAAACGCGATTAACTCACTGCCAAGTACCATTGGCCATAGCATTCTAGTGACAGATCTTATTGCACAGCCTTGGATATTTATCGTTGTTTTGCCTTTGATAGCTTGGCATTTTGGCCGTAATTTTGCGCTCAAGTTTGGCTTTACGCTTATCTCCGTTACCCTGCTTACCTTGATTGCTCATCAGGGCTTTGGTTTACCCCGCCCACACGCATACCTCCCAACGCTTAAGCTGGTGGAAAGTAGTGGTTATAGCTTTCCAAGCATGTTAGCGGCTATCTGGGTAAGCCTTACCAGTCTGGTCGTTTGGAAGCTGAAAAAGCTCGACGACCAAAAAGCGTGGTCTTGGATCGGCATTGGTTTGTTGTGGATTACATTATTCAAAGCATACTCAGGAAGTGCGTTCTTCAGTGACGTCTTAATGGGGGCAGTTTTAGGTGGCCTAACGACTTGGCACATTGTTCGATTACATACAAAGCCAGATGTAAACATTAGTGAGTTATTGAGTTCCAAGGCGGTTTGGTGGGGACTTGCGATTATTTCTATTGTTCTAACCGTCATATGGCCACTGCCAACGTTCACATTTTGGGTGGCGATTCTAATGACTATAGCCTGTTTGGTGACTTTAACTCACGCTAATCCCTTAGTAGGACAGTTCTCATTCAATATTGTACTGGGCGTGATTGTGCTGCTTTTGGCAACCAATGGAGTAATTAGCTGGGCAGGAAGCTTTGTTTCGTTTAGCGGTATTGGTTCCTTGATTGTCGAAACACTTCGTTTTCCGCTGTTGATTCTGCTTGGGGTAGTTGCTTTCCGCTTACCTTGGAAAAGAGTTTAGAATCGATATCGCGTAATAAAAAAGGCTGTGAAGACAGCCTTTTTTAAGCTTTTAAGGAAGGGCTAGAGCGCCTTTCATCGCATCGCGATTACTTATCAAAGATAAACTTATCAATAGCCTTAGCTACACCGTGGTCGTCATTACTTGCGGTGATGTAGTTGGCAATTTGTTTAGTCTCTTCCATCGCATTTTCCATTGCAATACCAAGGCCAGCATACTCCAGCATATGATGGTCGTTTTCAGCGTCACCCATACAAATCACCTCATCAGAGCGAATGCCAAGATGGTTCGCAATGGCTTCGATACCGACGCCTTTGTTTGATTTAGGGTTTAAGAACTCAAGGAAGAATGGTGCACTTTGAACAATCGTGAATTGAGATTTAAGCTGCTCTGGCAATTTTCCAATGATTTCTGTCAGTTTGCTTGGCTCTGCGACAATCATGGTTTTGATGATCTCGTGATCATCTTCTAGTTGAGAAAAATCGAACTCAGTAATTTCTAGGCCGTTGATGCGCGCTTCAATGCCTGTGTATTCGTTGTTTTCTGGCGTGATTAGACCATGTACCTTACTGAATGCATGAACATATCCACCCAATTCATGGGCAAGTTCAGCAATCTCCTTAGCCGCTTTACCGTGGCTAATTTCGCTATGAATCACTTCTTTGGTTGATACGTTTTGTACCATCGAGCCGTTGTAGAAAAGGACGAAGTCGTCTTCGCCATTGATGTTTAACTCGTCGAGTTTGCTCTGCATCCCTTCAAGTGGGCGTCCTGATGCTAATACAACTTTAACGCCTGCAGCACGAGCTCGGGCAATCGCATCTTTGTTCTCTGCAGAGATGACTTTATCACTGTTTAATAGTGTGCCATCCATATCCAGAGCAATCAGTTTGTACATGTGGATCCTTACTTACTAAAAATAAAAAGCTAACAAAAATGAATGTTGGCAAGGATAAGGCAAGTGGAAACTGCAAGCTAGGGCTTTGATCAACGGATTTTGTAATACTCATTTGTTTGACCCAAGCCTTTAAGTGCTTTATCGTCTCCGCCTAATTTGTTTTACGAAATGATGTGAGCTGAGGGAAAGTTGTACAAGATTAATGAAATGTTTGAAACCATCCAGGGTGAAGGTGTCTTTACTGGTGTTCCAGCGGTGTTCGTGCGCCTGCAAATCTGTCCGGTCGGTTGCTCTTGGTGCGACACAAAACAGACATGGGAAGCCCTTGCTGAAGATGAAACATCTCTTGGCGATATTATGGTGAAAACAGAAGACTCACCAACTTGGTCCTCAGTTGATGCTCAAGGCATAGTTGACCAATATGTTAAACAAGGCTTCAATGCTAAACATATTGTGATTACCGGTGGTGAACCTTGTATTTACGATCTTGTACCTTTAACTGAAGCCTTTGAAAAGATGGGGTGCCGTTGCCAAATTGAGACCAGTGGAACCTCAGAAGTGAAAGCGACGGTGAAGACTTGGGTGACGGTGTCACCTAAAGTGGCAATGAAGGCGAAGTTGGAAATTTTAGACAGCGCCCTGCAGCGCGCAGATGAAATTAAGCACCCAGTGGGTACGTCTAAAGATGTTGACCAACTTGATCACCTATTAGAGCGTGCGAAGGTCTCTTCAGAAACGGTTATTGCACTGCAGCCGATTAGCCAAAAAGATCGTGCGACGCAGTTGTGTATCGACACGTGTATCGAGCGAAACTGGCGCCTATCTATTCAAACGCACAAATATTTGAGCATTGCGTAACTCAGCAGCATTGTCGAAAAGGAATAAAAATGAAGAAAGCAGTTGTTGTATTCAGTGGTGGACAAGACTCAACCACGTGTTTGGTTCAAGCTCTGCAAGAGTATGATGAAGTTCATGCGATTACGTTTGACTATGGTCAGCGTCATCGATTAGAAATCGAAGTTGCGCAGAACCTAGCAAAAGAGCTTGGAGTAAAAGCGCACAAGGTTATGGATGTGACGTTATTGAATGAGCTTGCGATTAGCTCACTGACGCGTGATGACATCCCTGTATCTCATGAACTGCAAGAGAATGGCTTGCCAAACTCATTCGTACCGGGTCGCAATATCCTGTTTCTAACTTTGGCAGGTATCTATGCGTACCAAATCGGTGCTCAAGCGGTGATCACAGGTGTTTGTGAAACAGACTTTTCTGGCTACCCTGATTGCCGTAATGATTTTGTAAAGGCGATGAACTCTGCGCTTGTGCAAGGTATGGACAGAGAGCTAGATATTAAGACACCGCTTATGTGGCTTAACAAAGCGGAAACTTGGGCGCTTGCAGACCAGTACTCGGCGCTTGAGCTTGTTCGTAGTAAAACTCTGACATGCTACAACGGCGTAATTGGCGACGGCTGTGGTGATTGCCCTGCGTGTGAGCTGCGTAAAGTAGGGCTCAACGACTATCTAGACAATCGCGAGCAAATCATGGCTGAACTGGTTCGTAAGCAATCGGTGAATCGCTAAAGCTATTAGTAGCGATGGGGTCGTTATACGCATCAATGATGCAGTTTCTTCCATTTGCTTTTGCTTGGTAGAGTGCTTGGTCAAGCACTGAATAGAGAATATCAAAGTCACTCAATGATTTCTGCGTCGCCAAATAGGCGAAACTTGCGGTAATCGTGAGTGGCTTTTTTGATTCTGATAGAAATTCACTAGTGGAAATAGCGTAGTGGATCTCTTCAACGCGTTCACGCACATCTTCGATATTGGTATCCTTGAGCAGAATGAGAAACTCTTCTCCGCCAAGACGCCCCAATAACTCTCCTTTGTTTAGATGCTTAACGATCTGATGGCTAACATGAACCAAAGCGCGATCGCCGGTAGGGTGCCCAAATTGATCATTAATCGTCTTGAACCTGTCTAGATCTAATAGAACTAATACGTGTTGTTTATTCGCTTTTGAAGATGCTTTAGTCTCTTTCACTCGCTTAATGATTTCCGCACGACTGTACGCCTTTGTCATTGAATCAATGGAAGCTTTACGGCGTATTTTCTTATTCGAGTAAAAAGTGAGACTAGCCGTGACAATAAGTAATAAAACGATGGCGTTATACATCAGCTTTTGCTGTTGCATTTTCTCTATTTGAAGTTGGTTAAGGTCATGTTGATTACGTAGCTGAGAGCTCTCTAATTCTTGTTCGTATTGATTGTGCGCTAAGCTCAATGCCTCTAGTGCTAACCGGTTATCTGTATTGCGAGTCGCGATTTGAGATTGCGCATATTGCTCATAGTAGAAGAGTGCTTGTTGGTGATCTTCTTGAGTCCGGTAAAGCTTCGATAGCTGCATATACACGTCAGCTATATAGCTTTCTCGTTCAACTCGTCTTGCAAGTATCAAGGCGCGCTCGGCGTAATCAAATGCTTCACTCAATAGCTCCTGCTCTTCGAACATTTCGCTAATTGCGAGGTAGGCTTGGATCCGCATCACGTCATTATTGAGTTTGGTAGCAAGGCTCAAAGACTCTGTGAGGTATGCTCGTGCTAAAGGGTATTGTTGGGTTGCGGTATATGCTTTTCCTAAGCCTAGTGTCGTCATGGCCGTGCCGTAGTTGTGACCAGAAGAAGAGAGCAATGTCTTAGCTTGAAGGAACTGCGAAATAGCTAGGTCGTAGCTAGACTGAGCCATATAGAGTTTAGCGAGACTGTGGCGAACCTGTGCTTTCATGAGATCAGAAGCGCTGAGGCGTAAGTTGAGGGCTGCTGTCAAGTATTGTTCTGACTGACCAAATTGTTTCATCTCTTTGAAAAGGTTACCCAAATCATTGTAGATTCCAGATATGTCTTGCCCTTTAGGAAATGACTCAATTAAAGTCATGTAGGTGTTGAGGGCTGCTTGGTAATCGCTTCTGAAGTACTGATTGTTAGCGATGACGCGATAAGCGATAGATTTGGGTACGATAGGGTCTGCAATATCGTTGATGTCTGCCTCAAGGATCGAACAGTAGTAATTGGCCTGATGATAGCGAGACTGTTCATTGAATGAACGACAAAGCTGGTACTTCAATAGCAGCTTACCTGTTTCGTCATTTTGGGCTTTCATCTGTTTAAGCAGCTGAATGAACCCTTGCTGAGCTGTTTGATACTGTCCTTGACCATCTAAGGACAACGCTTCGATAAATTTCACCTCTAACGCTTGGTAATTTTCATCGCCTGAACTCCCTCCGTAGAAAGGTTGATTGTGACGTTTCATGTAGGTGTAGAGGAGGGCAGAAATATATAGTTTTTCACCGTCAGATTCAGCACTGGCGTATCGTGCCTTAAGCATATTGAAGGCTCGAGCTGGATCTGTGTTTAGTGTCGAAAGATACAGAACATTCCAGTCAGAGTTAGGAGTTTCGCCTAAGTGAATTTGAATATCAGCACCTGCCCTATCAATTTCAGATTTGGCAGGTAAGCTTATGAAGATAATTAAGACTAAAGAAAATAGGCGAATCACAGATGAGAGTCTGAACAAGATAAAGAACGTCATTCTAAATTTAGTTTGATCTTGGTTCAAATTATCAGTGAGAAGTGGATAGAAATGTGTGAGTGAAATCTCTGTCCAAGTTTGGAGTATGACTAGAGCTTAAAAAGCAGATAAAAAAATGGCCGCTGTTGAGCGACCATTTCTTATGATTTAGATGTATAGCTTAGCTAGGTCAGAAGGTTCTAGTTCTTTGCCTTCTAGAGACGCATTCCAGTTAACGCCAACTAGTACACCATCTTCAGCCAGCGTTAGTAGCCAATCTTCAACGAAGATATCAAGAGGGATTTCTAGTACTTCGAAATCAGCCCATTCTTCTACGTTGTGCGTTTGAGCATCTTCTTTTGAAGACCAGAAAGGCATAACTTCGCTATTTTCAAATTCAGTAGAGTCACATGCTAGCCAACCTTCTTCGTTACGAAGGCCCCATACAAGTTTAGTTTCTTTTGATTCAGAAACGAATAGATCAAGGTTTGCTTGAGTATCAGCTGTTAGTTTGCTCATGAAATAGTTCTCTATATTGATAACGGGGCAAGGTTACCATTAACGCCGCCTTAGGTACATGGCTTAAATGGGATAACCTATTCCTTTAATGGTTTATTTCAGAGTATTAAATCTTTAAGTTACTCGGGTATGAAGGTTACTTTTCTATCTTAGTAAAGATGTGCCACTCTTCTTTAATGTGCCCCTTAAACCCAGCCACAGATGCCACTACTTTACGATTGAGTGCATGACTAATGTTGTCTTGGTTGATTCCCCCTGAAGCTGAATCACCATAGCCGACAATATTAATTCGTGATGGCGCGATACCATTGCTGATCAGAGCTCGACGTACATTAGCAGCACGTTCTTTTGACAGCATTAAGTTATGCTCTGCATTACCCGTTTTACTCGCGTAGCCTTGCAATTGGATAGTCGTGGTTTCATAGCGTTTCAAAAAGGAGGCCATTTGACGGATCTGGTTCAAGAACGCTGGGTTTATTTCAGTCGAGTTATTCGCAAACAAGATATGTAGTTGCTTCTGTTCAGACGATTCAAAATATGAGCCACAGCCGTCATTATCAATTTCGGCACCAATAGGCGTTCCAGGACAAAGATCACGAGCATTGATAACGCCGTCATTGTCATCATCTTGCAAGTCGTAGATTTGCTCTGGTTTTGGCGTCGGTAAGTAGGCATATTCGTCGTCAAACTGCTGAGCTATGGTGGATGAGGACATCACCATGATGAAAGCAGAGAAAATGCTAGATTTGTTCATTGCTTAGTACTCCACTTCTTCATGCCATTCCTCAGGCGTTTGTACACGTAGAGCAGCGAGTAGGTTTCCAGAGGCGTTCATTACTCTGTATTTCGCATACTGCTCATCATATTTAGCATCGAGGTAATCTTTACGAGCTTCAAAGAGTTCGTTCTCAGTGTTGAGCAAATCAAGGAGTGTACGTTTACCTATACGGTATTGTTTTTCATAAGAAATTACAGTATCAGACGCCGAATCAACGTGGTCAGATAGAAATTCCTTCTGTTGAACTGTTAAATCAAGCGCACTCCAAGATAGCCTTAAGCTCTCCTCTACATTTCTGTAGCTTCTTTCTCTTAGGTCTTTCGCTTTATTGAGTTGATAAGCTGCGCTTTCTGCTCTGTCTTGGTCGGCACCGCCATTATAGAGGTTGTATCTAAGTCGAAGCATCGCTGAAAACTCATTGCTACTGCCTTCTGTGCCACCGGCATCATCTCGCCATGTCTGTGCTGCTTCAACGGATACGGTTGGGTAGTTAGTACTTTTTGATTGCTTATATTGAAACTTGGCAGAATCAACGTCTGCACGAGCAATTTGAATGACAGGGTGCGTTTGAAACGCAAGCTCAAGTGCGCTGTCAATTGTGTAAGGGATTGCTGCTGAATCAGCCCTTGGGAAAGTCAGACCAAGTGGTTTTTGACCTGTAATTCGCTTGAACTGGGTGTGTGTATCGAACAGATTATTTTGAGCTGCGAGTAAATTACCGTGAGCTTTAGCTATACGAGCCTCAACTTGCGACATGTCAGCGGTAGATCCAATACCGGAATCTACACGCTTTTTAATGTCTCGATAGATATCTTTGTGCGTAGCTAGGTTACTTTCAGAAAGAGAAAGTACTTCGTATGCCTTTACTGCATCGAGATAAATCTTGGTTACTTCCAGTGCAGTATCTTGAGCGGTTGCAAGTAATTGGTAGCGTACTGACTCTGCATCAGCTGCTGTACGGTCGATATCATTGAGTGTATTGGAACCATCCCATATTAATTGCGTGAGCGTAATGGTTGCTTCCTTACGGGTGAGGTCGGTGGTATCTGAGTTCGACGCGAGATCAGTATGCTCATAGCCAATGCCAGCGTCTAGGTCGATACTTGGCCTATAAGCACCTCCAGAAGCATCGTTGAGATAACGCTTACTGATGTACTCATTGTAAGCACTTTTGATCTCAGGATTGTTCTCAAGAGTAAATGCAACCGCCTGCTCTAGAGTTTGACCGTATGAAGGTAAACTTAAGAGGACAGCAAGCCCACATGTTGCAGTTTTAATCTTATTCACTGACATCTCCGTAGTGTCCATATTACAAACAAATAATGCTGAGTTAGGTGGCTAAATATAGCGCCAAAAAAATAACGATCGATAAGCATGCTTTAGCAAAAATCAGAAGGTTTGGATTTGGGTTTAGTGTCGATTTTGATACGTCAAAACTGAACAAATCTTACCAGTTGTCATCTTCTTTAATATCTGGAAACACAATAACTTATATCTATGTTTAGAGCATTCAGACTACCATTTGATGTGATCTTTGTCATTAGTCTGTATCTGATTTTGTTAAATGAATGGGTGTCGACTATGAATCGACTGCGCATAGGTGTTATATTTTATCTAATTAGCATTTTTTATGTGTCGCATTTTTGACACACCACTTGAAAAGTGGGTTTAGGGGTAAATATGGATATGACAATTTTAAGCCTAGTAGGCGCACTAGGTGCTGGACAACGTATTGTTATAGGCCTTGACGGCAAGGTTCGTGTTTTAGAAGCTGGCGAAGTACTGCAGCCAGGCGATTTGATTTTGGAAAGTCAAAATGAATCTTCACAACCAAGTCTGTCTGTTAAACGATTTGAAGAAGATATTGAGATTGAACTCGATGCTGAAATCGAAAACATTTTCGCTGCGTTAGAAGAAGGCGCGGATCCAACACAGCTTGGTGATGAGTTTGCTACCGCCGCTGGTGTAAGTGGTTCTAGTCTAACAAATAGCGGAACCATTGAACGTGACGGCGAAGAAACTATCCCTGAAACAGAGTTTGTTACTTCTGGATTTGAGTCTTTAGGACTATCTGAAACTCAAAGTCTTACGCTGTTAGATTCTTTCCGTGCTTTTGCCTCTCAAAACAGTGCGCCAGACATTGTTAGTTTTAATGGCTCCTCAGTCAGTGACACGCTTGCTGTTTCCACAAATGAAGATACCTCCGTTAGTGGCCAACTAGAAGCGACAGATGCTGATGGTGACGCGGTCACTTTTTCAATGGGAGAGGCTCCTCAAAACGGTCAGCTTGTTATTGAGGAAGACGGCAGTTGGACCTATACACCTAATGCTGACTATAACGGAAGCGATAGCTTCACAGTTGTTGTATCTGATGGCCAAGGTGGTACAGATACCATCACAGTTAACGTTGACGTTACCCCTGTCAACGACACCCCAGCGATTGTTGATGGTAACGGTGATCCATTGGGCGATAGTGTTTCAGTAACAACTGATGAAGATACGGCAGTTAGTGGCTCGCTCTCAGCTTCAGATGATGACAACGATTCGTTAAGCTTCTCAAAAGGCAGCGATCCATCTAATGGCTCAGTGACTGTCGATGCAAACGGAAATTGGACGTATACACCAAACGCTGATTATAACGGTAACGACAGCTTCACAGTTGTTGTGTCTGACGGCCAAGGTGGTACTGATACACTGACGGTGAATGTTGGTGTGACTCCAGTTAACGATACCCCAACGCTTGTTGATGGTAACGGCGACCCACTAGGCGACAGCGTCGCTGTAACTACTGATGAAGATACCCCAGTTAGTGGCTCTCTATCTGCATCCGATGGCGATAACGATTCTCTCAGCTTTTCAAAAGGTAGCGATCCGTCTAACGGTTCCGTGACTGTTGATGCAAACGGCAACTGGACCTACACACCAAACGCAGACTACAACGGCAGCGACAGCTTCACGGTTATTGTGTCGGATGGCCAAGGCGGTACGGATACATTAACGGTGAATGTTGGTGTGACGCCAGTTAACGATACCCCGACGATTGTTGATGGTAACGGCGACCCACTAGGCGACAGCGTTGCAGTAACCACAGACGAAGACACCCCAGTCAGCGGCTCTCTCTCTGCGTCCGACGGCGACAATGATTCTCTCAGCTTTTCAAAAGGTAGCGATCCGTCTAATGGTTCCGTGACTGTCGATGAAAACGGTAACTGGACCTACACACCAAACGCAGACTATAACGGCAGCGACAGCTTCACAGTTATTGTCTCTGACGGCCAAGGCGGCACGGATACGCTGACAGTAAATGTTGGTGTGACTCCAGTTAACGATACCCCAACGCTTGTTGACAGTAATGGCGACCCACTAGGCGATAGCGTTGCAGGGGGGGGGGGGGGGGGGGGGGGGGGGGGGGGGGGGGGGGGGGGGGGGGGGGGGGGGGGGGGGGGGGGGGGGGGGGGGGGGGAATGTTGGTGTGACTCCAGTTAACGATACCCCAACGCTTGTTGACAGTAATGGCGACCCACTAGGCGATAGCGTTGCAGTGACAACAGATGAAGATACTCCAGTCAGTGGCTCACTTTCTGCATCTGATGGCGACAATGACTCACTAAGTTTTTCAAAAGGCAGCGATCCATCTAACGGCTCAGTAACCATTGATGAAAACGGTAACTGGACCTACACACCAAACGCAGACTACAACGGTAACGACAGCTTCACGGTAGTCGTGTCTGATGGTCAAGGTGGTACAGACACACTGACGGTGAATGTTGGTGTAACTCCAGCTAACGACACCCCAGCGCTTGTTGATAGCAACGGTGACCCATTAGGCGATAGTGTTGCAGTAACGACAGACGAAGACACCCCAGTCAGCGGCTCTCTCTCTGCATTGGATGGTGATAACGATTCTCTTAGCTTCTCAAAAGGCAGCGATCCATCTAACGGCTCAGTGACTGTTGATGAAAACGGTAATTGGACTTACACACCAAACGCAGACTACAACGGTAACGACAGCTTCACGGTAGTCGTGTCTGACGGCCAAGGTGGCACGGATACGCTGACAGTAAATGTTGGTGTGACGCCAGTTAACGATACCCCAGCAATTGTTGATGGTAACGGCGTCCCACTAGGTGACAGCGTTGCAGTGACAACAGATGAAGATACACCAGTCAGTGGCTCTCTCTCTGCCTCAGACGGTGATAACGATTCGTTAAGCTTCTCAAAAGGCAGCGATCCGTCTAATGGCTCAGTGACTGTTGATGCAAACGGTCACTGGACCTACACACCAAATGCAGACTACAACGGAAGCGATAGCTTCACAGTCATCGTCTCTGACGGCCAAGGCGGCACAGATACACTGACGGTGAACGTTGGTATTACTCCCGTTATCGATGACACCACGGTGAGCCTAACGGCGACAGAGATGGTTGCAGAAGGCGGCACAATCACCTACACCGCGACGCTGACGAATCCATCGGAAGGCGCGGTGACCATGAAGTTGAGTAACGGTCAGACCATCACCATCGCCGACGGCCAGACTGTGGGCACGGTGGACGTGACCGCGAATAACGATGTGTACGAGGGCAACGACGGTGCCAGCGTGAGGGGGGGGGGGGGGGGGGGGGGGGGGGGGGGGGGGGGGGGGGGGGGGGGGGGGGGGGGGGGGGGGGGGGGGGGGGGGGGGGGGGGGGGGGGGGGGGGGGGGGGGGGGGGGGGGGGGGGGGGGGGGGGGGGGGGGGGGGGGGGGGGGGGGGGGGGGGGGGGGGGGGGGGGGGGGGGGGGGGGGGGGGGGGGGGGGGGGGGGGGGGGGGGGGGGGGGGGGGGGGGGGGGGGGGGGGGGGGGGGGGGGGGGGGGGGGGGGGGGGGGGGGGGGGGGGGGGGGGGGGGGGGGGATCAGTGGCGGCAACTTCGTGTAGACGAGTCTAGCTTCAGCGTTGGCGTGGCGGCGGATGGCATCAGTGGCGGCAACTTCGAAAACTTGGATATCACGGACACGGCGACCGTGACCGTGGAAGACACCACCGACACGGCGGTGACGTTAACCTTGAATGACGTGACCGTGAATGAAGGCACAGGTCAGGCGAGCATTACCGCGACGCTAGACCACACGCCAGAAACCGAGCTTGTGGTGACGCTGGACAATGGCGCGACGATCACGTTCGGCACCGATTACGTGGCGGGCGATGAAGTGACGTCAACACCGTTCGTTGTAACAGCTGATTTAGTTCTTAATGTTGACAGCTTTACAGGTGGTAATTTCGAGGTACTTGATGCCAGCGACACGGCACAAGTTAAGTTTAACGACAAACCAACCGCCACCGACTTCTCAGTAACTCTCGACAACCAAGATGAGGCGTTCTTTACGTTTGATGGTGGCCAGTCTGGTTCTCAAGATAACGTTGGTGACGTTGAAGATGACGCTTCTGGTACACCTGTTGAGGTGAAGATTCTTGAAGAACCTCTATTTGGTAATCTTTATGATGTTAGCGGCGGCGGTAAAGTACTGATTGAAGCTGGAGATATCATTAGTAGTGATGCTCAGATCGAATATGAGCAAGACCAGAATGCTGTAGATAGCTTGGATTTCGTTGCTAGTACTTTCGAAAATCAAGTAGGTAATGGTACTTCTAGCGTTAGTTATCTACAAAGTAGCGTTGTTATTAGTGCCGGGCTTTACAGCGGTGCGTCTCCTGTTGGTGACAATATTAGTAGCGAACCTGGCTACCTAGTTTATGACGACGACAATGACGAAGATGGCTTCGGTGTTTCTAAAAATTCGAATTCTACTCAAGGTGAACTTGACGTTATAACAGGCGGGGCTCAAGAGTACATTTCAATTGATTACTCTGCGACAGGCGCATCTATTACTGAAGCTAATATTGAGTTTGGTAGTGTCTATGGCAATTATTTTGCTGGAAATAATGCGGGTGGTCGTATTGAAGTTATTGCACTTGATGAAAGTGGCAACGTAGTTGGAACGTTCTACTTCGATAGTGACGAATCTGGTGAAAATGGACTTACGATTGATAGCAATGGTAATGCGACAGTTAACATTCAAGTCGACGGCGGGTTTACCGAATTAAGAGTGTTCACTACTCAGGACGGCTCTGATAACCCTAATAAAAACTCCAATATCACGCTCAAAGGTGTTGATGTAGTTAGTGCTGAACTTTCTGAAGAAATTGACTATCAGTCAGTGGACTCTAGCGGTTTGGTTAGTGATGAAGTTGCTCAATTGACAATTGTCTCAGGTGATAGTGACTTAGCGCCAGTTGCTCAGAACGATACTGTGTCCGTATTCGGTGGTTTATCTGGTTACTATTACAGTTCAAATGACAGCGTTAATGGCAACATCGACTCTGTACAAGACGCGTTAGATGTTATCGCTGGTAAAGATGCTGACCTCACATTTGAAGCAAAGGATATCAACTATACGTTGAACGGAAATAACAACGGCTTGAGTTCTCAAAGTCAGTTTGAAGACTTCTTGAATAACGATTCTGGCTCTGTTGAAGGTACAGTTGGTGCTCACACTGACGGCGTTGTTCAAATGAGTGGCTCTGTTTATCTAGAAGCTGGTGATTATGCGTTTAAAGTTACTGCTGATGATGGTTACACTATCTTAATTGATGGAGTAGCGGTTGCGACAGTTGATCAGAACCAGTCGTCGACAACTACTATGCATGATTCATTTATGATTGATAGCGATGGTTATCACTCCATTGAAATCGTTTACTGGGACCAAGGTGGTGCCGCTAACTTAGATATCAATCTTGGTACCGTTGACGGCAATGGTAATTACAACAATGGTGAGCATGACCTAAATGACTTCCCATTGATTGGTGACGTTCTGTCTGTACGAGAGGGTGAAACGTTAACCGTAGATTCTTCACTGCTGCTTGCTAACGATTATGATCCAAACATAGGTGACACCGTTACGATCGTCGCGGATGGATTTAGTTCAGCCGATGGAGCAGTGTCATACGATCAAAACAGCGGGGAGATTTCTTTCACGCCGAATAGTAATGTGACTGGTAGTGCGTCGTTCACATATACAATTGTTGATAGCTCAGGCTTGACTAGCAGTGCAACGGTAACAACGACAGTTGCACCAATTAGTAATGGTTTATCGGTTGCTGCGAACTTAACCAGCGTAAATGGAAATGTTGCAGACTCTATCATTGCAGGCATTGAATCTAGTTTGGCGAACGCTACTGTAGATCCAACAGCAGATGGCGATGACAACCACCTTCAGACAACAAGTGGTGCTTGGGTCGAAGCTCTTGGCGGTAATGACACAGTCGTTTACGGCAGCGGGGATCATATGCAGGTACGCGGTGGAGAGGGTGAAGACGTCATTATCGGAAATGATGGTACATCCACTGTTGTAACTGAAAACCTACAAGGCGGTGATGGCAGTGACATTTTGGTTGGCGGTATAGACGCATCAACAAGCATTAATCTGCTGGGTGATGATACTGGAGAGTCTGGTGATGACGTACTCATTTCTCGTAGTCCAACGACAAGCACAGCATACTATGGTGGTTCAGGCAATGATGTTGCTTATCTAACAGGCCAAAGCACTGACTACACCTTTAGTACAGTGGGAGCTCCAGATTTCCGCTTAACTCATACCGGGACAGGTAATGCAAATCACGACTTCTATAGCATCGAGACGTTGTACTTCTCTGACGGTAAGTTTGAAGTTCAAAGCGGCAGTTTAGTTAAAGTTGCTGAGGTTTATGAACTTAACATTGATATCGATCTGAATGATAACGACGGCAGCGAGCAAGTAAGTTCACTGATCGTTAGTGATGTACCTGCAGATGTAACACTCTCCACCGGTACTAAACAAGCTGACGGAACTTGGGTGATTGATCCTGCTGAACTCGATGACGACGGCAAGTTAACAGTCATCGTTGAAGCTCCAGTCGATACAGCGCCAGTTCTAACTGTTACAGCAGGTGCTTACGAAGTTGATGACCAAGGGCAAGCAGCTGACTCGGAAGTATTTGCTGATACTCAAACTGGTGTGGCAATTGCGCCTAGCTCAGGTAGTGAAAACGGAGATAACACGATCACTGGCTTTAGCGGTGATGATGTGTTGTTCGGTGATATTGGGGGTGTTGTTGATAATTCTGTCGCACCAACTAACTACAATATTGCATTAGTTGTTGATACATCAGGAAGTATGAGTGATGCACTCAATAGTAGCAGTAATCAATCTAAGTTAGATGTGGTTAAAGCATCGCTCATTGCTATGTTGGCTGATATCGCATCGCATCCAGGTGTTATTAATCTGGCGCTAATTGGTTTTGAAGCGAGTGCGAGTATAGAAATAGACTTACAGAACTTAGAAGAGTCAGACTTGGAGCAGACAGTTAACTCGGCGATCAATGCTTTGACTGCGGATGGTGCAACTAATTACGAGGCTGCGTTTGATTCCGCTAAAGATTGGTTTGAGGACGACGACCAGCCATCAAGTTACGAAAACTTAACGTTCTTCTTAACTGATGGGAAACCAACTGTATCGAATAGTTCTAACAGCAGTGGTTCTACTACTCAGTTTGATGAGTTTGCCGACTCTGTTACTGCTTTCGATGAGTTAGCGGATGTATCGAAAGTTAGAACTATTGGTATCGGGGATGGAATTGATTCTGAAATACTAGAACATTTTGTTAGTGACAATGGCTCCTCGTACACGTACTCGTCAACTACAACGCAACTTGCAAACTTTAGCTCTGGTACAGGCGAAGCTTGGAGCCTTGATAACTTTATGGTTTCCGGCGGTACAGCAGTACTGACTGATTCGCGTATCTTGTTGACGGATCCAAACGATACTTCTAGTTCAGCGTCGATGACCAGCCCTGAGTTTACAGTTGCTGACGGCGAAGCGTCAGTACTGACATTCGATGCGTCTCAGGGGAGCTATTTCGGTGGCGGCGATGTGTTTAGCTGGAGTGTTCAGAAATTTGACGAACAAACTCAATCATGGGTAAGTGTCTCATCTGGAAGCAGTACAGGCTCGATTGAAACAGATCTACTTCATGAAGGTAAGTACCAGTTAGTACTCTCGGTTTACGAAGACCAAAGTGGATACACTGCAGACGTATACCTAGACAACTTTGTAATTAAGACAGTAACAAGTACGACAGGTGATGTTGAAATCGTTCAATCAAGCCAAGGCCTAGATGCTGCACTTGAGGAAGGTAGTAACGAAATCACGCTACTGCCTGTAGGTAATGATCATCTAAGCGGCGGTGCAGGCAATGATATCTTATTTGGCGATGCTATTAACACTGATGGCTTGCCATGGACTGAAAGTGGTCTTGTTCGCCCAGATTCGTTGCCTGATGGCTCGGGTATGGAAGCACTGACGACGTTCTTGAAGATGTTGAATGGTGCAGAACCTACAGAAATGGAAATCTATGAATATGTTAAAGATAACCATGAGCTGTTTAATGCCGATAGTGACACTCGAGGTGGAGACGATGCCGTTGCCGGTGGGCTAGGTGATGACATCCTTTATGGCCAAGGTGGTGACGATACACTGATTGGTGGATTGGGTGATGACATTCTAACTGGTGGTGAAGGAGAGGATATCTTTAAGTGGGTAGACATGGACGATGGTTCTTCCGACACTGTTACTGATTTCAGTGTGGCAGATGGAGACAAGCTTGACCTATCTGAGCTATTGGCTGACCTTGAGACAGATGATATTAATGCTCTGCTAAACAACATCGAAGGTTCGATCACTGATAACGGCAATGGGGGCTCAGCACTAACCATTGATAAAGGTGGCGAGTCTATGACAATTGAGTTTAACAATGTCACTTCATCAGAGTTAACAGATTATCTATTTAATCAAGATGGTTTGAAATACACTGATAGCTAATGTTCATTGAAGCTCATTAGATAACAAAAGGGTCACCAAACGGTGACCCTTTTTACTTCTTAATCTTTAACGAGATATGTAATGCTTAAAGAACTAAAGAACCTTACACGCAAAACCTTTTAGGTAGAAACCTTCAGGGTAGGCTGTGTCTGTCAGGTGGTCTGCAGCTTGTTCGAAGCGCTCTACAAACTTAACTGTGCGACCAGCGTCGATAGCAGCATCGGCAATGATTTTTTGGAACAGGTCAGTGCCCATTAAGCCAGAGCACGAGTAAGTAAGCAGCGTGCCACCTGGCTTAAGGATCTGCATGGCTAACATGTTCACATCTTTGTAGCCGTTCGCACCTGACGTTAGATTGTTTTTGCTCGAAACGAACTTTGGTGGATCCATGATCACAACATCAAATTTGGTGCCTTGGTCACGGTATTCACGAAGAAGTTTAAATACGTCAGCATTCAAGAACACTGCGCGTTTTTTTGAAATATCGAATTCGTTTAATTCAGCGTTGTGCTTAGCTGTGTCTAAAGCAAGCTGTGAAACGTCAGCGTTAATAACACGTTTTGCTTCGCCTTTTAGTGCGTACAGACCAAAGCCACCAGTGTAAGAGAAACAGTTCAAGACTTCTTTGCCTTTTACGTACTTCATTGATTCTTTACGGCTGTCACGTTGATCTAGATAGAAACCTGTTTTGTGGCCTTCAACGATATTTACGCTGATTTTTACACCATTCTCTTCGATTACAACAGATTTCGGTGGCTCTTCACCATGCAGAACACCGACAGTTTGTTCTAGTCCTTCTTTTTTACGAACTGCAACGTCCGAACGCTCATATACGTTGCAGTCAGGGAAGCACTCCACTAGAGCTTCTACAAGATCAGACTTATGATACTCCGCACCAGCACTTAGCAGTTGGCATACTAGGAAGTTCTGATATTTGTCGATAGTGATGCCGGGTAAACCATCAGATTCAGCGGCAATTAATCGGTAGCCAGTAAGACCATCACGAACAATGATGTCTTCACGAAGCATTTGTGCATCTTTGATGCGCTTTACAAAGAATGCTTTATTGATGTCTTCTTTTTCAAATGTCCAAACACGAGCTCTAATTTGAGAAGCAGGTGAGTAGGCTGCTTTTGCTAGCCATTGACCGTTGCTTGCGAAAACGTCGACCGTTTCACCGAGTTGTGGCTCACCCGTTACTTTGTCGATGCCACGAGAGAATACCCATGGGTGTTTGCGGCGTAGCGATTTATCACGGCCTTTTGCTAGTTGAATCGATGGAGTCATAGTTTACTCTGATTGTTTGAATTCGAAGGTGGTGTATTGTCAGGGAAGCGTTAGGCAAAATCAAACGCCAAAGACGTTAGATACAAAAAAGGGCCACAAAAGCGGCCCTAATCCTCGAAATTACTACTCCTAGGCTTTAAGACCTGTGAGTAATCCTTCCATTGAGTCACTTTGTTGACGAAGTTGGTCAACGTTAGCGTTGCTTTTGCTAATCATGTCGCAGATGTTGTTTGATTGGTTACGAATCTCTTCAACACTTTGTGCGATGTTGTCAGCAACCACACCTTGTTCTTCCGCAGCCGTAGCAATTTGAGTACTGCTGTCGGAAATAGATTGGTTCTTTTCTGCTAATGAACCAATTTCAACGTTAACTTCAGACATCAATGTTTGGCCTTCGTTAGCGTTGTTTACTGTTACTTCCATTAGCTTAGTAAGCGATTGGCTGTTACGTTGTAGCGCTTCAATCATGGTTTGGATTTCAACGGTTGCTTGCTGCGTGCGGCCGGCTAGGGCGCGAACTTCGTCTGCAACGACAGCGAAACCACGGCCTTGCTCTCCAGCACGAGCTGCTTCGATCGCCGCGTTCAATGCAAGCAGGTTTGTCTGCTCCGAAATTGCATTAATGGTCGTTACCACTTCATCGATTTGTGCCGCGTTTGCATCGAGCTCTTCAACCGCTTGAGAAGCCGATTGAATCTCTTGAGAAAGGTTAGAAATTGATGCAAGTGTATTTGACACTTTATGCTGACCACTTTCTGCAACACCATGAGCGTCCATTGTTTGAGAACTCGATTCATGTGCTAGGTTAGCGACTTCACGAATAGTTGAAGCCATCTCTTCAGTCGCACTTGCAAGACTGTTTAGGTGCTCTTGTTGAACGCCTGAAATATCTGAGCTTTGTTGAGTTGATTGGTTCAGGTCAGAACTGATTTGCTGCATCAAAGCGACAGACTCTTGAATCGAAAGCACCATTTTTTGCTCACGCTCTGCTACCTTATCAATAGTGATGGCAATTTCGCTAAACTCATCACGAACCAAGAAGTAGTTCATGCGACATGTCAGATCGCCATCCGCGAGCGTGTTAAGAGCTTTGTTCATCGAGAACATTGCACCGCCTATAAAGGTCATGATGTAGTAAACACCTAGGGCGATTAAAGTAAGCGTGATGCCAATGATCGTGATTTGTGTCGTTGAAAGTGCAGACCAGAGGTTTTGGTCGTGTGTCGCGACTAAGCTAAAGGCACCATTCATCACTGGTACTGCGCCTTCGCCAAAACCTAGAGAGATTGTGTCAGATTGGCTGATAAGCTGCGCCACTTGGTCGCGAGATAGCTGGCCTGCTTCAATAAGTCCTTTCATTAGCATCAGTTCGTCTTGATAAAGATGGACTAAAAGCGCGTCGGCAGCGCTATCTAGGACTAGAGTTAAGATAACAAGAGCTAATACAGGAAGTAGAAAAAGAAGGTAGAATTTCTCTTGGATCTTTAGGTGGATTAGATATTTATCAATCCAGCGGAAAGGGATTTCTTTCATATTAATGGTGCTCAAGTAATTCCACCCAACTGGGGCGGATGAATAGATTTATCAACTATATCACCCAAGTAAATTATGAGGCAATGTTATGGATCGTTCCCATCGTATATTTCTGGTAACAGGTCATGTTCAATGTGTGGGCTTTAGATACTCGACACGAATAAGAGCAATGGATTTAGAGCTAACTGGCTATGCAAAGAATCTAAACAATGGTGATGTAGAGGTTCTTGCTGTAGGAAACAGTGCCAACATTGAGAAGTTGCATACCTGGCTTCATAAAGGTCCAGACACTGCAAGAGTAGAGCGGGTAGCAGAGCAAGATGCTGCTGATATTAAGATTGATGATACCAACAGCAGGTACTTTCAAGTTCTTTAAAAGGTGAGCTTGTTATTTAGTGAGTTATGACTGAAGAGCCTTAGAGGCATTTTGCTGGTTTAGGAAGACCAGCTAGTTTAGTCGCCTGCTTTGCTGGGCCCTTTTTAAACAGCTTAAACAGGTATTTGCTGTTGCCTTTTTCAGGACCATGAGCTTTCTCCATCGCTTTTACAAGCATGCGAACTGCAGGGGAAGTGTTGAACTCTTCATAGAAATCACGCACGAAATGAACGACTTCTAGGTGAGCTTCTGTGAGTTCGATACCTTCGTCATCAGCCAGAATCTCGATCATACCTTCTTCCCATTGCGTGTGGTCTAGAAGATAGCCTTGAGCGTCAGTTTCGATTTGTTTTCCGTTATATTCAAACATGTTTAATCCAGAGTCATATCAATCAGCTGCGTAGAGTACATTACTCAGTGAGGTTTCCCAACAAATAATAGCGAATAGAAAACAAAAAGCCCAAGACGAATCTTGGGCTCTCAAGGGGTATTTAGTTGACGATGTTATTAGTCGTCGTTACCCATAATACCTAGGATGCTTAGTAGGCTGATGAAGATGTTGTAGATAGATACATACAGCGTCACTGTCGCTGAAATGTAGTTAGTTTCACCGCCACGAATGATACCTTGAGTTGTCATCAAGATAGCCATTGTAGAGAACACAATGAATAGGCTGCTAAGCGCTAGGTGTAGAATTGTTGATTGGATGAAAATGCTCGCAATCATACCAACAACTAGCACTACGAATAGTGAAAGCATTAGGCCGCCCATCATTGATAGGTCGCGCTTAGTCGTTAACGCGTAAGCTGATGCTGCCATAAATGATAGTGCGGTACCGCCCAGAGCAGTTAGAACCACATCTCCCATGCCAGCGCCGATGTATGCATTGAGAAGAGGGCCAATAGTGTAGCCTAGGAAACCAGTGAATAGGAATGTAAACACTAGACCCATGCTGTTGTCACGGTTCTTCTCTGTTAGGAAAAGTAGACCATAGAAACCAACCAGCATAATGATTAGACCAGGGCGAGGCAGATTCATTGCCATCGAAATGCCTGCTACAACAGCAGACCAAAGTAGTGTCATTGAAAGTAGCGCGTAGGTGTTACGCAGTACTTTGTTGGTTTGCAGAGCGCTCTCTTGAGAGGCCGTGCGAGAAAACATAGGGCTGTTCATAATCTTCCTCGTAAGGTGATATCAATAGTTATTAGTACATTTATGGGGCTGAAAGTTCGAAAAATCAAGCCTTTCATTCAATTTGTCTGCTTAAAATGATAATCAAAATAGAGAGTTAAGTGTTTTTCAAGGTGTAACACAATGTAACTGTGCGACGGTATCTTGTCCTCTAAAATAGAAAGGGCAGCAAAAATAGCTGCCCTGTTAGGTAGATAAGGATTTTAGTGGTGTAGAATCTGACTCAAGAAGTTTTGAGTTCGATCGGACTGCGGGTTTTCGAAGAAGTCGACAGGATTGTTCTCTTCGATGATTTCACCCGCATCCATAAAGATCACTCGGTCGGCTACTTCTTTCGCAAAGCCCATTTCATGCGTAACACAAAGCATGGTCATACCTTCTTCCGCTAATTCAACCATAACGTCTAGAACCTCACGAACCATCTCTGGGTCAAGTGCCGAAGTTGGTTCATCGAACAACATTACTTGTGGGTTCATACATAGAGAGCGTGCGATTGCTACACGTTGTTGCTGACCACCAGAAAGCTGACCTGGAAACTTATCCGCTTGCTCTGGGATTTTTACACGTTCTAGGTATTTCATTGCGATTGCTTCAGCTTCTTCCTTCGGCATTTTCTTTACCCAAATTGGAGCTAGGGTACAGTTCTCTAATACAGTAAGGTGAGGGAACAGGTTGAAGTGCTGAAAACACATGCCTACGTCTTTACGTACGGCTTCAATGTTTTTTAGATCTTCAGTTAGCTCATTACCTGAAACAAAGATGTGTCCTTTTTGGTGCTCTTCTAATCGGTTGATACAGCGAATCATCGTTGATTTACCCGAGCCAGAAGGACCACAGATTACGATTTTCTCACCTTTCTTAACTTCTAAATTGATGTTCTTAAGAACGTGAAACTCACCGTACCACTTGTTCATATCTTTTAGTTCAATCATCAATTCTTGAGATTCATTGTTTTGTTGTTGCGTCATAATACGTCCTTGATCTCTTTAACTATCGTTTGTGACCGGTGTGAAGTCTGTTTTCTAGCCATATCGAGTATCTCGACATACCAAAACAGAACACCCAGAACACTAACGCGACAAATACATAACTTTCTGTTGCAAAGCCTAACCACTCAGGGTCGGTGTTAGCGGCTTGACCGATACCCAGTACATCGAACATACCGATGATGAGAACCAGACTGGTATCTTTAAACAGGCCGATAAAGGTGTTTACGATAGATGGAATCGTAATCTTTAGAGCTTGAGGAAGAATGATAAGTCCCATTTTCTTCCAGTAAGTTAAGCCAAGCGCATCTGCGGCCTCATATTGACCTTTAGGAATCGCTTGTAAGCCACCACGGATAACCTCTGCCATGTAAGCTGCACTGAACAGCACCACACCGACTAGTGCACGAAGCAGTTTATCTGTTTCTGAACCCGCAGATAGGAACAGTGGAAGCATTACTGATGCCATGAACAGCACGGTAATCAGAGGTACACCACGCCAGATTTCGATATATACAGTACAGATACTGCGAATAATCGGCATTTCCGAGCGTCGTCCAAGTGCCAGTGCGACACCTATAGGTAGGGACACCACAATACCAACAAGTGCGATGATTAATGTAACTAGCAATCCGCCCCATTTGTGTGTCTCTACAACCTCTAGACCAAATACACCGCCATAAAGTAGAGCGCCAATTAGGAATGGGTAGATGTTCACGAAGAATAGCCAAATCCACGTACGCTTCGGAGTTCCTTCATAGGCTAATAAGCCAACGAAGACAGCAAGCGTAAAGTAGAATAGGCGAGGGCGCCACAGTTCAGCTTCAGGATAGAAGCCGTACATAAACTGTTCCCAACGAACACTGATGAATACCCAGCACGCACCATCACTTGTACAAGCGTCACGTGTCGTACCTACCCAGTCTGCGTTTAAAATACCCCAGTCAAAAACTGTCCAAATTAATGAGAATGCGAAGTAACCCAGAATTACCGTTACGACACTATTCACAGGACCATTAAATAGGTTTTTTCGAAGCCAACCTACAACACCGACCGTATTCGCTGGAGGTGGTAAATCAGGCTGAAATTGATGTGTGCTCATTTTATCTCTCCACCAATGCAACTTTACGGTTATAGATATTCATTAACGCAGAGGTTAATAAGCTCAATGTGAGGTAAACACCCATTGTCATCGCGATAATCTCAATCGCCTGACCAGTTTGGTTAAGAGTCGTACCTGCGAATACAGAAACCAAATCAGGATAACCAATCGCCATTGCTAGTGATGAGTTTTTAGTTAGGTTTAAGTATTGGCTTGTTAGCGGTGGGATAATAATTCTCAATGCTTGCGGAATGATAACCAGCTTCAAAGTTCGAGAACGTGGCAAACCTAGAGACATTGCCGCTTCAGTTTGGCCATGACTTACAGCGTTAATACCTGAACGAACGATCTCAGCAATAAATGACGCCGTATAGATACTTAAGGCAAGCATAAGAGCTGCAAGCTCTGGGATAATGCTAATACCGCCTTTAAAGTTAAAACCTTTAAGAGCAGGATATTCAGCTGAAATTGGCATACCCATGATGAAGTAAACAATGATTGGTAGAACAACAATCAAACCAAGAGCAATACGACCCATAGGCGTCTGTTGTCCAGTTAAACGCTGTTTGTTATTAGCCCAAATATTAATGATGATGGTTGCTACAATACCCGCTATAAAAGCGGCGATAACAATACTACTTCCTGCCTCAAAGACAGGTGCAGGGAAGTAAAGACCACGAACATTAAGAAAGATAGCTTCACCAAGACTTAAGCTTTGGCGAGCTGATGGTAGCGCTTGTAGAACAGCGAAGTACCAGAAGAAAATTTGTAGTAAAAGAGGAACGTTACGGAAAATTTCGATATAAACCGCAGCGAGTCGGCTAACTAGCCAGTTTGATGATAGACGCGCAACACCCATGGTAAAACCAAGAACTGTCGCTAGGATGATACCCAGAACAGAAACGAGTGCGGTATTAAGCAGGCCAACGATGAACGTTCGACCATAAGAGAAGGTTTCGTCATATTCGACGAGTGTTAAACCGATACCAAAGCCAGCTTCTTGGCTAAGGAAATCGAAACCGGTAGCGATGCCGCGCGCGTCCAAGTTCGTTAACGCATTGTTGACGATGGTATAGAAGAAAGCGGCGAGAGCACCAAGAGCGATGATCTGAAAGACGACCGATCTGAAAGTTGGGTTATAAAGAAGGTTTGCGCTTTTAGCTTGGGGCTTTTCCTGGGAAGGAATAGAAGTGTTATTAGGTTTCATACTGCAATAACCTCAAATCCATTTAACAGTTAGGGCGGAAATCCGCCCTAATTTCGTGTTACTCAGTTGTAAATTCAGCGACTCTAGGTCAATCGGCTATTAAAGGATTGGCCAGAAGCCGCTGTGTAAAGTAATCACGTAGTGGCTATTAACGGATTGGTGGAGCGTACATAAAGCCGCCCGCATTCCATAGCGCGTTTACACCACGAGAGATCTGAAGAGGAGAACCTGTACCTACAGTACGCTCGAAACTCTCACCATAGTTACCCACTTGCTTGATAACTTGGTAACCCCAGTCATCACGGATACCTAAGCCTTTACCTTTAGGACCATCAACGCCAAGGATACGCTTGATGTTTGGATCTTTAGATTTCAGCATTTCGTCTGCATTTTTAGATGTAATGCCGTACTCTTCAGCGTTAACCATTGCAGACAGTGTCCACTTGGCAACGTTGAACCATTTATCGTCATCTTGACGAACTACTGGACCTAGAGGTTCTTTAGAGATGATCTCTGGAAGTACTTCAGCAGACTTAGGATCCGCAAGGTTTAGACGAAGTGCGTAAAGGCCAGATTGGTCTGTTGTAAGAACGTCACAACGACCAGCATCGAAACCTTTAGAAGTTTGCGCAGCCGTATCAAATACCACTGGCTTGTAAGACATACCGTTGTTACGGAAGTAGTCAGCAAGGTTAAGCTCTGTTGTTGTACCAGACTGAACACATACAGATGCGCCGTCTAGTTCTTTAGCACTTGTTAGGCCAAGATCTCTCTTAACCATAAAGCCTTGACCATCGTAGTAGTTAACGCCTACGAAGTTCAGACCAAGTGCCGTATCACGGTGCAGCGTCCATGTCGTGTTACGAGACAGAACATCGATCTCACCCGATTGTAGAGCCGTAAAACGCTCTTTAGCCGTTAGAGGAACGTATTTAACTTTAGTCTTATCACCGAGTACAGCCGCTGCAAGAGCTTGACAATACTCAACATCAATTCCTTCCCATTCACCTTTTGAGTTAGGGTTAGAGAACCCTGGAAGACCTGTACTTACACCACAAGTTAGAAAGCCTTGAGATGTGACTTTGTCCAGAGTGCTTTCTGCCGCTGATGCAGATGTTGCCATCATTGCAGTTGATGCAGCTACTACTGAAGCAAGAAGTGTTAGTTTATTTGTCATTTGTATCCTTCCTTGTTAAACCAGGTGACACCTGATACACGTGCTCGATTTGTGTTGTGCTTGCTGTGTTGCTTGTTTTTGTTACCTTTAAGCGTGGCTGCTCAAATCATGATTTGCATTTTGCAAATAAAATTGTGTGCGAATTGAACAACTGTTTATAAGGTTAGGAAAGGATTTGCAGTTTCTCAAATGTATAATTTAAAAAGATTTTTGAGTGAAATCACAAATCCGGACACATTTAGAATGACCAAATGTTACGTGAATGTAAATAGTGCAAGGGCTCACACTGTTGGTGCAACGAGATTTAGGTTTCTAATTTCTCAATAGCCTAGCTGAATATATTGTTTAGGTGATTTTCTGTCGAAATTTTAACCTTAAGAAAATCTGAAATTTGGTGAAATATTATTTTAATTATGCAAATGCACCTAGGATTATGCCCCAAATTTGGTAGCATGCATGAATAGTTATTAAAGAGGTCTCAAGGAAGAAAATGCGTTACTTTCCAATGTTTTTAGACATCGAAAACAAACCGATTCTGGTTGTGGGTGGTGGCGAAGTAGCCTGTCGAAAAGTCGATAGTTTGCTTCGAGCCGGTGGCGATGTAACCCTTATATCACCGAAGGTTGAACCTTATTTACAGCAATTAATAGATGAAAATAAACTGCACTGGGTGCAAAATTTTTATTCGTCACAAATGCTGTCGAGTCGTTACTTGCAAGTATGGGCAACTACTGACAACCCAGAGCTAAATCACCAGGTGCATAGTGATGCAAAAAAAATGGGTATTTTGGTAAATGTGGTCGACGACCAGCCATATTGTGACTTTATTACCCCTTCGATGATCAACCGAGGAAGAATTCAGATCGCGATATCCAGTGGTGGTGCGTCACCTGTTTTAGTTCGTAATATTCGTGAAAAGTTCGAGAGCTTATTACCACAAAACTTGGGTCTACTCGCCGACTTTGGTGCTTCGAAACGTAACTCAATTAAAGAAACCTTTCCAACGGTAGATGAACGTCGTAAGTTTTGGGAGCGTTTTTTATCTTCATCCCGTATAGAACGTATTACAGAGCGAGAAGAGCTGGAAGCATTCTATCAAGAGTCGTTAAAGGAAGAGGTAGACTCGCAAGGGCAGGTGACTTGGATTGAGTTTGAGTCAGACGTCGAGCTACTATCAATTAAAGCATTACGTCTGATGCAGGAAGCGGAACTTGTTTTACATCCAGCAGACTGTCCATTTGAATATGTGGATTTGTGTCGTCGTGACGCTGAACGTGAGCAGTTCAAGGATAGTGGTGAGCTGTCTACCAAGCTGATGAAAGCACGTAGCGAGAACTTGCGAGTGTGTGTTTTTGTGCCGCCAAGTAGCGTCGAATTTAATCTGCTTATCGGTAGTGATGTTAAGTTAGCGTCAGGGCGTAGCCTTTAAGTTCTGCTACTCGCCTACGATATGACTGAAATCACTGTCATTTAGAAACACAAAAGCCTCAATGTGATTAGACATTGAGGCTTTTTTATACGGCTAAATTAATATTAGTCGCGGAAATTATCGAACTGGAATGGTTGACCTAGCTCACCGTTGCGAACTAACGCCATAACAGCTTGTAGATCGTCACGCTTCTTACCTGTCACGCGAACTTTCTCACCTTGGATCGCAGCTTGAACTTTGATCTTGTTGTCTTTAATTAGTTTAACGATTTTCTTAGCAACTGGAGTCTCGATACCTTGTTTGAAGATAACGGTTTGGTGCCAATATTTACCAGATTGTTCAGCTTTTTGAGATTCCATAGCTGACACATCTACACCACGTTTGGTTAAGTTACCACGCAGGATGTCACGAAGCTGTTTTAGTTGAAAGTCGTGCTCTGCAGACAGTTTTACTGTTTCATCTTTGAATTCAAAGCTTGCTTCAACACCACGGAAGTCGAAACGTGTCGCAAGCTCGCGGTTTGCATTGTCTACCGCGTGGCGCAGTTCAACGGTTTCGATCTCAGAGATAATATCAAATGAAGGCATGGTTAGTTCCTTAAGCTAAGTTTCTATCTTTAATTGCAGTTGCAAGCAGTTCAAGCATGCTCGCTGTATCGTCCCAGCTTAGGCATGGATCAGTGATTGATTTGCCATACTCTAAGTTGTTGATGTCTTTCATCGACTGGTTGCCTTCTTCAATGAAGCTCTCAGCCATGATACCTGCGATTTGATTCTTACCAGACTTGATCTGCTCACAGATGTCTTTAGCAACATCAAGTTGTTTACGGTGTTGTTTCTGGCAGTTAGCGTGGCTAAAGTCAACAACAAGACGTTGTGGCAGGTCGAACTCAGCCAGTTGTTGGCATGCTTGATCAACAGACTCAGCGTCGAAGTTCGGGCCTTTATCACCACCACGTAGGATAACGTGACCGTATGGGTTACCAGAAGTGCGGTAAACAGTCATGCGACCGTTTTTATCTGGAGAGTAGAAGTAGTGAGAAGCTTGTGAAGCACGAATAGCGTCGATAGCGATCTTGATGTTGCCGTTAGTCGCGTTTTTAAAACCAACTGGGCAAGACAGAGCAGACGCCATCTCACGGTGAATTTGTGATTCAGTGGTACGTGCACCAATTGCGCCCCAAGTAATCAGGTCAGCAATGTATTGGCCAGTGATCATATCCAAAAACTCAGTCGCCGTTGCTAGACCAAGTTTATTGATATCAAGCAGAAGCTTACGAGCTTTGTTAAGACCAGCTTCTAGTGCGTAAGAACCGTCTAAGTTCGGGTCAGTAATCAGACCTTTCCAACCTACGACAGTGCGTGGCTTTTCAAAGTAAGTTCTCATTACGACGAACAGTTCGTCTTTGTATTGCTCTTGAATTTTGCTTAGACGCTCAGCGTAATCTAAAGCGGCATCAGTGTCGTGCACAGAACAAGGGCCAACGATGACCAGTAGACGGTTGTCGCGTCCAGTGAGGATGTCTTCGATTTGGCGGCGAGAGTTTGCAATGCGCTCAGCAACGTCGTCAGTGATTGGGTGTGCGTTGCCTAATTCGGCAGGAGTTGGCATTGGCCCAAGTGCTTGGGTTCTCAACTCATCAGTTTTTAATGGCATGTGATAGCTTTTTATTCTATTGCGAAGCAGTAAAGATAACGGAATTAATCGGAGGAATAAACTCCCTTAGGTCAAAGTTATCTCGGATATCGGCAATATTCTTAGATTTATCAGTTTGCTTGGGGCGTACTTCAAGGTGAGATTGATTGAAACGAGTTGAATTACGGGATGAGTAACGTTGGCTCTCTTTTTTGTAACATTTTTTTGACATTCAAACGCGCGTTAGGTTAACTGGTCAGACAACTATAAAGCTAGGACGCAGCAATGTTATCACCACTTCAGAAAGCAAATTTTTATCTCAACATGTTTGGTTTTTTTAAAGTGCCTTTGATTTGGTTATGTCGACCAAAACTGCTGGCGTTAGATGATACCCATGTCGAAGTAAAAATCCCCTTGAAAAGAAGGACTAAAAACCACCTCAATAGCATGTATTTTGGCGTGCTAGCAGTAGGGGCGGATGTGGCCGGTGGTTTCCTTGCGATGAGTAAGTCTCAGCAACAAGGCGAGAAGATCTCTTTGGCCTTTAAGGGAGTGAATGGCCAGTTTCTAAAAAGACCAGAAGGGGATGTGCATTTTACGTGTCGTGATGGCGCTCTGATTAACGATATGTTGGCAGAGACGATGAAAACCGGTGAAAGGGTTAACCAACCCGTTACTATTGTCGCGACATGTCCAACACTGCACGGTGATGAGCCAATGGCTGAGTTTACTTTAACGCTCTCTATTAAAAAGGTCAGCCGTTAAGCTGACCTTTATATTTTTAATTCGAGTAAGACTTCCTTTAAGTGACCCGGTCACGTAAAGGTGAGCGTTAGACTTGAGTGATCTCTTCAATATCGACTATCTTCGAACGGTTCATAACGATTTTCCAACGATAGTATGTCGGCTCGCTATCGTGATTGTTCTCTTTGATGATCAAATTAAGCAGATGACGTTTCTCGACCGACTCTCGACTGACCTGACCTTCATTCAAACGATAGACTTTATTAGAACCCTTATCCATCAAACGGGTTAATGCTCTTAAGCTGATAGATAGAGTCTCGCGAGTCTCTTCGTAACCACTCATGAAAGTTGATGTCGACATTTCTGTATGTGAGCGATAGTGAAGGATTTGTTCCTCGCGTTGTACAACACGCTTTTTACGTATCGCTTGAATGCGGTCTGCGAGCTTTGAGAAGCTGGTGTAGTCGAGCCACTCTAACTTGTGTCCAACGACTTTCTTGGTTGTAGGATCCAGATAACGGCGTTTCCACTTAGGTTTCCCTTTACGAATCCAACGCCAAAGAATATCACGTAGATCATCTTTAAATATCTCGCGTAATGCGTAGATAAATGACATAGCGACAATAAATGATGCGGTAATCTCGCCAAGGAAGTCTCGAGCCAAGATAACCGTGGTTGTCACGAACACCATCACAAGACCGGTTGCGATACCCTTAACGGCACGTTTAACGTTATTACCCATGGAGACCGCTTTCTCTTGCAGAACGATAGGGTGTTCAATCAGACGGCGTAGTAAGCGCATCTTGTTGCTTAAACGAGTAACATCTTCACGAACTTTCGCTGAGTTGTATCGATTGAGCTTTCGGTGCGCGGTCTCTTTTTCACACAGCGCAATCAAACGTTCTTTAATCGTAGAGTATTCACTGCCTCTAGGCATATGAGAAACCAACGATAAAAACTTCTGCTCGGTATACCAAGATAGATAGTTATCGATATTGGCATAGTAACGCTTTAGATTTTCTTCATATGGAATGCTTCGGCGAAGTTTCTTGAGGATGTCGAGTGCGAGCTCAATAACTTCATCTACTTCATCTGAAGTGACCGTGTCACCATCATTCTTATTTAAGCTAGATACCGCTTTATCCAAAGCAATAACATATTGATACGCAAACAAACTTAGACTGACACGATATTGTGTAGTAGAGAGGCGTCCTCGTTTTGCAAGGCGACTGTGGACGAGAGGTAACAGTGTCTTATCACTGTAATAGGCACGTTTCTGAGTGATGGAACTGTAGAAGAATGAACTCTCAGAGAGAACCTCTGGTGTTAGGCCGAGTTCACCGGGAACAAAGAGATACACATCCATGTCGAGCTTTTTCGTCTTCGCCATTGCATGGTTTATTTTTAGTGTAATCGCGTCTTGTTTATCAACGGTGATCAACGAAAGTTCCTCTGATGTAAAAATATGAATGAAATTAGCGAAAGCATAACAGAGATCACGTATAATCTCTGCCAAATTTAATGTAGAGACAATTTTGATGATTAATATTGGTCAAATAAACAACTTAGAAGTAGTAAAACAGGCAGATTTCGGTGTATTCCTTGACGCAAGCGACTATGGAACCGTGTTGCTACCAAAGAAATTTACTCCTGAAGGCGTTGAAATTGGTCAAAAATTAGATGTGCTACTTTACATCGATTCAGACAATCAAGTTGCAGCAACGACAGAAACACCAATCGCGCAAGTGGGCGAGTGGGGTCTAATGCAAGTCGAGGGTGTGAACAGCACAGGTGCATTCGTTAACTGGGGTATCAAAGGTAAAGACCTACTAATACCATTTAGCGAGCAACGTGGCCGTCTACATGAAGGCCAATCTATACTTGTTTATGTTTACATTGATAAAGCGTCTAGTCGTATTGTAGGTACAACGAAATTCAACAAGCTACTAGACAACACACCAGTAAACTACAAGCGCAACCAGCAAGTAGACCTTATTATTGCTGAGCGTAGCCAGCTAGGTTACAAAGCGATTGTAAATGGCGAGCACTGGGGTATGATTTTCCCGTCAGACGTTATCGGCAAGCTTTTCATCGGTAAAACGTTGAAAGGTTACATCAAGAACATTCGTGAAGAAGATGGCAAGATTGACCTCTCTTTACAAAAGGTTGGTGTGGCGAAGATGGACGACCTAAGCGTTAAGATCCTAGACTTACTCGAGAAAAAAGGCGGCTTTTTACCGCTGAATGATAAGTCTTCACCTGATGCTATTTTCTCTGCTTTCCGTACCAGTAAGGGTACATTCAAGAAAACGATCGGTGGTCTTTACAAAGCAGGTAAAATCTCGATTGATAAAGAAGGTATTACCTTAGTTAAGTAAAGAGCTATATTGAGGTAGCACTTAGCCAAGTTGGTGTTTGTAGAGGAGCTCTTTATGGGCTCCTTTTTGTTTTCAACGCTTTCTACTTTTTGCGGGCAACGTAAACGAAAAAAAAGCCCAAACGTTCCTGTCTGGGCTTAGGGGAAAGGGCTCCTAGGAGCCTACGCTTACAGCGCTATTTATCTGTCTGATAGGTCAAGTTTAGTCGAGTTTTACCAAATAGCGATTTATTCCCTTTGAAAGCAGATATATTTATTAATAGTTTTGATATTAATGGAGCTGAATGCATCCCTTAGGTTCGATAACTGACTTATAGCATTGAGCACATTGAAATCAAAAAAGCCCAATAACACGGAATACTTACTGGCGTGCTATCGGGCTTTTTGTCGCTTCAGTGTTGAGCTTTAAAACAAGTTTTTGTCTCGGACTAACTCGCGAGGTAGGCCATTTTTAATGCGGTTACCGACCCACTTACCAAGTCCGATAATTGCACCTTCAAACTTAACTAGAACTTCGCCTTTGCCTGAGAGGGCGTCAGGGCGAACGTCGCGTCCCATGAACCACTCTCGAGCATCTTCAATGGTTAGCTCAACGACATTTGATTCGTTTCCTGTTGCCAGCGAAGTCGCTACTTGATGCTGCCAGCGATAGCCTTTCTTGTGTGTCTCGGCGATCTTTATACCCATACGCGAGAAACGTAGCTCACCAATCATTGGCTCAAGCGCAGCAGGGAATAGCCAAACATCTTTATCGCGCAGCCATACTTGTGCATCTTTTGGTAAAGAAATATCCAAAGCGGTGTTTAGATGAGTTTCAACTTCTTGTTGTACTTTCGTCGACGCCTTTTCAAATGGAAATTTACCCATTCGTTTTTTAACTTGTGGTGGTGTAACTGAAGCTACCTTACGTATACGTGCGACAAAGAAGCCCTCTGAGTCGTAAACTTGTGGGAAGATATGCAGGAATCCTTCTTCAGTTAAGGTTGCTTTTGCATCTTCAAATAAGCCTTCAAGAGATTCAAACTCAACGGCATCACCAAATGTCTCCTTGAGATGATGACAAACTTGCTGGTTTTCTTCAGTACTCAGGGTACAAGTTGAGTAGACCAATACGCCATCAGTCTTCAAAGCATGGAAAGCGCTCTCGATCAGATTTTTTTGTGTATTCGCGATATCAACAACCGAATCGTAGGTCCAGTTTTTCATTGCGTCCGCGTCTTTACGAACGGTACCTTCGCCAGAACATGGAGCGTCAAGAAGAACAGCGTCAAACGTTTCTGGTAGCCAACCACCAAACACACGCCCGTCGAAGTTACTCAGTGCCGCATTGCGAACGCCACAACGTTCAATGTTTGCGTGGAGTACTTTTACACGGCTCGCTGCGTATTCGTTTGCAACTAATACACCTTCATTGTTCATCAGTGCGGCGATCTGTGTCGTTTTAGAACCTGGAGCCGCAGCGGTGTCGAGTACCGCGTCATATTCCTCGTTACCGAAGAACAATGCTGAAGGTGGCATCATCGAGCTGGCTTCTTGAATATAGAAAAGACCAGACATATGTTCAGATGTGTTTCCAAGTGGAACAATACTCTCGTCTGCAGAGATCCAAAAACCAGCATCGCACCATGGCACAGCTTCTAGTTCCCAGCCTTTGTCTTTTGCTCGAACGAGGAAGTCTTCAACACTGATCTTAAGTGTGTTGACTCGAATACTCTTGCGTAGCGGCTTCTGACAGGATTCGATGAATGAAGCCATGTCCAGATGACTAGGCATAAAGGTTTCGATATGAGTAAGAAACTCTTCGGGGATATAGACGTTAGCGTGCAAAGGGAAATCTCAGCTGTGACTTGAATGCGACAAGTTTAAAGCAAAATGGTTGAGGGCTAAACCACAATTGGCTTAGATAGTAAAAATGCAGCCTATTGGCTGCATTTACGTTTAATTATTGTTCTATCAAGTGCCTATGGGAGAATTAAGGCTTTGGAATCGCGGTACGCCACATTTTCCAATCATCTTCCGCTTGTGGGTAAAGATAGAAAGATTGGTCTTCAGCCGCTTGTGGTTGGAGTGTGTCTGTTGGCGGTGTAGCAAACGTGATTCCCCCGCGTAGCAGGCTTTCCACTGTACCCGCCTTGATGTTGGCACCAGACAAGCCAATAGAAACATCTACACCTGAGACATTCCAGAATACGCTGTTTGCACGCACTAAGTAGGCATATTCAGAGTCGATGCGAATCGTTGAGATGATACGATCTGCGAACTCGCCCAAACGAACATCAATCACTGAACCGATCTCTAATTCGCGGAATAGGATTGGGGTGCCTTTAGTCACAGAGCCACGAGATTCACTCTGAAGTACAAACACTTTACCTTGAGAGGCAACAGGCGCTTCTGAGAGTACAAACTGATTAGCACGTTTTCCTGATCCTGGTTCAACACTAATGTGCTTAGATAGCAGCGCCGAAACGTTTTTGATACCGCTCAGCCCAATCTCAGGGCTTGCCAGCCAGAAATGACTATTCTGAACCGCTACTTTATCTACGTACTCCGGAAGAATTCGCGCTGTGATCTCGATACCTTTGCGATTAAAGTTAGGAACAACCAGCGTTACTTCGCCAACGGTGACACCTTGGTATTTAATCGCTGTGCCTTTGCTCACTTCAATATCACCACCAGCGGTTAACTGAATTGCTCGTCCAAACTTGCGAGCCGTTTTTGCGTTTTCGTACAGTTTCCAAGATGAACCGATTTTGTTGTCGATTCCTGGTAATGAGTCAAACGCAATACCACCTTGAATCAGCGTTTTTACAGGTGCCGCAGTAATGTTTACGCCTGCTAAAGAGGCATCGACTTCAACACCAGAGCGATTCCAGAATACAGTTTGAGCAGTAATTAGGTGCGTATAGCGGTTCTCGACCTTAGCTTTGATCTTCACACCGCCATCAGACAGTTGAAAGTCGGATACAGTACCCACTTCAAGGTTTCTGTAAAGAATAGGGCTACCTTTCGAGATAGGAGGCAGTTCGTTGGCAAATAGAGTGATCGACTTTGAACCACTATGATTCAGTTTAGCCAACTCAGCCAAAGACTTACTTTGGAACAGCTGATACGTTGGTTGTACTTTAGCTTGTCCTTCGCTTACAAAGCTGATTGAGCCCGTTAACAATTGTTTCGCTGGTGGTACTGTGACACTCAAGCCAGACTCAGTGAGTTCAGCGGACGCGCTGCCTGTGACAAAGAAACGGTTGTTGCTCTTGATAAGGTGCGCGTATTGGTTGTCGATTAGCGCATCCATGTAAACTTCGTGCTTGTCACTTCCCGTGCCTACACCATCTACCAAACCCACTTCAATGATCGAGCCGACAGCTATGCCTTTATAAAGAAGGTTGGTACCAACATCCAGACCAAATGAATTGTTCGACGTCAGACGAATCGCGACTGACTTTTCTTGTTGTTGGTTGTACTCATGTTTGCGGATAGCTGTAAATTGACGAGCCTTGTCACCTTCGCCCGGAACTAGCGTTAAGAAGTTACCTGTTACTAGGTTGCCAATGTTTTCGACACCAGTTAAAGACAGCTTGGCTTCTTCTAGGATGAATTTACTACCAGAGTTCAGGAAATCACTAAACGCAGGCTGAATTGCTGCTGAAGCGACCACATTTTCGCGGCCCTTGCTCAGTGATAGATCGGTAATCTGACCGATTTCGATACCGCGGTACATAATCGGAGCACCTGTTGCACTAATATTGTTATCGTCAGGTACGGCAATCTTGACCGAGATACCGCGACCAGCTGTCTTCAAGTCTGGGTAGAGCTTGAACTTAGTATTCATTTCGACAGGCTGACCTTCTCCTGGCGAGTCCACAGCAATCGAGCCGCCCAGTAGGGCACTAAGACTCTCTAAACGCACGTCGACACCAGAGAAGCCAATGCTAGCACCTAAACCACTCACGTTCCAAAAGCGGCTCTGGTCAGTGATGATATGGCTGTATTCGTCTTTAATGGCCGCTTGAATGGTGACAGATTTTCCACTCTCGTTGAGCTGGTAATTGTATACCTCACCGATTGGGATTTTGCGGTAGACGATTTGTGAACCAACCGATACGCCACCAAGGTCTTTTGCCGTCAGCATAATGTTCAAGCCTTCAGAAGCGAGCAGGTCAGAAGGGGACGATTCTAAAGCCTTGAACACAGTTTCAGGCTCTTGCTCGGTCTCACTTGGGTGAATGGCAATATAGTTACCAGATACCAAAGCATCCAAACCTGAAATTCCGGATAGGCTAGCCGTTGGTTTCACTAACCAAAATCGAGTACCTTTGCTAAGAAGCTTTTTCGCCTCAGGGTAGATGTCTGCATCAACATAGATACTTTCAAGATCTTCCGAGAGAGTGATGTCTCGCACCATACCCACTTCAAGGCCTTGATAGCGAATGGTCGTTCGGCCTGCGATTAAACCTGCCGCATCGGAGAAGTAGATCTGAACGCGTTGTCCAGCATCATGGATAGATTTCATCACCAACCAACCGGCGAGAGCAACGGTTAATATTGGAAGAATCCACAAAGGCGAAATACCTTTGTTTTTTCTTATCTCAGGTGAGTACGACGTTTGTGATTGGTTATTGTTGTTCATTCACTGACCCATCATTAGAGGTGTGGTTATCCCAAATAAGCCTTGGATCTAAGCTTTCAGCAGCGAGCATGGTAAGTACTACCACAATGCCAAAAGCCACAGCACCGTATCCCGGTGTAAAATTAAGTATTTGACCGCGATCGACCAGCGTCATCATGATTGAGATAACGAACAGATCCATCACAGACCATTTCCCAATCCACTTAACGATAAAATAGATCGTCATGCGCTGACGGCGGTAGAGTGTTCTTTTTACTTGAATACATATAAGAATGTAGGCAAGTCCAAGAATCTTAGCGACGGGTACGATGATACTGGCGATAAAAATGATCGCTGCGATCCCATACATCTCACTATTTATTAATGAGGCAACACCGGAGATTATTGTATCTTCAAGGCGTTGGCCGTTAGTGATGAGTATCGAAATAGGGATGACATTAGCAGGTATGATCGCAACAGATGCTGCAAATAGCAGGCACCACGTCTTTTGAATGGAGTATGGTTTGCGATGATAAAGCTGGTGGTGGCAGCGCACGCAATTTTCGCCTTCTGGCTGAGAAAGGTGACAGTTATGGCAGTGAACACTTTTAGCTTCTTCAAATTCGAAGCTTGTCTCTTCCTTCCATGCTTCCCAATAACGGCGAACACTAATTCGGCTCACCAATAGCACACTAAACAGTTGTAGAAGCAGCAGGCCGATAAGTCCAGGGCCGACAAAAATGTCTGAATAATCCTGCAGCTTAAAACACGAGACCGCAACACTAACAAGGAATACATCGAGCATCATCCAATGCTTGAGGGTTTGGATGATAGCCAGTGAATAACGAAATGGCACAAACCACTTCATGTCTAAAGCTAGGTGAGTCATTAATACTGAGCTGCAGACAAGAAAAGGTGCAATGGAACTGCAGAATAGGATTAATAGTCCGAGCAACGGGAAACCTTCCGCCATCAGCGTGAAGACGCCAGAAGGAAGTGTTGCGGGGATCATCACGCCAATCAGACGGATACTGATGTAATCGAAAAAGTGCGACGGAATGAACAACAGCAAACAGGTGACCGCTATTGCTAGGTTGCCTGATAGGCTAGGGGACCCACCTCGATAAAGTTGAGTACCGCAGCGAGGGCAATACGCTGATTTTCCGCTCGGGACGGCGGTTTTATCTACCGGTAGCTCACATCCTTGGCAAAGACGCACATTTTGCGCCTCTTTCTGATGATGTTCTGGCAGTGAAACAGCTGAGTTTGACGCTTTAGAAGTGGAGGCCATAAGACCTCCACAAGATGATTTGATTGTTGCTAAATGGAAACTGGTTTTGTTTGATTGGGCGAGTATTAGGCTCGCCCTTAGATGATGAACAAACGTTAGGCGTGAGATTGCACACTGCCGTAGAGTGTTTGATACAGTCCTTGTTGTTCAACCAATTCACCATGTGTACCTGTTTGTGTTACTTGCCCATCTTCTAATACATAGATGAGGTCAGCTTGTTTTACCGCTGAAAGCCGATGCGCAACAATCAATGTTGTGCGGTCTTTCAAAAATTCACTCAACGCTTTGTGTAGCGCAGCTTCCGTTGCAGTATCTAGGGCAGATGTCGCTTCGTCGAGGATAACAAACTTAGGATTACTCAACACCATTCGAGCGATAGCTAAACGCTGTCTTTGACCGCCAGATAGACGAACTCCGTTCTTACCAATTTGTGTATCTAGACCATCACTTAATTGCGAAATGACGTCTTGCATTTGAGCAATATCTAGAGCGCGCCACAACGACATTTCGTCGTAATCAGCACCAAGGGTTAGATTATGCCTTAATGTATCGTTGAAAAGTATAGGTTGTTGTAAAACAACGGCTATTTGATTGCGAATTACATCGAAGCTGATGTCGTCCGTCGTCTCACCATTGTATTTAATGTGACCCGAGTCTGCGCGATAAACACCAATCAGTAGTTGGATTAACGTGGATTTACCGCCACCACTTGCACCCACCAGCGCTACTTTCTTCCCTGCTGGAATAGAAAGCGAGAGTTGGTTTAAAACAGTGTTTTCTAAAGTGTAAGAGAATGTAACATTTTCAATATCAACTGACACTTCTTTATTTTCAGAGAATGGATTTACTTTACTGATAGGGCGGTGCTCTTCCTCAAGTGTAAGCAGGTCATTGATACGTTTTAATGCCGCCTTCGCGCTGTACCAAGAAAACTGAATACCAAGTAGCTCTTGCACGGGGCCCAACATAAACCAAAGGTAACCAAATACCGCAAAAATTTGACCAATGGTTAAGTCGCTAAACAACACCATTAACATCGCCACAGCTCTAAACAGTTCAAAGCCGAGCAAGAATAGAAGAAATGATAGGCGACCAGCAGCTTCAGATTGCCAAGCGTATTTGTCTGCATCGATACGAACTTGGTCTGCTTGCTGTTTAAGTTCGTCCAAGAAGATTCGTTCTTTATTAGCCGCTCTTAGTTGATAAATGCCATCGAGAGTCTCGACAAGACGATTCTGGAAACGCTCAAAAGACTGGTTTTCATGCTTCTTAAGGTGTTTAACTTTACTTCCGAGTTTTCGAGAGAAGTAAATGACCACAGGGTTAACCAATAGGATGAACAAACCCAAGCGCCACTCTAACCAGAGCAAGACAATTGATGTGCCGAGCACGGTAAGAAAGCTGATCAGAAACTTAGACAGTGTTGAACCAATGAATTTATCGATGGTCTCTATGTCAGTGATTAAGTGAGCATTGATCCCGCCGCTCCCTTTTGTTTCGTACTGTCTGATACTAATGCGCCCAAGCTTGTCGATCATCTTGCTACGCATTTGGTAGGTGATGGTTTTCGATACTAGGGTAAATTGGCGCCCCTGCAGGATGTTAAGCCCTTGGCTAACTGTACGCATTACAATAACTAACAGCAAAGTGAGTGCAATGTAGCCTGTGGGCGTTTGCATTGAATCTGGTAGTAGATGATTCATCATCTCTAAGCCTGAGGCGGGCTTGTCGAGCAGTACTTCATCAACCATCAACGGCATTAATAGAGGAATAGGGACACTGATGAGCGTGGCGAGAATGGCAATAATGTTGGCAAACACCAGCTTGGACTTGTGTTTTTTTACTTGAGTCATCAACCAAGAGCGGCTGATAGTGTCATCTGAATTGGTCATTGTAATGAGAATAAGTCCTATTTGGGTTGGTGGCCGCATTCTACTGCGTTCTCTTGATAATGGAAGTCTCAATTTAATTGGAAGTTAATATGAAAATAGAACATTACCATCGCTTAACCAAACAAGCCGTCGCTTTAATCGAATCAGAAACCGATATGATCGCAAATTTGTCAAATATCAGTGCATTACTGTCGATGGAACTTGACGATCTTAGCTGGGCAGGCTTTTACTTAATGAAAGGCAATGAGTTGGTTCTTGGTCCATTTCAAGGTAAACCTGCGTGTGTTCGTATTCCAGTTGGCCGTGGCGTGTGTGGAACGGCAGTGGCAACAAATTCTGTATAGCGTATATACGACGTACATGAGTTCGAAGGTCACATCGCTTGCGATGCAGCAAGTAATTCAGAGATCGTGATTCCGTTCTCGAACAGTAGTCAAATTGCTGGCGTGTTTGATATCGATAGCCCAAATGTTGGCCGATTTAGCGAAATTGATGAGGAAGGATTGGTATTTTTCATGGCAGAAGTGGAAAAGCTGCTTAATTCGCATACGAACAAGGCATAAATTATTCTCTTACTGTGGTTTTTCCCAAGCATCTCTCTATAATACGTAAAAATATTTTCTTAATGCTCGCGGAAAACCGCAAAAACCAGGAACCCTCATGGAAAACACTGAAAAGTTAAAAAACAGCAAAGAAGTTATCGCATATATTGCTGAATGTTTCCCTAAATGCTTTACTCTAGAAGGTGAAGCAAAACCACTTAAAATTGGTATTTTTCAAGATCTTGCTGAACGTCTAAGTGAAGACGAGAAAGTAAGCAAGACTCAGCTACGTGCAGCGTTAAGACAGTACACTTCATCATGGCGTTACCTGCACGGCGTAAAAGCTGGTGCAGAGCGTGTTGACCTAGATGGCAACGCATGTGGTGTTCTAGAAGAAGAGCACGTAGAGCACGCTAAAGCGACTCTTGCAGAAAGCAAAGCAAAAGTTCAAGCTCGTCGTAAAGAGCAAGCGCAAAAAGCTCGCGAAGAGAACAAAGCAAAACCTAAGGCGAAGAAAGCTCAACAGCCTCGTCGTCAAGCACCAAAAGCTCCAAAAGTAGAAAAGCCTGTTGAAACACGCGCTCTAAATGCTGACGAATTCGTTACTGGCAAAGAAGTGAATGTGAACATGGGTAAAGGAAACATGGCTGCGACCATTGTTGAAATCAATAAGGAAGATGTACGTGTTCAGTTAGCAAACGGCCTACAAATGGTTGTTAAAGCGGAGCACTTGCGCGCTTAAAGGAGATACTCCTACGCATGAAATGCCGTTCAAAATTGACACTGATTGCTGCTAGCTTTTGGCTAGCAGCTTCAGCTCAGGCTCTAGAAGCCAAACTCGATCAGGATGATTTGCCTCTACTCGCTCCTGAAGTCCAACATGAAACCGCGAGTAAACGTGTAACTTCTCGTTTCACGCGCTCTCATTACAAACACTTCAATCTCAACGACGATTTCTCTCAAGCTATCTTTAATCGTTATCTAGAGATGCTCGACTATAACCGCAATATCTTCACTCAAGCGGATATCGACTCGTTTACTTCTAAAGCCATTCAACTTGATGACCAATTGAAAGCCGGTAATAACCAGATCGCTTTTGATGTGTACAACCTCTCAATGCAAAAGCGCTTTGAACGTTTTCAGTATGCGTTGTCTCTGCTTGATGAAGAGATCAAGTTTGATGTCGACGAAAGCATTGAACTCGACCGTAGTGAAGCGGCTTGGCCTAAAGATACCGCCGAAGTGAATGAGCTTTGGCGCAAACGTGTTAAATACGACGCGTTGAATCTCAAGCTGACGGGTAAAGAGTGGCCTGAAATTCAAGAAGTTTTGGAAAAGCGTTACAACAATGCGATGAAGCGAATTACGCAATCGCATAACGAAGATGCTTTCCAGATTTACATGAATGCATTCGCTCGAGAAGTTGACCCTCACACTAGCTACTTGTCGCCACGCAACGCCGAGCAGTTCCAATCAGAAATGAACCTTTCTTTAGAAGGGATTGGTGCTGTATTACAAATGACCGATGACTACACGGTTATTCGTTCATTAGTTGCTGGTGGTCCTGCGTCTAACAGTAAACAGTTGGGCGAGGGGGATCGCATTGTTGGTGTCGGTCAAGATGGTGAAGAGATCGTTGATGTTATTGGTTGGCGATTGGATGACGTTGTTCAATTAATCAAAGGTCCAAAAGGAACCAAGGTTAAGCTTCAGATCCTGCCTGATGGCAAAGATGCAAAAAGTCACGTTGTCACAATTGTTCGCGATAAGATTCGTCTAGAAGACCGAGCCGTTAAGTCTGAAGTGATTGAGAAAGACGGTAAGAAGATTGGTGTACTTGAAGTACCGAGCTTCTACGTTGGTCTTTCAAAAGATACTGATAAACTGATTACAGACCTTAAGAAGCAAGGTGTCGACGGTATTATTGTTGATCTTCGTAACAACGGTGGTGGCGCCCTGACCGAGGCAACGGCACTTTCTGGTCTGTTCATTAAAGAAGGCCCAGTTGTTCAAGTTCGTGATAGCTATGGTCGTGTCAAAGTGAACAGTGATACCGATGGCGAAATCAGCTATCAAGGTCCACTAACAGTTTTGATTAATCGATACAGTGCATCGGCATCAGAAATCTTCGCTGCAGCAATGCAAGATTATGGTCGAGCAATCATTTTGGGTGAGAACTCGTTTGGTAAGGGTACGGTACAACAACACCGCTCATTGAATCATATCTACGATTTATTCGATAAAGAGTTAGGTTATGTTCAATATACCATTCAAAAGTTCTACCGAATCAATGGTGGTAGTACACAGAACAAAGGTGTTGTACCAGATATCGCTTATCCGACGCCAGTCGATCCTGCTGAAACAGGTGAGAGTGTAGAAGATAATGCGCTACCATGGGACAGTATCGACAAAGCAAAATACTCTGTGTTACAGCGTAACGATGAACAAATCGCGAAGTTAACGACGCAGCATCAAGCTCGTATTGCTCAAGACATGGAGTTCGGATTTATCGCTCAAGATATTGAAAAATACAAAGCAGATAAAGACGACAACATGCTTTCTCTTAACGAGAAAATGAGACAAGAAGAGACAGATACAGCAGAAGCGCTTCGTTTAGAACGTATCAACCTGCGTCAAAAAGCTAACGGTGAAGAAGCCTTTAAGACTCTCGATGATGTGTCTAAAGACTATGAAGCTCCTGATGCTTACCTCGACGAGTCGGTTGCGATCATGCTAGATATGCTTAAGAAGTAGTTCTTAAAGAATGATTAAAAGCGAGCCTTGTGCTCGCTTTTTTATTGTCTGTTGTTTGCGAGTGATTCGCGCTTTCTACTCTTAAGATGACAATAATGTTACTTCGTAAGTAAAATTTAGTGATTTGGATCATATTTTTCGCTTTATATGAATAACGTGCCTAAGCTTAAAGAAACATAAGGGGGCGCGTATGAAATGGATACTTCTGACATTATCTTGTCTATCATTTATCGCTACAGCTGGTGAAGGTGCTGCACCGGTACCAACTGAGCCAACCCAACCAGCTAAGAGTGACAGTAATCTGTCGCACTTCGATCTTCCACTTTTGCTGGGCGACTGGTATTTACTAAACCCTAATCCTGAAGATGGCACTGAAGATTTCCGAGCGATTAAGCTCACCCTAGATTCCAACTACACGTTTAGCATCGATATTCAAAAGAGAGATTTTAGTGTCGATCACTGGGAAGGAATGTATAACGCTAACGGCGATACCATCATTCTTGGTCTAAACACCTCTGAACCTCAGGTTTACTCTTATAGCAGTAATCATAATATGTTGAACCTCAACGGCGTTCTTTTCACCAAAGCGTTACCCAATGCGCTGGCCGGAATCTGGTCGAGTGCAGAGCTTTCAGGCAGTGATTTAAGAGCAAGCAACATCCAAAAAATGGACTTAGTGTTACAACCTGACTTCATTTTTATGTTCCGAGTGTCCGATGAATCAGGCGGGGAGATCGTTCAGCGTGGTGTTTACTACACCGAAGGTGATCAACTGGTTCTTCTATACGAAGATGGCGAGCATGGTACGCGTTATACACTTAATAGTGATGTATTGACGCTAGAAGGCGAAGAAAGTGACATGTATGCCGTGCTCAACAGGATTCGTTAACACGCTGTTTCCAAAGAGGTTGTGTTGGTTTGTTACTTCTATTGATTGATGGAAAATAGTAACGTTGCCCCCAATCACAGTGATAAATAACATTTCTGGTTAAAAAACTAGCAAATATAAGAGGCATTTATACCAAATGCCTCTTTTTGTTCATCTAGCCCTTGTGTTCTGACTAAACTGCCTTTAGATATATACAGTTATTTCAAATTTACGCATAACGATCAAAAGGAACAAGTCATGGCACATACCCCTCAAGCCAAGTATCGTAAAGATTATCAATCACCTTCTCACAGTATCTCTGAGATAGACCTAACATTTGACCTATATGACACGGCTTCTATCGTGACCGCCGTTTCTAAGGTGAAGCAAGAAAAGGAAAGCTCAACACTGGTTCTGGATGGTGAAGGCTTGAAGCTGGTATCTGTGTCGGTCAATGGCGCAGAGTGGACTCAGTACGAGCAATCTGAAACGCAACTAACATTGACAGAACTTCCGCAAGAGTTTGATCTAACAATTGTGACGGAAGTGAACCCGGAAGGTAACAGCGCATTAGAAGGCTTATATAAGTCTGGTGGTGCTTTCTGTACTCAGTGTGAAGCGGAAGGTTTCCGTCGTATTACTTATTACATGGATCGCCCTGATGTATTGGCTAAGTTCACTACGACAGTCATCGCTGACAAAGCGGAAAACCCATTCCTATTGAGCAATGGTAACCGTATCGATGAAGGCGAATTAGAGAATGGCCGTCATTGGGTTAAGTGGGAAGACCCGCATCCAAAACCAGCGTACCTGTTCGCATTGGTTGCAGGTGACTTTGATGTACTGCGTGACAAATACACGACTCAATCTGGCCGCAATGTTGATTTAGAAATCTTTGTTGACAAAGGCAACCTAGACCGCGCAAACCATGCGATGGTGTCGCTAGTGAATTCGATGAAGTGGGATGAAGAGCGCTTCGATTTAGAATACGACCTAGATATCTACATGATCGTAGCGGTTGATTTCTTCAACATGGGTGCGATGGAGAACAAAGGCCTTAACGTATTCAACTCTAAATTTGTTTTGGCTAATGACCAAACGGCAACGGATACAGATTACCTCGGCATCGAAGCGGTAATTGGTCACGAATACTTCCACAACTGGACTGGTAACCGCGTTACTTGTCGCGACTGGTTCCAATTAAGCCTGAAAGAAGGTCTAACTGTATTCCGCGACCAAGAATTCTCTTCTGATCTAGGTTCAAGAGCGGTAAACCGAATCAATAATGTTCGTATTATTCGTGGTCCTCAGTTCGCAGAAGATGCGAGCCCAATGTCTCATCCAATCCGTCCTGAGAAAGTGATCGAAATGAATAACTTCTACACTTTGACGGTTTACGAGAAAGGCAGTGAAGTTATTCGTATGATCCACACTTTGCTGGGTGAAGAGGGCTTCCAAAAAGGTATGAAGCTTTACTTTGAGCGTCATGATGGCACAGCAGCGACTTGTGAAGATTTCGTGGCAGCAATGGAAGATGCATCAGGCGTCGACCTGACTCAGTTCCGTTTATGGTACAGCCAATCGGGTACACCGACTTTATCTGTAGAAAGTCACTACGATGCAGAAGCTAAACAGTTCACGTTGAAGACAAGCCAACGCACAGAGCCAACACACGAGCAATCTGAAAAACAAGCGCTACACATTCCTTTCGACATCGAACTCTACACATCGAAGGGCGATGTGATTGAGTTACAATGTAACGGTGAGCGAGTAGGCAATGTGTTAGATGTCAAAGAAGCGGAGCAAACCTTCGTATTTGATAACGTTCAAGAGCAACCCATTCCATCTCTACTGCGTGAGTTCTCTGCTCCTGTGAAACTGGAATATGATTATTCAGACGAAGAACTTATCTTCTTGATGGTTCACGCTCGCAATGAATTTTCTCGTTGGGATGCAGGCCAGATGCTATTGGCAAAATACATCCGCAGTAATGTAGCGAATGTACAGCAAGGTAAAGAGTTTGAACTGTCTTCTTCGGTCGTTGATGCGTTCCGTGGAGTACTACTGAGTGAAACTCTTGAACCCGCGTTTATCGCTGAGATGCTATCACTACCAAGCCACAATGAAGTGTCGGGCTGGTATGAGCGTGTCGATATCGATGCAATTGCATCTGTACTGAAATCAATGAAAGTAACACTGGCTACAGAACTGCAAGATGAACTGGCTGCTGTATACCATAGCCATGCGCTAAAAGAGTACACCATCGTTCATGACTCAATTGGTAAGCGTACATTGCGTAAAGTTTGCTTGAGCTACCTAGCACACACAGAACTTGGTAATGACCTGGCGGTTGAGATGTACGAATCTGCGAATAATATGACAGATACGATGGCAGCAATGGGTGCGGCGAACAGTGCGCAGCTTGCGTGTCGTGAAACGCTAATGACTGACTACAGCGATAAGTGGAAGCACGACGGTTTGGTCATGGACAAATGGTTTGCACTGCAAGGTACCAACCCAAGTAGCGATGCGCTAGAAGTGATCAAAGCATCTATGTCTCATCAAGCATTTAGCTTAAAGAACCCGAACCGTACACGTAACTTGGTTGGCTCATTCCTGAACATGAACCCAGTTCAGTTCCATGACAAGTCAGGCAAGGGCTATGAGTTTGCGGGTGAGATCCTGCGTGAGCTAAATAGCACTAACCCGCAAGTTGCTTCTCGATTGATTGACCCACTACTTAAATTCCGTAAATACGACGAAGAGCGCCAAGCGTTGATCAAAGCGGAACTTGAGACGTTAAAGTCGATGGACAATCTTGCAAAAGACCTGTTTGAGAAAGTGACGAAAGCGCTTGAGGCGTAATCTAGGTCGTGATTCTCTGCTAACTTTAGCGAGATTATCTTCTAACTATACAGCGAAAAGCGATATAGTCAGATAATGTTTAAATTTAAGCCAGTAATGCATTTGTATTGCTGGCTTTTTAATCAAAAGTGCCGATTTTTCGGGATACTGTTTATTTATACAGGTATTGTATGAACAGCTACCATTTCAGACTCAACATTACTTATCAGCAATTTTTGGCGAATTATTCGGGGGCCGCAAGTAACGTACATGTTATTACGACGACGGGTTTAAGGCTCCAATTACCTGCAACTCGATTCAGACCATTTCTTACACAAATAGGGGTGAAAGGGCTGTTTAGACTAACAACTGACCAAAATAATAAGTTTATTAAGTTAGAAGCTCTGTAAGCCTCGCCATAACTAGAGAGTTAAAAGGAATCTTAATCACATAATCAAACATTTCACCTCCTACCAGCCTGAAAATTATTAACTATTTTTCAATAATGCTTTTACAATAAATGGATGCATTACCTTTGCTTAACTCGCTTGTGAAACCAGAGGTTTAGGGCCCTGTTTTCGAGCGAGCTGAGTGATCCCCCTAATAATAAAATACAATTTTAATTGTGGAGTGTGACTATGACCGCACGTGAAACTGTGGTTCCAGTTTTGCTTGAAAAAGTGTACAAACTGATTCAAGACAAACTAGACCTTGCTCATCGACCTCTAGTAACTCAACTTGCTCAACACATGTTTAGTAATGTTTCTCACGACGACCTTATCCAGAGAAACGAATCCGATTTATATGGTGCTGTAGTTAGCTTATGGCATCACATCAATGAGAAGAAAGCCGACGATATCTCTGTGCGAGTATTCAACCCGACGGTTAGTCGCCAGGGTTGGCAATCAACGCACACGATTGTTGAAATTGTGGTGCCAGACAGCCCATTTCTTGTCGACTCGGTAAAAATGGCACTAACACGCCTTGATCTCTCTTCTCACTTAATGCTCCACAACCCAACTCAAATTCTTCGTTCAGAAAAAGGCGATGTCGTCGGTGTTAGTGCTAACGAAGGTGTTTTCCAGTCACTGTTCCACATTGAGGTTGACCGCTTAAGCAGCAAAGCTGAAATGACTCAACTGAAAGAAGAGTTACTGGCGATCTTCCGCGATACTGGTCTGGTTGTTAATGACTGGATGAAAATGGTTGAGCGACTACAAACGGTTACAGACCAAGTTGAAGCGCAAAAAGATTCTATTCCAGTTGACGAAAAACGTTTCGAAGAGACCGTTGCGTTTTTGCGTTGGCTAGGTGAGCACAATTTCACTTTCATGGGATACAAAGAGTACGACTTAGTATCTGTTGATGGCGATACAGTTTTAAAACCAACGGAAGAGCAAGGCCTTGGTTTATTCGCGAACTCAAATCGTGTTCGTGATGTAAAACTGTCTGAATTCTCTGACTCGGCAAGACTAGAAGCGAAGAAGCCTTACGTTCTTATTCTAACGAAAGGTAATACAGCGTCACGCATCCATCGTCCGGCATATACCGATTACATCGGAATTAAGAAGTTTGATGAGAATGGTAAAGTGATCGGTGAGCACCGTTTCACAGGTCTTTACACATCTGCAGTTTATAACCACACAGTAGAAACGATCCCACTCGTGCGCGAGAAGGTAGAGCGTATTCTGGAAGCAAGTGGTTACCGTGAAGGTTCATACTCTTACAAAGCACTGCATAATATTCTTGAAAACTACCCACGCGACGAACTTCTTCAAGCTCGTGAAGAAGAGTTGTTAGAAGTCGGTACTGGTGTTGTACAGATGCAAGATCGCGATCTACTGCGTCTGTTTGTTCGCAAAGACCCGTTCGGACGTTTCTTTAGCTGTATGGTGTATGTGACTAAAGACCGATACAACACTGAATTGCGTCGTCAAACTCAACGTATTCTTAAGCAGTACTTTGGTTGTGAGCAAGAAGTGGAGTTCACGACTTATTTCTCTGAAAGCCCACTGGCTAGAACGCATTACATTGTTCGTGTTGATAACAACAACATGGACGTTGACGTTAAGACAATCGAGCAGAATTTAATGGAAGTATCATCGACTTGGGATGACCGCCTATCGGAGTCAATCATTGCAAACTTTGGTGAGAGCAAGGGACTTCCTCTGTCGAAAGAGTACATGCGTGCATTCCCACGTTCATACAAAGAAGACATGATGCCAGGTTCTGCGGTTGCAGATATTGAGCGCTTGGAAGCTCTGACTGAAGAAAACAAGCTTGGCATGTTGTTCTATCGCCCACAAGAAGAGGCAGCGGACTCGAAAGCGGTTCGACTGAAGCTTTTCTACCACAGTGATGAGCCAATCCACCTTTCAGACGTTATGCCTATGTTGGAAAACTTGGGTCTGCGCGTGATTGGTGAGTCGCCTTATGAAGTTCGTAAGACCAATGGCGTTACATACTGGATCCTTGATTTCTCAATGCTGCATAAGAGCGAAGAGACGATTGATCTTCGTGAAGCGCGTGATCTTTTCCAACAAGCATTCGCAGCTATTTGGGCAGGTGAGCTTGAGAGTGATGGTTTCAACCGCCTAGTACTGGGTGCTGGTCTATCAGGCCGTGAAATCTCTATTCTTCGTGCGTATGCTCGTTACATGCGTCAAGTCGGCTTCCCATTCAGTCAACAATACATTGAAGAAACACTGTCGCATTACCCTGAACTTGCAAAAGGTCTGGTTAAGCTGTTTGCCAAGCGTTTTGATCCTAAACACAAAGGCAGTGCGAAAGGTCAACAAGATCTTATCAACACAATCACTGAGCAGTTAGATCATGTAGAGAGCTTGGATGATGATCGTATCATTCGTCGTTACATGGAAATGATCAGTGCAACGCTTCGAACTAACTACTACCAAGTAGACGAGAACAAACAAGCAAAACCATGGCTAGCACTTAAGATGAAGCCAAGCGAGATTCCAGATATCCCGGCACCAGTTCCGGCATTTGAGATCTTCGTTTACGCACCAGACATTGAAGGTGTTCACCTACGTGGCGGTAAAGTGGCTCGTGGTGGTCTTCGTTGGTCAGATCGTCAAGAAGATTTCCGTACCGAGATTCTTGGTCTAGTTAAAGCGCAACAAGTTAAGAACACTGTGATTGTTCCTGTTGGTGCGAAAGGTGGTTTCGTATGTAAGCGTCAACACACGATGACTGGCCGTGACGAAATCTTTGCTGAAGGGCAACGTTGTTACAAACGCTTTATTCGCGCACTACTGGATGTATCCGATAACATCATTGAAGGTGAAGTTATTCCACCTAAGAGTGTTGTTCGTCACGACGAAGATGATCCGTACTTGGTTGTTGCTGCAGATAAAGGTACCGCAACCTTCTCAGATTTAGCGAACTCAGTATCTGCTGAATACAACTTCTGGCTAGGTGATGCATTCGCATCGGGTGGCTCTAACGGTTACGACCACAAAGCGATGGGTATCACTGCAAAAGGTGGTTGGGAATCGGTTAAGCGTCACTTCCGTGAAATGGGTATCGACTGTCAAACCACAGACTTCACTGCAATTGGTGTTGGTGACATGGCGGGTGACGTATTTGGTAACGGTATGCTGCTATCTAAGCACATTCGTCTGCAAGCTGCGTTTAACCACATGCACATCTTCATCGACCCGAATCCAGAATCTGCGAGCAGCTGGGAAGAGCGTAATCGCTTATTCAATCTACCACGTTCTAGCTGGGAAGATTACAACAAAGAGCTGATTTCTAAGGGTGGCGGTATTTTCTCTCGTCGTTCTAAGTCAATTGCTCTGACACCTGAAATCCAAAAGATGCTTGGTACTAAGAAAGCATCGTTAGCGCCAAATGATTTGATCAAGATGATCTTGTCTATGAAGGTAGATCTACTTTGGAATGGCGGTATCGGTACTTATGTGAAATCTTCAAATGAGACTCATACTGATGTAGGTGACCGTGCAAACGACGTGTTACGTATCGATGGCCGTGACCTACAAGCGAAAGTTGTTGGTGAAGGCGGTAACTTAGGTATGACTCAACTGGGTCGTATTGAGTATGGTCTAGCTGGTGGTCGCGTAAATACTGACTTTGTTGATAACGTTGGTGGTGTTGATTGCTCGGATAACGAAGTAAACATTAAGATCTTCTTGAATGGCCTAGTGTCCAATGGTGATCTAACAGTTAAGCAGCGTAACCAAGTGCTTGAGTCGATGGAAGATGAAGTCGGTGAGATTGTACTGGATGATGCTTACTGCCAAGCTGAGTCTATCTCTGTAACCGAGCACCAAGGTGTAAGCTTAGTGAAAGAGCAAATTCGCTTTATTCACACTATGGAGAAAGCAGGTTACCTAGATCGTGGTCTAGAGTATATTCCAGATGATGAGACACTGCTTGAGCGTGAGAAGCAGGGTAACGCACTAACACGTCCTGAACTATCTGTACTTATTGCATACGCGAAGATGGTACTGAAAGAAGATCTTGTTTGTGATGAGATTGCGAACGATGAGTTCCATGCGCAACAATTGATCCAGTACTTCCCAACTGAGTTACGCCGTAACTATGTGCAACACATGGATAGCCATCCGCTACGCGCTGAGATCATTGCAACAGCACTGGCTAACCAAATGGTTAACGAAATGGGCTGTAACTTCGTGACTCGTCTTCAAGAAGAGACGGGTGCAGACATCGTTGATATCGCAAATGCTTACACAGCATCACGTGAGATCTACGGTTTTGGTGATGTGCTTAAGCGTATTCGTGCACTGGATAACGTGGCTTCGTCTGACGCGCAATACGATCTTATCTTCAATGTTCGTCGTGCGATGCGTCGTATCAGCCGTTGGTTGTTAAGAAACCGTCCTGGCAAACAGTCTGTGACTGCACTGATTGAGCTATACCGCGAAGATGTGAATGCGATTACTAAGGTTCTTGATGAAACGCTAGTCGCTGCAGAAGTAGAAGAGCACAACTCAGTTGCTAAGGTTTGGATAGAGCAAGGTGTTGAAGAAGAGCTAGCAAACTCGGTAGCGCGTTTGTCTAGCCTGTACTCAGCACTGGATATATCCACAGTAGCTCGTGAAACGGGTAAAACTGTTGAACAAGCGTCTAAACTGTACTTTAACCTTGGTGACCGTCTGTCACTGCACTGGTTCTTGAAACAGATCAACAGCCAAGCAGTAGATAATAACTGGCAAGCACTGGCTCGTGCTGCATTCCGTGAAGATCTTGATTGGCAGCAACGTCAACTAACCGGCCAAGTTCTAACATGTGGCTGTGCGGCGGACCTTGATGTGATTAAGGCACTGGATGATTGGATGGAAAGTAATGCAGTATCACTGCATCGCTGGGAAAGCATCCTAAACGAGTTTAAAGTCGGCTCAGTTCATGAGTTTGCTAAGTTCTCAGTAGCTTTACGTGAACTTATGCTTCTTAATCTAAACTGTATGTCGAAAGACCAATAAGGTTTAGGGAACTAAGTACCAATATGAAGTGGCAGCCGAGCGGGGCTGCCATTTTTTATGCGTCAAAATAGGGCGAGATTGTTAATTACTTTAAGTTCCAAGTAGATAGACGATAACGTTTGCCTAATTATTGACGAACTTTGTTAAGAATTCGAATTATCTTACCCTTACTGGTAGTAATAGATTGAATTGTTGGGTAAATAAGTAAATAATATCGCCCCGTTTACACGGGGCTTTTTTCTATCGGAGGCACAATGCTTTACCGTCTAGCCAGAACTGGCTTTTTCCAACTTGATGCCGAAAAGGCACATGATCTTGCAATTCAAAACTTCAAGCGTTTCACTGGCACTCCTGTCGATCTGCTTTACCGTCAACAGTTACCGCATCGTCCTGTAGAGGTGATGGGGCTAACGTTTAAAAACCCAGTTGGTCTTGCTGCTGGCTTAGATAAGAACGGCGAGTGTATTGATGCATTCGGTGCAATGGGCTTCGGCTTTGTTGAAGTAGGTACTGTTACTCCACGCCCTCAAGCGGGTAATGACAAACCTCGTCTTTTCCGTCTTGTTGAAGCGGAAGGCATTATCAACCGTATGGGTTTCAACAACCTTGGTGTCGATAACCTAATCGAGAATGTTAAGAGATCAAACTACGATGGCATTCTTGGTATCAACATCGGTAAGAACAAAGATACTCCAATTGAGAAGGGCGCTGAAGATTACCTAATCTGTATGGAAAAGGTTTATCAGTACGCAGGCTATATTGCTGTAAACATCTCTTCACCAAATACTCCGGGACTTCGTTCTCTACAATACGGTGAAGCACTAGATGAGCTTTTGGCTGAGCTAAAAACTAAGCAAGCTGAGTTAGAACAGAAACACGGTAAGTATGTCCCTCTTGCACTGAAGATCGCACCGGATCTAAGTGATGATGAAATCAGCCAAATCTGTGAATCATTGATCAAAAATAAGATCGATGGTGTGATCGCAACCAACACAACACTGGATCGTTCAATCGTTGAAGGTATGAAGCATGCTGACGAAGCTGGTGGTCTAAGTGGTCGTCCAGTTCAATCTCGCAGCACTGAAGTTGTTCGTAAGCTTCACGAGGAACTAGGTGATAAGCTTCCTATCATTGGGGTAGGCGGTGTTGACTCTTATGTAGCAGCAAAAGAGAAAATGATGGCTGGTGCTAAACTTGTTCAAGTTTACTCAGGTTTCATTTACAAAGGTCCAAGCCTAGTGAGTGATATTGTTAAAAACCTATAATGCTAACGACGATCTTGAACGTCACGTTATAGGTTGATAGATATCACTAAAAGATACACTGTAACTCGCTGAGTTTTAGAGAAAAGAGGAATTTCATTTCCTCTTTTTTTTTGCCTATTGCTCAGTAAAATTACTGCATTGAAGGGTAATTTTGCGTTTTACCTAATGGAATGCTTCAACAGTGTGAGACGAAACGATGCTTAAACCTAGTGATACATGGAGTTGGTACTACGATGAACAGCAATGTTCATTAATGCTAAATCTGGGGGAGGATATGATTTTCAAAACTAACCTCGTCCGTAACAAGCTGGTGGATTGTGCATTTAAAGAGAACGAATTCACTGTTGATGATGCTTCTTCGTACCAGACCTTCAAAGAACAGATCTCCGGGCTAGAGCTTTCTGAGCCGCGTCAAGCAGAACTGGCACTATACTGTGTTGCTGCAAAGCGCTTCCATAAACCTGTTCAGCCGAAAAGTTGGTTTTTTGAGTCTCAGATTCAAGGCCATGAATGCCCAGAAGAGGGCGACATTGTGCGTATGAACAACCAATACAGTTTAGGTTACTTCATTGTGCTAGAGGTTGGAGAGAACGCGAGTTTATGTGCTTCAGTAGACCTTGATGAATTCAATCTAACCTCATCAAAAGCACTTCAGTTTGGTGACTCCATTAAAGTGATGCACGATAGAATGGTAGACGCAAATGCTATCCTGCATCATCACCGCCACATAGCGATGGTAGGTTAGTCAAAAACAACGCTCTCACACTCAAGAAAATCGACCTCAGGGTCGATTTTTTTATACCTGAAATTCAGTAATCCAACCAAATCACTCATAGATAATTTGTCTATGAGGCGCTTTTTTACACAACCAAAGCTTATTTTTTCAACTTAATTTCAACACATCTTTGACCCGATTTCTTGAAATAGGCCTATAAAATTCCCTGTTTAAGTGGTTTTGTAATCGAGTTACACCCCTGTTTTTCATTTGGTATATACCAAATTGTGGCGGAATAATAATTCAAAAACCTATATTCGAGTGAATATTTAGTGCATAGAGTCTGTTATAAGGTTGTTTTTTGAGCGCAAGGTATATGTTGGCTTAGAGAGTTAGCGACTGCTTCGCTCAGTGAACATTTGCTGAGCAATTAGGTGGAAGAATCAATGAAAAGATGTGTTTAGAGTGACGCTTATTGACTCAAATAAGGTATAATCGAGCTCATTTTTATCAATAAAAGAACACTATGAATCAATATCTAGCGGTTACCTCAAACGGCCTTGAGAATTTATTAGTTGAAGAACTAACCCAACTAGGGATTACAAACGCAAAACCTGTTCAAGCAGGTGTTAAATTCAAAGCGACGAATGAGCAGATTTATCGTTGTTGTTTGTGGAGTCGTTTGGCTTCAAGATTTGTACGTGTGCTTTCTGAGTTCACCTGTCAAGATGACATGGACCTGTACCTTTCTACGACGGCAGTAAACTGGGTAAATCAATTCCACAGCTCTAAGCGTTTTGTGGTTGATTTCAACGGTACTAACCGTGAGATTCGTAACAGCCAATATGGTGCGATGAAGGTTAAAGATGCGGTTGTCGATTGCTTCGAAAAGAAATCTTTACCTCGTCCAAATATCAGCAAAGAGAACCCAGATATCCGTATCCATGTTCGTCTGCATCGTGATAAAGCGATCTTAGGCGTGGATATGGTCGGTAGCGGTCTTCACCAACGTGGCTATCGTCCAGAATCTGGTCGTGCACCTCTACGTGAGACTTTAGCTGCAGCAATCCTGCTACGTAGTGGTTGGGATGCGACAAAACCATTCTTAGATCCAATGTGTGGTTCGGGTACGTTAGTTATTGAAGCGGCAATGATGGCAGCAAACATGGCGCCAGGCGTTAAACGTCAGAAGTGGGGCTTCCAAGCTCTGGAAGACTTTGATGCTGAGCTATGGGCGGAAATCAAATCAGAAGCCAATGTTCAAGCGCGTCGCGGTTTGAAAAAAGTAGAGTGCAAGTTCTACGGCTATGATAACGACGCACGTGTTTTGAAAACAGCGCGTGATAACGCGCGCCGTGCTGGCGTTGATGACTTAATCGAATTCGAACTGGGTGATGCGGCGCTAGTGAAACGTCCTGCTGAGTTTGATAACGGTGTTATTGTATCGAACCCACCATATGGTGAGCGTCTAGGTACAGAACCGGGCCTTATCGCACTGTACACAGCATTTGGTGCTCAATTGAAAACAGAGTTTGGCGGTTGCAATGCGTCAATCTTCTCTAGCTCTGATGAACTGCTAAGCTGCCTACGTATGCGTGCTGACAAACAGTTCAAATTGAACAATGGTGCGTTACCGTGTCACCAAAAGAACTACTCAATCTCTGACCGCCCTATGTCAGAGCGTCCTTCTGAGCAGCAAGAACAACAAATCGCCCCAGATTTTGCTAACCGTTTGAAAAAGAACATTGGCAAAATTGGTAAATGGGCTAAGAAAGAGCAACTTGACTGCTACCGTATCTACGACGCAGACCTTCCAGAATACAACGTCGCTATCGACGTTTATCCGGGTCACCTTGTGATTCAAGAGTATGCAGCACCGAAGAACGTTCCTGAAGAGAAGGCGAAACGCCGTCTAACAGACATCATTCGCGCATCTATTCAGGTAACAGGCGTAGAAGCGAACAATGTCGTTCTTAAAGTGCGTCAGAAGCAGAAAGGGTCTTCTCAATATCAGAAGTTATCTCAAGACTCTTCGAATCTAGAAGTAAACGAATATGGCGTGAAGCTGATCGTAAACCTTCATGATTACCTAGACACGGGTCTGTTCTTGGACCACAAATTAACACGTCGACGCATTGGTGAGATGGCAGCGGGTAAAGATTTCTTGAACCTGTTCGCTTACACCGGCTCTGCAACAGTTCATGCTGCGGTTGGTGGTGCTCGCACGACTAAGACTGTCGATATGTCGAATACCTACCTAGAGTGGGCAAAAGAAAACATGGAGCTTAACGGTCGAGTAGGCCGCCAACACCAATTTGTTCAAGCTGATTGTCTACAATGGCTAGCAAAAGAGAATGGTAACTACGATCTTATCTTTATCGATCCACCAACGTTCTCTAACTCTAAGCGTATGGAGCAGACATTCGATGTACAGCGTGACCATCTTCAGTTGATGGAGAATCTAAAACGCATTCTTCGTGAAGAAGGTACGATTGTGTTCTCGAACAACAAACGTCACTTTAAAATGGACCTAGAAGGCCTAGAGGCGTTAGGCCTTAAAGCACAGAACATTTCTGGTAAGACATTGCCTCTAGATTTCGCACGTAATAAGCACATCCATAACTGTTGGGTTATTACTCACAAGTAATGTGTTGTACACGAATAAGGATAGATAAGTGCTGACACTATACAGTACTGAAGGATGCCATCTATGTGAGATGGCATTTGAACTTACGGAACAGTTAAACATTAGCCAGCACGTTCAAGTGGTTGATATTGCGTTTGATGATGAGCTATTTTCCCGTTACGGGGTCACTATTCCCGTACTCAAATACGAAAGCTCCGACGGCAATATTAGTACAGAACTGAACTGGCCCTTTGGCTTGTTAGAATTAAACGATTGGTTAAGAAAGAATGGCATTACTTACAATTCATAATGGTCAGTTAGCATTTGGTGATCACCCATTATTAGATCGTGCAGACTTCGCTCTGCAAGAAAATGAGCGTGTTTGTTTGGTAGGCCGTAATGGCGCTGGTAAGTCAACCTTAATGAAGGTCCTTGCTGGCGAGATCATTATGGATGACGGTAAGATGCAAGTGACACAAGATGTTGTTGTATCGCGCTTGGAGCAAGATCCTCCTCGTAATGAAGAGGGAACGGTTTATGAGTATGTTTCTGGTGGCTTAGCGGAAATTGGTAAGAAGCTAAAGATCTACCATGATCTATTGGATCTTATTGCGGAAGATCCAAGTGAGAAGAATATTAACCGTTTAGCTCGTGTTCAAGAAGAGCTGGATCATGCGAACGCATGGCGCTTTGATGATCGCGTTAACAATGTTCTTGGGGCTTTGAAACTGTCTCCAAACACTAAGTTAACCGATTTGTCAGGTGGCTGGCAGCGTAAAGCGGCTCTGGCTCGTGCGCTTGTATGTGACCCTGACGTATTACTTCTTGATGAGCCGACTAACCACCTAGACGTAACAACGATTGAGTGGCTAGAAGGTTTCTTAAAGGACTTCCGTGGTTCTATCATCTTTATCTCTCACGACCGTGCGTTCATTAAATCAATGGCTACTCGTATTGTTGATTTAGATCGTGGGCAATTGAGCTCATTCCCTGGTGATTACGACAACTACCTTGTAGAGAAAGAAGAAGCGCTTCGCGTCGAAGAGATGCAAAACGCTGAGTTCGACAAAAAGCTTGCTCAAGAAGAAGTCTGGATTCGTCAAGGCATTAAGGCTCGTCGTACTCGTAACGAAGGGCGCGTACGTGCACTTAAAAAGCTCCGTGAAGAGCGTAAGAATCGCCGTGAAGTGCAGGGTAAGGCCGTTATTCAAATCGATGATGCACAGCGTTCAGGTAAGATTGTATTCGAAGCAGAGAACCTGAACTTTGGTTTTGAAGGCAAAGAGATCGTGAAAGATTTCAGCTTCAACATTATGCGTGGTGACCGCATTGCACTGATTGGTCCTAACGGTTGTGGTAAGAGTACAGTACTTAAGCTTCTATTAGACCAGCTTAAGCCTGATTCTGGTCGTCTGCATTGTGGTACTAAACTCGAAGTGGCTTACTTCGACCAATACCGTGAGATTTTAGATCCAGAGAAGTCGGTTATTGATAACCTTGCTGACGGTAAGCAGGAAGTGATGGTCGGTGGTCGTGAACGACACGCTCTGAGCTACTTACAAGATTTCTTATTCTCACCTAAACGTGCACGCACGCCGGTTAAAGCTCTCTCTGGTGGTGAGAAGAACCGACTGTTGCTTGCTCGTATTTTTCTCAAATCGAACAACTTGTTGATTCTTGATGAACCAACTAACGATTTAGATATCGAAACTTTGGAACTTTTAGAGGATTTGCTTGCCAACTATCAGGGGACGCTTCTTTTAGTAAGCCACGACCGTCAGTTCGTAGATAACACGGTTATGACAAGCTGGATCTTTGAGGGAAACGGCGTTATTGAAGAATTTGTTGGTGGCTATCACGACGCTCAACAACAACGAGCGCAAGTTCTTCAGTCGCGTCAGGTTGAAAAGCCATCAAAGAAAGCAAAAGTAGTTGAGGAAACTCCCAAAACTGCGCCAGCTAAGGCTAAACCTAAGAAGTTATCGTATAAGCTACAGCGAGAGCTTGAAGCGTTACCTATGCGTTTAGAGGAATTGGAAGCCCAAATTGAAACTCTTCAGGAAGAAGTGAATGAACCTAACTTCTTCTCAAATCCTGTAGAGCAGACACAACCAGTTTTAGATAAGCTATCTGCTGTAGAGCAGGAGCTAGAAGTTGCTTTTGAGCGTTGGGAAGAGCTCGAGGCACTACAACAGGAAAGTTAAGAAGTAATAATGAGTAGTACGAATTTTAAGTTAACGACAATTGCAGCCTTAGTATTGGCTGCGACGAACGCTAACGCTGCCTTATACCAAGTCGTTGAGGTAGAGAAACCTGCAGCGATTACGAACGCAACTGAAACTTTCGGTGTTGCTATTCAACCTGGTAGTGCGACGGATGGGTCTAATGAGCTTGCTATGGGTTGTTTCGATTCTAACGCGACAAACTGTACAACCGGTTCGTTTAAGTTAGCGGGCGAAACACGTAATACGGTTGAAGGTGTTAGTTATCGTGAAGAAGTGCCTTTTGCGATGGATGCTGCGTTTCAATATATCCAAGAGTTTAACGACTTTGAGAACTACTGTTATCGCGAATTGAGATATTCAACTTGTGAAAGTTGGGCAGTACAACGTTGGAATACTTGGAGCGATGAAATCAATGACCTAACGAAGGTCAATGCACAAGCGTTTATTGAGGGTGCAACGTCAAGTATTAATCAATACAATTCAGTGATCAATGCTTTAGATACTACAGCTCAGCCCCTTGGTGTTGCTTCTGAGGGTGACACTAACGGTGATGATAGTATTCGAAATAAAGCTATTACCACTGTAGCCTTAACATCAGACTCTGAATCACGAGCTTGGGGAGCATTAACTCTCTCGGAAGGTACCATATTGAACTTCGGTAGTATTTCTGAGAAAGGTGCAGGAACAAGTACGTCAAGTACCACTTTTAGCTCTAAAGCCTCATTATGGAATGCTTCGGTGAATAACCAAATAGCATGGAGTAATAACGATGATTACCCATCACAGACAGGCGATTACTTTGCTCAAGGTAGTATGCGTGGCCTAGTTGAAGTTGGTAATAAACTTTATGGTGTAGGATACAATACCGTTGATGGAAGCGGTGATCTGCAAGATCTAAACGCAAGCGTTTTTGTTAGTAATGATCTAGATTTTTCATCTTCAATCGACCTTTCGACAGTAACTTGGACTACAACATCAGTATCTGGAGCCGAGGTGAAGTCAGGTTCATCGAGTGATGATGCTATATTTAGCAACTCGGTCGTGTCTGATATTAATAAAAATCTATTTGCTGTTGGATATGCCAAGCGCAATGGTTATGTGCCAGAAAATGGTAGTGCTGCGAACAAGGCGTTCATCGTAGAGGATGCTTCAAGTGCAACTCCTACTGCTACATTTTTATCAGGTAGTATTTTCTTTACTGGTGCAGGCAGCGAAGCTAAGTCGGTTAATAAGTATAATGAGTTTGTAGGTCAAGTTGATGCTGATACAACTCGTGAAGTTGATGGAAGCGAACGTCGCCATAGAGGCTTTATTTACCCGTATCAAGCAACTGGTACTGAAGCGTCAAGAATTGCATTATTCGATAACAAAGCTTGGTGGTTAGACGACCTGACCAACGGCGCTAATGCTGATGGTCAAGATTTCTCAGACGAGAATAACTTTTTCCGTGTTATCGATGCGTCAGATATTAACGATGCTGGGGTGATTTCTGCTACTGCTATCAAATGTACAGTGAATGGTGTAGCACAACAGTACGATACTACGTCGCATAACTCATACTGTGGAAATGCATCATCTGATGCGGTAGAAGAAGTTGTAGCTGTGAAGCTAGTACCAATCTCTGGTGCGACGTCTGCTGATATACAAGCGCGTGGAACTGATTCTCAAAATGTTGAACGTCAAGGTGCAGGCCTTGGTATTTTCGCTTTGACACTGCTTGGTTTCCTCGGGTTCCGTAGAAAATTTAAATAATTTTAGCTCTTGAGCCCAAGTTCACAGTTCTGAACTTGGGCTTTTTTTCGCCTTGAGAAAAGTAGGATCTTGGTTAATTCTTAAAGTTGGAGTCACAGAAACTCCACGATGTTGTAATCATTATATGTTTAGAAATGGACACCCGTATGAGGACTGCACTATGAAGAGACAAAAGCGTGATCGCCTAGAACGAGCACAATCTCAAGGCTACAAGGCTGGTTTAAATGGAAGGTCGCAAGAAGCTTGCCCGTATAGCCAAATGGATTCTCGGTCGTATTGGCTAGGTGGTTGGCGTGATGCCAAAGATGACAAACAAGCAGGTCTCTATAAGTAATAGGACAAACGTCAAGGATTTCAAAGGCTCCGATTTTCGGGGCCTTGTTATTTTTGGGAACGAGAAGCTGGTGGAGGGGACAATTTTAATGATTACAGCAAATAATCAACCATTTAAATGCACTATAACTAATATGTTTGGCGCAAAAGAAAAGCTGCAGTTAGCAGCTTTATCTTTAGAATTCTTTTAGAAAGAAGATGTATCTTGGAAAAGGCCAACTTTTAGGTCTTTTGCAACGTAGATTTCTTTACCATCTACAAGAACGCGACCATCTGCTAAGCCCATTACTAGCTTACGGTTAACGACACGTTTCATGTGGATCTCGTACGTTACTTTTTTCGCAGTTGGTAGGATCTGACCAGTGAATTTCACTTCACCTACACCTAGAGCACGGCCTTTACCTTCGCCGCCAACCCAGCCTAGGAAGAAGCCAACTAGTTGCCACATTGCGTCTAGACCCAGACAACCAGGCATTACAGGGTCACCCGGGAAGTGACAATCAAAGAACCATAGGTCTGGAGTAATATCTAACTCAGCAAGGATTAGACCTTTACCAAAATCACCCTCAGTTTCTGACATCTTAGTGATGCGATCCATCATCAACATGTTTGGTGCTGGAAGTTGAGGGCCTTGTGGCCATAGTTCGCCTTGGCTTGAAGCTAGAAGCTCTTCGCGAGTGTAAGAATCACGTTTGTTTTGCATTATCAATTTACTCCAATTTTTGATAGGTGCATATTAGTGAACAGGTGTACGCTAAACAAGTCCGATCAGTACTAGACAAACCAGTTTTTGATGCGTTCCACAATTCCTGGCGGATGTTCATGTCTTTCAAAGTTTTCAATACGTTCCGCGATTTTGCTAAGAACGCTTTCTTGCTCTTCGTCTCTAAATGGTTTGTTCATGATAAGAGGAATTGCTTCGTCTACATTTGATACAGACCAGATATGAAATTGTCCATTTTTGATGCTTTCTACAACATCGGGTTGAAGCGCTAAATGCTTCAAGTTTGTATGCGGTAGAATAACACCTTGATCGCCTGTTAGCCCTTGATGTTTACAGACGTGATAGAAGCCTTCGATCTTCTCGTTTAACCCACCAACAGCTTGTACGCGGCCAAATTGGTCAACAGCACCTGTAACGGCAATTTGCTGATTGATTGGGTACTCTGAAAGGGCGCTGACAAGTGAACACAGTTCTGCCAACGAGGCACTGTCGCCATCAACTTCGCAGTAAGACTGCTCGAATACAACTGATGCGGAATATGGTAGCGGGTCTTCAAGGTTGAGTGAGGCACTCACAAACGCTTGCATGATCATCATGCCTTTAGCGTGTAGGTTACCGCCGAGTTCGGCTTTGCGCTCTACATCAGAGATATCGCCATCACCAAAGTGGATCACACATGATATACGAGCAGGCTCACCATAAGAGATAGGGTGTCCAGGGACGTCAATAACGGTTAAACCATTAACTTGGCCAACTTGTTCACCTTGAGTTTCGATGATCACTTGTCCATCAAGGATGTCGTCTAAAGCTCGCTCTGGAAGGTAAGACTCTCGTTGGTATTTGTGTGATAAAGCTTGCTCGATATGAATGCTATTGATTTCTGTGTTGTTTGATTCAATAGTCGCTTCACTAAGCAAAGTGTTGTGCCAAATTGGACACAAAGGGGTATATGTCTGATCTTCAGCTTCTCTAGCACCAGCGCAAAGTAAGGCTGTAACAGCTTCTACATCAAGCTCTGGTAACTGATAGCGTTGCTGTAGCCATTTTAGGTAACCTAAATACTCAACCAAACTCTCTTGGTCTAACTTAAGGTCTTGTTCAATCTCACTAAAAAGACAAAAGCCGCTGCGGATGTCGCTGTCTAAATAATCAAGGTCGCCCATTTGGCCACGATCACCAACTATGATGAGCTTGATGTTATATGTACGAGGTAACTGTGGTGCACATAGATGATCTGGGTTGCTTCTGATTGGTTCAATCTCATCGCCTAATAAGGCAGATTTAAGTAATAGCCAGCTTCCTGGGTTCGCGAGGATAAGATTCGCAGATACAATAAGAAACCCATTGTCGGCTTTAGAAAGCAGGCCTTGCTTGGTTGCAATTACTTGTCCATCTTTTGACTCAATTTGATCGAACAGTGCTTCGGCATTAAGTGATTCTGTTCTGATTACAGGGTGATTATCGTCTGAAGTAGAGAGACTCAATGATTCAATGATAAGTTGACGATAGATGGCATTATCAGGTGCGTTGACGAGTAACACGCGTGATAGGCTAGACAAGCGTACAAAGCGACTTAAGGCATTACGGAATCTATGCTGAATCTGAGTAAATGAAAAGGGCGTTAGGTTAGGGTATTGCTCTAACTGATGTGCGTATTCATCATATTGTGGCGTAACATGTCGCCAGTCTACTTGAGTCATTGAATCTACTAAAAATGGTAAAGAGACAGGGAGTATATAGAAAAACGACAATGCCTAATAGAAGTATCTGTTTAATCGTAATAAACCAAGCAATATAAGTATGATCTTGGTCTATTCTTTTAATTGATCAATTGTCTAATTAGGTAATTTGGGTTACGCTGTCACTAGGATTAACGTTTGGGATTTGACATGAAATATCAGCAGCTTGAAAACTTAGAATGTGGTTGGAAATGGAACTATCTGGTAAAGAAATGGAAGGAAGGTGAATCCATTACCCGTCATATCGATTCAAGTGAAGCAGATGTTGCTGTACAGAATCTTCTTAAGTTAGAACATCAACCAACAGGCGTTCTCGAGTGGATAGAAGAGCATATGTCGCTAGACCTCGACAACAAGCTAAAGCAGGCTATTCGAGCGAAACGTAAGCGCCACTTTAACGCAGAACAAGTACATACCAAGAAAAAGTCGATTGATTTAGATTATCGCGTTTGGGAAAAACTTTCACAAAGGGCAAATGAACTAGGTTGTACGCTTTCTGACGCGATTGAATATTTGGTCAGTGAAGCCTCAAGAAGCGAACAAGCAAGCAAAACGGTAACAAGCCTCAAAGAAGATTTGAGTGCGTTGCTATCTGACGATAAATAGTGATTTAAGGCGGCTGTTATGATGTATGTGATTCTTATTGGGGCAGCACTCGTATTTTGGTTGGTTGCAATTGATAGGCCTGTGCTCAAAGTGACTTTTGAAAAAGGGCAAATAGCTCAGTTTAAAGGACATATGCCACCAAGTTTCAAACACAACTTACAAGAGATTGGCCGCAATCAGAGCTTTGATGGTGAGCTGAAGGTTTATGCGAAACGCTCGGGCTACAACTTAAAGTTCTCCAAACAGGTTCCTAAAAGCACTCAACAACGTATTCGTAACGTTTTCCCTCATAATGGTTTTAAATCGAAAGGCTCTAAGAGAGCGTGAATGTTAGTAACGCTAACTGACTAGTACTTTACCATTCTAAACCCATTCAATTTGTTCAAGTTCGACCTGCATAATACCTTCAGTCAAAGGAGGTATTATGAAAAGGTTACTGATTTTTTTTCTCTTTTCTCATGTTTCTATCGCTGATGATGCGCTGGTTAACCCAGTGGCGAAGAAGATTAAATCTCAAGTTATTAAAACATTGAATGCTAAAGGGCATGGTGAGCTTGATGGGTTTTGTGATTTAATGCTGGAAATGAAGCACAACAAAGCATTCACCAAAGTTCATCGAGTTAGGACTCATGGTGATGCGAAAATATGTAAGCTAGCTAAAAAAGCAGTACCTAAGAAACAGTATCGGTACCAAAGCTATGAAAAATTCATTCGTATCCAGATAAGTTTTTAACGACAAACTAGATTTAACGCACTATAACTAAATTTATTGAGTAACCGATAACTATCCCGTGAAAAATAATGCAACTTCATTTAATATATACCACTAATAATTTAGATAGGCTGTCATAACAGCCAGATAACGAAATGTGGTCAAGGGATTTGTAGGTTGTTGTTAGCAAATAAAAATTACACTCCTGAAGTAGTAGAACTCTCCAGAAAAATATCTTCGAATGTTGCAGAACGTTTTAACAAGTGGCTCGTCAGTCCCAAATACAAACTTAATCAGGATCTCGTTGACTCATTGCTTAGTCTAGAAAATCGCTATTGTGATGATGTTATTTTTAAAGAATCGGAGCGCATAACCAATAACCAACGCATTTTATTAATGTGCGAACAGGATAGGGTTGCCGCTAAACGTCAAAAAATTGCAGCAAAGCAAAATACACTGCGCTATGTTCTAGAAGATGTATGCGAAACGGCTTCAGTACTTCTAGAAAAGAAGCTTGAAAGCACCCTCATCAGCTCTCTCTTTTCTCAGCTTCCAGACTATAACGACTTTGCGAGCGTTGCTTATTCTCCCTCATTGAATTTCAACAAACTCCATCGCTTAGCGGAAGAGAACCGAGGCTTATCGTCGAGCCTAACGGACTTTGTTTCTAACAGACAGTTTTGTGAGAAATATGGACGTAAACCTAAAGCCATCTTAGACCCTAAAATAGCCGTAGGGCAGATCGGGATTGATAATAGCCGATTACTTTTTCCTATCTTGATGAGCCAACCGCTACTTAAGTGGTCTGACGAAAATACGAAACATATTGCTCCTAAGCTATGGCAACACCTAATGGTGACTGCAAATGCAACGCGTATACGTCTGCAAGACACTTCGGTAAGAGATCCCGATGTTGGCATTCTATTAGGCACACTGCGTATTCTACCTATGTTTCTCGTATGCAATCATTTCTCTCAAACGTTTGAAGATGCTCTAGTCCAAACTATGCTGAGTTATCGTGAAGCAAGTGATAAGCACAACGAATACTATGCTTGTGCGGAAGTGTTACCTGATACCAGTTTCCTAGAGAAAGTGTTTTCAAGCATGGAAATGACACTGCTTAATAAGCTGATCGAACATATCGATTGGAGCCCGAATACCACTTACATTAAGCAAGCATTAGTGGAGGAGGTCGATGGTGTGAATGTTTCTGATAGGAGCGTTTATGGTGCTGCACTTGCCCAGGCTCATGCGTTTTCTATTTTTGAATCCCTAAACAACAGTGAGTTGTTTAACCTCAAGCATCGTCCTTATTGGTTCTCTCAGGTGCAAATGTCCGGCTTGGCAATTGCTCAGATGAAATCGAGAGTCCCTGGGCAGTTGATGAATAGTATTTAGTTACCACGTAACTAAAGTATGGTTAGCACCGACTTTGCAATGTAGTCGGTGTTTTCTTTCAAAGCTATAGCTATAGCCATCTCAATAATACCATCCGTGTTTTACGTAACTTGTTAAAACTCTTATATGTTTCACGAAAAAGAGCAGGGAACGTATAACATTCACACCTTATTTCTTTTTTAACTTTCAGCCTTAGGGGTTGAGCTAAGTTATCTTCAGGTTCATGAAATCTATCGTATCTGTTCAACATTAGCGGTACCAAGTTGCACTGTAACTTCCTCTGTCTGGGTTCTGAATGCTAGAATTAATGAGATTAGTTGAAGGAGCTTGGATAACATAAAGACTCCACCCAAGCTCAATACATGTTGTCGGATTTTCAATTTGTGACTGGTTTATGTCAGTTGAAAACTCTGATGAACACTAAATCAAAACCTATGGACCAGGAGCGTTTACAATTGAAGACCAAACGATAATTGGCATGATGCTGAGGTTAATTTTATTTGTCTAAGCGACTATAATAAATGAACTTTTCGGTTATGGAAGCAATCGATGTCAGAGACTAAAACTTATTATCAACATGACTCTGTCGCACTTTATACGAGTGACGGGAAGGCTCTTTATGATTCAAATGGTTCTCGTCTTTTTAGCATTAGTATTACGGATGTTCAAGAGGCTGTAGATAAGCTTGAAGAGAGTTTTAAGTCTGACGCTGAACAAATTAAAGAGTTTATTAATGAAAACTCAGACATGGTCTTAGAGAAGTTAAGAGATCATTTTGGTGATTCAGCAATGATTGATTTTGCTGAATTAGCACTAGAAATTTTTAATGGTTACCCAAAGTTTTCTGAACTATCAGATGTATTTATAAAGCTCTTAGAAATTCTTGTGTGTTATTAGTTCGACTTAGCGTCGGTTGCTTGGGCGACCGCGGGCTGCATATGCCAAGCTTTTAGCGCCATAAGTTGCTAACTCGTTCAACAGCCGTCTGACATGTCGAGTCGAGACATTGAAAATGTCTGCAGCGTCGACTTGTCGTAAGCGTTTTTCTTGTACATCCGTTAGAACTTTGAATCGATTTATCTCGTGGTCACTCATAGCAATTAACATCAGTTTAGGTCCTCAAAGCCAAGCAACACTTTAAGCTTAGGAGGACATTTTAAAGTTGCTCAAACCGGACATTACTATATTGCTCTTACAAGCCAACTGCGTATTATGCCTGATTACGTTAAAACAAGTTTCATATCAAAAACATATAAAATCAAAGGTTTATCTGGAGATTTTATATGCACTATCGAAAAATGACCGAGAACTACATTTTTCGTGAGTTTATCTGTCGATTAACCAAGGAAGAGACGGCAGAACTATGTTTTAAAACTGTGAGAACCATCACAGCTTGGGATGAGGGGAAACCAATCCCTCCGGAGTGTAAAAGGCTTATGAGAATGGCAAATGGTCGAGAACTAAGCCACTCAGAGGATTGGAAAGAGTTCAAAATGCATCATGATGGTTTGGAGCTTCCAACAGGGCAGCTAGTCAGTGCACAACAAGTGTTAGCTGGCATGGCCTTGTTAGAGATCCAATCTGATTTAGAGATTAGAACATCGACGCACTTGTTAGGAATCGCTAGAGCGATAGCGAAGATAAAGAAATGAGTATTAGAAAAGTATGGTTTGTGTCGGGAGACATCAATGTTTAGATTTGATGTACTAACATGTAGCAAATCAGACTGATATGGTTATTGCGACTGACGAGGTAACCTCGATTATTAAGAAAGTTCCTTTAACCTTGTCAGTCCTCCTTTTTGGTCATATCAAGGAGAAAGAAGCCGAGCTCATTGAGTCCGGCTTTTTGACGTTATATACATTTAAACAAAATATTTAACGATAGGAGTTAATCAAGTTGCGGCAGTTTGTTATCACACCTTTGAGCGTTAGAATGGGCCAAAACTCTACCTGCGGAAGTGATTGTTAAAGATGTTGGTATAGCGTCCCACCATTCTCTAAGAACCCTGAGGTTATCTCGTTTATTCCATTCATCCATAAATAGGTTAATGTTGTTTTGCCTTATCGCCTGATCGTTTGAGTACATGTCATAAATTGATTCAAGCACAGCCTTTTGTTCATCAGTCAACATTACAGGAATCGTTATAGAGGAGTCATTTAGAGGTATTGTTCTTTGTAGAGTCAAACGACTAATGCTTCCTTTATTTACAACGGGGATTCGTACGTACTTATTATTTAAACTATGTTCAGACAGTAATGCTGCGGGCAGATTACATGATTCGAGCTCTTTTATTGCAGTCGCATGAACTTCTGAGTCCTTTTCGATTCCAACATCGACATAACCCGCTAACAGATTTGGGTAATAATCATTGGTTTTTTTCATGGTTGCAAATGAGCTCAACCTAACAGTATTTAATATCTCTAAATGGTCAAGCCATTCGTAACCGGTTGGGAGTGGGCCGTAAAATATTTTACCAAATAGTGCGTTAAGAGTATCTAAACCTCCGTACAATTCCCCACTTGTAGGGCTGAAATTGTTTACAGCGTGAGTGACTGTCAATCCGAGTAGTGCTTCATCAGAGATTTTATCTATAATATCTACGGCTACGCTGACTCCGGCTCTAGTGATACGGTTTTCACCTTTTTTAAACCTGTGAACTAGTAATTCAGATAAAAGCTCGTAGTCTGCAGGCCGTTCTGTCGATGCTGCGGTTTTTTGTGCTTCAACTAGTAAGATTTGAAAACTAGGGTCAGAAAAAGCTTGAAGCGCACCTTCTACACTTTCCATTTTGGGCATAAGACTGTTTTCAAACTCGGCGACCCGTGATTCAGCTATTTCAAGGGCTTCTCGCGTATAGTCCTTTCTTAGCTGCAAATTCATTTCTTGAAAAACTTCACGAGCTCGCTTTTCGTCTATTCCAGTTTGAAGGATAATTTTGTCTGCTTGAATGTTCGTTGAGCCATCACCGCCTTTTTGGTTTTGCTTATCCATCATCCTTTTTACCACCATTGATATAATTGCCACCAATTTGAATGTTCGTAGAGTTATTTCCACCTTTCTGAACTTGTTTATTTTTCTTTGAAGTGAATAACCATCCTGCAATAGCTACGGGTATAGCTATTGCGGCACCACTAAAAAGCCACTCTTTGTTTTGGAGAACCCAATCCATACGCGTATCCTCTGTTAAATATACATAAGGCTTTTAAACCGTAAGTTTATGTTTGCGAATACAGAGCCTTTCACTCTAGCTCTTTTCTAATGCAATCATAAAGCAAGGTTTTACTTACAAACAGTGGGTTATAGCTCATAAATCAATAACTAAGTGAGAATCATACAATTATTGTATTAAGTGCTATGTAAAGGAACAATGTACATGGTGACTACTAGAAACTGTGTCGTGTGAGCGCTAACGGGTAGGTCGAATTTACCCCCGTGATACAACACGGGGGCTAACGTCCCGCGCTTCGTTGCGGCCCTCCCGACGAAACAGGCCCCTCCCAACGAAGCGCGGAACGAAGCTCAGTTTATGCGCGATGTTAGATTGTTGGGTTGCAGTAGCAAAAAGCCCCACTGATATAGTGAGGCTCTGCAAGGGATGTTCTGGCAGGAAAGGGGATGGCACTTCATATTCTCAGCTTGGGCAGTTTGAAACACTCACCAGTTAAGTTCTGAGAACCATTGACCATTATCGAGTGGCTCGGTGCATCGTTCGCGCTCCGCTCTCACTTATCCCTGCGGGGCGACACTATGCTTGAGCAGCTTCGTTGGTGCTAGGTTCTTCTATGCCAAAAAGTGACCTCTCTAGCTCAAAATAGTCATAGCTCTTTCTTACCTTAAAATGCTTGATTTCAACACCCGCAGACGTAGCGGCCATATCAACAAGCTTGTCTCGTTCCTTTCGGTCTTGGCGGTTATGAGTTGAATCATCTAACTCGATGAGCATTTTTATCTCTAGAGTTAAAGGGTCACAGAGAACAAAGTCGACATGTTTCTTGGCAATAGCGTTGAAAGCTCTCCACCAATCACTTTTGTTGTATGCTCCTTTCTTTGGAGCCATCACATCTGCTATGCGCACCTTTGAAAAAACGGTGTACTTTCCTTTGGTCACTATAACCAAAGCTTGATAAAAGCTGAGTTCATTAGCAGTACAAAGCTTTTTAATCGGCTGATATTGATAGTGTTTAGTCGAACTATCATCAGGGTTTTGTGAACCATTCAGTGAAGATTTAAGAAACTTTACTATCAAGGCGAGAACAAAGAAGATCGCCGCAAGTATGAGAATTGATACATCCATATATTTAATCCAGTCGGTTAATTTATGGATGCATGTTATCAGTCAGATTTTTATGTGAAAAACATCAATACTAGAAGGTGACAGCCTTACCGAAGTCAAAAGGATCATGTTGCGTTTCTTCATTATTGGGTTCAACACACGTCAAAATCTTAACCGACTCACCCCAAGTCACGCTGTATACGCAATCTGTTAGTACTTTAAAGCCATAACCCATCTCTATCAGCTCAAACTGACTGAAAGTGAAAAGCTTGCTCTGGTTCTGATGCACCTCGATGTAAATACGTACAAAAGAGTTCTGAAAGTCGACCAAATTCTTGCTGATATCTTTCCAAGCGGTTTGGCGAGAGTAGCCCGTTACCGATAATTCAAAATCACCCAAGGGGCCAAAACCCTTATCGCGTTTTTTAGACTTCGAACTGTCATCTGGCACACCATCAGGAACTGAGACCTGGGGCGGCTCAGATTGATGAATTACTGTAGTTGGTTCAGGCTCTGATTCACCGTCTGACCAAGCGTATATGTTAAAGATGATTCCACAAACAATGAGTAAGCCACCCATCCAAAAAGGCCAACGATGCCATATTGGTTTAATGTCATTACTCATGGCCTCGGCCACGCTGCCGCTACTTTGGGTATGGGACTGATAGAAAGGGAAGAATGACTTCTTATACTTCCGCTGCTCTTCGTTGACGACTTCAGTCGTTGCACCAATTCGCACTTTCTTGGTGTACGTGTTCTTACTCCCAAAAGCGGTATTCTTAGCGCAGTAATAAGTCATTTCAACCATATCGCGAACGTCTTTATGAATCTTCCTCAGATTCTGGGTCAGCAATATGATGTCTATGCCGTAATGACCATGTAGTGAATAGAACTCAAGAATCTTACTATCCAGCTGTCTGTTAGGTAGCACCATATGGGCTTCATCAATCACGAACAGAGGGCCTTTGTTATCAGCGTCACGCCAATCACTTTGGTAATCCTCAAGCTTTGAAAAGGGTCTATCCATTGAGCCATATTCGTTTAGCTTACCGTCAACAACCTCTATAAGTTCGAGCACGTGATTACCAAAAACCTTTTGGAAATAGGGCACGTTTAAGGTGACATTGGTAACGACTTTTCGACCTGCCTTGATAGCAGGGATAATATGATAAGCGACGCTCTCATAGCTTTTACCGCTACGTGGTCGGCCTGCGATACAGTAAATCATTAAGAACCCAACCTTGTGAATGGAATTAACTGCAAAATCATGCGAATCGCGATAGCAGAAATGATAAGACTCAAGCATTGAGGTAAACCCACGGCACCCATGACCCAAGCCACATTTGGTGGGATAGACTCTAAATACTGGCTGACATCCACAGGTTCGAAAGCAGCTACCGCCCAAGACAATCCCTTGTTCACAACAGACATGAACTCTTCAACAATCCAGAAAACCATATCTTTCAACATGTCGACAAGGCTTATAACGAGTCGATAGAGAAACTCTAAGAGCTGATTGAAAAGCGAAATAATCCAATCCATAAGTTATCCTCCAAAGATAATTTGACGACAATAGAACGCTGTCGATGCTAAGAAGATGAAGCGGAGAAAACCGAATATCGCATCTAAATCGATGTAGTCATCAAATGAAAAGTAGCCATAAAAAGGAACGGGCAGACCGAAGTCAGGGCGCTTAGCACCACTTAAATCAATCTCACCAAAGCTAGAAACGAAAGGGTCAACTACCGATGTTTTCATCTCTTGAAGTTGAGCGGTCACAATGCTGTCTAAACCACCGTCATAACTGGACTGATAGAACCCCTGACAACTGGAGGTTTCAATACAAGAGCCACCAGTTCCAGCCGCTGAAGTATCAACTTCATTCAAAAGCTCACCTATGTCGTTAACGCCCTCGGTTAGTCCGTCTACTTTCCCCGATAGCCCATCAATGCTTGTTTGAACACCTGATAAGTCGACGGTTGATGTGCCTCCGGAAATGGCTCCTATCTGGTCACTCAATTGGTCCATTCTCGCGCCAAGCTCCTGATTGACGGCATAAGCAGTATCATCAGCAACACTGGATAACATTCTTGTTTGAAGCTCTTGTTTAGCAGCTACGCCATTTAAATCAGAAATAATTTGGTCAAGAGCACCGCCATAACCATCAACTCTTTGCTGAACTTGTTTTAATATTTTTTGGTTGGCGTTAGCTTTGGCTGCGTTCTTAAGCTGTTTCTTTTGTTGGGCAGTCAGTCCACCGCCAGAAACCTCAAGGTTGTTAACAGCATTCAAAACTTGATTAGCAATATCTTGTGCACCATTTGCAGCATCAGCGGCATTTTCAGCACTACGCTTAGCCTCATAAACGTAACCACCAAGAGCAGAGATAGAACCTTGATTAGCAAGAACACCATCATTAATGGCATCCAGTTGGTTATGTAATTCAGAGAATTTAACGTCAACATCGCTAAATTCACTTTTAATAAGACGACTGTTATCAACACCACCATCGATGTTATTAATCGCGCGTTCTATATCTTGTAACTCTTTTCGAGTCCGACCCTCTTGAAAAGTCATTGTCTGGCGTAGGTTCTCAAGTGTCCTTGTAAACTTCTTACTCGTATTACCCTCAGCCATAAGATTGATAATATTTGTCAAATCTCGATTAGCGTTAGAAAGACTGTAGATAGCGGTATTAGAGCTTTGGCAATCAGGGTCTTGAGCATCACACTTTATAAGCTCAGGTCGGCTTGCTTTGTACAAATCAAAAAAGGGGTCAAGTTTGTCAGGTATCCCGTTATTATCCGAATCAAGGTCTACGTTATCGTTAAGAGTGGGATTAGGGTCAACACCATTTACAAGCCCGTCACCGTCCCAGTCTTCATCATTGTCAGGTGTGCCGTTGTTATTCAAATCGTCAGGGTTAGCCGTTTCACTACCACAGTTAAAAATATCCGTATCAGCATAGTTCCAACTTGCCGTGCAGTAAGAATCAGATTGGGGAGGGTTGTCGTCACAGATAATACTCCCATCAGGAAGCAAAGAGCGACTGGGTGGTGTATCAGAGCAGAGCTTCACCTTGAGCTGAGCATACGGGCCACCGTAAGTGACATCAGCGGACAGAGCTGGCGCAGAACAAAGCAAAGCTAATAGAATTAGATATGTGCTTTTCATAAAACAACCTATAAAAAAAGGAGCCGAAGCCCCTTTGAAATTAACCTTGGAAATTCTGAGCAGCTAGAAAACCAGACAAGCCACCCAAAAGAGCAAAGACCATAAGAATCAGGTCATGTATGGCGACCAACATACTCAGAAACCTCCATTAGTTAAGCGGACTTAACAGCACGTTTGGCAAGACTGATTGCTTTATACGCCATAGTGATACCAACAATTGCTACACCCGCAGCACCCACTTTAGTTGCAACATCAGCAAAATCTACAGCAGCCCAAATAGCTTCCATAATTCAGTTCCTTATAAAATTTTAATTAACTTAACCGCCATTTTGACGGCATATGACATAGCGAAGCCGCTAACGAAGACCAGTGAGAAAGCCCCACTGAAAACCGCCGTAGCTTCGATTGCAGTAACCTGAGTGAATCCCATCAAATATTCATAATCACTAGCTGTAATCACAATGACTCCAGAGCAGGACTCAACTGACGTTTCAACTAAAGCTAGAAATCCATTGTCATTTGGTAAGGCACACTTAGGCATAACAATTCCGTTTTAATCTACTTCTTAAGTGATGCATCGAAATGCTTTTGAATGTCCGCATCAGCAGGGACGAGCTTAGTCACCAAGATGTCGAGAGGGTCATCAGGGTTGGCACCGAAGTTCAATTCATATTCACGATTGGCAACGAATGCGCGTGTACGGATGAGTTCGCGTGCGTAGTTCACATCGATTTTCAACGCTTGTTTGTTGTAGGGAATATCCGTCGAGAACCCGATACCTGTTTGTTGAAACTTCTCGTTATCAACTTCTTCCACAGCACGAAGCACGGCCAGTTCTGCGAATTCCATACCGGATTTAGGGAAACGCTTGATAGAGATACCAGTTATTGTAGGCATATTGTTGACTCCAAAATTTCGATTTTCTTTTTCGTGTATTCGTCAGGCACTCCCAACGAGGTTTCAAAGTTGGCGCGTCTGTGGTGAGTGGGAATGAGCATCCCGAACGCTTCACCCAAATCACCCTCAGTCATCGCAACGATTTCAGCCAGACCCTTACCACATTGGCGACGAATCCAAGCGATACGAGCGAAGAACTCTAGGCCTTCTTTCTTCTTGTTCAGCTCAAGTTTCATTGGTTCCGCTGGATCGATACTGGCCGCGAAGTCACAGATGCCCGCGAACGCAGAAGCAGGTGAGGCGAGGAGTGACAAATCACACTTCTTCAACTCCACTTCGTTGCGGTACCAAATCACTTCAGGGTCAGTAATCTTTTGCTCAAACTTCTTGTTATAGATTCGCCAGTAGACCGTTGACGTACGAGAGCCAACGAGAACCGCTTCTTCTGATAACTCACCAGATTGAGAAACGCGCTTATGAGGAACCATTGTCGGACCACGACCACGAGAAGCAGTGCGAAATGCTCCCTCATAAAAACATTTCTCAGCGTACTTACAGTCAAAGATTCCGGTGTAGTCATCGACACACAAATCAAGACGGGCTAGGCGAGTGATACCCAAGATAGATAACCACCAGTGCAGTTTTTGGTGTGAGATGAACTCGAACAACTTAGAGCAACCGGTACCGTTGATTTGCACAAACACCGTGTCATTGTTGCCACCGATACCAACTAGACCACATTCCACTTCACCCGTTGAATCGAGAATCACCATAGAGTCGTTGTAACCATGAAGGCCACGGCCACGCATCGGAGACAAACGGAAGTTGAACACCTTAGCCATGAACTCCTCGAACCTATGAGCCAGAATCTTGCTGCATTTGTTACGATGTAACTCCATGGATTTCTCTATGGCTTCTGGTGAGTTAAAGCGGCCATTCACGCTGACTTTCTTAAACTCTGGAAACTGCAAGTTGATAAAGTCTTGGTCATTTGAGTTATCCAAAGAACGCAGCGAACTGTAGGAAAACGAGAACGCCAAGTGGTCAACTTGTACCGGACGAATTTCGTCATGGTACTTGTGCGGTTTCTTAGATGGCATGGAAGACTCCCTTAACCAACAGCTCTTGATAGTTCTCGTCGGTAATCTCGACCACTTGGAACGAAGTCATTCCGTAGTGCGTCATCAAGAACTGGTAAAAGTCGTAAGGTGTTTTGAAGAACTCATGACCCCAAGTGAAATAGGCGTTAATGCCATGACTGGGTTCATTATCGAAATAAATTGAATCCATGGTCTTAAGCCTCAAGCTTGAGGTTTACTGCATCGATTAAACGACGAGTCATTTCACAATCAGCTGTTGCGCGGTGAGCTGTTAAATCAGAAACGTTGATGCTTTGTTGTAGGCAAGCGTTGGATAAGGATTGCCATTTGTAATCATCGTGTTCATTCATTTCACCATAGAACTCAGCATACCAATGCATGACACAGTGAGTCTTACGACCAATGGTTTGGAGAAACGAGCGGAAAGCTTCAACTGATTCAAACGAAGCACCTGAATATCGGAATGATTGGAACAAAAGGCGTAAGTCAAAAGACTCGTTGTAAATAAGCAAAGCATCGCAATCAGAAAGCAACGATTCGAGCGTAGATTTGATTTCAGAGAAAGTCGGGCGCCCAGCAACATCTAATGAAGTAATCCCGTGAATAGCTGAAGCATCTGAAGGAATTGGTTTCACTGGATCAACTAAAGAGTTGAACAAGACTTTTCCAGACTCAGCACAAATTAGAGAAACCTCGACAACTTCAGCAAATCTGTCTAGGCCAGTGGTTTCAGTATCTAAGATAACAGCGTTGTGAGTGTTGAGCTTTTTCATAAAACCACCTTGAGACGTTGGAATAACAACTTTCTTAAAGAGTGATTAGTTAGGGTTTAACTAGTCAGTCCTGATTTGTGTGTACTATAAGATACAGAAATCAGGACTGGCAAGACCGCTTTTTGTGGACTGACGGTATACAATTGAAGGAAATGGAGGGACAACCATGTACCAGAATAAACTGTTAGATGCCTATAAAGAGGCTCAAAATTACATACAAGACAAGCAGATTGCCCATGACTTAGGACTAAGTCGTCAGAAGATTAGCGCAATTAGAAGCGGAGCTCGCTATCTAACTGAAACAGAAGCACTTTTTATAGCTGAAAAGATTGGTTTAAGCGAAGAAGAAGTTTTGGTGTATTTAGCCGCTGACCGCAGCAAAAATTACAAGGCTCAGCAGGCTTGGCAGAACATCGCAAAAAAGTTTAGCGGGCTTAATATGTCAGGCATTTCAATGGCTTGTGGTGGATTAGCGTTATGGATGATGCCTACCCAAGAAGCACTAGCTAACTGCGTATTATGTATATTATGTTAAATTGGGTGTGTATGAGCGAGATATAACGCCTTATATCCACACCCCACTATCGCTTTGCTACAGGTAAACCAGTTCAATTTAACCGAAAGTCTATTTACCATAAAATACCTAATAATCATATTCATAATCTTCGATTCAGAATACGTTTACTAGGACTCTACTAATAGACGATCGATCGCTTCTGTGATCTCTTTGGTTCTTACTGGTTTAGTCACAAAATCATTCATACCCACATCCAAGCATGAGACTTTATCTTCGTTAGATGTATGAGCTGTCAGTGCGACAATTGGTATGTCTATGTTGTTTTGTCTCATCAGTTTGGTGGTTGTTAATCCGTCCATTACTGGCATTGAAACGTCCATAAGAATAATGTCTATTGGTGCTTCTTCAGATTGGATAAAGTCTATTGCTTCTTGTCCGTTGCTTGTGATGAAAACTTTATGCCCTTGTCGCGACAAAATCAGCTGAATTACCATTTGGTTCGTGGGATTGTCTTCAACGATTAACACTGAGTATTGAGCCCTGAAACATGTGTCTGTTGTGCAGTATATTTCTTCCTTCTCAGCGTTCTGATGTAATCGACTTAACACTGGTAATTGAACCTTGAAGCATGATCCCTTGTTGAGTTCACTCGCGACTTCAATCCTACCGTCCATTAACTCAACTAGGCGTTTGGTAATCGCTAAACCTAAACCTGTCCCACCAAATCTACGTGTAATTGTACTGTCTGCTTGAACAAATGGACTGAATAGCGAAGCTAACTGTTGCGGCTTCATTCCAATCCCTGTGTCTTCAACCGATATATGGAATGCGCTTTGTTGGTAATGAATGCCGATGTTGACTTCACCTTGCTCTGTGAACTTAATGGCGTTACCCACCAAATTAAACAGAATCTGCGCAAGTCTCGTTTGGTCTATGTAATGTAGCTCGTTTTCAGGCATCTCACAGGACAGACTTAACGTCAGTCCTTTAGCGTCTGCTATCTTCTTTTGTTCGGACAATACAAAAGTTACAGTGTCTCTTACGTTATTCCATTGAGGAGCCAGTGAAAAACACCCGGATTCAATTTTAGAGAAGTCCAATACGTCACTAATTATAGCCAGTAATAGTTCCGAAGATGTTCCCATGCTCTGAATGATCGAGCGTTGCTCACAAGTAAGTTCTGAACACTTTAATGTTTCTATCAGTCCGATAATGGCATTGAGTGGTGTTCGGAGTTCGTGACTCATCATCGCCAAGAATTCAGATTTGGCTTTGTTTGCTCGTTCTTCTTCTTTGCGTGCAGAGATGAGCTCGGCAGTACGTTCTCTAACAGTCGCTTCTAACTTCTCTTTATTTTCAATGTCGAACACAGCACGTTCAATTAGAGGTCTGAAACGATTCAATGTGGCTTTAGTTTCAACACTAAAGTGCTTTGTATTGGAGTGAATAAATACGATAACCGACTGGGTTAAACCTGTGTCGATACCTGTCATCAATACAGAGTTGATCTGATCAAGCAATATAGAGTTGAGCGAACTAAACTCTGGAAGGTTTCGAGGCTCAAATAATATCGTGCATTCGCCATTAATGACACGTGATAACTTTCCTGAGTCTCGCCATAGGATATTTTCGTAAACACGATTGTTAGTTAGAAGCGTTTTAAAGCTATCTCTATTATTGACGCGCGAAATTACTATGAAGTCATCGAACTTTATATACTTCTTAAGAACTAGTTCTAGACTGGAGAATATATCCGAGATTGAGTTAGCTTTACTAATTTCAGATATTGTCGATAAGATCACCCTATTCTCTTCAGCTAAACTCCGCTCTCGTGACTTAGCTCTCTCTAACTGCACCAACGCTTCTTGTAACGCTTCTTGGTTGTCCGTACCCATTACTTTTTTAACCTATAAAATGTGGCAGATGACACCATCAAGTTACCATGCGCGTTCTCGCCACCACACAGACGTCCTTGTTCACCAAAAGTGAATGGACATATATACGGAAGTCCATTAAGTGCTTGATTTATTTGGGTGCAGACTTCACTCATATCTTGTTTAAGGCTTAGCATCGGCCCTGCGCAGAAGATGTTGATTGCGCCCAGTTTCTCTTCATGATCCATGTCGTTAAAGTAGGATGAATGTATGATATTGGCAGCTCTACTAATGATCTGCTTTCTAGAACCTTGCATGAGATGAATGACATCTCCCTCATTAATGTCGGTAAATAACTCAATACCTTTGCATTCGGTTTGTCTAATTGAATGGGACAACTTGAAATAAGGTGTTTTATACGAAGATCCCACCTTTCGTCCGAGTGGATAGACAGATGACTGTTCGAAAATAAAACCATCATCTGAGCTTCCCAAGTGATAATTGGTCCATTCATTGTAGACATCCACAGCGGGTTTATCATCGATTTCTTGGAGTATACGATCTCGCGCTTTTGTTACTGTGCCAGAAAATTCAGTTGGTGTGTGTCCAGCATTGAGTGAGCTATATACAGATTGCGATGAGAAAAATACAGTAAGTGAAACACCATTAATAGAAACGAGGTCTTCAGTGAATATACTCCAGTTTCCCGAAACTTTATTATCAGCGGCGCTGCCACCAATTATCGGCACTTCGGTTCCGAATTTTGAATCAATCGCATCCATGACAGTTTCTTCATTGCCTGGCGTTGAATGCAGCAGAATAAGATCGGGCACTTCCCCTGCTCGGTCTGCCTTTTTCAATGCCATATCAATAGCATCATAGGTGCTTGAGGTAACATCGCCATCGAAGCTCTTTATCCCCGTACCATATGCATTGATTCCTGAATCATAAATGGCTAATACACCGATAACTGGACCTGAATGAAATCCAGTCTCTGTCATTATCCCATGACAGGTTGTACAGCCTTGAATTGGTATATTTGGGAGATACTCTTTGAGTAACTCCTGAATCGCGAACGTGGAATACTCTTCGGTGCAGTAGCAGATAAGACAAGCGATCTCATGCGTTCGCTCTAAACCAGCGAGGAGCTCTTGAACAGCGATAACGTTGTCATGTGAGTAGGAAACTTTAGAGAGAAACTTCATAAACGCTTGATTAATTTATTAATCGCTCAGTTATAACATTTTGAGGCCTGAGTTTTTACTGATTTAGTACAAGTTTATCGCCACCTCCGACCTCATATTGACTATTTTGAGAGGGTGACCGAAACACTATGATCTTGTTGCGTGGTTGTGACTGTTATTTGTGATGTCGGTTCATCGGTTGTAAGTAACCAGGAAGATGGACTCTTCGCGACTAAAGACCCGTCTCCTTCATAGCTAATATCAATTTTGTTACTTTCAGATGTTTCGATTAAATAGTTGTGATTATCACTTGAAACTCTAACATTATATTTATCAATAGTAATTTCACACGGCGTAGAAAGAATACAGTCAACCGTTTCGTTATTTTCGTATGTCACTGTTCTCCAAGTAAATGCAGCTAATAAAATAGACAACATGACGATAATTTGTACAAGCCTGCCTTTTGTGAGCTTTTGTGCTGCCATTTTATCCTTTACTCCTTGTTACAAAGTTCAAAGTTTTTAAATAAAAATACATTTCCTGACCAACCGTAAGGTTACTACTCTGTCATTGATTTGTTAATTCAAGTATAGTGTCGCGTTGAAAATGCCACTTTTTTTTAAAATCAGCAAGCGGAAATAAAGTTCTGAATAGTCTGAGTTTCTTTTTCTGATTTGGGTGGCATTACGACGTGAGTCGTGTTGGAAGTAAAGTGTAGTAAATAAGAAATTGGAAGCATGCAAATGAGCCAAGAAAAGCAGCTTGAACAAAACTACAACTATACGGTCGTCCGTCAGTTCACCTTAGTAACTATTCTTTGGGGTATTGTCGGTATGGGCGTTGGTGTTTTGATTGCCGCTCAATTAGTTTGGCCACAGCTAAACTTTGATACGCCGTGGCTGACGTACAGTCGTTTACGTCCCCTGCATACTAATGCGGTTATTTTTGCGTTCGGTACAAGTGCCCTGTTTGCAACATCATATTATGTTGTACAACGCACCTGTCAGACGCGTCTCTTTGGTGGCCCTCTCGTAGCCTTCACCTTCTGGGGTTGGCAAGCGATTATTCTGTCCGCTGCAATTACTTTACCGTTAGGTTTAACCTCTGGTAAAGAATACGCAGAACTAGAATGGCCAATCGATATCGCTATCACGCTTGTGTGGGTAGCTTATGCAGTCGTGTTCTTCGGAACCATGATTAAGCGTAAGACATCACACATCTACGTAGCAAACTGGTTCTTCGGAGCCTTCATTATCACGGTTGCCGTGTTGCACATCGTTAACAGCCTAGCTGTTCCTGTATCTGCGTTTAAATCGTACTCGATTTACTCCGGTGCTATCGATGCAATGGTACAATGGTGGTACGGTCACAACGCGGTAGGCTTCCTGTTAACAGCTGGTTTCCTAGGTATGATGTACTACTTCGTACCTAAGCAAGCTGAACGCCCTGTTTATTCTTACCGTCTATCGATTGTTCACTTCTGGGCTCTAGTGTCTCTGTATATCTGGGCTGGTCCTCACCACCTACACTACACAGCACTACCTGACTGGACTCAATCTCTAGGTATGGTTATGTCTCTTGTTCTATTCGCTCCTTCTTGGGGTGGTATGATTAACGGTATCATGACTCTATCTGGTGCGTGGCATAAGCTACGTTACGACCCTATCCTACGTTTCCTAATCGTTTCTCTATCTTTCTACGGCATGTCGACTTTCGAAGGCCCGATGATGGCTATTAAGACGGTTAACGCACTATCTCACTACACTGACTGGACTATCGGTCACGTACACTCTGGTGCATTAGGTTGGGTTGCAATGGTTTCTATCGGTTCTGTTTACCACTTAGTTCCAAAACTATTTGGTCAAGGACGTATGTACTCTGTATCTCTAATCAACGTTCACTTCTGGTTGGCAACAATCGGTACTGTTTTCTACATCGTAGCAATGTGGATCTCAGGTGTGATGCAAGGTCTGATGTGGCGTGCAGTTAACTCTGACGGTACGTTGACTTACAGCTTCGTTGAATCTGTAGAAGCATCTTACCCATTCTACTTTGTACGTTTCCTAGGTGGTTTCATCTTCCTAAGCGGTATGTTCTTAATGGCATACAACACGTACAAAACTGTTACAGCACCAAAAGCTAGCTTAAAAGCTATCGCGCAACCGGCTTAAGGAGATTTAAGAATGAGCTCAAATTCAAATAATCGCCATGAGTTGGTAGAAAAAAACGTTGGCTTGCTAGCAATCCTGATCGTTATCGCAATCAGCTTCGGTGCTCTTGTAGAGATCACTCCTCTTATCTTCCAAAAGCAGACAACTGAACCTGTAGATAACCTACGTGTTTACTCTGCTCTTGAGATGGAAGGTCGTGACATCTACATCCGTGAAGGTTGTAACGTATGTCACAGCCAAATGATTCGTCCATTCCGTTCTGAGACTGAGCGTTACGGCCACTACTCTGTAGCTGGTGAAAGCGTTTGGGAACACCCATTCCTATGGGGCTCTAAGCGTACTGGTCCGGATCTAGCGCGTGTTGGTGATCGTTACTCTGATGAGTGGCACCGTGTTCACCTAATTGACCCTCGTGAACTTGTTCCAGAGTCAAACATGCCTGGTTTCCCATGGCTTGAAGACAATGTACTTGATGGCAAATTGACGCAGCAGAAGCTTGAACTCTTCCGCAACCAATTTGGCGTTCCTTACACAGACGAACAGATTGCTAACGCGAAGCAAGATGTTGAAGGCAAAACAGAGATGGATGCAATCATTGCTTACCTTCAATCTCTTGGCCACGCAATGAAATAAGGAATGACTATGGACATTATTACATTTCAAAGCGTTTGGACTGTGACCGTTTTTGCTTGTTTTATCGGCATCGTTTGGTGGGCATTTGGCAAGAATCGTAAATCTCGTTTCGAAGACGATGCAAACCTAGTTTTTGCGGATGAAGCTGAAACGAGTTCAAAAGAACAAGGAGTGACTAAGTAATGAGTACATTCTGGAGTATCTGGGTTTCCGTAATTACTATCGGTACACTCATTGGTTGTGCGGTTTTACTTCGCTCATGCTTCTCGAACAAAACGGGTATTGAAGAAGGTGATGACATGGGTCATGAATACGATGGTATTCGTGAGCTAAACAACCCTCTTCCGAAGTGGTGGACTTACCTATTTATCGGCACGCTTGTGTTCGCGGTAATCTACTTCATCCTTTATCCAGGTCTAGGTAACTTTAAAGGCGTTCTAGGTTGGACAAGTTCTGACCAGACCGTTACTTCGGTAGCACAATCTCGTGCTTCTGTAGTTGACGCTCAACAGAACAAGAGACTAGACCAATATGCGAAAGAGCTAGACGACGCTAATAACTACTTTGGCGAAGCGTTTAACCAACTTGCATACGATGATAACGGTCTTCGTTCTATCCCTGATATCGCATCAGACTCTGAAGCAATTAAAGTAGGTCAACGTCTGTTCCTACAAAACTGTTCTCAGTGTCACGGTTCAGATGCACGTGGTCAGAAAGGTTTCCCTAACCTAACTGACGATGCTTGGCTATACGGCGGTGAGCCGGAAGCGATCCTAACGACAGTACTACACGGTCGTGTTGGTCAAATGCCAGGTTGGAAAGACGCTCTTGGCGAAGAAGGCGTAAAAGAAGTAGTTAGCTATACTCTTAGCCTTTCTGGTCGTAGCGTTAACGCTCGTGAAGCTGAAGCCGGTAAAGCTCGTTTCGTAGTGTGTGCAGCGTGTCACGGTACAGATGGTAAAGGTAACCCTGCTGTAGGCGCACCTGACCTGACTGACCGCGATTGGTTGTTCGGCGATTCTCGCGCAGATGTAACAGAAACTGTAATGTACGGCCGTTCTGGTGTAATGCCAGCATGGAAGGACATTCTAGGTGAAGAAAAAGTTCAACTAGTTTCTGCATATGTGTGGAGCTTAAGCAACTCAGATAATAAGTAACATTTCAATAACAGCCCCTTTCTTAGGGGCTGTCTTTCCTTTATTTTATAAGCACTTCTTTTTATTCTTTTTCGAGATCTTTTTTATGGTAAAGCCTTGGTATAAACAGTTTTGGCCGTGGTTCTTAATCGCGTTGCCTGCGACAGTTGTGGTCTGGACGATCTTAACGGTTATTGTATTTACACAAAACTCTGTCGACTTAGTGACTGAGGATTACTATAAAAAAGGGAAAGGCATTAATGTCGATATCTCTAAAGTTAACGTAGCAAAAGAGCTAGGCCTGTCAGTAGATATTTCTGAGCGTGGCGACTCAATCATCATCTCTCTAGACAAAGGCAAACTAGAACACTTCCCTGCGATCAGTGCCATGTTTGTTCACCGTACTCTTCCTGACCGTGATTTCACGCAGTTGCTTACAGCAAACGCTCAAGGCGATTATGTGCTCAACACGCAGCATGAAATTGAAGGTCCTTGGTTCATTGAATTGACGCCACATAACGAAGAATGGTTGGTGCAAGGCCGTATTACCTTCCCTCTAGAAAACAAAATCAAGCTAGAGAACTAAAGTATGAGTGAATCCTGTTATCACTGCGGTGAAGATGTACCAGCGGAAACGGATTTTAAAGTAGAAATATTAGGCTCTATACGTCCAATGTGTTGCCCGGGCTGCGAAACCGTAGCCCAAACCATCGTTGATAGTGGCTTAGTCTCCTACTACCAGTATCGTACCGCTCCGGCTGAAAAAGCTGATCTTGTCCCAGAACAACTGCTTGCACTGAGTCATTACGACAATGAAGATGTGCAACTTGAGTTTGTTCGTAACTCAGAAAACACCTCTGAAGTGACATTGTCACTAGAAGGGGTCTCTTGTGCAGCTTGTGCGTGGTTGATTGAGAAGCAAGTCTCCTCTCAAGATGGTGTTTATGGTATCCGTGTCAACACGACAACCAACCGTGCCCTACTTAGCTGGGACAATACCAAGACGAAACTAAGTGAACTGCTGTCAGCCATTCATACCCTTGGCTATAAAGCGGCGCCTTTTGAGGCCGACCAGCAAGAAGCAGCGTACCATCGCTCGATGAAGAACTACTTGTACCGCTTGGGCGTTGCTGGTTTGGCGACGATGCAAGTGATGATGCTCGCGGTCGCACTCTACCTTGAAGTATTCGGCAACCTTGAGCCTGAATTTAAACACTACTTCCGTTGGGTGAGTTTGATCTTTGCTACGCCAGTTCTTCTATACTCTGCTCTACCTTTCTACATTAATGCTTGGCGCAGTATTAAAGGTCGAACACTCGGCATGGACGTACCCGTATCGATCGCCTTATTGTTCGCCTATGTTGCGAGCTTGGTGGCTACAGTCACAGAGCAAGGTGAAGTCTTCTTTGAGTCTATCTCTATGTTCACGTTCTTCCTGTTGTTAGGACGATTCCTAGAGATGCGAGCGCGTCGAAAAGCCGCTGCGGCGAGTGGTAACCTGCTTAAACTCGTACCAGCGATGGCGACGACATTAGACGGCGAACAGATTCCTGTTAAGACGCTAAAAGTCGGCGACAAAATCCGCGTATTACCAGGAGAACATATTCCTGCAGACGGTATCGTACTTTCTGGCCGCGTTCACATTGACGAGTCAATGTTGACGGGTGAATCCATCCATGTGGTTAAAAACCAAGGTGATTCAGTTTTTGCGGGTACCTTGAATGGTGATGAGTCTTTTGAGCTAGAAGTTAAAAGTTCTAAGGCCGACTCGGTCATCTCAAATATTGTTCGTTTGCAAGATGAAGCGCAGCTCTCTAAGCCGCGTATTGCAGAAATTGCAGATATTGTTGCGCGTTACTTCGTTGCCGTGATTCTGATTATCTCTTTTGGCACCTGGTTGTACTGGCATCAAACCAAACCAGAAGATGCGTTCTGGATCATGCTCTCAGTACTGGTAGCGACCTGTCCTTGTGCATTGTCTCTTGCTACGCCAACGGCAATCACTTGCTCTACTTCGCGTATGGGTAACTTCGGCATCCTACTGCGTAAAGGGCATGTTTTCGAGACGCTGTGTAAAGTGAACCACCTGATTATCGATAAAACGGGCACACTGACCGAAGGCGACATTCGTATCAGCCAAACTGAAACGCATGCTGAGTTAGACAAAGATACTTGTCTACAGATAGCTGCAAGCCTTGAACAACACGCTAATCACCCTATCGCTAAGGCGTTTAAAGCCTTCGAATCTGAGCACATAAAAGTAGAATCAGTGAACAACGTGATTGGCTCTGGTATTACTGGTGAATGGGATGGTCATAAAGCGGCTATCGGCAGTAGCGAGTTTATTCTTGGTCAGGCGCAGAATGATCAGAGCAACGGTATCTATCTTTCTCTAGATGGCAAACATATCGCCACCTTTGTGTATGAAGACCCAATTCGTAAAGAGAGTATTGAGTTCATTCAGAAGTTTAAAGAAGCGGGTATTAAGACCACTCTTTTAACAGGTGATTCTATGGTGAACGCCAAACCTGTTGCAGAAGAGATCGGTATCACTGATATCGTGGCGAACGCGAAACCAGAAGATAAGCTTGCTTACCTTAACTCTCGTGACGATAAAGACATTACTATGATGGTGGGCGATGGTATCAACGATGCCCCTATTCTTGCTGGTGCTCACCTCTCTGTTGCTATGGGTGGTGGTACAGACGTAGCTAAAGCATCGGCTGATATGGTTTTATTGGGTGATAAGCTAGATAGACTACTTCAATCACGTAAGTTGGCATTGAAAACGCGTAAAATCATCCGTGAAAACTTAGCGTGGTCATTAGGGTATAATCTACTTATACTGCCGCTTGCGGTTGCTGGCCTCGTGGCTCCGTATATCGCTGTAGTTGGCATGTCAGCGAGTTCTATTATTGTAGTGTCTAACTCATTAAGACTTCTAAAAGAGCAAGGTAAATAATGGAAAGCTTATACATACTCATTCCTATCGCTATCGTCTTAGTGTGTATTGCAGTCGGCATCTTTTTGTGGGCTGTGAAAAGTGAACAATTTGAAGACCTAGAACGTCAAGGTCACAACATTTTGTTCGACGAAGACGCAAACGATCCTTCTTCAAAGAAACAACCAAGTAGCAAGAAATGACACCTGATTGGATTGGTGCCTTTGTTGTCGGCTTAATTGGCGCTGGCCACTGCATGGGAATGTGCGGTGGCATTGCGTCAATACTCTCTATTGGTGCGCAAAAACCTTCCCCTATTACGCCTGTTCTATATAACTTCGGACGTTTATTAAGTTATATGGTGATCGGTGGCTTGATTGGTGGCGCCGTTTCGTCATTAGGGCAACTTAGTGATTTCAATGCGGCATTGGCATGGTTAAGACTCATCGCTGCGATGTTCATGATTGTTCTGGCGTTGTACATAGGTAAATGGTGGTTTGGGCTTTTAGCGTTTGAAAAAGTCGGGCAACGTTTATGGCGCTACGTCTCTCCTATTGGTCAATCTCTACTTCCTCTCAAACACCCAAGCCATGCTCTGCCATTTGGCTTTGTATGGGGCTGGCTTCCTTGCGGTCTGGTTTACTCCATGTTGACTTGGGCAGCGGTTTCTGGAAGCTGGGTCAACGGTGCCGGAATCATGCTTGCGTTTGGCCTAGGGACATTGCCAGCAATGCTTACCGTTGGCTTTGGCGTAGGCTTTCTCAAGAAGCTGCAACAAGCTGACTTATTCAGGCAGTGTGGTGCAATTTTGATCCTTTTGTACGGTCTGTTTACTGCTTACCAAGCCATCCAGCTCATTATTTATACCGTATAGCAATGCTTTAAATGCGGTTTTTTTGCTATCCTTTAGTCTTAAGGGATGCTAAAATATTGACGTATATCAAATAGTGAAAGATTGTTATGATTTCTGAAAAGCCTGTGACGAAACGTGTTCAGTCTGGTGGCTGTGCAATCCACTGCCAGGATTGTAGTATTAGCCAGCTGTGTATCCCATTTACTTTGAGTGAATCTGAACTGGATCAACTAGATCAGATCATCGAACGAAAAAAGCCTATTCAAAAGGGGCAAGAGCTATTTAAAGCGGGTGACGAGCTTAAGTCTCTTTACGCGATACGCTCTGGTACCATCAAAAGCTACACGATTACTGAGCAAGGTGACGAGCAAATCACTGCATTCCACCTCGCGGGTGACTTAGTAGGCTTTGATGCAATTACTGGCGATCTACACCCTAGCTTTGCACAAGCGCTAGAGACATCGATGGTATGTGAAATCCCATACGAAATCCTAGACGACTTATCAGGTAAGATGCCAAAGCTTCGCCAACAGATCATGCGTTTAATGAGTAACGAGATCAAAGGTGACCAAGAAATGATCCTGCTTCTTTCTAAGAAGAACGCAGAAGAGCGTCTTGCAGCATTCCTTTACAACTTGTCTACTCGTTTCTCTCAACGCGGCTTCAGCCCTCGTGAGTTCCGTTTAACAATGACTCGTGGTGATATCGGTAACTACCTAGGTCTTACGGTCGAAACCATCAGCCGTCTATTAGGTCGCTTCCAAAAAGCGGACATCTTAAGCGTTAAAGGTAAGTACATCACCATCGAAGATCACGATGCACTGATGGAACTGGCTGGCGTTTCTAAAGAATAGTTCTAAATATCAATGATGTAGTTCAATAATGAGCTACATCATGTTTCTCTCCAAAAACCTCCTATATTTCTCTTAATCTCTTTATAACTACGCTACATTGTTTATATGTCCAGTCTGAAAAGTAGGCTTAGTTATGAGTATCTATAACAAAATCTTAGTGGTCGCCGACATCAATCATGATGAGCAACCTGCCCTAGTTCGCGCTATTCAACTTGCTAAAAAAAGCACTTCAAAAAGCCACGTTACTTTCTTTCTTTCCATTTACGATTTCTCCTATGACATGACATCAATGCTCTCTGCTGACGAGCGTGACGCGATGCGTAAAGGTGTGATTCATCAACGTGAGATCTGGATGAATAAAGTGGCTGAGCCATACCTAGATGACACTATCGAATTCAACGTTAAAGTTGTGTGGCATAACCGCCCATATGAAGCGATTATCGCTGAGGTATTTAGTGGTGAGCACGACATCCTAATCAAAGGCACTCGCAAACACGATACACTTGAGTCGGTTATCTTTACTCCGACCGATTGGCACTTGTTGCGTAAATGTCCAAGCCCAGTCTTGTTAGTTAAAAACGAATACTGGCCAGATGACGCGAAGATTTATGCGTCTGTTCATGTAGGTTCTGAAACAGAATCACACCTAGAGCTAAACGATGCGATGGTTGATCGCCTATTAGAGATTACTGGTCGATTAGACGCTCAGCCTTACTTAGTTAACGCCTACCCTGTGACTCCAGCCAACATTACTATTGAACTGCCTGAGTTTGATCCGACATCCTACACTGATGCCGTTCGTGGACACCATTTAACAGCCATGAAAGCGCTGCGCCAGAAACACGGTATGTGTGAAGAGCAGACAATTGTAGAGCAAGGCTTACCTGAAGATATCATTCCTAAGGTGGCAGCAGAGAACAATGCAGCAATGGTGATTTTGGGCACGACAGGTCGTACGGGTCTTTCTGCCGTGTTTATTGGTAACACTGCTGAGCATGTGATTGATAAAATCAACTGCGACGTCTTGGCATTGAAACCAGCTGGGTTTATTAGCCCACTTGACCCACATACAGCGAGCTAAGCTTTATCAATCATTAAAAAAGCGCCTCTAGTCGAACTAGAGGCGCTTTTCTATCTGTGTCTGTTCTTTCTAACGTAAATGCTAGATGTTAGTTACGTCGATGAACATTGACTCATCGATGTTAGAAGATGATATTTCAGCTTCTTGGAATTCGTACTCTTCACGCTCGCCGCTACGGTCTAGTGGAAGGTTTACGAAGTCAAACAGTTCGCGGTCAGCCAGTTGGCTTGGACTCACGTTTTGGATTGATTTGAAGATCTTCTCAACACGGCCAGGAGTTTTCTTATCCCAGTCAATCAGCATCGCTTTAATAGATTGACGTTGTAGGTTCTCTTGCGAGCCACACAGGTTACAAGGAATGATTGGGAACTCTTTGTGTTCTGCGTATTTGATTAGGTCCGTTTCACGACAGTAAGTCAGTGGACGAATAACAACGTTACGGCCATCATCAGAACGTAGCTTAGGTGGCATAGCCTTCAGACGAGCGCCGTGGAACATGTTAAGGAACATAGTTTCAACGATGTCATCCATGTGGTGACCAAGGGCGATCTTAGTTGCGCCAATCTTCTCTGCGAATGAGTACAAAGTACCGCGACGCAGACGAGAACATAGGCCACACGTTGTTTTACCTTCTGGGATCTTCTCTTTAACTACTGAGTACGTGTCTTTATCTACGATGTAGTAAGGAATGTTCAGCGTTTCAAAGTACTCAGGAAGAATATGCTCAGGGAAGCCAGGTTGTTTTTGGTCTAGGTTTACTGCAACAACATCAAATTTGATTGGTGCTGCTTCACGTAAACGTATCAGGATGTCTAGCATAGCGAATGAGTCTTTACCGCCACTAATACAGGCCATTACTACGTCATTTTCTTCGATCATGTTGTAGTCGATGATGGCATTTCCAACATTTCTTCTTAGGCGCTTTTGAAGCTTGTTGAATTCGTGGATTTCTTTTCTGTTATCGTTTTGGTTCATTGCTATTCTCATACTGCCGGGAACACCGACTGTCGATTGCTAGGTGGTATGTTTTAGGGCGTGGATTATACGGATTTTTATTTAAGGTTGAAATAGTCAACGCGAGATAACCTCACCTCTTATTGACAATACTGTTCTATATCAATCTGATTCAAACAAAAACAGCAAGCTATGTGCTTGCTGTTTTGTCTAAACGTTAGAAGCCGTTTTATTTGTCAGCTGGAATATATGGCAATACTCGCAATGTTGGTTCTGGCAGTGTAAAGCTGCTCGCGCCGTCAAGCTCTGCAATGGTAAAGCGAGCACGACCTTGCTCAATTGCTATTGTTTTGCCATTTGAAAGGCTGATTTCACTATCGAGTTGATTTGGGAATTCCAGTGTTACACCTTCAATATCAGGTGTGAACCAACTAGAAAACATACCGCTGAGGTCTTCTAACATGGTCTGCATTTGCGGTAGAAGTGTTTCTATATCGCTAACCTGTACTTCGCCTTGTAGTGGCTCTTTGGTCATGACTACGAGTGAGTATGCGCACTCTTCTTCTGTTGTATGAACGAAGATTAAAGGGTTCGCTGAACGCAAGTTTTTGTCGATAGGAATCAGAAGCTCATTACCTGAAGAAACCTCTAGATCTTCGTAGTGCTCTTCTTTTTCCATCCAAGACTTACGAATGTGACAAGTCGTATTGTTGGCTTGGTCTACAAAAAATACTGCAACTTTTACGTCTTCGTGACCTTCTTTAAGATTGTTCTTTAGTTGCGTGTATAGTTTTGAATAGGTGAACATGTACTCTTGGGCAGCAGCGGGCAGAGACAGCCCAAGACTCAATGAGGCTAGAATAGCAAGCGTCGTCTTTTTCATGGTACTTCTTATAATTGTTGAGCTAGGAAACAAAAAAGAGCAGCGTTAACCAGCTGCTCTTTGTTCATTCAATCGGTTATTTGACCCAGTATACCTTGTTGTGGCGTATCATGGCTTGTAAATCAGTCACATAGTCGGCACCACGTTCAGAATATTTCAATAAACCTTCGGTTAGCTTGGTCGCAGCATCAAAAGTTAATAGGTCTTCGCCTTTGTTAGCCAGTTCCGTTCTGATACCGCGTAGGTCTTGATAGGCTTTATTTCTATTTAAGTTCATGAAATAGCGGTGAACAGACTCTTGGCTAGAAGAAAATTTCGCCACTTCATGGGTGCTCCCTTCGTTACGCTGTAATGGTACTAGCCCACACCCTTTGCTGTAACACCAATGCCCAAAGTAGTTGTTTGCTTCGGTCGCGAATCGAGATGTACCCCAAGCAGACTCATTGGCTGCTTGCGTCAGAACGAGTGCTTCTGGGAGCACGTTTACTCGATTCAGCATCTCTTTCAACCACGCCTCATCAATACCTGTAGTAGGCAGCGGTAAGCTGTAGAGCTTAGCTAACCTTTTCGCGTACGCTTTGTCTTCCGCATCAGCATCTGAGATTCCCTTATCGGCAAGGCTTTCTAAGAATGTTCGTTCTTTGGAAATACGGCGGTTTTCAAGATTGATACTTGGACGTAAATAGTCAAAGAAGGCTTTCTTCTTCGCGTTGGTATCTTCAATTGCAGCGAAGTTAGGCTTCTCTGATGGCAGGTCCAATTCTGGGATAACATTTGTCGCCTCTGCTTCAGTTTTCTCGATAGATGCCTTTCTACGTTCCTCTTCCTCATTATAGAGGTAAGGACCAACTAAGGAGACTGAGCCTACCAAAGCTAAAGCCGTAACCTTGAGTGCAAGAGAACGGCCTTTGTGTGCTGAGTCTGAACTATGCATCGAAAACCTGTGAGTCGTTGTTATTGTCGTCATCACCTTTTGGCTTATCTGAAGCGATAAGTTTCAGTTTGATCCCGAACATTTCACGATACAGAATGCCTTTCACATGGAAGAAGAAAGGTAAAACGAAAATCAAGCCAATGCCGTATAACATTGCGGCCGCAATAAACATCAGCATCACCATCAGGTAAATAGCAGCAACCGTGAATATCTTTTTGTTCACTGCGCGCAGTGACAGCAGTAAAGATTGCATCGGCGGCACTTTCTTATCACAGATAAGCAGGATTGAATGAGTGAAGGCTAAAGAGAAGTAAATCGACAAGAACGGCAGAATCATACCTGCAATCCCCTGCAGCATTAAGCTAAATAGTGTTGCTAGGATCACCGGTACCGTAAATTGCAACCCTTTACCGATATGGCGCAGTTTGGTGTTTAAACCCGCAGCGTGGCTCATTGCCATTAGGCTGATACCTGCGTATACCGGCGCGCTGATAACTTCGTAGCTAAAATTAGCAATGAAAATCGATTCAACGATCTGTGGTGTAAATGCTTCAGGATCAATGACCGCATCAAGGATAATACCTGGGTCACCAAGCTGTAACTTGAGAGCGATATAAAAGATAGCAAGCTGGACAAACATTAAAGCAATAATGGCTGGCGAGAAGTTTAAGAAGTGACTAATCGTATGCTTCCAAGCTTCTTGGAAAACAGCTGTCGCTTTCAGTTCGTAATCCCCGGAAAGTGCTCTGTCGATACTACCGCCTAAATTAAAGTCTTTTTCGATGTCATTATTCATAGTGATACCTAGGTGCGCTAGCGAATTCGAAGCCACCTAACTTATTGATAAAAAATTGGCTTCATTATACTCATATGTCGAGTGCAAACTAAAACTTGATTCTGTAACAAGGCTTGCTTTTGTGCGTTAATGGTTAATAATTAAACACTTATTTATGCAGAAATGCCTCAAATATCAGTATGGTAAAGGATGTTTACTTTTACCTGCGAAATTTTTTATCAACCAATGATAAAAAATGCTTTGAATTCACGATTTTGGTGATTATGATGCGCGCCTTAAAAGTGTGTAGCAACAGGTCTTGAAAAGGACCAAGGTGGAGAAAAACAGACGTTGAACGCTAAACAATCAGTAGGAAAGCCAGTAGTACAACTCACTGGTATTAGTAAAAGTTTCGATGGTAAGGAAGTCATCGGCAATCTTGATCTAAATGTCAATCACGGTGAGTTCCTCACCATCTTAGGCCCATCCGGTTGTGGTAAAACCACAGTACTAAGAATGATTGCGGGTTTTGAAACGGCAGATAGTGGTCAAATCCTATTAGCTGACCAAAATGTTACCCAAGTTCCTGCTGAACAAAGGCATGTAAACACTGTTTTCCAGAGCTACGCCCTATTCCCACATATGACTGTCTTCGACAATGTGGCATTTGGTCTACGTATGCAGAAAGTTCCGAGCGCCGAGATTGAACCTCGCGTAATGGAAGCTTTGAAAATGGTACGCCTAGAACAGATGGCGCAGCGAAAACCACACCAACTCTCTGGTGGTCAACAGCAACGTATCGCGATTGCGCGTGCGGTTGTTAACAAGCCTAAAGTTCTACTGCTGGATGAATCTCTATCGGCGCTGGATTACAAACTTCGTAAACAGATGCAGATTGAGCTTAAGCAGCTTCAGCGTCAACTTGGTATTACGTTCATCTTTGTAACGCATGACCAAGAAGAAGCACTATCGATGTCAGACCGTATTATCGTTATGCGAGACGGCGTTATCGAGCAAGATGGTACGCCACGTGAAATCTACGAAGAGCCTAAAAACCTATTCGTTGCGCGTTTCATTGGTGAGATCAACGTGTTCGAAGCAACCGCAATTTCTCGTCAAGACGAAAAGCGCATCGTGGCAAAGATTGAAGGTGAAGACTCTATTATCTATCACGATAAAGAGATCACTGAAGGACAAAAGCTGCAAGTTCTATTAAGACCTGAAGACCTTCGAATCGAAGAGATCAAAGAGTCTGAGCAGCGTGGCATTGTTGGCCATATTATCGAGCGTACCTATAAAGGCATGACGCTGGATTCAGTTGTTGAACTGGAATCTGGTATGCGCGTAATGGTAAGCGAATTCTTCAACGAAGATGACCCAGATGTTGATCACTCACTGGGCCAAAAAGTTGCTGTAACTTGGGTTGAGAGCTGGGAAGTGGTGCTAGAAGATGAGCAAGAAGTTTAATTTACAAAACGCCATTATCGCTTTAATCACTGGTTGGCTTGTTATTTTCGTGATGATTCCAAACATCATGATTATTGGTACAAGCTTTCTAACTAGAGATGAAGCGAACCTTATCGAGATGACATTCACGCTCGATAACTATGTTCGTTTAGCTGACCCGCTGTACTTCAAAGTCTTAGCGCATTCGTTCTACATGGCGATTGTGGCAACACTACTTTGTTTAGTGATTGGTTACCCATTCGCTTACATCGTAGCGAAAATGCCGGCTAAGTGGCGCCCATTCATGCTGTTCTTGGTGATTGTTCCTTTTTGGACAAACTCATTGATTCGTACATACGGCTTGAAGATCGTCCTAGGTACTCAAGGTGTATTGAACAAAAGCTTGATGGCGTTGGAAATCATCGATAAACCGATGCGTATTATGTATACCGAAACGGCCGTAATGATCGGCTTGGTATACATCCTATTGCCATTCATGATTCTGCCACTCTACTCTGCGATTGAGAAGTTGGACGATACCTACATTGAAGCGGCAAAAGATTTGGGTGCGAATAAGTTACAGACACTACTTAAAGTCATTTTGCCACTAACAATGCCAGGTATTATTGGCGGCTGTTTGCTTGTTCTTTTACCAGCGTTAGGCATGTTCTACATTTCTGACCTACTAGGCGGCGCGAAGAACCTACTGATTGGTAACGTGATTAAGAGTCAGGTGTTGAATGCACGAGATTGGCCGTTTGGTGCGGCAACCAGTATCGCGCTAACGGCAGCAATGGCTGTGATGCTTTATGCCTACTATCGTGCAGGCAAGCTATTGAATAAGAAGGTGGAGCTAGACTAATGGGTCGCACAGTTAAGTTCAGCTTTATGACATTGGTATATGGTTTTCTATATCTACCAATCATCGTATTAATCGCAAACTCGTTTAATGCGAACAAATTTGGCATGAAATGGGGCGGCTTCACCACCAAGTGGTATGACGCACTCATAAATAATGACAGCCTTATGCAGGCAGCATGGCACTCTCTCAATGTGGCTGTGTTCTCTGCAACAGCGGCGACAATCGTGGGTAGCCTAACGGCTGTGGCACTATTCCGATACCAGTTCAAAGGTAAAGGTGTCGTAAACACAATGCTATTTGTGGTGATGATGTCGCCAGATATTGTTATGGCAATCTCGTTACTGGCTCTGTTTTTGGTAATGGGCGTACAGCTTGGGTTCTTTACCCTACTCGCGGCTCATATTACCTTCTGTCTACCGTTTGTCGTGGTGACAGTGTACAGTCGCTTGAATGGCTTTGATGTCAAAATGCTGGAAGCAGCAAAAGACTTGGGCGCGAGTGAGTGGACGATCTTGAAACAGATCATTCTTCCGCTAGCGAAACCTGCTGTTGCTGCGGGTTGGTTACTGAGCTTCACGTTATCGCTTGATGACGTGATTATCAGCTCGTTTGTGACTGGCCCAACATATGAAATCTTACCATTGAAGATTTATTCAATGGTGAAAGTGGGAATTTCACCAGAGGTTAATGCCCTTGCAACGGTTATGCTTGTGGTCTCGTTGATACTAGTTGTTGCTTCTCAACTGCTAGCAAGAGAGAAGATCAAGTAAACCTCCCGTGTAATTCATAAACAGAATGGTGAAATCGCCATTCTGTTTTTCTATCTACTGCCTTTTAGGCAACGTTTAGTTCGGAGCTAACGTCAATGAAAAAATGGGCTACTTTATTAGCTGGTAGTGCATGTGCGCTTTCTATGTTTTCTGCGTCTGTATCTGCAGAAGAGAACAAAGAATTAGTGTTTATGAACTGGGGTCCTTACATCAACAGTGAGATCTTAGAGAAGTTCACAAACGAAACAGGTATTAAGGTTATCTACTCTACCTATGAGTCGAACGAAACCTTATACGCAAAGCTAAAAACGCATAACAAAGGCTATGACCTTGTTGTGCCATCAACCTACTTCGTGTCTAAAATGCGCGATGAAGGTATGCTACAAAAAATTGATAAGTCTAAGTTAAGTAATTTCACTAACCTAGATACTAATTACCTAGACAAGCCGTACGATCCAAACAACGACTACTCTATTCCTCACGTTGTTGCGATCACGGGTCTTGCTGTTAATACAGATATGTATGACCCAGAAGAATTTCAAAGCTGGGCAGACTTGTGGAAGCCTGAGCTTGAAGGCCAATTGATGATGATGGATGATACGCGTGAAGTGTTCCACATTGCTCTTCGCAAGCTAGGTTACTCAGGCAACACCACGGACGAAAAGCAAATCGACGAAGCTTACGCTGAATTACAAAAGCTGATGCCGAACGTACTTGTGTTTAACTCTGATAACCCAGGTGCGCCATACATGTCTGGCGAAGTTGGTCTAGGTATGCTTTGGAACGGCTCTGCTGCTGCGGCTCAAAATGAAGGCCTGCCAATTAAACTGGTATTCCCGAAAGAAGGCGGTATCGGCTGGGTAGATAACTTTGCAATTAGCTCTGGTGCTGTGAACGTAGAAGCGGCACATAAGATGATCGACTTCCTACTGCGCCCTGAGATTGCAGAGCAGATCTCTCGTGACACTGGCTACCTAACCGCAGTAAAAGCATCGAACGAGAAGTTCAAAGATAGCCCTGCGCTGTTCCCTTCTCAAGAAGATCTAGACCGCGTTGAATGGCAAGCGGCTGTTGGTGACAAAACCGTGAAATATGAAGAGTATTTCATGAAGTTGAAAGCCGGCCAGTAAGGTCTATAATAATTTCAATGCAATAGGCAGCTTAGGCTGCCTATTTTCGTATTAGACTGCTATAATCCGACGCGATTTTTATAAATCGATTCACATTGGGTCCGCAACCCAGATTCAAATCAAACAAATGAACGGAACAGTAATGAAAAAAACACTGTATACCGGCGCATTGTGTGCTGCTACCTTACTTTCAACTCCTTCTTTCGCAGCTGACCAAGAACTGTACTTTTACAACTGGTCTGAATACATCCCTAACGAAGTGTTAGAGGACTTCACTGAAGAGACTGGAATTAAAGTTATCTACTCTACCTACGAGTCTAACGAAAGCATGTACGCTAAGTTAAAAACTCAAGGTTCAGGTTACGACCTAGTTGTACCTTCTACTTACTTCGTATCTAAGATGCGCAAAGAAGGCATGCTTCAAGAGCTAGACAAATCTAAGCTAACTCACTTTGCTGATTTGGATCCAAACTACTTGGACAAGCCATTTGACCCAAGCAACAGCTTCTCTATCCCATACATTTGGGGTGCTACGGGTATTGGCATTAACTCAGACATGCTAGACAAGTCTTCTGTTAAATCATGGGATGACCTATGGGATACACAGTGGGAAGGTCAGCTGATGATGATGGACGACTCTCGTGAAGTGTTCCACATTGCTCTAACAAAGCTGGGTTACTCTCCAAACACAACTAACCCAGATGAAATCAAAGCGGCTTACGAAGAACTGAAGAAGCTAATGCCAAATGTATTGGTGTTCAACTCAGATTTCCCAGCAAACCCTTACCTAGCAGGTGAAGTTTCTCTAGGTATGCTTTGGAACGGTTCTGCATACATGGCTCGTCAAGAAGGTGCAACAATTGACATCATCTGGCCAGAGAAAGGCGCAATCTTCTGGATGGACAGCCTAGCGATTCCATCAGGCGCGAAAAACGTAGATGCGGCACACAAGATGATCGACTTCCTACTACGCCCTGAAAACGCAGCAAAAATTGCTCTAGAAATTGGCTACCCAACGCCAGTTAAAACGGCATACCCTCTTCTACCAAAAGAGTTCGCTGAAGATCAGAACGTTTTCCCACCACAATCTGTAATGGACAACGGTTTTTGGCAAGACGAAGTGGGTGAAGCGAGCGTTATTTATGACGAGTACTTCCAAAAACTAAAAGTAAACAACTAGTTTATTTTTAAATGAATATGAAAGCGGCGTTGGCCGCTTTCTTTTTATCTAAACTTTATATAGGATAAAAATTAACAACACGAAGTGCGATTTAATATGAAGGCAAACCCTATACTATTGATTGTCACTCTAATGCTACTAGGCTCCTTTGTGATGCTTGGCTTGAGCTCTGTGACAGACATAGATTCAAACTACGACTTATTCTTTGAAACCAATACGCTGATCATCGTAATTTATGTCTATGCTGTTGCTCGAAAAGCGATACTCCCTCATAAGATCTTGCACTTCGGTGCTCTGCTCCTTATTTTCAACCTTTGTTATGACGTCGCAACAGAGCTCGAGAGGCTTGATGAATGGGCAGACCGCCATGAACTCATTGATACTTTTCTTGAAGATGGTTTACTGCAGATCGCGTTTTTACTTATCGCGATTGGTATTACCCAACTCACCTCCTCCATTAAAGCTCAGAGCCACATTGATGAGTTGACCGGCCTGTTTAACCGAAAGAAATTCGACACAATTACACTCGCCGAGTTCGATGTTATCTATCTGGACCTTGATGGCCTAAAACGCGTGAATGATTTAAAAGGTCATAATGTAGGTGATCTCATGATTGTGCGCTTCTCTCAGGTACTTCGCCAAGCTGCGGTTCAGGACGAGTTACTATTTCGAATTGGTGGTGATGAGTTTGTCGTGGTTGCACTCAAAGGACGTAGCGCTGAATTTATAGATCAGGTTGTCAATCTGCTTCACGGCGAAAATATTGATTTTTCATATGGTGTAGCCCCTGCGACACAAGACACTTTTCAACAGGCCTTGGTTGCGTCAGACAAAGCGATGTACACAATGAAGAAGGCCAAGCACAGCTTGAAGAGTGTTTAATTTGCTGTAGAAGGAGCTTCGTTATAAGACAAAACACAAGTTTGTTTTTGCTCTGTAACTCGCACTTCGTGTGAACTGTTGCTTGAGTCTCTGTTGGTTATGCTAGTCTTTTTTTGTTGTAGTTCAGAAGGATAAAAGACGTGAAGCCGATAGATGATATTGATGACTATGAAATTGAAACTGATCCAGAGATTCTTGCTGAGCTAGAAGAAAAACGTCAACTCGTAGACCTGATTCAAAACTACGGGATGACCAGTGAAGAAGCTATCGCTTTCTATGCCAAAAAGCACTAACTGTATATGAGTAGTGCTGTTGAATCAGACCAAAAACAAACAAGGCATCACATTGAATCGTGATGCCTTCTTTTTATACAAACCGATAGACTATTTTTCCTTTCAAGCTCTTAAACTTTTAGGCTCTTCGTATAGGAGTTCTGAAACTAATTTAGGAACTTCAATGCTTGCCTTACCATAACGCTTTTCAACAAATTCGCTTTCTACAGCGCTTGGCTCTAGATTAATTTCAATAGTATGAGCGCCATGCATTTTCGCATCGTGGACAAAGCCTGCAGCTGGGTACACTACGCCAGAAGTACCGATAGAAATAAATAGATCCGCTTCTTCTAACGCTGAATAGATATCCCCCATACGTAGTGGCATTTCACCAAACCAAACAATGTGAGGCCTCATCTGAGCTGGGATTTGGCAACAATGACATAGCTCACCAGTCAGAATGTCATCTTTGTGCTCAATAACCTGATTCGATTCACTGCAACGGGCTTTTAGGAGTTCGCCGTGCATGTGTATCACATTGTCGCTACCGCCTCTCTCATGAAGGTTATCGATATTCTGTGTGATGATGGTGACTTTCCCATCTAAACGCTTCTCAAGCTCCCCTAGCGCTTTGTGTGCAGCATTAGGCTCAATATCGGGGCTTTGCAGTCCTTTACGGCGCTTATTATAAAATGCTTGAACCAAATCAGGGTCTCGTTGAAAGCCTTCGGGGGTCGCCACATCTTCGATCTTGTGGTTTTCCCATAATCCGTCCTGCGCACGAAAAGTCTGTATTCCTGATTCTGCCGAGATCCCAGCACCTGTGAGAATCACGATATTTCTGTATGGGAAATTCATATTACGTCCTTATCAATATGTCACTTTGTAACAGCTTAGCATTGTTCAAATTTCAACAATAGTTTTGGGGATTAGACCATGGTCTTATGTGCATGTATTCATTGGTCATTTGTGAACTAGCTTGAGTTTTGAATAGGAAAAACGGTGAAGAGACGACTGTTGAATCGGTTTTTGCTCCTTATCGCTCTTTATAAATAAAGAAAAAGCGACCGAAGCCGCTTTTAATTTCTGTATCTAGAAGTAAGAAGATGACTTTGTTTAAAGGTTAATCTTCGCTTACAGATGAGATCTTGTGAATGGATAGATCCGCACCGTTAAATTCATCTTCCTCGCTTAAACGAAGGCCAGTCACTTTGTTTAGGATGCCGTAAACGATGAATGCACCGCCAACTGCAACCACAATGCCTGCAATAGTACCCAGAACTTGTACCACAAAGCTCACACCACCAAGTCCCCAGAATGCTTGTTGGCCAAAGATACCTGCTGCGATGCCGCCCCATGCGCCACAAACGCCGTGTAGAGGCCAAACACCTAATACGTCATCAATCTTGGTTTTGTTTTGCATGTAAGTAAATAGGTAAACAAATAGTGCGCCTGCGACACCACCTGTTACTAGTGCACCGAGTGGATGCATCAAGTCTGAGCCGGCACAAACTGCGACTAAGCCCGCCAAAGGACCATTGTGAATGAAGCCTGGGTCGTTCTTGCCAGCAAACAGTGCTGCTAGAATACCGCCAACCATCGCCATGAGAGAGTTCATTGCAACTAAGCCGCTAATGCCATTGATTGCCTGCGCTGACATTACGTTAAAGCCAAACCAACCGACACAAAGAATCCATGCGCCTAACGCTAAGAAAGGAATGTTTGATGGTGCGAAGTTGGTGTGCTTGCCCGCACGAATACGTCCTTTACGCATTCCCAGAAAGTAAACTGCGACCAATGCAATCCAACCACCTACGCCATGTACGACGATTGAACCTGCGAAGTCATGAAAGCCATAGCCGAACTGCGCTTCGAACCAATCCTGTAGGCCAAAATTCCCATTCCAAATAATGCCTTCAAAGAACGGATAAATCAGTCCGACCGTAAACAAGGTCGCCAATAGTACTGGGTAGAAACGCGCGCGCTCTGCGATACCACCCGATACAATTGCTGGAATCGCCGCAGCAAACGTCATTAAGAAGAAGAACTTCACTAACTCATAGCCATTTGCTTGAGCCAAGGTATCGGCATCAGCGAAAAAGTGTGCGCCATAAGCAACCCAATATCCGATAAAGAAATACGCAATGGCGGAAACGCCAAAATCCGCAAGAATCTTCACCAAAGCGTTTACTTGGTTTTTCTTTCGTACCGTACCTACCTCTAGGAAGGCAAAACCTGCGTGCATCAAGAAAACCATGATGGCACCAAGTAGTAAAAACAGTGTGTCCGAACTTTGCGTCAAGTTCTGTACTGCACTATGAACTTGCTCGACTGACTGGCTCATTAAAGCTAACTCCTTTTGCTTTATCATTTGCACTGATTGTGTGCGCGTTAAATGATGTAATTATTTAAAGACTCAATAGTTAGGCAAGATGCGTTCCACACCACATGAACCGAATAAGCGCAGTTTGCACTTGTGGTTAAATTGTTGATTAATAAGGGGTTTAATGTTTAGTGGCACAATTTTGGTGAGCAACAGGATGTAAGTTGTTAATCTTATTTGCACCAAGATAGTGAGATGCACCATAAAGAAGCGTGCAACATCAAGGGAATGGCTTAGAGGATTTAGAAAGCAGACAATAAAAAACCCAGCAAAGAGCTGGGTTTCAAATAGAACAACTTAAGAGTGTTGTTACAGGTTTGGTCCTGTCGAAGCTTTTTGAGGCAAACCTTGCTTCAGGCGGGTCATTCCTTGGTACATACGAATAAACCAAACCACGATGGCAATAGCACCAAACAACATACCCACGTAAGGGATGTAGTATGCAATCTCATCGATGAAATGACTCTTATACCAATAGTCGTTTACACCTTTCAAAACGCCATTTGACGTTGCAACAGTAACGATCAATACCACAAAGTAGGTCAGATTCAGGAAGAAAGTACGGATTAGACCGTAGTAATGGGAGTCAATGACTTCCCCATCCTCTCCTTTGTCTAGACGATAACCCGCATAGACAATAGCGATCACACCCGAAATCAGACAGGTAAATGGCGTAAAGCAACTTAGTATGTAAGCAACCCAAATACCTTTATGAGGTTTGTTCATTCGGCTTTACCTCTTTTTCTGTTTGCGAGACATTTTCTGTGTTCGAACCAGTAACATCACCTTGTAGTGCATCCTGCTTCTCTTTAGCCATGACTTCTTCGTACCAAAGGTCGTGGTGCTCCTTGGCCCAAGTTTCATCAACTTCACCCGTTACCATACCTTCTAGCGCCCCTTCCATACCAAACAGGCCGATATAGATGTGGAACACAAAGCCACAGATAAGGATCAGTGCCGCTAGCATGTGAACTAAGTTAGAAAGCTCCATATCACGACGTGTTTGACCAAAGATTGGGAAGTCTAGAACTAAACCACTGATCGCAACGACGGTACCTACAATGATAAGTAACCAAAACAGTGCTTTTTCACCAGCGTTTGAGAACTCCGCTGACGGGTGCGAGCCTTTATGCTTACCAACCATACCACCAAGCTTCATAAACCACTTAAGATCGACCATCTTGAAGATAGACTTACGCCACCACTTCACTAGTACGCACATTAGCAGTACATAGAAAATTGGACCGATGTAGTTGTGGTATTGCTTAGCGAGCATGATGATAAAGCCCCACAAATCCGTTGGGATATAAGGCTTTAAGAAGTGCTTACCATAAACCAACATTAAGCCGCTAAAGGCCAAAGTTAGGAAGGTAAACGCCATGCTCCAGTGGAGTGCTCTGTCTAAACGAGACCAACGTTTTATCTTACGCCCTGTTCTCGGCGCACTTAACATAAGCGGGCCAATCACAATGTACATCAGAGTAACAAAGGCAATACTACCGAAGATAGCCACTGCGCCTGCCGGAGACATCCACTTCTCTTTTAAGATGTACCACGTTTGCCCAGGAGTACTTATCAGCATACCGTGCTCAGCAGATTGAGACGTTGTGTATCCTGTCTCACCTTCACGCACTTGTCGCCAAAAGTCTGCACCCGCCAGTTGGGTCATCTCACGCTCTGCGGTATTCGCTTTCGTCTCAGCAGCGTGACTCATTGGAGCCAGCATTGTCAGTGCTGCCAATAGCGGCAGCACGACAAATGAGAGACGTTTTAACAATGAAAGCATACGTCTCTCCCTACTTAGCTCTTAGTCGCATCGTAAGATAGGTCGTTACCATTGGTCCAACCCGCGCCTTTTGCGCCACGCTCTACAACACGTTGACGGAATACATCAGAGACTTTCTCTGCGTCACCCGCTAGAAGCGCTTTAGTTGAACATAGTGATGCACACATTGGTAGCTTGCCTTCAGCAATACGGTTCGCACCGTACTTCTGACGCTCTTCAACAGAGCCCGCTTCAGTTTCAGGACCGCCTGCACAGAATGTACATTTGTCCATCTTACCGCGCTCACCAAATGCTTCCTGTTTAGGGAATTGTGGTGCGCCAAATGGACAAGCGAATAGACAGTAGCCACAACCGATACACAGATCTTTGTTGTGAAGTACGATGCCGTCTTCAGTGTGCTCGAAACAGTCTGCAGGACATACCGCCATACAAGGCGCGTCAGTACAGTGCATACAAGCAACTGAGATAGAGTTTTCACCCGGTTCGCCATCGTTCAGCGTTACAACGCGGCGACGTTGGATACCCCACTCTAGAGCATCATCGTTTTCGTTTTTACATGCAGTGACACAGCCGTTACATTCGATACAACGCTTAGTGTCACAAAGAAATTTCATTCTAGCCATTATTGGACTCCTTAAGCCTTACGAATGTTACAAAGGGTTACTTTCGTTTCCTGCATCAACGTTACAGGGTCATAACCATACGTGGTTGCTGTGTTTGCAGCTTCACCAATAACATACGGGTCAGTGCCTTCAGGATACTTAGAACGTAGGTCTTCACCTTGGAACTTACCGCCGAAGTGGAATGGAATAAATGCCAGACCAGGCTTCACACGACGTGTGACAAGAGCTTTCACCTTAATACGGCCTTTCTCTGCACCTTCAACCCAAACATCATCGCCATCTTTAAAGCCGATGTCGTTTGCGTCTTTCGGGTTAACTTCAACGAACATCTCTTGTTGAAGTTCAGCAAGCCAAGGGTTAGAACGAGTCTCCTCACCACCACCTTCGTATTCAACCAGACGGCCAGAGGTTAGGATGATTGGGTACTCGCCAGATTTATCTTCTTCTTGAATCGACTTGTACAAGGTTGGTACACGGAAGATCGCTTCTTTGTCGTCCCAAGTTGGGTAGTCAGCTACTAGGTCACGACGTGGCGTGTACAGCGGCTCGCGGTGAAGTGGTACGCGGTCTGGGAATGTCCAAACAACCGCACGCGCCTTCGCATTACCAAATGGGATACAGCCGTGCTTAATCGCAACGCGTTGGATACCGCCAGATAGGTCGGTTTTCCAGTTCTTACCCTCAGCAGCCGCTTTTTCTTCGGCTGTTAGATCGTCCCACCAACCCAGTTGTTTCAGAAGCTTGTCACTGAACTCTGGATAGCCGTCTTTGATTTCACTGCCTTTCGAATAGCTGTCTTCTGCCAGTAGGTTTTTACCTTCGAACTCAACACCAAAACGGGTACGGAAGTTACCGCCGCCCTCTGCAACAGGCTTAGATGTATCGTAAAGGATATGAGTACCAGGGTGTTTCATCTCTGGTGTACCCCAACATGGCCAAGGCATACCGTAGGTTTCCCCGTGGATTGGGCCGCCTTCCGCTTCCAACGTTGTTTTGTGGAATGTGTGCCAGTTTTGTTGGTGCTCTTTAATACGCTCAGGGCTTTGACCGGTGTAACCGATCGTCCACATACCTTTGTTGAACTCACGTGTTAAGTCTTCAATCAGTGGCTGATTGTTCTCAACGCGGATATTTTTAAACAATTGATCTGCATAACCTAGCTTCTTAGAAAGTAGGTACATGATTTCGTGGTCAGGCTTAGAGTCGAACAGTGGATCAACCACCTTGTCACGCCACTGTAGCGAACGGTTTGATGCCGTAACACTGCCGTAAGTTTCGAACTGAGTCGTCGCTGGAAGTAGGTAAACGCCATCAGTACGATCGTTCATTACCGCTGCAACTGTTGGGTATGGGTCAACAATAACCATCATATCCAGCTTCTGCATCGCCTTCTGCATTTCAGGACCACGAGTCTGAGAGTTCACCGCGTGACCCCAGTAGAACATTGCGCGAATGTTTTCACGTTGGCGGATGTTGTCTTTGTTTTCTAGAACACCATCAACCCAGCGAGATACAGGAATACCCGCACTGTTCATTGGTTTCTGGCCGCCGTAAGCGTTGTCATCGAAACGGCCTTTCACCCAGTCAAAATCTAGATCCCAAACTTTAGACCAGTGGCGCCATGAGCCTTCAGAGAGACCGTAGTAACCTGGAAGTGTGTCTGATAGTACGCCAAGGTCAGTTGCGCCTTGTACGTTATCGTGACCACGGAAAATGTTAGCACCGCCGCCTGATTTACCGATGTTACCTAGTGCAAGTTCAAGTACACAGTAAGCACGAGTGTTGTTGTTACCTGTGGTGTGTTGAGTGCCACCCATACACCAAACAATACAACCAGGACGGTTTTCAGAAAGCAGTTTCGCTGTGTGGTATACGTCAGCTTCAGATACGCCAGTTACGCGCTCAACCTCAGCTGGCGTCCATTTTGCAACTTCTTCACGGATCTCATCCATACCAAATACACGTTGGCGAATGAACTCTTTGTCTTCCCACTTATTTGCGAAGACATGCCATAGTACGCCCCAAATAAACGCGACGTCAGAGCCCGGACGAAGTGATACGTAGTGATCAGATTTTGCAGCTGTACGAGTGCGGCGAGGATCCGCAACAACGATCTTACAGTTGTTTTTCTCTTTCGCGATCAGGATATGCTGCATCGCAACTGGGTGCGCTTCTGCTGGGTTCGAACCAATGAATAGCATCGATTTACAGTTGTGCATGTCATTGAACGAGTTTGTCATTGCACCGTAGCCCCAAGTGTTCGCTACACCTGCTACTGTGGTTGAGTGACAAATACGCGCTTGGTGATCGACGTTATTGGTGCCCCAAAGCGACGCCATTTTACGGAATGCGTAAGCTTGTTCGTTGCTGTGTTTCGCACTACCAAGGAAGTAAACCGAATCAGGGCCAGACTCTTTACGAAGTTCTAGCGCTTTGTTACCGATCTCTTCAATCGCTTGTTCCCAAGAAAGCTTCTTCCACTTACCGCCTTCCAATTTCATTGGGTACTTAAGACGACGCTCACCGTGGCCGTGCTCACGCAGTGCTGCACCTTTCGCACAGTGTCCACCAGCGTTGAATGGGTGGTCAAATGCCGGCTCTTGGCCAGTCCATACACCGTTTTGAACTTCAGCGTAAATACCACAACCCACAGAACAGTGAGAACAGATCGTACGTTTGATCTCAGTTTTAGCATCAGGATCAACCGACTTCGCTTGTGCTTTCTTCATCATGCCTGGAGCAAATAGGCTTGCACCTACTACAGCGCCACCAGCAGCCAATGAAGTATTTTTCATGAATGCACGACGAGATACGCCGAGCTGATTGGTTTCCTTGCTCACACTATCGGAGCGTTTGACTAGTTTCATCCTTTATCCCCTATAGTGTGTCGTAGTAGTCGCGAATATGTTGCGTTTCACGGTAGCCAGTCTTCTTCACGTCTTTTTTGGAAAGGTCAGGCGTTTCAGCCGCTGATGCCACTGTTGAAGTTCCAGCGACAACAGCACCCGCTACGGCTGCAGTTGTTAAGCCTTTGAGTAAGTCCCTACGGCTTGTATTTACTTCTTTATTATCTTTCATCATTGCTTCCTTACCTTACGGTAGATCTTTATGGAGGCTTACTGCCCCTCTATCGATATGATCGAGTACTGCTCGATTACTCGTAATCAGTGACGTTTTTCACATCAATTTTTGATTTGTGCTTACTGCTTTTGGTATTCACACTAAAACGAACTTGTTCTAGCGATAGGAATGCTTGGCATAGTTGAGCGGCCGGCTTGTAAAAGTTGGCGTGTTCCGCACTCTCCGTTTGACGAGTGAAAGATTCAAACCAAGGTGCAATATGTTTATTGAAAACAACTTGTTGAAGCTCTTCTTCTTCACCGGTTAGCATCGCCATGACTTCACAAAGAGCTGAAATATGATCTTCTGGCTCTTTTACGTTTTCATCGCGCTCAATACCAAGAAGCTCAAGATCGTGTCGGATCTCAGCGAGTGGCTTTTCCATCATTGCGCCAGTCATGTGCCATGAACCAAAAGGCATGACTTCACCACGGCCAATACCGATGAAAAGGTCTTGGTATTCGTCTTCTAGTGCTTCACGTTCAGATTGAATTGCGGCTTGTTGAAGCGCAATCCAAGCTTTTTGCATGGCACTTTCCGACTCTTCAATTTCTAGAGATTTTAAAAAGTCGATCATCTCTTCTGTTGGAGCACTACGAAATAGTGCGGATAGAACTAGGTAGATATCTGTTCTTAATGTTTGTTCTTGTTCTGAATGAGTATCCAAAGCCAACTCCTAGTATTTCAGTTGTTTCAATGGGTCTTGAGCCATTGAATCGAACATATCGATGACACGGCAGTCTTCACACATAGCAATACGATTGATCGCTGCTTCGTCTGAAAAATGAGAGTGACCGCGTAACTTGTTTTGCAACATATCAATCATAGATTGAGGAGCAAAAGGCTTATGACAACGAATACACTCCGCGGCTTTCTCTTCATGGATCACAACGGCCTTCTGACGCTCCTCTTTCACCCAATTCATACGAGGCGTTAGAGTCAGAACATTTTCAGGACATGCTTTTTCACAAAGGCCACATTGAACACAATCTTGCTCAATGAATTTTAGAGATGGAGATGTGCCATCGGTATGAAGTGCACGAGTTGGACATACCGCCACACAACTCATACATAACGTACAATCTTTGCTTTCACACGAAACGTTGCCGTAAGGTGCGTTCGATGGAAGCTCAACAATATTTTCGACAGGAATTCGTGATGTGCTTAGTGCATCTAGAGCAGTAAATAGACGCTGGCGCTTATTACCTTGAAGGTCGCCAAGTGCCAAATCAAACGAATCGGTACACAGTGTAGGTGCACCTTCACGAAGAGATTCAAGGTAAAGGATATCTACTGTCTCTTTTGCTACACCAATTTGATCCAACAGCTCTTGAGCAATACCGACTTCGTTATTAAGAACACGAATAATGGTTTCTGGCATAAAGCGAGACGCTGCAAACAGGACCTGAGTTGCACCATTTACTAAAGCTGCAAACCACGTATCAATGCCTACAGAAGGAAGCTCTTCAACCACAACCGGAATAACATTGTCTGGTAGTGCTTTAAGTGCCATCACGTTATATGTTTCATGACGAGAGCTACAAATCAGAACGATCGGGTCTAGGCCCCCTGCTTTCTCATAGTTGGCTAACGTGCGTTCAATGAACTTTTGAGTGTCATCTGGATTAGGAAGTGCGTAACTGATCGCTTCAGTTGGACAGCTTGTTGCACAAGTACCCACGCCTTGACAAAGGTACGGGTTAATTTCGATGCGATGACCGGTTTTGTCTGTACCTTCACTTGATAGCGCCCCTGCTGGACAAGCATCAACACAACGCTCACAGCCTTTAACGCCACGAGAGCTATGCGCACACAAATCAGTATCTAAACGGAAGAATTTTGGCTTATCGAAGGTACCCATTAACGTTGGGATTTCTTCTAGTGCTTCAGCTAATTTCGGATAGCCACGTCCAACTGGGTAGTAACCCGGAACTGGAACTTCTTCAGTCATGCAGCTGTTTAGGCATAGGTCTAAGACAACATCAAAGCAATCGTGATTAATAGCAACTTTCGCTAAATTGCTCGTCGTCCCACGGTTTTCAATAACCACTTCAAATGTACCTAGGAAACCTGATACCTGAACCGAATTAGCGAAATAGAGTTCACTGTTTGAACCCTTCTCTCCATCCGTTGACAACAGAGTTAGGCTAGTCAATTGAGGTAGCTGCGCAGCCGCACTCTCAATGATTGCAGTTGGCCCTATGATTAGGGTATTACCACCACTCTCATAACTTACAGTTGGTGGAATAAGGTTGGTTAACTCTACGGTATTTTCAAAAGCATAGAGTCGCGCTTTACCATTATTTGTTGTTGCTTCTTTTAATAGTTCTTTAAGCATTGCTCAGTTCCATATAGCGTCATGGATAATCTGCTCAACCTTGATTGTAGTCAGCCTCGTATAGAATGCTGATTAATTGCTCAATTAATGATGTGTCGTATTTCATCATTGATAATGAAACAATCTACTAACCTGTTGATTATGCTTGTTCATAGCAATGTATATGCCAACTTTATTTTAATTATATTTCAATGGTTTATGTTATTTATTGCTATTTAATAAGGACAAAAAAACCGACTGGGACAATTTGTCTCAGTCGGTTCATTGAGTGTTTAGTCAAAATGTACCTATTCTTTGTGTGGTATATTTTGTCTCAGTTACAGAGTCATACTTTCAGATGAAGTACCGATTTTATTGGTGACTGTGTATTTATACAGTTGTTGTTGTTTGGGAGACTTTTCAACCTTCTCAGTATCTGAATTGAGGGCATCTTTAGGTTCGTTTTCAGAAACATCGCCCGCTTCTTGTGGGGCTTCTTCTTGCTCTGTTTCAGCTACCTCTTGTTCTAAGGTATCACTGGTCGAAGTTGACTCATCTTGAGCTTTAGTAGTGACAGGCTCACTATCCTCGACGGTATCTTTTACCCAATCTCGCAGCGTATCAGCAACGCCTTCAGTAAGAGACTTGAGATTGCTGTAGTCATCATCATAGTCATCTAAGCCATCACGAACGTTGAACTCTTCTGATAAGAATAGCTTTCTCAGAGCAGCCTTTTTCACGCTCTCGGATGCCTCAGATACCAGCAGCTGAGCAACAGAAGGAGACTCATCTTCAGCGTTTTCTATTGAATCATCAAGACTTTCACTAGAAACATCTGCGGTTGTTTGTTCTGGATGAACCGAAGGATCTAGGTCGTTAACGCTAGTGAATTCAGAAGGTTGAGCATCAGTAGCAACGTTAACTGATTCTTCTGTCTCAACGTCTGTGGCCTTGTCTCCTTCTAACTTACGCTGTGACCAACGACTAAAGAAACTAGTTGCCATTTGCGCGCCCTGCTCCTTTACGTTTCTTACGACGTTTTTCTAACAGTTCGCCATGTCGACCAATGAAGGCCTCCATCCAAGCTTGAACAGGTAAAGGCATATCAAACGAAAGAACCTGATTGTCTCCATCCATATACTGACCTGCGACAGTTTGAGAGGCTGTCAGCAGTTGGATAATAGGTACGCCTGAATCGACGTTATCCATTACCAAGAAAAGCTTGGGTTGTTGTGAACTAAGGTTGAATCGATAGTCTGTACGTTCATCTTTATGCAGTTGCAGTAGACACACATCTTTCGACTCGCTGTTTGGGGATAGTTCAAACCCTGCAAGTTCCCATTGTGTGGTCGTCCACATGCCCGTTTTGATCTCTTTCTCGATGCGATGAACGCCTATCGACCAAGATGTCTCGGTTTTCTCATATTGTTGTTCTAGTTCTTTAGTTTCCGACATATCTCATCCAGTTGTTATTTGAAGCCGCTACCAATAGGACATTTTGTTCTATTTACGACATCACAAAATCTTTGGTTTACTACAACTAAGCAATAACCACGCCATAGCGCTACCAAAATAGGCGAAGTCTCTGTTCAGGTTAGACCGATGTGACAGTTTTTGCGCTAAGTAAAGGTAATCATCCGAATAATTTGAGATAAAGAGCGCTTTGGAATAAGAATTGCTTTAAGCATTAAGACAAAGAAGCCGACGCCCTCTGCGAGCTTCAAAATAGCGCCTAAACCGTCAACGTCAAAACGCGTGATGAGCGTATACACAACTAGGATATGAAAGTGGTTAAACCAAACATTATTAAAACCAGTGAAAACCCTCTACAAACCATTGAAGTGGAAGTGTTCGACGAGTATGGCGAAAAGCTAACAAAACAGATTGCTTGCGAACGTCCTCTAACCGTTATGCTTAACTGGAAAGAGATCGTGACCCTGATGACTTTGGGCTCACGTCCTGAATCATTAGTCTTAGGTTATTTGAAGAACCAAAGCTTCCTTTCAGACCCTGAAGCGATTGAATCAATCATCATTGATTGGGAAACCAGTTCAGCGGCGGTTGTAACGAAAGAAGATACAAGCCAGTTAGAAAGTGCGCTTAAAAAGAAAACCGTAACCTCAGGTTGTGGTCAAGGCACTATGTACGGCAACGTAATGAAGCAGCTGGAAAATTACCAAGTGCCTCAAACCAAGCTTAAGCAATCAGAAATCTACACGGCTCTTGAAGCGTTAACTCACTATAACGACACCTATAAAAAAGCAGGTGCTGTCCATGGCTGTGCCGTGTGCAAAGACGATCAAGTACTCTCTTTCGTTGAAGATGTCGGTCGTCACAACGCAGTAGATACGCTGGCAGGTGAAATGTGGCTGAATCAGGAAGATGGCTCAGACAAAATCTTCTATACCACTGGCCGTTTGACGTCTGAAATGGTGATTAAGGTAGCTCAAATGGGCATTCCAGTGTTGCTCTCTCGTTCAGGTGTTACGCAAATGGGCTTAGACTTAGCTCAGAAGTTTGGCATCACTACGATTGCTCGTGCTAAAGGTTTACGCTTCCAAGTCTTTACAGGTGCCGATAAGATTATCTTTGATGTTAAAGGCAACCAAGACGGCGAATAAAGTATTTAAAAAGCACCATTACGTCTTTTCTAACGAAGCCTAATTAGGTGTAATTCGATGCCCTCAATTACCGTGAACACTAATAAGAAGTATTCAGTATCAATGTGTTGTTGAGGGCATATACCATATTAGAGCTTGTTAATATGCCTTCTTTAAGCTTGTTTGGATAAAATTTTTACCAAACTGGTCCAATTCCTTGCGTTACTCCCTTAATAAGCTATTAGTTACATATCTATCTTTTATAAATACATCACTCAAATAAATGAAAGATAGATATAAAACGTCATCGGCTAAAAGGAGTTGCCTATGGATAGGTCAACCGAAAAGCAGCGTTCTTCGCTGTCATTGTCTATACGAAGTAAATTTATTCTTATCAACATCACGCTATTTGTATCCGTGTTTGTTTATGCCGTATATGAACAGATGAGCCTTGACCGGCTGGAGTCACTTGAGCATGCCGCCAATGAGAACCTAAGAAGCTCAGTTGACCTACTTATGCTCAGAAGGCACGAGAAAGACTTTCTAGCAAGGAAAGAACAGAAATACGCAGAGCGCTTTGATACTACCGCCGTAACACTGGATCAAAGACTATTAGATTTGAATCAAACGCTTATTTCCCACGAATTAAACCTTTCTGACAACACCTCCAAAATCAGCCAAGCAATCGAGAGCTACGAATACCAATTTCGTCAGATTGTTCAACAAGTCAACGCGATTGAAAACCCTAACCCTTCTGTTGGCTTGATTGCAGTTTTAGACAAAAGGCGAAATGAATTGAAACATGCGGTAGAGAAAGAAGCGAATCTCACACTGGAACTCGCATTGCTTGAGTTAGTAGAGAAAGACTTTCATTATCTCGCCCACACTAATGACCAAACCAGTCTCGCCTTTGATGGTGCATTAGACGTGTTTACTCCCTATGCACAGAATACAGATACGACAAAACAGGCGTATTTGAACTACCGAGATGCCGTCGAAAAGCTGCTCGTGGCGAATACGCGCCTTGGGCTGACCGAGGAGCTGGGGCTGAAAGGAGAACTTCGCCGAACCGTTCATCAAGCTGAACAAGCAATCAATGGCGTCCAGCTGGAAATTAACACGGCAATAAGCCAGGCCAGTTCTGACACCAAAAATACCCTGCATCTGTTTGGCTTTGCCATCGTTATTCTGTTGTCGGCGTTATTAGCACTAATCGGTAAAAGTGTTTTAACTCGTATCAAAGCCATCAACCAAATGATGGAGTCTATTGCCAATGGTGATGGCGACTTAACGGTGCGTATGAATGCCAAAGGTAACGATGAACTTGCACAGCTCTCCCACTCCTTTGATGCGTTCATTAGTAAGTTACACGCTAACATCAAAGATCTTTCAGGAGTCATGACCGTGCTTACTGACAGTTCCTGTAGTTCAGAGCAAGCTGCGCAAAAAAGCATGAGTAATGCCGAGAAGCAAAAGCAGCAATCTGAATCGGTAGCCACGGCAGTCAATGAACTTGTGATGACCAGTAATGAAGTGGCCGCTAATATTGAAAACGCTGCACTGAGCGCTGAGAAAATCAAGGGCAATGCTCATCATGCACTGCAAGAGACGCACGCAACCGATGAAAGTATTCAAGTGCTGGTTACCAACATCGAAGAATCTCAGACCTTGATAGACCATCTGGAAGAGCAGAGTCGAGAGATCAACCAAGTGGTTACGACGATTCAAGGTATCGCAGAACAGACTAACCTACTCGCCCTCAATGCCGCGATTGAAGCAGCACGAGCTGGGGAACATGGCCGAGGTTTTGCTGTGGTGGCGTCGGAAGTGAGAGAACTTTCACTAATGACCAACAACTCTACCCATCAAATTGAAACCACAATTCAAGGGTTAACCAGCGGGATTGAAAAAACCGTTGCTAAGATGTCAGAAAGCTTGGATCAAACTGAACATGTTAAACGCCAAACTAAGGGCGTGGTCAATGCGATTGAAGGTATTCATCTTCAAGTTGGTGAAATGTTTGACTTGAATAGCCAAATTGCGACTGCGTCGGAGGAGCAATCTGTTGTTTCAGCAGAGATTGACCGAAACATCACTGATATCGCTCATTTATCCGTCGATACATATGAAGTGGTGTCAGGCTCTGTGCGCTGTAGTGAACAGGTGTCTAATGTGAGCGTTAAACTGGATAAGATCGTCGCCCAGTTTAAATATTAGTGTTGTTGTAACGAATAAATCAGCACAAACAAAAGCGCCTTTATCGCAGTGATAAAGGCGCGTTTTTAATAAGTCTAATATCGTTCAGGTAGCGTCAGAGGTTCAATTAACCGTCGATGCCACGCGCTTTTAGGAACTCAGCGTAAGTACCACGGAAGTCATGGATCTGACCATCTTTGATCTCTAGGATACGTGTTGCTAGTGAGTCTACGAATACACGGTCGTGAGAAACGAAGAACAGTGTGCCTTTGTAGTTCTCAAGCGCAAGGTTAAGTGCTTCGATAGATTCCATATCCATGTGGTTCGTTGGTTCATCCATTAGCAGGATGTTTGGCTTATGCATCATGATCTTACCAAGAAGCATACGACCTTGTTCACCACCAGAGATAACCTTAACTGACTTCTTAATGTCGTCTTGGCCAAATAGCATACGACCTAAGAAGCTACGTACGACTTGCTCATCTTCGCCTTCTTGACGCCATTGGCTCATCCAATCGAATAGGTTCATGTCTTCTTCAAAGTCATGAGCATGGTCTTGAGCGTAGTAACCGATGTTCGCGTTCTCAGACCACTTGTATTCACCTGTACGCGCTTCTAGTACACCAGCAAGTGTGTTTAGTAGGGTTGTTTTACCAACACCGTTCTCACCAATGATTGCAACACGCTCGCCCACCTCGAAGATCGCGTCGAACTTGTTGTATAGGTCTTCTTCAAAACCTTGAGATAGGTTTTCAACCACAAGCGCGTTACGGAATAGCTCTTTAGACTGTTCGAAACGGATGAACGGGTTTTGACGGCTAGATGCTTTAACTTCTTCTAGCTGAATCTTATCGATCTGTTTAGCACGAGACGTTGCTTGCTTAGCTTTAGATGCGTTAGCAGAGAAACGAGATACGAACGTTTGAAGTTCAGCAATTTGCGCTTTCTTCTTCGCGTTGTCAGACAGTAGACGCTCACGAGCTTGTGTCGCTGCCGTCATGTATTCATCGTAGTTACCTGGGTAAACGCGTAGCTCACCGTAATCAAGGTCAGCCATGTGAGTACATACAGAGTTTAGGAAGTGACGGTCGTGCGAAATGATGATCATTGTGCAGTTACGTTGGTTTAGTGTCTCTTCCAACCAGCGGATAGTGTCCATGTCCAAGTTGTTCGTTGGTTCGTCTAGAAGCATGATATGCGGGTCTGCGAACAGAACTTGTGCTAGAAGAACACGAAGTTTCCAACCTGGAGCAACCTCGCTCATTAGGCCAAAGTGAAGAGATTCTTCGATACCAACCGCTAGAAGAAGCTCACCCGCTTTCGCTTCTGCCATGTAACCATCCATCTCTGCGAACTGAACTTCTAGGTCAGCCACTTTCATGCCGTCTTCTTCGCTCATTTCTGGTAGCGAGTAAATACGGTCACGCTCTTGCTTCACAGCCCATAGTTCTTTATGGCCCATGATAACCGTGTCGATTACAGAGAACTCTTCGTACGCGAATTGGTCTTGGTTTAGCTTAGCCACGCGCTCGTTTGGATCGTAGCTTACGTTACCTGCGCTTGGCTCTAGTTCACCTGAAAGGATTTTCATGAACGTCGACTTACCACAGCCATTCGCGCCGATTAGACCGTAACGGTTACCTTCGCCGAACTTCACTGAAATATTTTCGAAAAGTGGCTTCGCGCCGAATTGTTGGGTGATATTTGCTGTGGAAATCAATGCCTTTACCTTTTTAATGTGAAAAACGCCGCAACGTTACTCGTTCAGGCGGTTAACTGCAAGCGTTGTTTGTCTTATTCCGCATATTAGCCACGTGAAATAGAGAAAATCATATCTAACCTTTCGCTTAGGCTAATGGCTTATTAAAAAGTAGAAGGGATTTTCGAAAACCCCAGCTTTGGTGACGTTTATTTCACCGAAAAGGCATAGTTATCGACAGGAATGACAATTAAAGAGGATCAATGGCGGTAAACGAACTACACTAATTCAATCTAATCAGGAAGTTAAAGTGAAGTTTATGCGCCAATTATCACTGATATGCGCTCGGCATATTTGGTTACTGTGGGTAGCAATGGTTTCATTTAGTAGTGCTGCACAATGGCAATACGAACAGGAAGTCACCCCCAGCGTTAGTGAAACCGCTGTGAGCATCAATAATGAGGTTCAAACTCTACCCGAGCCGCTATTTATGTCGGCTCAGGATCAACGCAAAGCGTCTCAGTTATTAAGAGTCGTACTTATCGAACAACAAAAACAGAGCGATCAGTTCGCACTGCATCTTTCCCAGTTTATCGATAACCTTAAATCCGATGAAGAACCCGATGTTAAATCGAAAGCGAGCGATGACATATGGTTCAAGGTTAAGTCTGATTATTTAACCCTAAGCAGTATCAATAGCAGCAAGCAAAAGTTACTTGAGCTTGCTGATAGTGCCACTCGTGACAAGCTCATTGGATTTGGTCCGCAAGGAGTTAGGCAGCTAAAACAAGAGTGGCAGTTAACGCTGCTTAATGCCGAATACCTGTTTTACTTTCAGTTACGCAGTTTTCGCGCGTTGATAGAAGATATCTTTGTTTCACCTGTGCCTGTCGTTTGGGCTGGTATCAAAATATTTTTCATTTATAGCGTACTCATGTGGTGGCTTACCAATAGCACGAGAATAATAGAACTGTATAAAAACACAGTTCTAGAAAAAACCAATACTCCGCCGCTATGGGTTCGCATCATTTGGTATTTTAGCCGCGCTCACAAAGCCATCGCTTGGTTGATAGCGATAACCCTATCCTTGCAAGTCCTATCGACCATTCCAAGTCTTCAGCATGTCGTCTTTCTTGAGATATTTACCTGGTGGATTCTCGGCGGCTCTATCGCGATCAGTTTCATTTTGGAGTTCGCTTACCGAAATAGCCGATCTTCTAGTCAAGATATTGTTGAACTGCGACTGTCGACCATTCGTCGTTATGTATGGAGCGGGATTATTGCTGGTGTGATCTTGCAAATTTCAACCATGACACTTGGTAAAGGCACCATCTACAACTGGATATACAGCGTGCTTTTCTTCTGGTTTGTTCTTATTACCATTTCAGTATTGAGGCTGTGGCGCGACACTGTGTTTGAAATGGTGGAGAACATTGCTGATCGTCCTTGGTGGGTCAATTGGGCAATCAGCAAAAAGCGGATCTGGGTCATCAGTATCATTGCAACCGCGATGGCAGCAGCTTGGGTCATAGTACATATTGCTAAACATCGATTAATCTCAAAGCTTTCGCACTTTACCTTTTTCAGTCAAGCCCTCGCCTATTTGTTTCGAATTGAGGTCGCTAAGCAGAAAAACAACACTGCAGATGGCCACGCTTTAGTTCGCGTTAAAGGCGATGCTGCCTTTGATTATGTGTTGCCAGGAAATCATGACAGCGAATTAATTGAGTATGCTGATGCCGAAATCAAACAACTCTCTAAATATCTACTGACCGACTCTCCTGCTTTATGTGTTGTCTCAGGAGAGCGTGGCGTGGGCACTACGACCTTTTTAAAACAGATGCTGCATAAAGTAAAAAATGCAGAGCCTGTTTACCTCAATTGCCCTCACTCTGGCTATCAAGAGCTGCTGGCTCGTTTTGCTGTGAGTATTGGGCTTGATGAAAACGCCACGGAAATACAGATACTGAGTCAGCTTCGAGGCAGCCAAACCACCTACTTAATTGCTGTCGATAATGGACAGAGATTAGTGAAGCCTATGGTTGGTGGTTTATCAGCGCTTATCCGTTTAACTAATCTCATTCGACGTTCCAAGAAAAATCACCGTGCAATCATCTCAATTGAGAAAGCAAGTTGGCGATTTGTCGATCGAGCGCGAGGAGAAAGACTTCTATTTGACTGGGTCGCCTTTCTGCCTAAATGGAATGAAATACAAATAGCGTCACTGCTCAATACGCGCATCAACCAATCAGACGAATACACAGTGAGCTTTGACGGATTAGTGGTACCGAAACAGTGGGACCAACAAGACATCAGTGAAGAGGAACGGGCTAAGCAAGGTTTCTATCGAATCCTATGGCACTACTCTGACGGAAACCCGACCGTTGCATTGAGGTTCTTCCGTTTCTCGTTAAATCGAAATAAAGAGACCGAACAAGTGTTGGTGAGGCTGTTCCATGCTCCCGAATCGGAAGAGCTTGAGAAGATGCCAAAACCCATGTTGGCAGTATTACGCTCTATTGTTCAATTGGAGATTGCGACACCAGAAGAGCTCTCTGAATGTACACAACTTACTATCTCCGAAGTGACTGGGACGCTGCGCTACTTCCAAAGCCGAGGCTATATCGAATGGACAGAAGACAAAGCCAAAATCTCAGATCACTGGTTCAGACACATTACCAATGTGTTAGACAGACAGCATTTATTGGTGAAGTAATATGATTAGAATCTCTAAAATACTAGGCATCGCCTTACTGACACTGTTGCTGCAATCTCAACTGGCAATTGCCGCAGAAGAAGTGGTTAACGTTGAGAGCATCCAACAGTTTGCTAGCCTGATTCGTTGGAGTGGTGTCTTCTTCTCAATCCTAGTTATCGCGGCAACATGGTTACTGATCAAGTTTATGAACTCGATGGTCGAGAGCATTGGTGGGCAGTTTGTTCAGTACCGAATGGTGCTACAAAAGGTTCAGTCTTTCCTCCAGTTCTTCATCTATATGTCAGCTGGTCTGGTCGTCTTTATGATGAGCTTTCGAATTAACGATCATATCCTGGCGTTGATTGGCGGTACGCTCGCTGTCTCCGTAGGTTTCGCATTGAAAGACCTTGCGGCGTCGTTTATAGCGGGTTTAACCGTGATGATAGACAGACCGTTTCAAGTGGGCGACCGTGTTACGTTTGAGGGGAATTACGGCGACATCATTACCATCGGCTTACGTTCAGTGCGTATGAGAACCCTCAACGACGATATCATCACGATACCTAACAATAAGTTTCTAAATGAAGTAACGACCAGCGGGAACTATGGCGCTCTCGATATGCAGGTCGTGATTCCTTTCTATGTAGGAATGGATGAAGACATCACCCTAGCCCGCGATTTAATTCAAGAGGCTGCATCGTCAAGTCGTTACATTCACCTGCCAAAGCCAGTCACAGTGCTCGTTAAACAAACCATCACTGACAACTACTTAGCCATTCAATTAACCTGCAAAGCTTATGTTGTTGATACGGCTTATGAGAAGTTGTTTGAAACCGACATTACCTTAAGAGTGATGAAAGAGTTCAAAAAGCACGGCATCAAACCGCCAAAGATAGCTTTGGCTTCAAGCTAACAAACTCGTTGGTTTAAAACAAAAAGCCCTCGTTTCATTTGAAACGAGGGCTTGTCTTTAGAGCGGTTTTAAAAATTACACTTTGAAGTATTTCAGCTGCTCAGTTAGGTGTTCTGCAGTGTTCGCCATCTGTTGGCTATCTTCAGCGAGTGATTGAGATGCTTGAAGCACTTCGTTTGCTGCTAAATGAATGCTAGATACGTTCTGGTTCATTTCTGTCGCCACTGAACTTTGCTGTTCTGAAGCTGCAGCAATTTGTGCCACCATATCGTTAGCATTTTGCAGCTCTGCCACGATTTCATCCAATTGAGCTCGAGTATCGTCAGACGCTTTCACACTATGATCAACCTCTTCATTGCTTTGCTTCATCGCGACGAAGGTTTGCTCTGCCTGTTGAGTGAGCTTCTCAATCGTGTGTTGCACTTCGTTGGTCGAGTTCTGTGTGCGGCTTGCAAGGTTACGTACTTCGTCGGCAACCACAGCAAATCCACGCCCTTGTTCACCCGCTCGCGCTGCTTCAATAGCTGCGTTCAGAGCCAACAAGTTAGTTTGCTCCGAAACATCTCGGATAACCCCTACTACTTGGCTGATTTCAGTTACGCCTGCTTGTAGATCTTGAACCAAACTGTTCGCATTCGAAATATTATCAGACACGTGAGAGATGCTTGTCGCTGTTACCTTCATGTTTTCGTCATTACGATACGCATGATCAACCACTTTATTTGTACTCACTGCCGTGTTTTCTGCATTTACTGCCACGTCAGAAATGGTTGCACTCATCTCTGTCATAGCGGTTGATAACAACTCAAGTTGTGCGTGTTGAGAGTTAACACTGGTTGCCGCTTCTTCACTGGCTTGAGCAATATGACTCGCCATTGAACTAGATTGCCCTGCTGATTCATTGGCAGTCTTAAGCGTGCTTTGTAGTTTCTCTAACATCTTATCGATCTGCTGAGACATTTCACCCAGTTCATCTTTACGCGTCATGTTCATGCGAACGCGCAAGTCACCATCAGCGATGGCATTAGTGTTGTTAATCAACTTGGCCAATGGAATCAAAATGTTGTTAGAAATGGCATAACCCATCCCAAACAGCATCCCTGACAGGACAAAGGCTACCAAAGCCTCTTTTATCGCTAGCGCCCAGAATGCTTCTTGAATATCTGCAACTAAGATTCCTGAACCTACGATCCAGTTCCACTCAGGAAACAGTTCAACATAAGAGATCTTATCTTTCAGCTCCCCTTGAGGACTTTTCCATTGGTAATCAAGAAAACCCTTACCTTGCGGAGAGCGTGAGATAGAAACCATTTCACGCCAGTGGAACTTACCCGCGCCGTCTTTGAAGTTATGAGTATTCTCACCATTCAGTTCAGGTTTTAACGGGTGCATCACGACTTGTGATTGCTGGTTAAGAATCCAAAAGTAGTTGTTACCGTCGTAACGTAGGTTTTGAATCGCAGCTAATGCTTGCTGTTGTGCTTGTTGCTCACCCAACACGGCACGTTGACCATAATAATGTTTAGCTAGCGATACGGCGGATTCGACTTGCGCACTGAGTTTACTTTCTCGTTCGGCCATTGAAGTGGCACGCTGCTGAAGCAAATTGTACGTACATGCCATAATCAGCGAGACCACTGAAAATATGACAATTGAGGCGAGTTTAGATTTGATAGAAAGGTTGCTTAATTTCATAGCGGACTGACTTTATTTTTTTGTTATTAGTTGGGAGCAACTTAACAAAACTGTCTTTAACCGCGATGATGTAAGTCATGAAGAGCGAATATTCATATAGTTACACATGCAAAAGGTGACACTTGTCACCTATAGCTAGTTGAATTCTATAAAAATATCAATAATTGATAAGCCTTGTTGAGTTAGTCTCTTAATTCCGAAAGTTGTGTAATGCTTTCGTATTGAACACTGTCAGTGCTTTGTTCTGGTTTCTGTACAAACCAAATGGCATTGATTCCAGATTTCAGAGCAGGAATGATATCTTTCTCAAGTGTATCGCCAACCATAGTCACGCTAGATACAGGTACATTGAGACGAGAAACAATTGAGGGGAAAAAATCTGGGCTTGCTTTATCAACACCAAGATTGGCTTTGCAGAAGTAACCAGAAATGAACTTGTCTAACCCTACTCGGCTAAATGCTTGTTGGATTTCTTGTTCAGAAGAGTCTGCTGCATTAGTCGCAATGTAGACACGGTGATGTTTAGAAAGGTATTCGAGGGTTTCCAATGCACCATCAATCGGTTCAACGATCGGCCAATCGCACATTTTTCCAGATTGATCGGGGAAATTAACCATCAAGGTGTCTCCCCAATCAAAGAGGTACGTTTTTGTCATTCTGCCTCCATGCATGACGTTATATCTATTTGTTACTTTTAGTTCATCGAGTGCAACCCGATCACATTACCCTCAGTATCCATGACTAAGCTAATAAAACCAAATTCTCCAATCGCCATTTTGCTCATCTGAAGTGTTCCGCCGTTCATTAACGCGCGTTTTTCTTCGATGGCACAGTCTTCACAGGAGAAATAGACGATGGTGCTGTTTCCACCAGCGGCCATATCGTCCATCTTCACTAAAGCGCCCGTCGCCCCATAGCTGCCCATGTCATCAGAGAACACCCACATATCAAGAGGAATACCTCCAGGGCTATCAAGCTTCGACAGGGTTACTTGAAACACTTGTTGATAAAACTGTTTTGCTCGATCCATGTCATTCACATAGATCTCGAACCATCCCACTGGGTTACCTAACATAAGCCTACCCTCATTTGCCAAACACAAATTGAGCATAGTTCACTGCAAACCATACATCGTAGCTAATATCAGTTTTATCAGCACCGATACAATGAACGTTGGCTTATTTTAGTTAACGTTAGAAACCAGCAATTGTGGCGCTGCTTTCTTAGGTAGATAGACGCTGAAACGGCTGCCTTTACCTAATTCAGATTCAACACGAATTTCACCACCAGTTTGAGAGAGAATACTCTGCGAGACTGATAAACCTAAGCCAGTACCATCGCGCTTGGTGGTATAAAACGGTGAGAAGATGCGCTTCAACTGCTCTTCTTTAATACCACAGCCTTCGTCTTCAACATGAATCACAGCGCCCTGCACTACACCTTCTTCAATCCAGTCTTCACTAGAGATGGTCAGGTTCCCTTCTCCATCCATCGCGTGGATCGCGTTCATTTGAAGATTAACCAAGATTTGTAGTAGCTGGTTTCGGTTTACTTCAACAGAAGTTTTCGCATCAAGAGAAGAGTGATACACGATACCTTTCTTTTTAGCGCCGGTTTTCACCAGAGTAATACTCTCATCAACGATTGGGTTGATGTGCTGCCAAGTAACCTCGTCTTGTACTCCACCATGACGACTGTATTGCAACAAGCTACGTGTGATGTTTCGGATTCGGTCGATCTGCTCCATGATCGCTTGGATCTCTTCATTGACGCGATCGGTATCGTCGCCCAGTTCAAACTTCATGAGCTCGACGTTTCCAAGAATCACAGCCGTTGGGTTGTTAATCTCGTGAGCGATACCAGCCGTAAGCTCACCAAGCGCAGCAAGCTTTTCATTGACCACCAATTTGTCTCGAGCTTGGTTAAGCAAGGTAATGTGGTGTTCAAGCTGCTCCGTTTTCTCTTTCAAGCTAGCGGTACGAGAATGAACCTTGCACTCTAGCTCTAGCGCGGCTTGTTGGATCTCTTGATTGCGCTCGTGCAGAAGATCCAGCATCTTATCGAACTGCTTGGCAAGCTGAGTCAGCTCGTGCTGATCATCCAGTCCCAAGGTACCGATTCGTTTGTCTTGTCCCATCTGAACTAATTTCACCACTTTGTGAATGCGCTCAATCGGGTTAAATAGATCCCGCGCACCACGATGAACAATAAAGCCGGATAGCAATAACAATGCGACGATGGTTATGCTTATCTCACCAAGATTAGTCAAGTAAGTTTCAATCAGCGGCCAAATCAGATAACCGGTATAAAGCATACCAATCACCTGTTCATGTTGATCGCGAATTGGTTGATAGGCGGTGATGTACCACGCATCGTAAACATACGCGCGATCAAGCCACTCTTCTCCTCGGTTTAACACTTTGGAGTGCACTTCATGAGAAACTCGGGTACCTATCGCTCGTCCTTCACTTGCATCACTATTGAGCGGTACATTGGTGCTGACACGTAGATCATCCAAAAAGACGGTCACAGTACCAACCCGGCGAGAGAATCCTTCACGCCTTGGATAGATAAGGTTACTGATCTGATCAACAAGCTGAGTACTGTTATTGAGAAGAATACCGCCATCTAGGAAGCCAACAACACGGTTGTCTCTGTCGTAGATAGCGATAACGGTGCGACTGACTAAGCCACGAGTTTCAATCTCTGTGCCTGTAAGCAGCGGTACTTCTGCTCTTTTGGCTAAAGTTCGATCTAATTCGTCAAGCTGACTGCGTGTTAGCACGCTAAAAAAGGATTGCTTACGAGTGAGTTCAAGAAGTTCACTGGTGTTTTGGACAGATTGAGCGCTGTGCCAGCGTAAGAAGTCGAGCTCGTAACGAGCTTTATTGTCCGAAACCCATTGTATAAGTTGTTCTTCAGCGATATCACTCTGTAGTTTGTTTCTAAAACGGTAAGATTCTGAAAACGCTCTAACGTTGTAGGCCTGTTGGTTTTGAATAAGGTGGATACTGTTGTCAGCAACGTCTAAGCGCTCATCAACATCAATCAATGCACCTTGCCAGGTATAATGCACTGACCAGTAAAGCGTGATAGCGATTAAAGCACAAAGAGTGAGGATGATCGGCGCAGAGGTCAAAAACAGAAGACGATAGCGAACCATCGTCTTGAATCGAAAACTCCATTTTGCCCACCAGTGGCGACTAGTCGGCATATTCTGATCCCTCTGCATTCCAATCTTTGTACTTACGCTCTAGGGTTTTACGCGCAACACCTAAGTCACGGGCTGCTGCCGACTTGTTCCCATCGTGATAAGAGACGACTTGTTCAATATGTGCCTTCTCCACCTCTTTGAGTGTCCAGCTATTTGGATAGCCTTCTGCCGCGTCATTCGGGTCCATCCCTGGAAGCTCTGAACCATGTGACACCGTCACAGATACTCGAGTTGGTACATTGCTCTCACCATTTAACTCACGCCAATAGTGTGCAGGTGGTTTACCAAGCAGAATACAACGCTCCATCAAGTTTTTGAGTTCGCGGATATTGCCCGGCCACTGATATTCGTTCATCGCGAGAATATCTTCATGTGCCCAAGTTGGTTCTGGCATACCCAATTCGTGGGCTAGCATGCGTGTGAAGTAAGGGACAAGATCCATCAGGTCCGACACACGTTCACGAAGAGGTGAAACATCGATCTTCAATACATTTAAACGATAAAATAGGTCACGTCTGAAATTGCCCTTTTCTACTTCTTCTTGCAGGTTTCGGTTAGTAGCAGCGACCACGCGCACATCAACCGTGATCTCTTTTTCACTACCCACAGGACGAATTGTTCGTTGTTCCAAAACACGAAGCAACGCCGCTTGCATTGGCAGTGGCATCTCCCCTATTTCATCAAGAAACAGTGTGCCGCCACTAGCGACGCGAAATAGACCCTCCCGATTCTTTTTCGCACCGGTAAACGCGCCAGACGTGTGACCAAACAGTTCACTTTCCAGTAGTTCTGGCGCAATTGCTCCACAGTTGATCGGTACAAAAGGCCCTGTTCTTTTACTCGCTTCGTGAACACCGCGAGCCACTAACTCTTTACCGGTACCCGATTCGCCTTCGACTAGAACTGAAGCTCGTGATGGTGCGAATTGAGTAATCAGCTGTTTCAGAAGTCGAGTTTTGTCTGAATTACCGATGATTTCGGTTTTGATATGACGACTAACGTCACGCTTCAAAGCATATTGCATGCGTTGTGCAAGTCGCTTGTCCATGCAGCGAAGCACTGCTTGAATCATCTGTTCGAGGTTGAACGGCTTTAAAATAAAGTCGGAAGCACCAAGTTTAAGAGCGGAAATCGTCATCTCTAGGTCGGCGTAGCCAGTCATAAAGATAACGTCTGAGCGTTTTTCGTTATCGTTAAAGGCTTCTTCCCACTCAATACCAGAGCGACCGGGTAGATTGATATCTAAAACGATCAAATCAAAGTGTTCAGCGCTACGGATTGTCTCCGCCTCTTCCACTGAACCTGCGCACATCACCTTACCAAACAGTTTACCCAGAGCCTTTTTCAAAATCGCCTGCATTCCTATCTCATCATCGACCACCAAAACAGAGAAAGCTTGGTATTGAGTTAAGGAGTTCAAAGTCTTGTTTGTGACATTTGGGCTGGTAAGAGACATAAAAACACACCGGTGAGGAAATTTGGGACAGAGTGTACCAACTCGTCTCAAGTACAACAGGTTCAATATGCGACATTTTGTCCTAGCTCATATTTTCTTTAAATTTAATTTCATAAATGGTGCTATTTTGCCCGAAATAACAGACATTTAATGAAACTAGTTACCCATCCTTGTTGGCATTAAGTTTGCTTATAGGGTGTGGATAATCAATTTCTACCATTTGGCCCAGGAGCCATAAGTCGGTTAACTATGCTTATGGTGGTCTATTCATAACTCATGGACATAATAATAATGAAAGCAATTCCTTTAACTATTGCAGCACTTTCTCTCGTCAGTTACTCAGCTAGCAGCGCTGAAGATACTCAACACATCAAACTCGCTACAACTACCAGTACCTACCATTCAGGTCTGCTTGATTTCCTACTGCCAGAATTTGAGAAAGATTCAGGTATCAAGGTTGACGTAATTGCTGCAGGTACAGGCAAATCTCTGCGCATGGGCGAGAACGGTGACGTTGATCTGGTAATGACACACGCACCGAAAGCGGAAGCGAACTTTGTTGAGAAAGGCTACGGCGTTCTTCCTCGCAAACTGATGTACAACGATTTCGTTATTGTTGGCCCTCAAAAAGATCCAGCAAAAATCGTTTCTCAAAACGACGTTGCTGACGTATTTAAGTCTATCGCAACTAACAATGTCACTTTCGTTTCTCGTGGTGACGACTCAGGTACGCACAAAAAAGAGATGGGTATCTGGGCTCAAACGAAGATGGAACCGAACTTCGGTGGTTACCGCAGCGTAGGTCAAGGCATGGGCCCAACGCTAAACATGGCGTCTGAGATGCAAGGCTACACCATGACTGACCGTGGTACTTGGTTGGCCTACCAAAACAAACTAGACCTTAAGATCCTATTCCAAGGTGACAAGAACCTATTCAACCCGTACCAAGTGATTCTTGTTAACCCAGAGCGCTACCCAAGCATCAATTATCAAGCAGCAAAAACATTCAGTGATTGGTTGGTAAATCCGAAAGGACAAAAGCTGATCAACGAGTTTAAGCTTCATGGTAAGCAGCTATTTGTCGCGAGTGCTGAATAAAACACTGCGAATTGTCTCAAGTTGCGATATGAGCTACTTATATCGCAACAGACGATATTCGTAACGGACAATGTCTGTAACTGACAAAGCTATACTGGAACTAAATGCGGAGCCTCCGCACAAAAGAGATACATCATGACCCTATGGCAAACAACGCTGGATGCACTGAACTTACTTGTGAGCTTTGACCACGAACTGTGGCAAATTGTCGCAGTGTCATTCAGCGTTTCTCTGTCGGCAATTTCACTGGTTATCGTACCTGCAATTGTCATGGCTTTTATACTCGCCTATACAGAGTTTCCCGGTAAGTGGGGCTTGCTCTCTATCATTAATACTCTACAAGCGATCCCTACAGTCGTGATTGGGCTATTAATGTACATGATGTTATCTCGCTCTGGCCCTTTGGGTGATTGGCAAATGCTTTTCACCCAAAAGGCTATGATTCTCGGTCAGATGCTGATCTGCTTCCCTATACTTGTCTCTATGATGCATGGTGCGCTTCAAGCGAGTGACCGACGTGCCGTTGAAACTGCTCGTACTTTGGGTGTTTCGACTTTCCGTATCGCCTCAACATTGATTTGGGAAACACGCTTCCCACTTCTCGCTGCGACTATTGCTGCCTTTTCACGCATTGTTACAGAGGTTGGCTGTTCGATGATGGTGGGTGGCAATATCATGGGCATGACAAGGAATATCCCAACGGCCATCGCGATGGAAAGCCACAAAGGTGCATTCGCGCAAGGCGTTGCTTTGGGGATGGTGTTGTTAGCATTGGCACTGGTTTTAAACTTTTTCCTTTCGAGTGTGAGAGGAAAAGGCTACTTAAGAACATAGGAATGCTGTCATGAGTATAAAAATAACAACGCAGCAAGTTTCAATGCGCTACAAAGAGCGCGTTCTTTTTCATATCCCTGAACTATCCATCGGTCCAAACGATGCGATCTATTTAAAGGGCGACAATGGCGTCGGTAAAACGACCCTATTGAAAATCTTATCTGGCTTAGTAAAACCGACGTCAGGAAAAATCCAAACAGCGCATCATAGTTGGAAAGGTACCCTATTCCCTCGCTCTAAATTCAAAGACATTATCTACCTACATCAAACGCCTTATTTGTTTGATGGCACTGTCTATCAAAATGTCGCTTATGGCATTCGTTTTAACAAAGAGTCACAAAAAGATAAGCGAGCTCAAATAATCAATGCGTTGAGAATGGTAGGTTTAGAGACCCTAGCCGATGAACACATCTCTGTTCTATCTGGCGGGGAGCGTCAACGAGTCGCGATGGCAAGGGCCTGGATTTTAAAACCCTCTATCCTACTTATGGACGAACCAAGCGCATCATTAGATAAAGAATCTATTGAAAGATTGGTCATTATGGCCGAAGATCTTCTTCAACGTGGCGCAAGTTTGGTGATAACAAGCCACCAAACCAACGCTCTGACCGATCTATGCAAAAAGCAGTGGTGGATTAAAGATAACTCTTTGACTGAATCACCATTGCTGCAAATTATTAAAAAAGACAAAGCACAAGAGAATATTTATGCTGCTTCCAACGCAAACTAGTTGGGTTATCTTAGCTGGCGGACAAGCGAGCAGAATGGGTGGACGCGACAAAGGTCTCGTCGAGTTAAACGGTCGTCCACTTATTCAATACGTTATCGACAAATTGTCGCAACAAAACGTCTCTATCACCATTAATGCCAATCGCAACCAAGAGCGCTATCAAGACTTCGCGCCTGTGGTTTCTGATTCCTTTCCTGATTATCCAGGACCGCTAGGCGGCATCCATGCAGGACTGAAAAATGCCGACACCGACTGGGTCGGCTTTGTTCCTTGTGACAGCCCGCAAATCAACGAAGATCTAGTCGCTCGTTTCTGTGCTGCGGTTAACCCTGATAGCGATATTTTGGTTGCTCACGACGGCGAATTTAAACAGCCAGTATTTACTCTATTCCATAAGCGCGTATTACCTAGGTTAGAAGCATTCCTAGAGCGTGGCGATCGCAAGATCATTCTGCTCTATAAAGATTGTGTTACCGAGTTTGTCGACTTTAGCGACTCGCCAAACTGCTTCGTAAACCTTAATACACCAGAAGAACTCACCCAATTTGGTACGCTTCAATAATGAATGATTCAAAACAACGCCCTAACCTTCCGCTACTAGGCTTTGCTGCCTACAGTGGCACTGGAAAAACAACTCTACTTGAAGCTCTGCTGCCAATGTTGACCGAGTCAGGTCTGCGCATTGGTGTTCTCAAACATGCGCACCACGATTTTGATGTCGATAAGCCTGGTAAAGATAGCTATCGCTTACGCAAAGCAGGTGCTGGCCAAATGCTGATATCTTCTAGAAAACGTCATGTGTTGATGACTGAGACCCCTGAAGCTGAAGCCGATTTTGACTACTTACTGACTCGCTTCGATACAGACAAATTGGATCTCATTCTGGTTGAAGGGTGTAAAAATATTGCGTTTCCTAAGATAGAGCTGCACCGCGAAGAAGTTGGTAAACCTTGGTTGTACTCGAACGACAGCAACATCATAGCTATTGCAGCTGATACTCAAGTTGAATCTGAGCTTCCTCAAATGTCTATTAATGATCTGGAATCGATTCGCGACTTTATTATCAACTACGCAAAAGACTTCAATCCAACCTCACTCAGTTGCCAATCAAAACCATCGAAAGCACCGGCAGTGTGTTGTGACTCTTTCTCACCAGCGGGTTTGAGTGTCACACAAGGTCAAGAGAAGATCTTAGACAGCATCACTACAGAACAGCTCAGCGAAAACGTTGCGGTTGAATCCGCTTATGGTCGCGTGTTAGCTGAAGATGTTGTTTCTCCAATTAACGTTCCGCAAAACACAAACTCAGCAATGGATGGTTACGCTATCCGTGGTGACGATCTTGACCAAGAACAGTACCATGTTGTCGCTGAGGTTTTCGCTGGGCACAGTTATGACCAAGAGATTCAAAAAGGCCAAGCGGTTAAAATCATGACGGGCGCACCAACACCAATTGCAGGTGATACTGTCATCATGCGTGAGCAAGCGGTTCAAGATGGTGATTTTGTTCGTTTCCCTGAAGCAAAAATCGATGTAGGCCAAAATGTTCGTATGGCGGGTGAAGACTTATCGGTTGGCCAAGCTGTATTTACGCAAGGCACACGCATTGAAGCACCTGAAATGGGCATGATGGCGTCGCTAGGTTTTGCAACCTGCCCTGTTCTTCGCAAAGTTAAGGTTGGTATCTTCTCTACCGGTGATGAAGTTCAAGCTCCTGGCACTCCGCAGCAAGCGAATTCTATTTACGACTCAAACCGTTTCACCATTATTGGCATGCTACAGAAGCTAGGGTGTGAAATTGTCGATTACGGCATCATCGAAGACGACCAGAAAAAAATGACGGAAGTTCTGCACTCTGCTGCGTTAGAGACAGACATGGTCCTAACGTCTGGTGGCGTGTCGGTTGGTGACGCTGATTACATTAAGCTTGCTCTTGATGAGTTGGGTGAGATTAACTTCTGGCGTATCAACATGCGCCCGGGTCGCCCGCTTGCTTACGGTAAGATTGAGCAAACACCTTTCTTCGGGTTACCGGGTAACCCAGTGGCGGTAATGGTCTCCTTTATCAACTTTGTTGAGCCAGCGATTCGTAAACTCCAAGGCCAGACAAACTGGACACCAGTGAAAGCGAATGCGATTGCGACAGAACAACTTCGTTCTCGCCAAGGCCGTACTGAATTTAGCCGCGGTGTGTTCTCCATGAACGAGCACGGTCAACTCGAAGTCCGCACAACAGGCAAGCAAGGCTCTGGCATTCTACGTTCAATGAGCGAAGCAAACTGCTTGATTGAGATCTCTCCTTCTGTTGATACGGTTAAAGTTGGTGAAACCGTAACCGTTATTCCACTTCAAGGACGTATCTAACGGCATCAAAAGCGAAGCTATTTATAGCTTCGCTTTTTTATCTCCACGCATTAAACAGCCTATATAATAACCTTTCGCCATTATTTTCGGTTTAGGTTTGCTTTACTAAACAACTAATTCCGCCTTAACCTTGAGAGTGTGTAAGATTTTCTGTAGAGTTCGCGAAAATCCTAGATTCAACTGGAGAGCACCATGGCTCGTACTATTCTGTATACCTATAAAGATGAAGACAAAGAGTTGCTGTTTTCAAAACAACAACACCGCACGATCCAAGAAGCTGTTGCTGCGGCTGAAGGCATCGACATCACTGAGTATTTAAAAACAGAGCAACAGCTTGAGTTGATTTCAGATACTAAAGCGGTTCGTAACTACCAAGATAACTACTTCCGTAAGCTAGGCTTCACAAAGCTTACACTGAAGCAAAAAGAAAACTTGGGTGTTGGTAAAAAGAACAAGTAGCTCTTAGTTTCTTCATTCTGATTGCTCGTTTTGAACATCAAACAATAAAAAATGCCGCAACCTCTTCAGAGATTGCGGCATTTTCATTTCGTCGATTTAACCTAAGAATTACTTAAGGTTAAGGAATGCAGCGCCACGAACACCGCCTGAATCGCCGTGTTTCGCTTTGATGATCTTCGGACACTTAGCAACTGAAAGCAGGTACTTTGGAATGCGCTTTGGCATCTCTTCGTAAATCAATTCGAAGTTTGATAGACCACCACCCAGTGCAACTACATGTGGATCCAGTGCAGTAAATAAGTTAGCAAAACAGATAGCTAGAAGCTCCATGAAGCGCTCTACATGCTCTACTGCTTTGTCTTCACCTTCAGCGTGCGCTTTGATGATGTCGATAGCTTTCTTCTTCTCGCCAAAGTAGTGCTCGTAAATTAACTCGAAGCCACGGCCAGATAGGTAGCTATCCAAACAACCTTTCTTACCACAACCACAGCCTAGAAGCGGTGCGTTTTCACCAAGGTGAAGCCATGCATCTAGCGGTAAACGCATATGACCAAGTTCACCAGCAACGTGGTTACGACCTGAGAACACCTTACCATCAAAGATTAAGCCGCCACCAAAGCCAGTACCTAGGATTAGACCTGCTACTGATGGTTCGTCTTGAAGCTCTTCATCCCAAGCTTCTGAAAGTGCAAAACAGTTTGCGTCGTTTTCAATTTTAACGCTACGGCCAATACGAGCTTCCAGGTCTTTACGTAGTGGTTTACCTGTTGAAGCAGGAACGTTAACAACCAACATTGTGCCGTCGTCCGCGTTTTCCATACCTGGTAGACCTAGACCGATCTTACCTTCACATGAGAACTCACTGTCGTACTTCTCAACTAGGCCAGCGATCGTGTCGATCAACTGCTGGTAAGAGTCTGTAGGTGTTGGCACACGTTCTGTTGCCACACGTTCTAGTTTCTCATTGAATGCACCAAATTCAATCTTAGTGCCGCCAACATCAAAGCCGTAATACATCAAATCTCTCCAATTTTTCCCTAAATCTGGGACAATATAAAAGTCACTGCGGGTTATTATCCATAACACTCCCCCTACAAACCGTGATAGATGACAAACTTATTCTCTGATTGGGTCCGTTTGAACAAGTTGTCAGCACATGCGGTGTCAGGCTTAGAGCGACGTCTCACTTTCACAATAATCGATATAAGCATTTAAGCTAGGTTTTGTTTGGTCCGACTTGTAGCGGGTTTTACTTAGCATGTAGCTCTCTCTAAACGCTTCAAACCACATTTGTAGTGTTTTTGCGCCCTGCTCTTCACCAGCTTGCTTCAATACCAAACTCGCTACTTCTGCCGTTGATAAATGCTGCTCGTTGTCCGACTTGCGCATCATGTATTGTGACACTGATTCTGGCTCAATAGATAACACAGGTAGGTGTTGCAGATACTCTGATCGGCGGAAAATACGACGAGCTTCGCGCCAACTGCCATCAATAAAGATCAGCAGTAGTGTTTTATTTGAATCGCGCATTGATGGAAGATCTTGAACCACTCGGTTCTTATCGTCCGTATAGTCTTCAGGGAACACGATTACCGGTTGGTATTTTTCGTCTTTTAAGACAGCGAGCATCTCTGGATTTGGCTCGGTTCTGTGCCAAAGGTAGACGTGGCTGTCTTTGACGGTGTCCACAATGAGTCGACCCGTATTGCTCGGTTTAAGAACTTCGTTATCGGATAAGATCAACATAGTCGCGACATTGGTTTCAATATCAGGCTGATGGTCACAGATACAGTGACCTTGTTCGATCTTACAGTATGCGCAGCGTACCACCTTACAGCCTCGCGCTTTAAAAGGTCGAGTAGAGAGGGACAAACGATGTTGATAAAGGTGGTGAAAAGCGTGAATTCTCATGGTGTTTAACGATAGCTCTAGAAAAGTGGTGCGATTGTACTTAGAGTGAATGGATAATGATAGAAGGAATTCCTATGCAAGACCCCTCTTTGCTTCGCCTTGCCTGCTTTGTCACCGCTTTTGTCGGCTGTGCCTTATGGGAAGCGTATTCTCCACGTAAGCAACTTACCCAGAACAAATGGTTCCGTTGGGGTAATAATTTTGCTCTAGTGGCGCTCAATAGCGTGCTACTCGCCACTTTGATTCCCATTGCTGCGTTCCAATCTGCGCTCATTGCCGAACAAAACCAGTGGGGCCTGTTCAACCAGATTTCGCTTCCAACGCCTTTGGTCGTGATACTGTGCGTTTTATTGTTGGACTGCGCTATTTACATACAACATCTGGTATTTCATCGAATCCCAATACTATGGCGTTTGCACCGTGTTCATCATGCTGATTTGGATATTGACGTCACCACAGGAACACGATTTCACCCAATTGAGATGATTCTATCAATGTTGATTAAGATCAGCTTGGTGATGTTACTCGGCGTGTCTGCGCTGGCAGTTGTTATCTTTGAAATCGTCTTGAATGCGAGTGCGATGTTTAACCACAGCAATGCTAAACTACCGCTGGCGATAGACAAAGTTTTGCGCAAATGGATAGTGACGCCAGACATGCATCGTGTTCACCACTCTGTGATTGTAAAAGAGACCCACTCTAATTTCGGTTTCTTTCTATCAGTCTGGGATAGATGGTTTAAAACCTATCGCGCACAGCCCCAACTTGGACACGATAAAGTTCAAATAGGCGTTCCTGAAATCCAAGATGGTAAAGAGCAACGATTGGACAAAATGTTGCGCCAGCCCTTCATCAAACAGAACTAAGTATTTAACTTACTTGAAAGGCTTTAACTCAAAACATACTTATGTAGCATCGCTTGTTGGTGCCCCGCGATATCTGCAACCTGCTCTGAACTTTCGATCATCGACTCCAGTTGCATCTTGGTGTTTTCACCTTGCTCAGAAACTCGTGTAATTGATTGTGTCACATCAACCGTGGCACGCGCCTGCTCTTCTGTCGCCACCATGATTTGCTCAACACGTCCTTTGATTTGAGCAACAGCGACCTCAATCTTCTCGAATGCTTGCTTAACATCACTGCTCGTTTGAAGTGCGTTGGCCATTTCACTGCGTGATTCAATCACAGACTCCTTAGAACGATCAGCGGCTGCGATTAGCTCCGTCATCATGCTGCGGATATTGGTCGTTTGCTGGGAAGTACCACTCGCCAGTTTACGGACTTCATCTGCGACCACCGCGAAGCCTCGACCTTGCTCACCGGCTCTTGCTGCTTCAATCGCTGCATTGAGTGCCAGCAAATTTGTGTTCTCGGCAATGCCGCTGATCATATCTACCATTTCGCGGATCTGCTTTACGCGACCATCGAGTTCATCCATCGACTCTTCATTGACACTGAGTGTTTTCTCGAGAGCATGCAATCGCTGTTGGTTCAGACCGACCACTTGGCTGCCATTCACCGATTCGGTCTCAGCCAATTGCGCGTCGTCGTTTGACGCATTCGATATACGCGCAATTTCGCTGATCGATGCCTCTAATTGAGTGATCGTCGTAATCATATTTTGTAATGACTCATTTTGCGCGTTCAAACTTTGGTTGGTTTGTTCTGCTGCATCATGACTTACCTCGGCAGTTTGATAGAGGGTTTCGCAGTTACGAGTCACCGAACTGACCGACTCCGCCGTTGATCCCACCACTATGTTGAGCTTTGAGGTAATAACTTGCAGTTCGTATGGACCTTTAGGCTCCGACTTCTTTGAAAAATCATGTTCAGCTAATAGCGCCAAGTGCTGCTTAATGTTCTTAAGCCCTTTGTTAACCCAACGTTGAAGCACGAACCCGGAAATCAAAATGATCATAGTGATTACTGTACCGCTAATAAGTAACACTCTATCAATGTTACTGATCGTGCTATTTACTACCGATTCGCTCTCGTCGATCAGGTTTGATGCCTCTTCAGACAAGGTGTTGAGGCTTATAATCACTCGGTTTGCAGTTGCCATCACTTGAGCAAGTTCTTGCTTTTGCTCTTCTACCAAGGCAAGTCTGGCTAGTATGTTTTTAATGATTCCCTGTTCCTCAAATCCGTCAGATACCATCTGATATGCGGCGACAAGGCTTGTGAAATCTTTCACATCCGGGTGCCACTCAGAAAAGTCATCATAAGCGAGGTTCATGCCCGCCAAGCGGTTACGCAACTGTCGATACTCAGATTCCGCTTTATCCATCTCTTCGTGCATCATCAACATCAAGAATGAACTTTCCATCGCGCTTACACTCGACACGAAACGATTCGCAGCATCCGTAGACTCTGGGTTACCTTCTGCTAAGAAAGAGCTAATGCGGCTCATTTCTGGCCCTGCAGAGCTCACGCCATAACGAAATGGCTCAACTTGCTTATTGATAACACTCTGTTTGGCTTGAATGTCGATCTGCATGGTTAAGACATGAGATGTCATAGCTTGTAGTTGCGTCATGTCTGAGAGAAGCTGCTCTTTTTCCTGTGGTGAGATAGCGTCAGGAAAATGTTCCGTGATTAACAACAACTCTTGCAACATAGCGTTTGAGTCGTCGGAGAGTGTTTGAATTGACGATTTGGTTGAATTGAGCTGTGTAAGGTCAGAAGACTGAGTGCTGTAACCCAATAATTTAACTTGCTCTAGTACATTTTGTGTCAGCTTGGCATTATTGAGTGCAAGCGGTAATACTTGTTCAGAAAGCGTCTCAAAGTAGCCGCCAACTCGCTCGACCCCTTTTATGCTGACCATAGATAGAAAGACAACAAGCAGTAAGATTACACAGAAGATACTGCTGACGGTTTGTATGAGAGAAAAAGTAAAACGAGCGGGTTGATTAGTTACATTTTTATCAGGCATTGTTGTTCCGATTTAGGTACGGTGTGTGGCATCCTTTCTAAGCTCGGTATACTAAGTTTCATTTATGACACTTATATTTCATAAATTTTTCAGAAGAGTTACAGATTGCAATTAATTCAAAGAGTTATATTATCAGTCGCAATAATAGGTGTCGTAGGATGCTCTTCGTCGCCTGATTTCAACGATCCTGCGCCAAACAACCAAGTACTTTCACCACAAGAGAAACAAACGACTCAAGCGTACATGAGCGTTTATAAAGAGTGGCAAGGTGTTCCCTATAGCTTTGGCGGCACGTCCTATAACGGTATAGATTGTTCGGCATTTGTTCAGGTTGCAGTACTCAATGCAACCCAACAGGCATTACCAAGAACAACGCTAGATCAAAGTAAACAGGGAGTTGAGATAGCTTACGAGCAAGCTAAGAGTGGTGATTTGGTGTTTTTCAAAACGTCACCAAAGGTAAGACACGTAGGCGTTTATCTGGGCAACAAACAGTTCTTACATGCTTCGACGTCTAAGGGCGTGATTATTTCAAGACTGGATAACCCTTACTGGGCTTCAGCATTTTGGCACTTTAGAAGACTCTAACCTGGTCAGGCAGAGTATGAGGCATAGGTATTGGCGAACGTCAACTGAACTATCCGCCAATTACTCTGAGTGAGTCGAGTTTCGTTTTAGTCGTACGTAGCAACTGCCGTATCAAATAGATTTTTCACAAGAGCGATATACTCGTCTAGAAAAACAATTTGTTCATTGGTTGCTTTCTTAGCCCAAACACCCGCTAACACTTCACCTAGGTCGGCAACAACGGCATCCGCTTCTTTCAGCAACTGGAATCGAACACTGGAGTGCATCTCAGGATTTTGTTCAAAAATCGCCATGATATTCGTTGAAATCATGTCAGTTACGATATCTTCAACACTCTCTGAGCCTGTATCACCTTTGTCACTTGTAAATACATCCAAATTAAACGACAAGTGTTCAATCAAAGCTAAATAACCATCGGTTTCTACAACCACAATACTTCTCCGTTTAAGCTCAATGGTAAATTCGTCACAACGATAACCTACAATACTAGGCGAACTCTCAGTATTGTCATTAACTAATTGTTTGATTTGCTAATAAATCGCTCGACCTTGCGTCTAAATGCTCAAAATTAACTCAGAAGTAGTAACTTCCGGGTTTACGTTGCGAGCCAAGTACAGTGTACTTTCACAGATTAAACCAAACGTTCGTCTCTTATCGCGACTTGATTCATTAAAACATAGTTTTTTAAATCACAAATTGATTTACACAAATGATTCGAGCTTTAACAGCAATCTGGTTTATAGGTCGTCTCAATTGTGAGATTGATTCCATTCTCGCAGTTATAGAACGATGTTTAAGATTGGGGCTAAAGGTCACAATTCTCGTAATTGCTTGGCTTAAGAGCAAATAACAACTAAGAACATTGACGCATACGTCTATAAATAGTGGAAATTTATCCTAAACTATTGCGTATACCCACGTTCTTTGAGGATTTCCTATGTGGCAGGCCATTTCTCAACAACTTTCAGACACCCTTCTTTTTAACTTCCCAATTACCGAGCGCGTAAAGGTATCAGGTGGTGAGATTAACGATTGCTACATGATTACTGATGGTAATGAACGTTACTTCGTTAAAGTGAACCAAAGAGAGTTTATTAATAAGTTTGAAATTGAAGCTGAAAACCTACGATTATTGCGAAATACCTCTACCGTTTACGTGCCAGAACTGGTGCTGATAGGTACCACTAAAGAAAGCTCTTTTATTATCCTCAATTACTTACCGACTAAACCACTGGATACTGGCAACAACGGCTTTGATTTTGGCGTTGCACTCGCCAAGCTCCATCTTTGGGGAGAACAAAAAGAGTTTGGTTACGACCAAGACAATTATATCGGCAGCACTCTACAGCCCAACCCTTGGCATAAAAAATGGGGACGCTTTTTCTCGGAGCAACGTATCGGTTTTCAGTTGCAACTCCTTAAAGAGAAAGGCATTGAGTTTGGGGATATTGATGAGATTGTTGATGTTGTAAATACTAAGTTGGCTGGCCACAACCCAACGCCTTCTCTACTGCACGGTGACCTTTGGCACGGTAATGTAGCGACATCTGCATTTGGTCCTATCTGCTATGACCCTGCATGTTACTGGGGCGACCGTGAATGTGATATTGCGATGTCGGAATTGTTTGGTGGTTTTCCAGAAGAGTTTTATCAAGGCTATCAGAGCGTCGCTCCGCTCGACGTCGACTATAATATTCGAAAAGACATTTATAACTTGTACCATCTTCTCAATCATTGCAATCAGTTTGGCGGGAGTTATCTAGAACAAACGGAAGCACATGTTCAGAAGATTCTGGCTGTTTAAGTTGCTGTGAGGAGATTCGATCATGAACAACTACACTGAAAAGTACGTGTCTTGTCCACACTGCGGACACTCTATCGGAATAACTCTTGATGCTTCAAATGGAAGCCAAGACTTTTATGATGACTGCCCTGCTTGTTGCAATGCGATCCATCTCGACATGCAAGTCGATGAAGTAAGGAACACAATCAATTTATCTATTGATGCCGACGACGAACAAGTATTTTAGTTCACCATAAGGCTACCGAGCTTACTAAAACAAAGAGCACGTAATGACGTGCTCTTTTTGATTCGATTATTGTTGCCTGTATAGCTGAATTATCTATTTTGATTCGCCAATACACGCTCTACAGTGTCAACAATGGCTTGCGTCTGCGGGTCAAACTCAATGTTTACTTGGTCGCCTACTTCTCGGCTACCAAACAGGGTGCGATGGAGAGTTTCTGGAATGAGATGAACTGAGAAACGATTCTCTTCTACTTCACCAATGGTGAGTGAGCAGCCATCGATACCGATGTAACCTTTACTCAATACGTACTTCATTGATTCTTGAGGCAGCTCAAACCAAATTGTGCGGTTATTTTCTGTCTTAATCACATCAACGATGTCTGCGACTAGAGTGATGTGCCCTGACATGCTGTGGCCGCCAATCTCATCACCGAACTTTGCAGCGCGCTCAACGTTAACCAAGTCGCCTTCTTTCAAACGGCCAAGGTTGGTTAGCCTTAACGTTGCTTGCATCAAATCAAAAGAGATTCGAGTTCCGTTGATCTCCGTTACCGTTAAACAGCACCCGTTGTGAGCTACAGAAGCACCAATTGTCAGGCCTTCGACCATGTCATCACTCAGCTCAATAATATGAGTTTGGAACATCTCTTTCTTTTCTATAGCAACTAAGGTCGCCATACCTTGCACGATACCTGTAAACATAATATTCCCGTTTTGTGTTGTCACGTCACAGTTTTTCATAGCAGTTGTAGTGACATTTCTTTATTATTCGCCCAGTGGCGCATTACGATCAGTATCTCTGATTCATTCTGAATGTCCATCCCTAAGTATCTAATCTTATTATCTTCTAGCTGGAGTCCTTTGTGCATCGTTACAAAACAGAAGCATCAAACTTAATAAAACTCGCGACACCGGTACTCATAGCCTCTGTTGCCCAAACCGGTATGGGCTTTGTCGATACTGTGATGGCCGGTGGTGTTAGCGCCATCGATATGGCTGCGGTATCTATCGCTGCCAGTATTTGGCTGCCTTCTATTCTGTTCGGTGTCGGTTTGTTGATGGCTCTTGTTCCTGTGGTTGCACAACTGAATGGTTCTGGTCGCCAAGAAAAGATCTCCTTTGAGATTCAACAAGGCGCTGTAATGGCCCTGCTTATCTCAATACCAATTGTTGGGGTGCTATTTCAAACCCAAGGCATTCTCAATTTGATGGACGTCGAACCGCTGATGGCAGCAAAAACTAATGGCTACATGCATGCTGTAATGTATGCCGTTCCTGCGTTTCTGTTATTTCAGACGCTTCGCAGCTTCACAGATGGTATGTCGCTAACCAAGCCTGCGATGGTAATCGGTTTTATCGGTTTGTTGCTCAACATCCCTCTTAACTGGATGTTCGTGTACGGCAAACTGGGTGCCCCTGCACTCGGTGGTGTTGGTTGTGGTGTAGCAACGGCCATTGTTTATTGGGTGATGTTTGCCCTACTTCTTGGTTATGTGATGACATCAAAGCGCCTCTCTAAGATTAACCTATTCGGTCAGTTCCATAAGCCGCAGTTAAAAGCTCAGGTGCGTCTGTTTAAACTTGGGTTTCCTGTCGCAGCAGCTCTGTTTTTTGAAGTCACGTTGTTTGCTGTTGTAGCGCTGTTGGTTGCGCCATTGGGTCCTATGATTGTTGCGGCACACCAAGTTGCCATCAACTTCTCTTCTTTGGTGTTCATGTTACCAATGAGTGTTGGTGCAGCTGTTAGCATTCGTGTTGGTCACAAGCTTGGTGAAAACAACACGGAAGGCGCAAAAATCGCGACCCATGTTGGTATCCTAGTTGGCTTAGCGATGTCTCTTGCGACAGCATTCATTACTGTTGTGTTCCGTGAGCAGATCGCTCTTCTTTATACTGAAAACCAAGCCGTTATTACTATTGCGATGCAACTGCTACTATTTGCTGCGGTATACCAGTGTACAGATGCGATTCAAGTTATCGCAGCGGGTGCACTGCGTGGCTACAAAGATATGCGTTCTATCTTCAATCGTACTTTCATCGCATATTGGATTTTAGGTTTGCCACTTGGTTACATTCTAGGTATGACGGATTGGATTGTTGAGCCGATGGGAGCTCACGGTTTCTGGACGGGCTTCATTGTGGGCCTATCTTCCGCTGCTCTATTGCTTGGTTTGAGGCTGCGCTGGATGCATAAACAAGACGACACCGTTCAGCTGGCCTTCAGCGAGCGCTAAGTTCCAGAAGCCTATTCATCATGACGACCAAGAGCCCTGTACCAAGGGCTCTTTTAGTATTCATCTTTCTCTCTAATAAAACGGGCAAATTTAGGCTTACCATTTTGTGTGTACCCATTGTAGCGGAACGTTATTCGACTGCCGATTTGTGGTGGGTCTAACCGCACCTCATCGGTGAACCCTGTACCAATATAGAATTGCACGCCTTTCTCAGTATGAACTAATAATGAGCCCATCATTCCCGAATATTTTCCAGTTCCGCTCTTGTAACCAACGACAATCGCTTCTGCGTCATGGTGCCGTTTCAATTTGAGCAGATCGTTACTTCGTCCAGCTTGATAACGGCTGGTGATTTTTCGCAGCATGATTCCTTCGCCCTTTTCGTTATCAATATTATCCAGCTGCATGTAAAGAGCAGCTTCGCTCTCGATCGGGTAATGCTCTACATAGTGAATGTGTTTTCGCTTGATCCGTTTCACCCAGTCAATAATGTTGTAGTAACGTTTTTGATAGTCGCCGGCAGCACCGGGCATATCAAACAGCATAAATTCGATCTGATTCCATGCTTTATCTATAGGTGTGGTATCGAGAACGGTTGACTGAACGATGTGGAAGCGATCTCTTCCTGCCCAAAGTTCTCCTTCTAAACGTATCGGGGGTAATGGGTCTGTAAACCAAGCTGGTGCGTAAATACGATTGCCGTTACGAGTATAGAGGTGCTCTCCATCCCAAATAGCTCTTACACCATCAAGCTTTTCGCTTTGCCAGTACTCGTTGATATCAATGTGTTGATCGTAATGGTTAGCGAGCATGACCTGATAGGTCGGTTGGATGTTCGCACTGGTCGGGGTTGAAAAGGCCAGTAAGGTAGCAATAGTCAGTTTATTTAATGTCATCATCATTCCATGATTGAACGTCATGCTTTTATTTAAGAACGCACCTAGATAAGTTTCACCGCCTGTATGGTTCTGATGCGACACACTCACCAAAACTATAATTACCGTCGTTTCATTTGCATTTCGTATGTGTTGTTGACCCCATGAAGCCCACTCTTTTTCATTCTCATATTGAGAAAACGTCTTTTCCTATTCTGAGAAACTGAACTGATGATTATTAACCTATTGAAAATTAACAAAAATAAAATTGGCACAGAGTCTGCACTATAGAAGGAAACTGAAAAGAAAAGTAACAGCTTCAAGGAGAGACATCATGGAACTACGTAAAATTGAGCTAAACAATTCAACGCTAACTCTTTCAATTTTTGGTGACTTAGATGCTTCAGGCAGTCGTAAAGCACAACCAGACATTGATGACGTAATTACAAACGACCTTCACCCTGAGGTAGAAATTGATTTCAGCCAAGTGCAGTTTCTAGACTCGTCAGGCGTAGGTGCCATCGTGTACATGTTCAAACGCCTAACTGAACGAGAACGCAATATGCGTTTAGAAAATGTTTCTGGTCAGCCTCTGGAAATCATGAACCTACTTCGCATTGGCCATGCTATCCCTGTTAACTCAAAAAAGGCTGCGAATTCATAAAGTTCCACTAAGCTAAAGATGTACATAATTATAATAAAAAAATTCAAAGGACGTTGGCATGAAAAAATGGACTCATTACATAGCCCTCCCCCTGTCTGCCCTTGTTGTGGGTTGCAGCAGCTATCCAGAACATGGCACAGGAGGCTTGGCAGAAAGTTACGATTCAATCAATTATCAGAATTCTGATTTTTCACCAGTAATGCCTGATGAGCCACTTGGCCCTGAACATGGATTAAGATTTGACTGGCAATTGGCGAAGCTTCATTTGGATTCTCTGATCCAGGAAGGGGCTCGCTGGTGCTTTCCCGCAGCCGTTGTACAGGCAATAGAGAAACAAAACCGCATCGCACGTGAGCTTCAAGGTGGTCTTCTTCTAGACGCAGCCAATGACCTAGTGATTCAACGCAAACGACTCATCGATCTAGAAATGCGTCTCGACTATGTAACGTCACAAGCTCGTTGCGCACCGCCTAAGAATGAATCCCAATTCAGATTACAACTGTCGATTATCGAACAACTTTACGACCTACTGAATGTCGACAACCAATTTGCCCATAACTCTACCGAGGTAAACCCTAAGTACATGGGGCATTTAGCTGAAGCGAGTACCATTTTAAAGGATCATCCTACGTTAGATTTGATCGTAACAGGCCACGCTGATGCCACGGGTACTGAAGAGTACAACGATAAACTAGCGCTAGGCCGTGCGAAACAAGTAGAGCGTTACCTCACTATTTTCGGCCTAAGCCCAACTCGTATCAAAACAGTATCTGTTGGTGAAACCGTGCCTCTTTTCGAAGGTGAATCTGCTGGGACTCGTTTGACTAACCGTCGAGTGAGCATTGAGATTGTCTCTCCTGACAACGCAGAAATGATGGGAGGTTCGCTATGAAAACTCTGATCATCGCTCTAATGAGCTTTTTAACTCTTGGTTTCTCACCTGTATATGCTGAGGACGAATTCAGCGATGCTGTTCAAGTTGGTGACCTCATCCAGGTTAACGTGCCCGGTGAAGAGAGCTTGAATCGAGGTTTCCAAGTCGACAAACGCGGCCGTATTACTCTACCTGAGGTGGGTGCAGTATTTGTTGCGGGTTACGACAACGAACAACTACAAAAAGTGGTTATCGATGCACTAAGCACGACCTACCGTGATTTATCAACCGCTACTGTGTTCATCAAAGAGCAACAGATTTTAATTTCAGTGCAAGGTTATGTTGAACAGCCAGGCGAATACACATTGTCGCTAGGCTCAAGCGTTCAAATGGCGCTTTATGCCGCTGGAGGTTTAAGAGCAGGTGCGCAATTAGATAAGCTGATTCTCAAACGCGGCGCTGATAGAAAGGAGTTCAACTACAAACGCTTTTTAGATTCGGGCGATGATTCTCAGCTGCCTGAACTGCAATCACTTGATTCTATCTTTGTTCCTGCGTCCCCACTTGTAGGTAATATCGAGCAAGAATTTGATGCAGCCAAGCTTGCTAACTCGGGTGATAGCGCCGACTCTCGCAATTCAATCAAAGTATTCGGTGAGGTTAACGCGCCAGGCTCTTTTGCTTACAAAGAAAATACCGACCTTGTTGATGTTATCATGCGTTCAGGTGGCGTAACACGTTACGCTGGTGTTGAACAGATTCGTGTTATCTCGAACAACACCCCGACGCTTTTCAATCTTAAACGTTACTTGGATACAGGGGATGACTCACTACTTCCAGTACTGCGTCCAGGCTCAACTATCTTCGTCCCTAAACAAGAAGTAGAGATCAAATCGGGTGCAAATACTGTGTATGTAATGGGTGAAGTTGCTGAACCGGGCGCGTACGACGGTAAAAAAGGCGCGACCTTTATGGACATTTTGGCGAATGCTGGTGGTCCGACTCGATTCGCGGAATCACGCCAGATCCGAGTTATCAAAGCCAGCGGTCAAGTCCTTAAATTTGATTTAACCGCTTACACAGAAGGTTTACGTGGCGTGAAGCCACCAGCAATCCAACCAGGCGATGCTATCTTTGTTCCAGAAAAAACCGACATGAATGAAAAGTCTTGGCTTAAGATTTCACCAGACCGTGCTGTGAATGTGATTGGTGAAGTGGTTCGCCCAGGACGTATCGAATGGTCTGACGAAATGGATCTTATGGATCTTCTTGCTCACGTGGGCGGCCCAACTCTTCGTGCAGATACGACCAAAATTGAAGTCGTTAACGGACGCAAGCTTACGGTTTTCGATTTGGATGCTTACATCAAAAACGGCGCACCACGCGAAGACCTCCCTTTCATTCGTGCTGGCGCCATTGTACGTATCCATGACTTACCGCAAGACCCATCTGACAACAAATCGCAATGGGTTCGCCAAAGTTCAGATGCATCAATCTATGTATTTGGGCAGGTAAATGCGCCGGGGCGTTACCGCTTCACTAAAGATATGCACTTCTTAGATATTTTGTCTGCAGCAGATGGCCCAACAAAAGACGCTGACATTCACAATATCCGCGTGACTCATAGAGACAAACCCTACGCGAAAGTAAGTAAGTTAAATCTATCGCTCTATTTTGAAACTGGTGATGAGTCTATCCTGCCTCGCGTAACCACTGGTGATACGATTTACATCCCAGAGAAGGATAAAAACTGGTTGGATACGTCAAAAGAGTCAACGGTACGAGTACTTGGTGCAGTGAACAAGCCGGGTCGCTACGTGTTCAATGACAATATGACGATCCTAGATCTATTAGCTGAAGCTGCTGGACCAACAGAGAATGCTTACTTAGAGAAGATTACTGTCGTAAACATGTCTTGCTGTCAGGGCCAAGCACGTACATTCGACCTGATTAAATTCAGTAAGACAGCGAACATCTATCACCTACCCGTTCTTCGCGCTGGTGATACGATTTACATCCCAGACCGTAGTGAGAGCTTTATTGAAAAAGCACGTGTCACCCTAGATGACATTCTACGTCTAACCACCACTATCGTATTAATTGGAGCATTATGATGACTATCTCAGCCACACAAGCCGAAGTCGAGAAGCTCTACTTAACATCAGAGCTGAATGGACACCGTTCAACATGCATTACTGCCTGCCAAAGTGGTGACGGCGTCACGTCAATCGCTTCCGCATTTGCCGAGCGCTGCATGCTTGCAGGTCACTCAACCCTGTATGTCGATTTGAATCTGTTTAATCCAGCGTTTCATGACTTGGAACTGGTTAACCTCGAACAACAAGGTCAACTGATCGAACATAAAGAATCTAAGCGACTTTTCGTTGGCGTACCTGCTCCACGTGAAGCGTCTGCTCAGCTGGCATTTAAAGACCCAACAATGCTAAAAAATACGGTTGCACAATGGCTAACTCAATATGACCGTGTCGTGATAGATACGTCGCCGCTCTTGCAAGTCAACAAAGGTAATATCCCTGCCCAGTCCGTCGCTAATGCGTGCGACTCAACCCTACTTGTACTCGCTTATGGTGAGACAACGACCAGTCAGCTTGAGCAGGCAAAACAGCTTTTATCGACAGACGGCATTCTATTGTCTGGTGCAATCATGAACATGAAACACGCGCCAAGTTTCCCTCAAGAGATTGCACGTCAATTAAACAAAATGAAGTTTATTCCTTCTAAGTTACGAACGTCTCTCTGCAACAAACTTTCTCAAAATGAGTTCTTAAACCTGCCAATTTAACCCTATGACATGTAGTGATTTTATTTTAAATCGATTAATTTCACAGAAAATCACTACATTTCAATGAAAATACCAACAAAAATACCATGCTAATCTCCCATAGTGTGACTTGCATTGGCAATGCTCGAATCAAATCAGATCAAACATGGATTTTATCCAGATATTCCCTAAACTTATAAAAAGTGGTCAATTTTTGTTGATTCGTCATAAATACTGGGTACCACTCTTACTGCATTAATCTGTTCCCTCGTAAATCGAAAGGAACCAGCCCCGTGAGACGACCAAAGGATATGACTCGTCACATCAACACCACTCAGAGTAACTCCACAGCTAAACACGCCCTTTTGTGTTCTAGTTATGAGAGTTACAAACTTTAATGAGAAAGGAACCTCAATATGAAATACAAGTTAAGCTCCATGTTTTTGTTAGTCGCCGCAGCCAGTAACGCTAACGCTGGTGAATGTGGTAGCGTAACAATCGCCGACATGAACTGGAACTCAGCGACACTCATCGCCAACATCGATAGGTTTATCCTAGAGCATGGTTATGGTTGTGACGCAGAACTTATTCCCGGCGACACCATGCCCACTGGCACCTCTATGATCGAGAAAGGTCAACCTGACGTCGCTCCAGAACTTTGGAGTAATAGTTTAAAAACCGCGCTTGATAAAGGCGTAGAAGAAAAACGCTTACGCTACGCGGGTAAAGCCCTCGTTAACGGTGGTGAAGAAGGATTCTGGGTTCCGAAATACCTAGTGAGTCAATATCCTGAAATCGCCACTATCGAAGGTGTTCGTAAACACGCCAAACTATTCAAACATCCGGAAGATCCAGATACATCCGCATTTTACAGCTGCCCTGCAGGTTGGAACTGCCAAATCAGTGCAGGCAACCTTTTCAATGCACTAGAACTCGAAGAGAGTGGCTTTAGCATTGTCGATCCAGGCTCTAGTGCGGGTCTCTCTGGGGCTATCGCCAAAGCCTATGAGCGTGAAGAAGCGTGGTTTGGTTATTACTGGGCACCTACGGCTGTGCTAGGTAAATACGACATGGTTAAAGTTGATTTTGGCAGTGGCGTCGATAAAGACGAGTTCGTGAACTGTACGACTCAAGAAGAGTGTGAAGCGCCAAAAGCAACTATGTACCCACCTTCTCCAGTACATACCATCACAACAGAAAGCTTTGCGAGTCGTGCGCCTGAAGCCTACGACTACTTCACTAAGCGTGGTTTTACTAACGACAAAATGAACGCTCTTTTAGCTTGGATGGAAGATAACCAAGCTGATGGTGAAGAAGCGATGCTGCATTTCCTAAGCGAATATCCTGATATCTGGCATCCATGGGTATCTCAAGATGTGGCAAAGAAAGTGGAAGCAGAGCTGTAAACAGTTAATGGTTTACTGTTTATAACGCATTAAAATCACACACTATAACGTCGCTATACTTGATGTTATTCAGCATTCGAAGCGGTTGAGTTTATCAACCGCTTCGGAATATAAGGATATAAAATGGCTGACAATAGCTGGTTCTCCAGTTTTCCTGAAATGGAACGCTCTGACTTACGAGCAATTAAGAAAACACTAGACGGCGCCTACCGAGATTTTTCTCGAGAGTATGGCGAATTGATAGAGTCTTTCTTTGATCCTCTTCTCTCCTTCCTCGTCTGGTTTGAAAAACTCCTCATCTCAACACCTTGGCTTATCGTTCTCGCTGTCTGTACTGCTCTTGTGTATGCAGCAAGCCGATCGTGGAAACTTGCGCTAGGTTGTGTAGGTTCACTACTTCTTATTGGTTACTTTGGGATGTGGGAAGACACCATGCGTACCCTAAGTATTATTACCGTGTGTACCTTGGTTTCGATATGTTTAGGCATACCCATTGGGATTGCGATGGCGCGCTCCAATCGCGTTCAATCCATGGTTACTCCGCTACTCGATATAATGCAAACCATGCCCGCGTTCGTGTATTTGATTCCAGTAGTAATGCTGCTGGGCATCGGTAAAATCCCGGGACTTATCGCGGTTGTTATCTACGCTATCCCACCTGTGATTCGTTTAACTAACCTGGGTATTCGCTTAGTAGACAAAGAAGTGCTTGAAGCAGCAACGGCCTTTGGCGCAAACAAGAAGCAGCGTCTTTGGGGTGTTCAGCTGCCTTTAGCTATGCCAACCATTATGGCAGGCATCAACCAGACCATCATGATGGCTTTGTCTATGGTGGTTATCGCATCTATGATTGGGGTAAAAGGCTTGGGACAACCGGTACTAAAGTCGATTACTAACCAATACTTCACTTTAGGCCTTTTGAATGGCTTCGCTATTGTGGCATTAGCAATCCTATTCGACCGAGCATCGCAAGCCTACGCAAAAAGAACCAACGCACATTTAGGAGGGTTTAAGCATGACTAAGCCTCTGATTGAAATAAGTGGACTGTATAAAGTCTTCGGCCCTAAGCCAAAGTCGGTAATTGAGCGTATTCATAATGGTCAAAACAAAGACCAAATTCTCGCTGATACGGGTCACACCGTTGGTCTCAAAGAGATAAACCTAGAAATCAATCGTGGCGAAATATTCGTGATCATGGGCCTTTCCGGATCTGGTAAGTCGACGTTGATTCGCCACTTCAATCGCTTGATTGAGCCTACCGAAGGTAAGATCACCGTTGAAGGCACCGATGTCATGAGCCTCAACACCAAAGAGCTCGAAGAGTTTCGTCGTCACAAGATGTCGATGGTATTTCAACGCTTTGGCTTAATGCCTCATAGAACCGTAGTTGAGAATGTGGCTTACGGGCTTGAGGTTCAGGGCATTAAAAAGGAAAAACGTTTAGCCAAAGCGTCTGAATGGCTAGATACGGTTGGACTTAAAGGTTATGAACACCAATACCCTGCTCAATTGTCCGGTGGTCAACAACAGCGTGTTGGTTTGTCACGCGCACTCTGTACTGATGCTGAAATCTTATTGATGGATGAGGCTTTCTCCGCACTCGACCCATTGATTCGTAGTGAAATGCAGGATCAATTGATTGAGCTACAAGAGAAGCTTCATAAAACCATTATCTTCATCACCCACGACCTTGACGAAGCTCTGCGACTTGGCGACCGAATCGCGATCCTGAAAGATGGCGAGTTAGTTCAGCAAGGAACTCCGCATGAAATCCTTCTACACCCAGCAGACGATTACGTTGAGGCATTTGTTAAGGATGTAAACCGTGCCCGCGCACTTACCGTAGAAACGGTTATGCAGCCACCTCTGTATCGCATCACATCAGAAACGATTGAAGGTGCACTTGCTCAAATGAAGATGTTGAAGCATGACTACGCTTACCACGTAACGGATGATGGCTATCAAGGTCTGGTGACGAAAGAGAGCCTCCAAGATGCCGTTGAAGATAAAACTGTGAATGACTTTAGTGATGACATCTACGAAGAAGTACCTGCGGTCAACCCTGATGCGGTCATTGAAGAGATTCTGCAAGATACCATGTCATGCGAATACTCACTGCCGGTAGTCGATGAAGAAGGCAACTTAAAGGGCGAGCTAGAGCGAAGCGCTGTAGCGGACATTTTTGCGGAGCCCGGGGAAACTGAAACTGACCCAAAGCCCGTGATTGATAAAGCGTCTTAAGCCTCTAACTATCGCCCGCTGCACGTTTCTTGAACGTCATCGGGCGACTTTTCTTTGCTGCATTGTTACCCATTCCCTCCCAGAACCCACCTTGCTTGGCATTTTTGCGATCTTCCATATTCAAGCAGTTGAAATTGTTCTAAAAAATGTCTAATACTTAAATATCCAATTGCGTTACACATCATTCGTTGATGTTACCTTTGAGTAACCTTCGAATGTTTACCGAAATCAATAGATGGATCTATTTACGATGACAGTTACTAACACTGAAAACCAAGACCTTGTCGATGAGTCTATTCTGCAGCAGATGATTGTAGATACCAGTGCAGAGGTCATCCCTATTCTTATCGACCATTATGTGGAAGAGTCAAAAACGCGCATTGACGCAATTAAACAAGCGGCTCAATCCCGAGATGGCGAAGTTCTCGAGTTTGAAGTCCACACTCTAGGCAGCACATCGCTCGCTTTAGGCAACAGAGCTTTATCAACATTAGCTCGCGACATCGAACGCCAATGCTTAGAGAAACAAACAGAGCTCGCATTCACACGCGTCGATGAACTTCTTGCTTTAGCGGACAATTCGATAGAGGCGCTGATAGCACGAAAAGAACTCGGTTTCGGCTAAAAAACCAATGTCTGATTAAGAAGAGACAAAACGACATTAAGTACAGAACGCAAAGATTGACGTTTGGTTAGGACAAGATTCAAAAGGAATAACACAATGCGCCCTAAAGTATTGTTAGTTGAAGACTCCACTTCATTAGCTGTTTTATACAAACAGTATGTAAAAGATGAGCCCTATGACATTTTTCACGTCGAGACGGGAGCAGAAGCCAAAACTTTTATAGAGCGTCACGCGCCGCAACTGGTTATCCTTGACCTTAAACTGCCTGACATGTCGGGTGAAGAGGTACTAGATTGGATTACAGAAAATGAAGTTCCAACGGCCGTAATTATTGCTACCGCTCATGGTTCAGTAGACATTGCCGTTAGCCTAATTCAGCGTGGCGCGGAAGACTTTCTTGAGAAGCCAATCCAAGCCGAACGCTTGAAAACCTCGGTACAGCTGCACCTTAAACGCGCGAAACTAGAGAACTTAGTGGAAAACATTAAGAGCAAGTTTGACCGCGAGGCCTACCAAGGCTTTATTGGCTCATGTCTACCGATGCAAGCCGTATATAAAACGATCGACTCGGTAGCTCCAACCACTGCTAGTGTGTTCATTAATGGTGAGAGCGGTACTGGTAAAGAAGTGTGTGCCGAAGCCATTCATAAAGAGAGCCAGCGTCGCGACAAGCCATTCGTTGCGATCAACTGCGGTGCAATTCCTCGAGATCTGATGGAAAGTGAAATCTTCGGTCACGTTAAAGGGGCATTTACTGGCGCAACAACAGATCGAAAAGGCGCTGCGATGCAAGCGCATGGCGGTACTCTATTTCTCGACGAGCTCTGTGAAATGGAACTCGAAATGCAGAAGAAGCTTTTGCGATTCTTACAAACAGGTACATTTACCCCACTAGGGGCGACTCGCGAAGTGAAAGTAGATGTGCGAATCATTTGTGCGACTAACCGTGACCCGCTGTTAGAGGTTGAAGAAGGTCGTTTTAGAGAAGATCTTTACTACCGTGTTCACGTTGTACCGATTGAGATGCCACCTTTGCGAGAACGTGGTAGTGACATTGTCACGCTATGCAAGCATTTCCTGAAAATCTACGCTAAACAGGACGGCAAGAAATTTAAGTCTATAGATAAAGAAGCTCAGGTTTTATTGAAGAACTATCCTTGGCCGGGTAATGTCCGCCAACTTCAGAACATTATTCGCAACATTGTGGTTCTCAATAACGAAACCAATGTGACCAAAGAGATGATCCCTGCGCCGATTAATGGTACGGGTGGCCGAAGCAAAGTCGTAACGCCTATTAAGCGCGTCGAACCTGTTCAAGAAGCAGTAGCAGAACCGGCTTCCAAGCCTGCCCCATTGACTCCAGAGCAAATTGAGGCAGCAACTGAGAGTAGCGGCCCTGCTCTTACCAATGGTGATGGCAGCATTCGCCCAATGTGGAAGATTGAGCGAGAAGCGATTCAAAATGCGATCAACCACTGTGATGGTAACGTGTTGAATGCTGCAGTGCTGTTAGAGCTTAGCCCTTCTACGGTGTATCGTAAGAAGCAGGCATGGGAAGCTGAAGATGAGTATAACCAAGCCTAAGCAGGCCCAAAAGTTAGAGATTGTACCAAATGAGATCTGGCTGTTGCTCGACAGCCAAACCTTCGGCGGTATTGAAACTCATGTTTTGGAGTTAGCCAAAGGATTGAAAGCGCATCAACGACAGGTACGCATTATCTTACTCACACGTTACTCTCCAGTCCCTCCCATTATTGAACGCCTTGAGAAATCTGTACTCAGTTTCTCGTTTCTGCAAGATTTAACGACGACTGACGGTTCATCAGTTACTCAGCTTAGTCATGCAATCGACACTTACCAACCAAGGCTGCTGCATTGTCACGGTTACAAATCCAGTATCATTGGCAAGCTTACAAAGCTGCTTTACCCTCGCCTTTCCCTTTACCAAGTGTCGACTTATCACGCAGGAGAAACGCCAAAGGGCCGCGTCTGGCTCTATGACGCACTCGACCGATACACAAGTTTCTTGTCTAGCCACTCATTAGTGGTGAGCAACAAGATTAAGGAAAAGATCCCGAGCGCGACGACAATGCTCAACAACTTTGTGAGCATGCCGGAGCGTCAACCTTCTCCAGAGTTTAGCTCTAGCTCATACCGATTTGGTTTCGTGGGTCGGTTAAGTCACGAAAAGGCAGCCGACCGATTTATAGATTTAGCTATTCAGTTTCCTGACCACCACTTCCACCTGTTTGGAGATGGTCCTGAACGCGAACAGTTGGAATCACGCAAAGCTGATAACTGTATCTTTCATGGTCACCAGCAAAATATGGAAAAGGTCTGGCAGAGTATCGATGTATTGGTTATCCCATCGCGATATGAAGGTTTGCCAATGGCTGCGCTAGAAGCAATGTCACTCGGTATTCCTGTCATCGCGACCGCTGTAGGTAACTTACCTCAACTCATAAGTCACACGAAGAATGGCTATCTGGCGAATGACCCAAAAGAACTCGAAGCATGCGTAAATAACTGGTTATCTCTCTCTCAAAATGAAAGATCAACGCTCAGCCAACAAGCAATCGAAACCATTAACAAGACATACTCACCGCAAGCTGTCATCCCGCAACTACTAGAGTGCTACGGACTCTAATTCTCAAAATGAGATTCTCACTCTCGACTAGACAGCACACTTTCTCAAAATAGGATACGACTTTCTTATCCAGAAATAACTCATCAATCTGATTCTCAAATTGACACTTGCTTGATCAACCCAATAACCAGTCATTAAAAATCAACCAGTTAAAGCAAAAATCATACTGGCACTCCGCTTGCTATGTTCACTCTATACAAACAATTTATCCCGCATAGGGACAACGTCTTTAAATTGGTAGAGAGTGAGGCTTAGCAATGAACAATTACAAGAACATACTCTTTGTACATTACGGTGATAACTGGATTCGTGGAAGCGAAGCATGTTTAATCAATTTGATTGCGAGCTTGAATAAGGCCAAGTTTCGACCCGTCGTTTGGAGCAATTGCCAACCGTTGGCAGATCACTTCAAGAAGCAGTCCATCCCAACCGTTTACACCCCCTTTAAACTGCTTCTAGGCTGGAGCGCACCAAGGTTCAACCTTTACCAGTGGGGCGTGCAGTTAAAGCAAGCTATCTCTCTTATCAAGCAACACGATATCGACATTGTTCACATCAATAGTGGCGCTCCGTGCCAATGGATGTGTATCGCCGCCAAGTTATGTGGCATCCCTGTCGTAACTCAACTTCACAGTGACTATCAACTGAGAGATCGCTTTACTTTAGGTTTACACCTTTCTCCAAACATCGCCTGTGTAAGTCACGATATTAGTAAAGGCCTTCTTGATGATGGCTACCCACAAGATCAGCTGTGTGTCATTCACAATGGCGTTGTCCAACATCGAACCACAAATAGAGGCGTGCGCGCGGAGCTCAACATCCCACAATCAAGCTTTGTGTTTATTACCGTTGGCTCTCTGATTGTTAGAAAAGGCGTCGATTTGATTATCCAATCGCTGAATCGAATTCAGGGCGAGAAAGATGCACACCTTGTTGTGATTGGTGATGGTGAAGATAGAGACAACCTGATCGCGCTCGTGAACGATTTAGGCTTAACTTGTAAAGTCCATTTTGTTGGCGAAAGAGAAGACGTTGCAGATTGGCTTTGCAGCAACGTCGATGCGTTCATTAGCGGTGCTCGTTACGAAGCCTTTGGATTAGTACTCGCGGAAGCTGGATTAGCTAAGCTTCCTGTTATCGCACCAAGGGTTGGCGGTATTCCGGAATTCATCCGTCACAATCGCACTGGCCTCTTATTCGACCCAAGCAATCCGATTGACGAAATGAGTCTCCAAATGACTCGATTAATGTCAGACGCGGCTTTACGAACTGACCTATCGACTCAGCTATATCATTTATCGCATTCCAAACTCACCGTGGAAGCTAACACACAACAATTTGAACGCCTATACAGCAAAGTTATCCGCAAAAATGACTCGTCTTCCCTACTCAATGGCTTAAAGCCGCTTGTCCGCTGGGCATTTCATTAACGTTAACAGGTTGGAGACATACGATGAATACTAAGACCCGAAACGCCAACGACAAAGCAACACACGGCTTAATTTACGATCCAATTCCTTTTGCAGGCGGCTCTAAAATAGCTACCCTCGAAATGTTGGTAACCACTCTCGAGACAATCGAAGAGCAAGCTGATGACAATGTTAGTTTTACAATTGTTACCGCTGATCCTAAATCTTGGGGAGCCGCAGTAAGCAAGCTCAACGCGAGAATTATCACTCTACCCAACTGGGGTTTTCTCACGGTACCTCAAGGGCTTCGCTACTGGGTTGCTCAGTTAGTACTAGCCTTGATCCTGATGGTCACATTTATTCGCCTACCACGTATTAATTATACCGTTGGTGCCTCAAACCCAGGGATCGATATGGCGCTCTACATCGTGAAATGGGTTTGGAGAATGCCAATCATACAGTTGGTTCACGGTCCTGTTGGGCTTTCGCGTTCAATCGGTCATTGCTTTACTCGCGCTGATTCGGTCTTTTATCTATCTTCAAGCATCGATTCAATACGCGCTGCTCTTAGCTGCTACTTTTCTAAGACTCATGACTCTGAACAAAATGAGATCATGACTCGTGCTGTTCTTGAGAGCGCTAGATTTGAATCTTTTACTAATGGTTTGACTCAAGCGAATTGGCCAACTCAAAGCACAGGAACATCAAGTGACGTTTTTTGGGCAGCTTCTCTACTTAAATGGAAAGGATTAGAGACACTCAATGAAGCAATGTACATCGCTAATCAGGCAACGCCATGGAATACCAATATCTGCTATATCACACCGCAAAATACACATTTAGGTGTGAGCAGTTTACCGACAGAAAGTACGTACACTAAGCTGTTCCATGCACCTAACAATCTTGACCAAATCCGCGCAAGTTCAGGTATTTTTATCTCTACCAGTACCAACGAGCCGTTTGGCTTGTCTGTTTTGGAGAGCCTAGCCGCTGGGCTGTGCGTCGTTATTCCAAGCGATGGCGCTTATTGGGATCGAGTCCTTGAAGATAATGTCAATTGCCTAAAGTTCGCCCCACAAGATCCACAATCATTGTATGAAGCTGTCCAAACGTTGATTGACGAACCTCAGCTTCGTCAACGTTTATCACAAGCAAGTTTAGATATAGCGAAACAGTATCGAGCGGAGCATTGTTACGCTTCAATTTGTATTGCTATGCGCGGAGAGGCTGAGAGCAAACCAGCAATGACTTCGTTGGAGACGTCTCATGATTAAGTCTTTACGTCAGCCATCGCCGCTAATGAACATGCTGACCTACGGCATCGGACTGGTCATAAGCAAAGGCACGGCTCTGATTATGTTGCCGATTATCGCCAACTATCTTGCCCCTTCGCAAATTGGTCGCTTAGACCTGTTAGCCTCTATCGGTGCGGTAACGGGGATTGTTGTGACATTTGCTCTGCATGAAGCACTCTACCGTTTTGTTGGAGAAGAGAGTGATTTTAAAAAACGTTTTTTGAAAGTGAGTGAAATCTTCTCCCTCACCTGTGTTGTTTCTCTGATTCTGGCTGCTGTCCTTTTTGGCTATATCAATAGTGGCTTTGGCGACCAATTTGCCTTTGCAAGCCGCACTGAGCTCAATCTCATCCTAGTTTGTGCTTCTCTTGAAGGCGTTATCGGTTTATCTACCGCGTGGCTGAGAATGCAGGACAAAGCTTTTACGTTTCTAGCAATCAGTGTCACTTCAACACTACTACAAATCAGCTTAATTCTTGGTGTGCTATTTTCTAGCCCGAGTGTTGAGAAAATTTTAATGTGCGGCGTAGTCACTTACCTTTTCCAAATCACTGCACTGCTTATTATCAATCGCTTTAAGCTCACATTTACCAACATCTCAGCATTTCGAGATTATCTTCGTTACGGTTGGCCACTGATGCTAACTGGCTTAATCGGTTTTGGTTTAAACGGTGCAGAAAGATTCTTCGTCGCCTACTCCACCAACCTAGATACCCTTGGACAATATGCGATTGCAATTAAATTCTCGTTTGCCATGTGTATATTGGTTCAGCCTTTTGGAATGTGGTGGATGCCAAAACGTTTCAATACGCTGGCGAATCAAGGTCGCCGTAAAACCGTTGAGGTTACCCAGCTTGGAATTATCTACATCACTCTACTCACTGTAGGCGTCGCATTCGCAGCTAAAGCTTTCATCTTGTTAGCACTGCCAGAAACCTATCTATTGTCGGCTCAACTTGTATTGGGAACGTTGCTGTTTTCTTGGTTCAAGGAGGTCGCGGAACTGCTCAATATCGGCATTCTTCATCGAAAAGCCACCAGATTACAGCTATGGATTTCGGTAAGCGCAACTCTCATTGGTCTTAGCATGATGTGGTTACTAAGTGGCTTTGGTGTCTGGGGAATAATAGGCGCTTTATGTATCGCTCAAGCATTTAAAGCTGTCATTGTGTTTATCTACAGTCAAAGGCTGACTCATCTACCTTATTCGCTTGGACTGTTCCTCTTTGAGTTTAACGTGCTAGTACTGTGTCTGTTGTTAGTACTCTCTATACAAAATGTCTGGTTCTGCCTAGCGATGGCAGTCATTGCTCCAGTGATATGTTGCCTGCCTGCTTATCGAATTGAAGCAGTAAGGCACAACGTTCAAGTGTTGGGACAGAAGCTTATTGGCAAATTAGGAATTTTAGCTGGGCACAAGCCTTGCTAGATCATTATATCAGCACATAGGATTTTCATTATGACTAACGCTACCCACAAGTTACCTTCAATTGTCACAGTATCTATGCTGTGTCTATTGATGGGTGGCGTTTGGTATATAGTCCCACATCCAATCGTAGCGATTTGCTTAGCCTTCATCCCATTAGGTGCCCTGTTTGTTATCAGCAAAACCTATTGGTTGGTGATTTTGTTCGTCGTATTCTCATTTTTCCGCATCCATGAAGCCATTCCTCAGCTTTACGCGTTTAAATTACCTTTACTACTCTCGCTCGGTGCTCTATCTGCCTTAATGTGGCACACGCTGATTAGCAAGGAACTTAAGACCTACTGGCACCGCTCACTATCATGGTTAGCACTTTTTTGGGGACTTGTTACGATTGGGATCGTCTTTGCGTCGAACCGAGGAGTTGCCATCCAAGAGTTTAAAGGGATTTACTGGAAGATCATGGTGATGACACTCGCGATTGTTTGGCTGGTAAACAGCATGGATAAACTCGCTAAGACATCAACTATTATTATCTTTTCAGGTTGTTTAATTGGCATCATCGCCATCTCTAACTCCATCAATGGAATTGGCCTTGTTGAAGGTACTCGTGTCACCATTGGCCGAGACATTGGCTCAATGCTCGGTGACCCAAATGATCTCGCTCTGGTTCTCATGTTCCCTATGGCCTTTGCGATCAGCCAAGCAACGACGAAAGGCATCCCCAAAAAGCACCGTTTCATCGGAGCAGCTGCATGCATCATCCTTCTTTATGCAGTTATCGCAACACAAAGCCGTGGTGGCCTTTTGGGTTCTATTGCCGTTCTCGGAATTTTCGCTTTGAGCATCATTCGCTCTAAGGTCACATTAATTACCTTAGGCACTATCGCAGCGGCTGGACTCTACTTCGCTGCTGGCATATCCGATCGAGCGTCCGGCGGTGCGGCAGAAGCTGGTATCGATGCGTCTGCTATGGGGCGGCTTTACGCTTGGGAAGCAGCGTTTAAAATGGCGCTCGATAATCCACTAACAGGGGTCGGATTAAACAACTTTTACTCGAACTACTTTTTCTACAGCCCACACTGGGATGGCCTCAACCATGCTGTACACAGTACTTGGTTTGGGGTACTGGCCGAAACGGGCTTCCTTGGTTTAATCGTATTTATCATTTTGATTGGCTCTTTGCTCATCACCGCGCGCAAAACCCTAAAACAAATCAAAGACAATGGTAATTCAGTCAACCCAATCCTCTACTCTTCGGCGTTCGCCGTTTATGCCGGCCTTATTGGGACAATTGTGTCTGGTACGTTCCTAACTCAAGGCTTCAATTGGCCTATTTATATCCTTTCTGCATTGACGGTTTGTGTTTCTCATATATCCCAAACTGAATATCAAAATGAGAAATTAAATAATCAATAATTTTAAGTTACTGAAAATTAGAGATTATTTAAATGGCACGTATAATGAAAGTACTCCATTAAAAAAAGAAATGGAGATTTCAAAATGACGTCAGTATCAGTTCATCAATTTAAGACTTGGTTGAAGTTTCATCCTAATTCTCATATTCGTAATCTGTTTTTCATTTTGAAAGACATACGCAATGCTGAGCTACCAGTGCCTAAATTTGCCAGTAAGTGCCTGTACCACTTTCACAGCAGTGTCTCTGGTGTCATTTCAGGCATTACTCGCTTCTTCTATTGGACACCCGCTTTTAAAGGACGTCTAAATCGCTGTGGTAAACATCTATACCTTTATGGCGGTTTACCGTTTGTAAGTGGCCCTCTCACTATTAACGTAGGTAACGAGTGTCGTATTTCAGGCCACACGACATTTTCAGGTTGTAGCCAACCGACTGCTGATGGTAGCCAACCTTCCTTAGAAATTGGCGATAACGTTGATGTCGGTTGGCAATCGACTATTGCGGTTGGACGCCGCGTTGTTCTTTCTGACAATGTGCGTATCGCAAGTGGCGCATTCCTGTTTGGTTATTCTGGTCACCCTCTTGATGCAAGGCGTCGTGCTCTAGGTGAAGGCGACGATCCGGAACAGATTGGCGATATCATTCTTGAACGAGACGTATGGCTGGGCACCAATGTCACTGTAAAAGGTGGAGTAACCATCGGCGAAGGCAGTGTGGTTGCTGCGGGAAGTGTGGTGACCAAATCCGTTCCGCCACTTTCAATTGTTGCGGGCAACCCAGCACGCATCGTTGGCAGTATTCCAAGCGGGCCAACTGTGTTCGATATTGAAGAACACAACGGAGGCCGTCATGCGTGATTTGATTGTTTTCGGGGAAGACTTCGGTGGATTACCGTCATCGACGCAGCACTTAGTACGTCACTTAGCGAAGCAACATAAAGTGCTTTGGGTAAATTCGATAGGTTTAAGACAACCAAAGTTAAACCTAAAAGACACTACTCGCGCACTTAACAAACTGGTAGGAAGAAGTAACGCACAAACTCAAAACATGTTACCCGAGCAAGCATTCGACAACATTACTGTGGTTAATCTTAAGACCTTACCGGCGCCACGTTCTTTCGTCGCTAGAAAGCTTGCTAAGGAGCTAATGTTAGCTCAGCTAAAGCCTGCTATTAAGAAGTTGGGAATGAAAAAACCAGTACTTTGGACTTCCCTACCAACTGCTGCTGACTTGTGCGGTCATTTGGGAGAAGCCCATGTCGTCTATTACTGCGGAGATGACTTCTCGGCGCTCGCCGGCGTTGATCACAACTGCGTCGCTCGACATGAACAGGCTCTAATAGAAAAAGCCGACGTGATATTTGCAGCTAGTCAGAAGCTAATGGATAAATTCCCTTCTGAAAAAACCCACTTATTACCACACGGTGTCGATTTCGCTCTGTTTTCTAATCCAGCGAAACGCGCAACAGATTTACCGAGCCATCATCGTCCAATCGCAGGTTTTTACGGCAGTTTATCTCAATGGCTTGATTACGATTTGATCGAGAAAACGGCGTTAGCACGTCCGGACTGGGACTTCGTTTTCATTGGACCTAACGAGCTAGAGCAGCTTGCTCTGCCCGCACTCAGTAACGTGTTTTATCTCGGCCCAAGAGCGCATCATCAGTTGCCGAGTTATTCACAACACTGGGATGTTAGTTGGTTACCATTTGTCGACAACGAACAGATAAGAGCTTGCAGCCCATTAAAACTCATGGAGTATCTCGCAGCTGGAACTCCGATTGTGACTACCCCTTTTCCTGCACTCAAGCCTTATCAAGAGTATGTGACTACCGTGAATAACGCTGAACAGGCATCGCAAGCCTTGACTCATGCTCGCCAATCCTGCTCTGTTTCTCCAACGGTCGTAGAAAAAGACAGTTGGGAAACTCGCGGTGAGATTGTTAACTCTATTTTGGAGTCGTTATGAATAATCTAAAAACCCGATTACTACAGATACTTTATGGCGCATGGCGACAACGCTATGTGATTGTCATTCCGATGCTGATACTACCGATTGTGGGTTTATTGGTCGCAAATCTGACACCTAAAAAATACGACTCGCACACCAGTATGCTGATTCAAGAAACCGCTAAGATGAACCCGTTTCTAGAAGACATCGCAGTATCAACCATGCTCAAAGATCGTATCAACGCTCTAAAAACATTGCTGCATAGTCGTCATGTTCTTTATTCAGTGGCAGAAGATCTTGAGCTAATAGACTCAAACATGTCGAGTATCGAGCAAGAACAGATCATTAATGATTTATCGCAACGACTAATGGTTACCCAGTTAGGCAAAGACTTTCTTAAAATCAGCCTAACTAGCAATACCCCTGACAGAATGGAAGAAACTCTCAAATCTGTCAGTGAGCATTTTATCGCTCAATTACTTGCTCCTGAACGTTCCTCAATTGAAGACTCGAGTAACTTTCTCGCTATTCATATTGAAAAACGTCGTGAAGCACTCGACGATGCAGAGCAAGCACTAGCGCTTTATCGTAACGATAATATCGAATCGACTCCAGAGATTCAGAGCCAAAGCCTCAACCGATTAGCGGCTCTCAAACAGAGCCTATCTGAGAAGGAGGCGGAAATGGCTGGTGTTAAGAAAAGCCTAGGTTCCATGGACCAGCAACTCTCACGCACTAACCCTGTGATTGGTAAAATTGAAGACCAAATTATCGATATTCGTAGTGAACTTACCTTACTTCAAGCTAAGTACACCAACAAGCACAGTGCCGTACAAGCAAAGTTACGTGAGCTAGACAGACTAGAGAGCGAACGTAAAACCTTGCTTGAAATGAAGCAACCTAACATGAACAGTGACCAGCTTTGGGATATTGCCAGTAGTAACACCTTTAACGACGTCTCAGAACTACAGCCTTTGTTGGTGACACAGTTACACAGCTTGCAACTGGTTCGGGCGCGTTTTGAATCATTAAAAGAAGAGACTAAGAGCTTAAAAACAATGATCTTTGAGCTAGAAAACAAGGCCAACAATTTTGGCCAAAATGCGAAGGAGATGTATCGCTTACAACGTGACGTTCAGATCAAACGCCAACTCTATGATGAGCTAGTTGAACGTTATGAAATGGCACAGCTAACCGGCTCTTTGGGTGTCTTTGAACAAAACAAACGAGTCAAAATCATAGATCTACCCTATACGCCGAGTATCCCATCTAACATGCCTTCGTTCATCTTTGTCATTGCGGGTTTGATTGCAGGAATTGGGTTCGGGATAGGTTTAGCCATACTATTCGAGTTGTTCGATTCATCAGTGAAAGGAAGCGCTCAAGTTGAACAAGTGTTGGGTATCCCTGTGATTACAGTCATCCCTAAAATGAACTAGCTTCCTTGATAAATAATTAAACCAAACCACCAGCTTCAGCTGGTGGTTTTTTGTTCCTTTCTATCTCTATTCAATTTTCAACAATCAGTTTCTCACCAAGCCATTTCTCAATAAGCGTTTTGATTTTCAATTTGAGAATAAGAGCCAAAAACCAATCAATAACACTTAAATAATTGTATTTATTTAATAATTTTCTTGGCACGCGACCTGCTAGGTATATAGCAACACAAAATAAAAGCTGAGAATAATAGGAAATCTCGCAACCCCGTTTACCCACTTACTAACAATAATTACAGCGGAGTACCACATGAAAGCACAAGGAAAGAAAATCATTCATGTCGTTCAGCACCTCGCACCCGGTGGGCTGGAAACATTAACGCTCGATCTGCTTCGTCTAGCAGACCCAAAGGATCAAGTATTGATCGTGAGCTTAGAGGGACAACGTGACTCCTCAATTAACAACTGGCCAAAGCTAGAACAGTACCGCTCTCAAATTGTGTTTCTAGACAAGAAACCAGGCGTGCAATTTAACGTTCTGCTTTCTCTCATTAAGGCATTTAGCAGCATCAAGCCAGATGTGGTTCACACCCACCATATCGGCCCTCTTCTTTATGCGGGTTATGCAGCTCGTCTTTGTAGTGTTCCTTATCGAATCCATACAGAGCACGATGCTTGGCACCTTAAAAATGCTAAGAGAAGACGTTTACAAGCAATCGCTCTTCAATTCGCGAAACCTATGCTAGTCGCGGATGCAGCCAAAGTTTATAACCAACTGTGCTCAGTCTTTTCCTACAAAAACATCACAACAATACGTAACGGCATTGATTGTGAAAAATTCCGCCCGAATTCCAAAGTAGCAGCTCGTCGTCTGTTTAACCTTGGCGAAGACGACTTCATTGTTGGCTGTGCAGGCCGATTAGAAGAGGTGAAAGGACAAGACCAACTCATCAAGGCGCTGCCTCTGATTCCAAAGCGTATTAAAATCGCGATTGCAGGTGACGGCTCACAAAGAGAAGCTCTTGAACAGCTCGCTAAAAAGTTAAAAGTGTCAGACCGTGTAATGTTCCTTGGTTTGGTAGAAGACATGGTCTCTTTCTACAATTCACTGGATGTATTTTGCCTTCCATCACGTTCAGAGGGATTGCCACTCTCTGCTCTAGAAGCCCAAGCTTGCAATATTCCAACGGTTGCCATGGATGTAGGAGCGGTAAAAGAGACGCTCTGCCCTGTAACTGGCCATTTAGTAAAAGCAGATAACGTTCCTCATTTGGCTTACTCGCTATTCAAGACCTCACAAAACGACTCTTTAGAGAACTTTTCTAACCCTCGCCGCTATGTGCTTGAGCATTTCAACATCAGCGACATGGTCGACTCTTACAACAAGTTGTCAGAGGAGCGCTACGTATGATGGATATAGTACTCGCAACATTATGCTTGGTGGCCGGGATGCTTATTGTATATCACCACGCAGGTTATCCGATTCTGCTTCGTTGGTATGCTAAACGACACCCCAAAACGCCGGTAAGCGAAAGCCAACGTGCTTATAAAGCAAACGCGCAGGACTGTACGCTACCAACCATCACTATCTTAGTCCCCGCTTATAATGAGGAAGCGTGGATTGCAGAAAAGATTCGCAATCTAGCTTCTCTAGACTATCCAAAGAACAAACTCAAAGTGGTTGTTGCGTGTGACGGCTGTACTGATAAAACTGTCGAAAATGCACAAATGGTAATTCAGGAAGCGATTTGTTCTGATATCTATGTTGAGATTCATGATCACAAGACTAATCGTGGCAAAGTTGCGACTGTTAACGACGAGATGCGACACGTTGACAGCGATATTACCGCGATGAGTGACGTCTCAGCTTTAATTTCATTAGACGCGTTACTGATTGCGGGCGAACATTTTAAGAACCCAGAAGTCGGTGTCGTCAATGCGACTTATCAACTTTGTCCAACAGGTAATCAGGGGGAAAATGTTTATTGGAAGTACCAAACAGCCGTTAAAGAGCGTGAAGCATCATTCGGCTCAAGTTTAGGTTCACACGGTGCCTTCTACTTATTTAGAACAAGCCTATTTACTCCACTGCCTAGCAACACCATTAATGATGACTTCATTCTGCCAATGCAAATAGTCAAGCAGGGTTATGTTGCCGAATATGAAACACGCATGGTGGCATTAGAGCTCGAAGAGACCAATACCAAAGCAGATTTCAAAAGAAGGTTACGAATCTCGGCGGGAAACATGCAGCAAGCCATCGAGCTGTTTAGTTTGTTCAGCCCAAAATTCAAAGGGATAGCGTTTGCTTTCTTCTCAGGTAAAGGGCTAAGACTGCTTACCCCGTACCTAATGATTGTTAGCTTAGTGTGCTCATTCTTCCTACGTGATTACTTTTTATTTAACTTTTTATTCTGGGCTCAAATTGCTGTTTATACGCTCGGCATCGTTGGGTATTTATTACCAAAGAAACTGAGTATCAAACCTCTTTCGTTAATTTCTTATCTTGTGGTAGGACACTACGCCAACTTTGTAGGCGGTATCCGTTACCTAATTGGATTAGAGAGTACCCCTTGGACACGAGCCAATCGTTAAGGATCAACTATGTTTACTCAAGACCATCAGAAAACTCTATATCAAAACAAGATTTCTCGCGCTAAACGTAGCTTCGACTTCTTTGCGTCCATGTTCGCGATTATCTTATTCTCTCCGGTTTTCCCAATCATTGCTCTTGCGATTGTGATGACGTCTAAAGGCCCCGTATTCTACCGCCAACTACGTGTAGGAAAATCGACACCAGAGAAGATGGAGATTTTTGAAATCCTTAAGTTCCGCAGTATGTACGAAGATGCTGAACAACGATCTGGTGCCGTTTGGGCAACGAAGAATGACCCTCGTATTACTCCTGTCGGTCGCTTTTTGAGAAAGACCCGCCTTGATGAACTGCCACAGCTGTTCAATGTTATTAAAGGCGATATGTCGTTGATAGGCCCTCGCCCAGAGCGCCCTACCTTCTACAACAAACTTGAAACTGAGATTCCATACTTTGCAGACCGCACTTATGGCGTGATGCCAGGGATCACCGGCTTAGCTCAAGTTAACCAAGGTTATGACACTTGTATTGAAGACGTAAGACGTAAAGTCGGTTTCGACCATAGCTACGCACTCAGCTTATGCTCTATGAAATCATGGATCATTGCCGACCTATCCATTATCAGTAAAACCATCATTGTTATGGTGGATGGTCGTGGTCGTTAACAAAAAGATTTGATGAACTCACAACTCATAAATTAAAGGTCAAAACCCAACGTGTCATTGCGTTGGGCTTTCTACATTTATGAACTTTATTCACAAAACTCAAAACATAAACGGTGTACCCTAATCAGCGACTTAGACTACCCACGTTTTGCAAATGAAAATTGAAGACCTAAAACTGTTTACCACTGTTGTTGAACTCGGCAGCTTTACTGCTGCAGCGAATGCGTTAGACCTCCCCAGAGGCAATGTGAGCCGACGAATCAGCGACCTCGAAGTATCTCTCGGTATTCAACTTTTCATAAGAACCACACGCAGTTTATCGCTTACTCAATCTGGCGAGCTCTATTACAAAGAATTGCTGATTGCGCTCGGTGCACTAGAGAAAGCCAATCATGTGGCATCAAACCTTTCAGAACTGCCTCACGGTAAAATTAAGATAGGCTTGTTGGCGGAAACCAGTGACATCTTACAATCAACACTATTTCGCTTTCAGGACATGTACCCTGAAGTGGAACTCGACATTCGTAGCATCAACAACGGCTTTGTCGATATGCATCGCCAAGGTTTGGACATTGCAATGCATGGAGGGCGCTTGAGCGACGCAAATATTGTGGCTCGTAAGCTAATGGATCTACAAAGAGTGTTTGTTGCTAGCCCAGACTTCATTGCTAAAGAAGGTCAACCCGTTTCCGTCCAAGAGCTATCCAATTATCCATTTGTCTGTTTCCGCTGGCCAACTGGCGATATTGATCAACAGTGGGACATCGCCAACATTAATGTAACCGTCGAACCTTCAATCGTTAGTGATAGCATCGGGTTTGTGAAAGGAGGCGCGATTCGTCATCGTGGCATCGCGCTCTTACCTGAACTGCTAGTACGCCAAGAGATAAAAGACGGGACGCTAGTAAACCTATTTCCAAACGACACACTACAAAAAGAAGAAGCTTGGTTGCTCTACCCACAACGGAAAGCGCTCAGTCACGCCTCTCAACTTTTGGTCGACTTTCTATTACAAGAACTGCCTAAACTCTAGGCATTGTCTCATTTAGCGTGACAGTGTTTCACACTGAACCCAGATTATCTAACGAAATTAGAAAGATAGAATTGCCCTATATATTAATAGGAGCAATCCATGAACACTATTTTTCGTCATTCCATCATCGCAGCATGTTTAATACCTTTAATCGGCTGCAATGATTCACAGGCCTTAGCTCCAACTAAAGAGCCACGACCAATACAAGTCATCAAAGTGAAAACTGCAAACGAACAGGCAGCTAAGCGCTTTACGGGTACCCTACAATCTGCAGAAAGTGCCGCTGTCGCGTTTCGTGTCCCAGGTACCATTCAGAAAATACTGGTTAAAACCGGTGACTATGTCGAAAAAGGACAACCGCTCGCATCTCTTGACCCGCATGACTATCAAGTGGCACTCGAAGAGCTACAAGCTCGTGCATTAGAAGCTAAATCAGCTCACAAACTAGCGAAAGCCGAACTGGCACGCGTAAAACAAGCGATTGCTGACGACGCAATTGCTAACGTGAATCTCGATCGCGCAATCAGTGGCTATGAACGCAGCGAAGCAGCAGTCAAAGTGGTTGAACAAAACATCCGCCGTGCTAAAGATACATTACGATACACTCAACTACGCGCGCCATTCTCGGGCGTGGTCGCAACGTCTAACTTTGATCAGTATGAACAAGTTCTTCCGGGCATTTCAGTATTTACCCTGCATAAGCCTGACTTGTTAGAGGTCGAAGTCGATGTACCCGAGAACCTGATTCACCAGTTCAAGCCCAAGCAACCTGCTGCGATCTCTTGGTATGGAGAAGCGCGCTCCGTCGCAGGACAAGTCACTGAGATTTCAACGCTACCTGACCCTATCAAACAGACCTACACGGTGACCTACCAACTAGATGGACTGAATCAAGAGTTGTTACCAGGAAAAGCTGTAACACTAACTACCGACCTAGGCATTACGCAACCAACTCTGTGTGTACCTTACTCCGCGATTGTAAAGCCACTGCAACAAGATCTCGTATTCACGATTAAGGATCAAACTGCACACGCGGTTCCTGTTTCGGTTGTTTCTTTTAACCACCAGAACGCTTGTGTTCAGTCTCAACTCAATGCAGGCGATTACGTGGTGGTGAGTGGTGCACAATACATTCAAGAAGGTCAGCACTTCCCATCAATCCAAGTTAAAGAGCTGTAGGTAACTGTGATGAATTTAGCGGATTTCGCCATAAAACAACGCACCTTTGTGCTTTTTTTCACTGCGCTCAGTGTGATCTCTGGTCTCTACTCTTATTTTGATCTCGGTAAACTTGAAGACCCAAGTTTTACTGTTAAAACAGCGGTTGTTGTTACCCTGTACCCTGGCGCTTCAGCAGAAGAGGTAGAGCAACAAGTCACTGATACCGTTGAAACTAAACTGCAAGAAATGGCTACGCTTAATCGACTGCGTTCGCTTTCACGTCCGGGAATGTCGATGGTGTTTGTCGATCTTAAAGAGTCATTGAACTCAGAAGCGCTCCCACAGGAGTGGGATCTACTTAGACGTAAAGTATCTGACATGAAGCTTCTACTCCCTTCAACCGCACAAATCAGTGTGGTTCAAGATGAGTTCTCTGAAGTCTACGGAATGCTGTTTTCCATCTACAGCCAAGATGCGACACCAAACGAGCTACGCCAATACGCAGAAGAGCTACAGCGTCGCATTAAGACCGTCGACGGAATTAAAAAAGTCGAGCTTCATGGCGTGCAACCACGCGTTGTGTACATTGATATTCCTGATGAGCGTCTAGCGCAATATGGCTTGTCAATTTCTCAAGTATGGAATCAACTTAATACCCAAAACACCACTTTCGATGCGGGACGATTTGCGACCTCTAATGAGAGAATCCGCATCGAACAATCCAGTGAATTTGGCTCCATAGACGACATCAAGAGCCTGATGCTAAAAGGCGGAATCAGTGAGTTAGGTACTGGCCTTATTCGCCTTGGTGACATTGCTGATATCACTATGGGTTATCAAGAACCTGCAATGACGGAAAACCGCTACAACGGCGTACCAGCGGTCACGCTAGCGATGAGCCCTGTTTCCGGTGTGAACGTTGTATCGCTAGGCGGTGACATTAATAGAATCGTGTCTGACTTCCAAAGTTCACTCCCTCTCGGTGTAGAAATAGCGACGGTAGCAAACCAACCTGACGAGGTTCAAAAATCGATCGACAACTTCGTAAACAACCTATTAGAGAGTGTTGCGATTGTATTTATCGTCTTATCTATCTTCATGGGCATCAAGAGTGCGATTATCGTCGGTTCTAGTTTGTTGCTTACTATTTTGCTGACTCTTATCTATATGAACTTGGCGGGTATCGATCTACATCGTGTGTCACTCGGTACCTTCATTCTTGCCTTGGGTATGCTGGTTGATAACGCAATCGTTATTACGGATATGATGATTGTCAAAATCAACCGTGGCATTGATAGAACGAAAGCGGCAATTGATTCAGTTAAAGAGACGGCCACGCCACTTCTTGGTGCGACAGTCATCGCAATTATAGGTGCTAGCCCCGTTATTTTCTCAAAGACGGATGCGGCTGAGTTTGCGGGCTCGGTGTTCCTTATCATTGCATCGTCTTTGCTATTATCTTGGTTTGTAGCTATGACTTTCACTGCTCTTATGTGTTGGATGTTCATTAAGCCGAGCCGACAAAAAGAGCAAACCAAAGAGAGCTTGTATCGCAAGAGCGTCAACTGGACGGTAGATAATCCATTCAAGGCTCTCAGTGCATTACTGCCATTGATCGCAGTGACTGCACTAGCAATTCCTCAAATCGCTATCAACTTCATCCCACAAGCCGATCGCCCTATTCTGTTCCTAGACTACTGGCTACCGAATGGCGCGAAGGTTGAGCAGACTTCAGACGATATGAAGAAAGTCGAGTCTTGGTTACTAGAGCAACCAGAAGTCGTCGATCTCTCTACCTATGTCGGCGCTGGTGCTCCTCGATTCTCAGTAACGATTGAACCAGAACCGTTTGATCCGGCTTACGGCCAGATTCTGATAAACGCAACAGACTACGAGTCGCTAAGTTCACTCATCGCTCGTGGCGACAAATGGCTAGCTCAAACCTTCCCAGAGGCAGACCCAAGATTTCGCGGTTTGAAGCTAGCAACATCAGACAAGTTTAGCGTCGAGGCGCGTTTTTCTGGACCTGATATCGCAGTACTACACGAGCTGTCAAACCAAGCTAAAGTGATATTGGAAGCTCATCCAGATACCAAGTATGTACGTGATGATTGGCGACAACAGAGCAAGGTGCTACAGCCTATCATCAATCAAGAAAAAAGCCGTCAAGCAGGTATCAACCGCGCAGACATTGCGTTCGCCCTTAAGCGTGCTTCAGAGGGTATGCCGATTGGCCGTATGAATCTCAATGATGAGTTGGTGACAATCCAAGTTCGTGGCGTCGAGCGCTCACTAGAGTCGCTTGAAACTTTACCCGTCAATTCCCTACTCGGCCTACACAGCGTGCCACTTGGTCAGGTGATTGATGGTTTTGAGATGACCAGTGAAGAGACCATGATCTGGCGTAGAGACCGCGTTAAAACTATTACAGCGCAAGCAGGTGTTGGCCGATACACAACGCCAGCGGCAGTGAGAAATGACGTTAAAGCACAAATTGAAGCCATTGAATTGCCAGTAGGTTACCAGCTTGAGTGGGGTGGCGAATACTACGATGAACACAAAGCGGTTAGCGACATTCTAAAACAGCTTCCAAAAGCGATGTTGCTGATGGTGATCATCTTGGTGGCCATGTTTAACGGTTTCAAACAACCGGTGATTATTCTAACCACCCTTCCCTTGGCGGCAACAGGTGCAACCTTTAGCTTACTGCTACTGGATAAGCCCTTTGGTTTCATGGCATTGATTGGTGCGGTCACTCTAACCGGTATGATCATCAAAAATGGCATCGTACTTATGGACCAAATTGAGCTAGAGCGCAGTAACGGTCGTTCGCTATCGGATTCCATTAAAGAAGCAACCGTAAATCGCACTATGGCAATTTCTATGGGTGCATTAACTACCGCACTCGGCATGATTCCGCTACTTACAGACTTACTGTTTGACCAGATGGCGGCGACGATCATTGGTGGGCTAGCTGCGGCAACTGTACTGTCACTGTTTGTAATGCCAGCGCTGTACAAGATCTTTTATCGAACTCAAGAGACTTGCTCTTTCTCACAAGAAAACGCATCTCTTTCTGAAGCTAAGCAATAAGGAGCGCCATGATGTCTTTCATTTCACAAAAACCATGGAATCTAGCACCAGTCGCGCTCTCTTTGTTGTTGGCTGGTTGTGCAGTCGGTCCAGATTATCAAGCGCCACAAACTACGATGGCTGAAACGTATCTCTATTCAGAAGATAGCCAACAAGTAACGCAACCACACTGGTGGCTACAACTGAATGATCCAGTTTTAAACCAACTGGTTACTCAGCTACAAAGCGACAACACCACGCTTAAAGTGGCCGCTGAGCGTATCAAAATGGCTAACTCATACAAGAGTGTAGTGGAGTCATTCAAAGTACCGACCGTTAACATCGGTGCGGGTTATTACAACTATCAGCTTAGTGAGAACGACTCACTGCTAGGCCCTGTGTTTGGTGCATCAGATGCCGTCGAGTCTGCTACGGGCATGTCACTGCTTGAGGCGCAACATGATGGTGGTTTTCTTGGTGCCAGCATCGCATGGGAAGCGGATCTCTTCGGACAAATAGACCGCCAAGCAGAAGCGGCAGCGATTCGAGTCGAACAAGCCGAGATACTGCAATCAGGCTTAAATACTCTGCTGACAGCCGATCTTATTCATAATTACCTGCAATATCGAGGTGCCCAAGAACGTAAAGCAATCGCTTTAGAGAACATCGAAGATCAAAAACAGACCCGAGACTTAGTCGAGAAAGTTGTTCGCAGTGGCTATGGTTCAGAGCTCGATTTGGCACAGGCTAAAGCGATGCTCGCAGCGACACAGTCCATCACGCCTCAACTTGAGATCGCTGAACAGGTCCACAAGCAGAGAATGGCCGTTCTTTTAGGCACCTCCCTAACCGAACTAGAAATTCAACTGCAAGGCTACTTCACCTTACCAAGACTTAAAGGTGTTATCCCTACCGGGCTTCCATCTGATTTGTTGACGCGACGTCCAGATATTCAAATTGCCGAGCGCGAGATGGCAGCAATTAACGAAGAGCTTGGTGCAAGTATCGCTAACCGCTATCCAAAGTTCTTCCTTACCGGCACGCCAGGCGTTACCGCTGGAAGGTTTGATGACCTGTTTAGCAGCGACTCCATTGGCTGGGCGGCATCAGTTGGGGTAAGTTGGAATGTATTCGATGGTGGACGCGGTGAAGCACTGGTAGAGATGAATGAAGCACGATTTAAATCAGCCGCATTGAACTATCAACATGCCGTTGATAGCGCATTTGTAGAGGTAGATTCAACGCTGTTTGCTTATGGAAGAAGCCAGCAAAATCAGCAACGTATTGACGAAGCAACTCTCGCCGTTGATAAAGCGGTAAGTAAAGCGAAGTCGCTCTACAAAGCAGGACTTGTTGACTACCTAGCCGTGCTCGACGCGCAGCGCCAACAGAAGATGATGCAAGACAGACAAGTCGCCGCCAAACTACAAACGGCCAACACCGCGATTGCTGTTTATAAGTCACTTGGTGGTGATTGGAAAGTCGTGACGGATAAACCAAAGGTAGAAAGTCAATCAACTATTAATACTCTTGAACTCGCAGCCAACAATTAATCGCAACTCAAAAAAATACCGCCTAACATTAGGCGGTATTTTTCTAAGGCTCTGATTTTGAGTAAATCATTGTGCTATCCAGTTCGCCGTTAGGTAAACGCCTTGCGTTACAAGATTCCAACTAACTCAGTACCATCAACTGTTCATGTAACTCATCGTATGATTGGATATTGGCGATAGCACCACTAAGATCGTTCTTGCCATTAAAGTCATGCTCAATAGCGATAACATCGCAGCCACTGGCTTTGCCTGCAAGAACACCTGCATTTGAATCTTCAAACACAACGGTCTGCTCTGGCGAGGCATTAAGTTTTCCAAGTGCAAGAACATAGGCTTCAGGATCTGGTTTATGCTTGGTAACATGTTCTTGGGTAATCACTAGATCAAAAAGATTCTCTAACTCCAACGACGCCAAAATATTCTCCACCATCCAAGTAGCTGCTGAGCTCACGACGCCGCAGGTTTTACCTGATTTCTTCAACGCCTCTACGTACTCTTTTGCTCCAGAATTCAATTCAAGGCTGACTCTAAGTAACTCTTCATAGTGCGCTCGAAAGTAGCGATTAAATTCCGTTAACTCCGGTGAAATTTGGGCATGATGAAAGAAGTGCCCTGTGACCACCTGCCAGCTTTCGCCCATCACATCTTTATAGATATTGTGGTCCACGATCGATCCATAATCAGCGCATGCCATCGCAAGCGCCTTACCTTTCAACGGTTCTGAGTTAACCAATGTTCCATCCATGTCGAACAGGTATACTTTGTAATCTTTCAACGTTGCCTCCATCTATTATCTTGTGTGGGGGACTAATCCATGACTTAAAATCCAAACAAGTGCCATATGTATTGATTCATTTTTATAGCAAAAATACGGCTTTAGTGAGATAACGCCAGCCGCATCTTTGTTTCTTTGCTCTACTTTAATTCTTCAGGAATACGACGACCTTGATAGTAGTACTCACGATCATCTTCATTGATTTCTCGTAGCACTCTACAAGGATTACCTACCGCGACAACATTAGCTGGAATATCTTTTGTTACGATACTGCCAGCGCCAATCACTGAATTCTCACCAATAGTTACACCTGGTAATACAACCGTGTGTGCGCCAAGCCATACGTTATTGCAGATGCGAACTGGAACATTGAACTGTGCAGCTTTGAGCCTCAGTTCAGGGCTAATCGGATGTGTGCCTGCTGCAATGGTTACATTAGGTGCAATCATCACGTTGTCACCTATAAATATGTCTGTGTCATCCACAAGCGTTAGGTTGAAATTCGCGTATACATTGTTGCCGAGATGCGTGTGGCGCCCCCAGTTCGCGTGCAGTGGCGGTTCGATGTAACAATCCATCCCTACTTCCGCGAACAGTTGCTTCATAATCTGTTGTCGCTTGTCGCCTTCACTCGGGCGAGTGTGATTAAAATCGTAAAGCACCTCTAAGCACTGTGTTTGCTCGGCAACCAGATCGACGTCATCACAGTAGTAAACCTCTTGGCTGTGCATTTTTGCCTTTATATCCATGTTTCAACCTATTTGATAGTGACCTAAAGCGGTATAACTATATCGATAAATGAGTAGTTTGAAGCGTTTCATAAGCATCAAAACAAGACTAAGGATAAACGTAATATATGTTCTAGCAGACGTTCATTCAGATGCTTGATACAAAACAAAAACACTTCAAAATTCGCCACTACATTAGGATTTTGCTAGCGTCGATACCAACTTTTTACACCATCTACGACCAAATTCATCATCAATTTGTGACACCACAAGGGTTCGTAAAAAGCTTGTAAATGGATTGGGAAAATTTGAATACAAGGCCAAATTGGCGATAAGACTCCTGATAATAGTTATCTTCTAATGACTATCGTATTAGCTGTTAAATCACCGATTCTCTGACGCTTTCTAGATAGGATAAATATCGCGTCAATAGGACCTATGATTGGATTCATGACATTTCGAACGAAAGACTGCCATATGGAGCAATAGTTACCAGAATCCTTGTCGATTACCGACATTCCTAAAATGACTTTTCCGAGACTTTGTCCTCGTGGTAACGAATCTGAAAAGACGAGATAAATTGCTGCCACCGAAATTGAGACCAAATCAGTGTGGTCCCTAGACGCCCCTACAAGATTAAACAAAGACAACACTAACAAGAATATTACCCACGTAATGATCAGATCTATCATTTGACATAGATAGCGTCTTCCTGGGCTAGCCAAAGGCATGTTTAACCTCTGTTGTTCAGGAGTTACATATTCAATGTGCTGAACGATAACATTTGGCTGATTAGTTGCTATTCCATCAAGGTCACCGAGCTGTGGCTCCACTCTCACTTAGAAATTCTCCTCGTTAAAATTCACTGCTGTTCGCTTTCTCGCCTAAAACGAGCGCCGACAATGGTGGTTACATCTATAAGCCTAAGAAACTTAAGATACCTTTCTTCTGCTTTTTGACCTTGGTGCCTACACTGTCGTAAAGAGTGGCATTCAGGGTATCTGCCATTTCAAAAAGCTGCTTTTTGTATTTTTCTACATCGCAGCGGCTAGATATCTGGCCATTGATTAAACGGAAACCAATCTCTACTCCGTCAACGCTCATTGAAAATTCTTTGTATTCTTCATTTTGTGCATTTACGACTGATTCGAACTCGCCTTTGGCATGGAGTTGATTGACAGATTCCTGCATCTTTAACATTTGCTCCAGCACCCCTTGGTGTGTGTCACCAAAATCCTCAATAGGGTCACAGGAAGGAGGAAAAGAGAGGTAATTCAAGCTATCAACGAGTTCAGCTACATCATATATACCTAAGCTCCCATCTTGTAATGATTGCTGATTATCTCTTTTGATTATCATCCATACCTCCTTGGATAGAATGCCTTTTTACTATCTGGATCGATTTTGCATGCAGAAACACCTGTTGCATACAAGGTGAACTTTATCACTATTATTTATGAAATATCAGCAATTTATAAATACAAAGGCAAGTTCAAATCACAAAATGAAGTTTCTACACTTTTAGATTCACCACGCGAGGTCACCAAGCATAAAAAAGCCTGCAATCCATCTCTGAATTGCAGGCTTCGAAGTTAAGTCTAGTGGTGCTGACTGGATTACCTTTGTGTCGTAGTTGTAATACGCCACTCAAAACCAAATACCAAGGGTCTTGAATCAGTTTTCCACCATAGAGGCAGCTCGTGTTAAGCGATAGCGTCTAACCATCCCTTCCGTTTCGTCAGTGTAACTGCCAAGATATTCGCCACCACACTTCTCAATGACTTTTTGAGAGGCTGGATTATTAACCGAGCACGTGACTATAGCCGACTCCGTGATGGCGTTGTCTCGAACCCACGCCAATAGAAACGGAGCCACTCCTTTTCCTCGAGCTGTAGGCCTTGTTTCGTAGCCAATATGCCCAATTACGTTTTCTACATAATCATTGGTACCTTGTCTGACTCGAATCGCACCCAAGATTTGACTATCTGATACACAGTAATACGTCTTACTAAGTAGATATCCTTCTGGCAATCCAGTAGTGTCTTTTTCACGCTTGATGATGTCTGAAAGGTGTCCTTCTGGATCCTTTTCTACACCTTGGTATCTGGGAATTCCCGATTCAGAGCACTCCTTGGCATAACTTTCCATCAATGGCGCTAAACCAATACTCGCTTCTACTACTTCCATGTAATTATCCTTATGCAAAACTCGACAAAGATGACTTATATGCTTTTCTAGCTTCAACGCTTAAGTAACTATCCATACCCTGGAACAATTCCAACAACTCAGCACCGTATTTCGATTTAAAATCATCACTGCCATATACAAGCTCGAGCTCATTGGCGACGGTCAGTTCACAAAATAGCCTCGCTGTCTTAGGTTCAAGTTGAAAGGTAGTTTCCGTAAATCTGTCTTTAAATTGGACATTTGACACTTTGCCAAATTGTGGAAAAACATAATCTCTATCGCAAGAGCAGTATAAATAAACCAAAGCCTCTTCATCGATACCGATAACACGAGCTATCTCTTGGCGTTGGTTTAACGAGACCATATTTTCATCGAAACCCGCGGTGCCGTAAGCGGCATGAAATAAACCAGCGGTTTGAAGTAGTTCACTACTGCCCCAACTTCTCAGGATTTCTTCAGTTCCTTTCAAATGTGCTTCTAATGATCCGTTGAGATGCTGAAAATCTCCCGCTCCCAACATCTGAAGCATTTTGAATTTATCCATAAGCCTAAAACCTCCTCTGATGTGACACAGACACTTGGTTATTATGACTCAAACTGCTACATCGAAGTCACTTCGCCTGAACAATATTAGATATATCGAGAAAAATTAAACTCAAACCTAATTTATTAGAAACCTACCGTAGACTTTGTTACTCCACTAAAAACGAGTCCCAAAAATAATACGGCAACAAAAAACAAGTGCATATTTTTAACGACCGCAAAAAGGCTCATATTTTTTGACACAAAACCGCGATATAAATAGTCTGCATTCGTGTTAATTTGTCTATTTTTCCTAAGCCGAATCAAACTCGGTGGATATTGAGGGTTCTGGTACCCCCAAAGGCAAATAAACGCGATACATAAGAACGTGAGCCATCGAGGTGAGTCACCAAGGAAACATCCAACAGCTAATGCGAATATCCATGGAGCCATCGTGTAGTTCAAATAGTTGACCCAAAGCTCATATTGCTCATGTAATTCCCTAACAAATTTGGACATATCATCTTAACCTTCAAAGATTTCTTTTATTATGATTGATAGAAATTATTGGCTGCCTTGGACAACCTCTCTACACATACCAATTAATACGCCTTTAAGTACATCAAATGGAAGACCACCTACTTGTGAAATTATCTTCTCCTTTGCTTTTTCCCAAATTGTTTCATTCCTAACCGCATCCGCAAATTCGTGCCCCTCCCAAGTCAATGAAAATGGGATTACTTTAACGACTCGACTTGGCGTAGAATTTGAACAAATGGTTTCGCATCTCACTAAACCAGCCTCAAATAAAAGATGATAATGCTCTTCAAGCTGTAGATTCGAATAACCTTCAAAAGGTGCTTTTATTATCGGATGATCATCTTCTTTTTCTTCTATGAACAAGACTAATTTTCGAATTAAATCCATATCTCGTTTCACGTATTTTCCCTACGATATAGTTATGCTAACTGACGAACCTTGGGGCAAGTCCCATAAACTGAATTACCTGTTTCATATGGATAACACAATACCATCATACCTCGATTATTTTCAGTAACTTAAATTACCCATCTTTTGACTTGGTCACAAAATGTGGATTATTTTGGTAAGGAAACGCTCTAAGAGATAGCCAGTTGAATGATATATCGTCACCAGTATTTATAGAGAAACACAGGTACAAAAAAGCCCGTAATCCTTCTCAGGATCGCGGGCTTAAGAATTGGTATCTATTGTAGTGAGCCGTGTTAAGCAGCTTCGAACGCGAGGGCTTTCTTCTCTACTTGGCGGAAAATTAGCGTTAGTAGTCCGTTTACTGCTAGGTAGAATGCGCCTGCGATGCCGAACACAGTTAGTGTGTCGTAAGTTTGGCCGTTGATACGCTGTGCGTAGCCCATTAAGTCCATGATGGTAATGGTGCTCGCGAGTGACGTGCCTTTGAATACCAAAATCACTTCGTTTGAGTAAGCTGGAACCGCGCGGCGCAGTGCATAAGGAAGTAGCACTTTAAGCGTTGCCACTTTGTCCATACCTAGCGCTCTACAAGCTTCCCATTGCCCTGCTGGAATCGCGTTGAATGCGCCCTTAAATAGCAGTGTGCTGTACGCCGCAGTGTTCAGAGCGAGAGCCAACATTGCACAGAACCATGGCTGACTTAGCCAAGTCCACATAAAGCTTTCACGAATCCAATCAAATTGACCCGGGCCGTAATACACCAAGAAAATTTGAACTAAAAGAGGCGTACCAGTAAATAAGGTGATGATGCCACGAGTTAGCCAATGGATAGCTGGCAGCCTTAACACCAAAGTAACGGTCATCAATAGCGACAAGATACAGCCAACAAGCAGTGACGCGCCCGTCAGTTGAATACTGGTCACTAGGCCTTCAAGCATTTGAGAGAAGTACTGTTCATTCATGCCATCGCTCCTTTCGCGCCTAAACCTTGGATTGAGTATTTCGCGTCAATCACTTTTACTGCTCTTTGCGTCACCAAGGTGATCACTAAGTAAATCGCTGCTGCGGTTGCGTACCATGTAAATGCTTCGTGTGTTGCCGCTGAAGTTAGCTGTGCTTGTTTTAATAAATCGGTCACACCAATTAACGATACCAATGCCGTATCTTTAAGAAGAACCAGCCACTGGTTGGTTAAACCTGGAAGTGCGTGTCTTACCGCTTGCGGAAGAACAATCTTGAAGAAAGCGTGCGATTGAGGAATACCCAGTGCGCTTGCTGCTTCTCTTTGTCCTTTGCTAACGGCTTTTAATGCACCACGCAAAGTCTGTGAAGCGTACGATGCAAAAATAAGTGACAGTGCAACAACACCAGATAAAAACGGGCTCACCTCAACGAAATCGCCAGTGATCATAAACAGCACTTGAGTCGAGCCAAAGTAGATAAACAACACCACTAAGATCTCTGGTAAACCACGAACCATGGTTACAAACGCTGTGGTTGGCCATTTAATTGCGATACGTCGAGACATCTCTCCACTTGCAAACAGTACTGCTAAAACTAATCCGACTAATAGGCTGACAAATGCAAGCTGAATGGTCATCCAGCTTGCTTCGACGAGCCCTAGAGAGTAACCCGTTAATTCCATATTACTTACCGAAGTACTTGTTGAAGATTTCGTCGTATTCGCCGTTCGCTTTCACTGCTGCTAGCGCTACGTTTAGTTGGTCAACTAGCTCTTGGTTACTCTTGTTTACTGCGATACCAAAGCCATTACCGAAGTACTCTTGGTTCGTTACTTGATCACCAACGTACGTTAGGTTGTCTTGCTTTTTAAACCATTCAGCCACAACCGCTGTGTCACCAAATACTGAATCGATACGACCGTTTTTCATGTCGATGAATGCATCTTGGTAGCTTGAGTAAGGTACTGCAGTTACGCCCGTCATCTGCTCTAGCAGGTAACTTTGGTGTGTTGAACCGTTTTGAACACCGACACGCTTGCCTTCAAGTGCTGCTTGGTCAGCAACTTTACCTTCAATTGAAATGAATGCTGCAGAGTTGTCGTAGTATGCGTTAGAGAAGTTCACTTGCTTTAGACGAGCTTCAGTAATATCCATTGCAGAGATCGCCGCGTCGTAACGTTTGAATTTAAGAGCAGGGATTAGGCTATCAAATGCTTGATTGTGGAATGTACATTTCGCTTGCATCTCTTCACAAAGCGCATTGGCCAGATCAACGTCGAAACCTTGGATTTGGTTATTTTCATCCATGAACTCGAATGGTGCGTAAGTCGCTTCCATTGCGAATTTGATCTCTTGTTGTGCTGCTGCGTTGAAAGAAGCAAGGCCGATAAGTGAAGCTAGTAGAATCTTTTTCATGTTGTTACTCCGAATACTGTGTAATAGCGGCCTGTGGCCATTCTTATAATTGGATTGTTTTAATCTATGTTGTGTTTTAGCTAAATCTGGCTTTTGGGGTAGATTTAGTGAGTAAGATATTCAGCAAACTCAGGTGTCTGAGGATTGATAAACGCATCGCTCGTACCGTGCTCTACGATGTACCCTTTTTCTAGGTAGAGAACATGGCTAGCAATCTTTTTCGCAAAGTCGACTTCATGCGTGACTACTACTTGAGTGATGCCAGTTCCGCTTAACTCTTTAATAATGCTGACAACTTGGTTGGTGATTTCAGGGTCGAGCGCTGCAGTTGGTTCATCAAACAGCAGTACGTCTGGCTTCATCATCAAGGCACGTGCAATCGCGACACGTTGTTGTTGACCACCTGAAAGTTTTAACGGCCATGCGTCGGCTTTGTCAGCTAGTTGCAGTGTTTCTAATACTTTCTTCGCTTGAGCAATCGCCTCTTGCTTGTCCATTCCTGCAACTTTGACTGGCGCTTCAATCAGGTTTTCAATCACCGTCATGTGTGGCCAAAGGTTGTATTGTTGGAAAACCATTCCAACTTTACGTCGAAGTTGCAGACCCTGTTTCTCTGGGATTGAGCTTGAAAAATCAAACGACTCACTAGCGATCTCTAGTTGGCCATCGTCCGCAATTTCCAACAGGTTTAATACACGAAGCAACGAGCTTTTACCTGCGCCACTTGGGCCAAGTAAAACCAGTGTTTCACCGCTTTCGCAATTGAACGAAATATCGTGAAGAACTTGGATGTCGCCGTACGATTTGTTGATGCTCTTTACTTGAATACTCATGCCAAAATACTGCATTAATTGTCATTTGTTGGTTATTCTATTCATTTGGACTTTTTATGCAAGAAAAATGTATAAAAATTTACTTTGTTGAATTTTTGTAACAAAAGATGCGCAAAATGTAGGCTATTTATCTGGTCGTATAAGTTTCGAATCTATCTCATTGAATTAAAAGTAAGGTGCTCAAATTAGCAAACGTTTGTACGCGGTTTTATAAAACAAGGCTTTGATAATGACGTTCACTTTGCGTTAAGAAAAATAGAGATATTCGATGAATAAGTATTGGGGAATCAACTCGAAAAGAGTTATGAGTAACCACTTAATCATGTGTGAGATGGTTTAAAATAAACGCGGTGAGTCATATAGTTAGACAAGTAGTAATCCCCAAGATCAGCTTGTATCGCACATTACAACCAGCAATAACGTGCTCTAATGGGTTATCAATCAATACTAAGGTAGTCTAATGTCCGACTCTGCTTCTACGCTTGAAGAGCAAACCAAACCGCCACCGGAACAAACAAAAAAGAGCCTAAAGATCTTGCTTGAGCTCTTCCAGTTCATTAAGCCATACCGAGTTAAAGTGGCTATTGCACTGATAGCTCTGGTTTTTACCGCAAGTCTCACGCTCACGGTCGGCCATGGTGTACGTATTCTTATCGACCAAGGTTTTACCCAACGCTCAACCGATGAGCTGGGGAACGCGATTCAATTTATGTTGGTGATCATTGGTTTGATCTCCGTCGGGACCTTCTTCCGTTTCTATCTGGTGTCATCGGTTGGTGAGCGTGTCAGTGCCGATATACGTTTAGCGGTGTTCAAGCATGTGGTCTCGCTGCACCCGAGCTATTTTGAAACCAACGGCAGTGGTGACATTATGTCACGTATCACTACTGACACTACCCTGCTACAGAGCATTATTGGCTCATCGTTTTCAATGGCGATGCGCAGCGCGTTGATGTGTATTGGCGCCGTGATCATGCTGTTCGCGACTAATATCAAACTCACCCTAATCGTATTGGCCTCTGTTCCCTTTGTTCTGGTACCTATTCTGGTTTATGGACGACGCGTAAGAGCTCTTTCACGCCAGAGCCAAGATTCAATGGCCGACGTCGGCTCTTATGCTGGTGAAGCAATTGAGCACATCAAGACCGTTCAAAGCTATAGTCACGAGCAACAAGAGATCGCTTCATTTGGTAAGGAAGTAGAGAAAGCGTACGAAATTGGTCGTCAACGCGTGAAACAGCGTGCGATTTTGATCTCTGGCGTGATTCTGATTGTATTCAGTGCTATCTCAGGAATGCTGTGGGTTGGTGGTAGTGATGTGATTAATGGCACTATGTCGGCAGGTGATTTGGGCGCATTTGTATTTTACGCAATCATGGTCGCCTCATCGCTTGGAACCATCTCTGAAGTAATGGGGGAACTTCAACGTGCAGCGGGTGCAACTGAAAGGCTGATTGAGATTTTACATGTTGAGAGTCATATTGTTGCGCCAGTTAGTCATCCTCAAACTACCGAGGGGTTAGCGGCAGAAGTGGCGTTCAATGATGTCACCTTTAGCTACCCTTCTCGCCCAGATGATCCAGCTACGACGGCTCTCACGATGACAGCCGAAGAAGGAAAAGTATTGGCGCTCGTTGGACCTTCCGGTGCCGGTAAAACAACCTTGTTCGAACTGCTACAACGATTCTATGACCCACAAGTTGGCAGCGTTACACTTGGCGGCGTTCCGCTTCATAAGTTCGACCCTAACGATCTACGCTCTCAAATGGCGTTAGTACCACAACAACCCGCGTTATTTAGCCACGATGTATTCCACAATATTCGCTACGGGAATCCAAATGCGACCGATGAAGAAGTTATTGCAGCCGCAAAGAAAGCCCATGCTCACGACTTTATTATGTCGCTACCTGAAGGCTACAACAGCTTTTTAGGTGAGCGCGGTGTCCGCTTATCTGGAGGACAACGCCAACGTATCGCGATAGCTCGTGCGATCCTAAAGGATCCGAATATTTTATTATTAGACGAGGCCACCAGCGCACTTGATAGTGAAAGTGAGCACCATGTTCAGCAAGCTCTTGAAGAACTTATGAAAGGCCGAACTACACTTATCATCGCCCACCGACTTTCTACCATCAAACACGCTGATCAAATTGCCGTGCTTGACCAAGGTAAGCTAGTAGATCTGGGCAATCACGACTCGCTCATGCAGAGCTGCGAACTTTATCAGAGACTGGTGGAGTTGCAGTTTAAACACGTCCGCGGATAGCTCAGGGGTTGATGAGTATTTGCTCATCGGTCACAAGTCACAGCTCGCCATTTTCAATGTTGCAGCAATGTTAAAATGGCGATAGTGTTTTTATTCCAATAACTCATGATTTCTCAAAGATCATTCTAACCACAATAAGAGAGTCTGCATGGAAGCACTATTATCTGAATACCCTGTAATCACTGAAATCCCCGTGGCTTGGGGAGAGATGGACGCACTCAATCACGTGAACAACGCGGTCTACTTTCGCTATTTTGAAACCGCTCGCTTAGACTTTTTCAAGCACGTTGAACTGATGGAAGAGATGGCTGTAACCAAAGTTGGTCCAGTACTCGGTGATACTTACTGTAAGTATTTCCGCCCAGTCACCTACCCTGACACATTATTAGTCGGTTCAAAAGTGACAGAAGTTCAAGACGACCGTTTCACAATGGAATACGCTATCGTCAGTAAGGCGCAGCAGAAAGTCACCACCATAGGCACAGCCACTATCGTGATGTTTGACTTTGCATCCAATCAAAAAGCACTACTCTCTGTCCGACTGCTCAATGAAATTCAGAACATGAGCACACTTAAGAGCCCATGCTTTAAGCAAGAAACAGTCGCTGAGTAACTAGATATATTTAAAGAATTAACAAAGGCCACTCGATTGAGTGGCCTTTGGTTTTATGTGGAGTTCAGTTAGCTAACAAGGCTTTATGGACATCAAGCCAATGATTGATGTGCGCAGCAACTTGCTCAGGCTGCTCCATTGTTGATAGGTGTCCACAGTTAGGAATCACGTGCAGAGACACACTCTCGATATGTTTTGCCATCAGTAAATGATTATCAATAGGACACAACAGGTCATCTTTGCCGGTAATCACCAATGTCGGTATTTTGATGTCCCCTAGCAATGGTCTTGAATCTGGTCGTGTTGCTAAGGCGTGAGCATGTGCTTCAAATCGATTAATACCGACATTAATCGCCATTTGAGAGATTTGCTCTGTAAGCTGCTGGTTGTGCAATTGGCTTGGATGAATCAGCACAGGCATCAATACATCAGGAGTGATTGATTCAAACTCACCAGCTTTTGCTTTGTCGACTAACGCATAACGCTTTTCCGACACCTCTGGCTTTTCGTCAGCGGAGTTAGTATCCATAAGGATTAACCCTTTCACCCTTGTTGGCGCTTGACGTAATACTTCAAATGCCAAGATACCACCCATTGATAAGCCGCCAAGCATAAAGGTGTCTGGGGCATCCTCTAACACTTTACTCGCTAAAGCTTGCATGGATGTTTCTGCCGCTAAGTCACTTGTAAAAGGAGCCACCCAATCGGGCAGCTCTCTATTGACCTCTCTAAACAAGGCTTCATCACATAACAAACCAGGCAACCATAGTAGTGGTACTTCTGGTTTCATCATTAACTATCCTGCAATGTTTGCGGTTGGTCAGAACCAAGAACCACATAGGTGAAACTAGTGCCGCGAAGGTTTTCAAGGCTATAAGATGCCCCAACTGGCACACTGAATACATCACCCGTCGTCAGCACTAACTGAGCTTGTTCACCATCTTGAACTAAGTTGAGTAACGTATCCCCTTCAAAGTTAATCAGCACCTGTTTTTCATCACGCTGATGAACCGGAATACTCGCACCTTCCGTCAACTCATACGCCATGATACTCACGTCATCGACACTCTTCACTTGGAAGTCGTACTCTGCCTCTGGATGACCAGTCAGTGCGTATTGTTTAACGTTAGGGTTAGAAAAATCACCCGTGATCTCACGATAATCTTTCTTCAACGCAACAAAAGGCATCATCTGTTCTGCTGTATAGCTATCGAATTGAGACAACTCCTGCTCTGTGAGCAGTGGCATCAGTTCAGATTCATTTGGCGCAGCGTCGCCATCAATGGTATCTACCAGCGTACCGTCTGCTTTTAGGTATAAACCGTAACCTTGGCTGTCTTTAATTACCTTAGGATGCCAAACCACACCACCGCCAGAGTTATCGCCACCTAGCACAGAGTACATAAAGCCATAGTCTCGGCCTACAACTTCGAATCCTCGGAATAGATTAGTAGGAATAGAGATAACATCACCATGTGACAGTACCGCTTCATGCTCTCCCTCATTCCCCCAATAGAAGCGAAACTGGCCTTTAAATACCACAAACAGTTCTGCAGTGTGATGTGAGTGAAGGGAGTTTTTGATGCCCGGTGGTTGGCCTGCTGCACCAATATTGAAACCCGCTGTTTCGCGAATATGCACATGTTGGCGGCTGCTTTCAGCAACACCTGCGCCAATAATGCAGAAGTTATCTTTCAAGTCACTGCCAGGCGTTCGTGCATCGATGAATGCGCTCGTGCCGGGAATCAGTTCCATGTAGCGTACTAAGCTATTATTTATTTTATTTTGTAGGGTCATTATTCGTTCCTTTCCCAACTGTTCGCGCGAGTTCAAAGCCAATTTAGAGCTAGCGGTTCAACACTCAGCCATCAGTCAGATTTTTAAGTTTAATTACTTAAAGGCCTACCACCATCCACTGCGATAGTATTGCCCGTTGAGAATGTCAGCAGCTCAGCAGCCGCGAATACCGCATTTGCAACTTCTTCATCGTTAGCGAGTCGCTTAAGCGGTGTCGATTGTTCCTGTGCGTCACGCCACTCATCATCGAGCCCCTTAACGAACTCGGTATCAACAAGCCCTGGAGCGACCGCAAGAACTCGGATATCTGGAGATAAGGCTCTTGCTAACGATCGGGTCATGTTCTCAACCGCCGATTTACTCGCGCAGTAAGCCACATTGCTTCCCATCGCGGTTTGCGCGGCTATCGAGGTGATGTTGACGACACAACCATTCGCGTTCCTAAGTGCAGGTTCAAACGCTCTAACCATCGCAAAAGGAGCACGAACATTGACTCGGAAGATCTTGTCTATCAGTTCATCATTTAATGAGTTCAAATCACTGTGTGGGACGAATTTCGTCATACCCGCACAGTTGACTAGCAGATCTAATGATTGTGAGGTTTCTTGGACTTGATCTGCTAGCGCACTGATCGCTGCACTGTCTTCAACATTGAGTTGATACATGGCATGACCGGTGCCTTCGAGACTATCCAAAACCTGCTCCGCCGCGCTCTGATTACTATTGAAAGTAAACACGATTCGATAGCCAGACTTGGCCAGTTTGTGACATATGGCGGCACCAATACCGCCACTGCCGCCTGTAACTAAGGCGAGTTTTGTCATGTTACGCCTCTACTGATTTTTCTTTATAGCGGCGCACACGAATGTCTGCTTGCTCTTTATGTCCAGCGAAGCCTTCCAGCGCACATAGGCGAGAACAGTATTCACCCACTTTCAAAGAAGCCGCTTCTGTTACTCGTTGGTAAGTACAAGTCTTGATGAACTTCCCTACCCACAAACCACCGGTGTAACGTGCCGCTTTGTTTGTAGGAAGTGTATGGTTTGTGCCGATACATTTGTCGCCGTAAGAAACGTTTGTCTCACGACCTAAGAACAGCGCACCATAGTTAGTCATGTTGTCTAGGAAGTACTTAGGATCTTTGGTCATGACTTGAACGTGTTCCGAAGCGATATCATCTGCGACTTCAACCATCTCTTCATAGCTGTCACACACAATCACCTGCCCGTAGTTTTCCCACGCTTTGCCTGCTACTTCAGCCGTTGGCAGGATAGTTAACTGACGTTCAATCTCTTTTACGGTTTCTTCAGCGAACGCTTCGCTATTGGTTAACAGTACTGCCGGAGAGTTATAACCGTGCTCAGCTTGACCCAGCAGATCCGCAGCGGCCAATTCAGGGTCACAACCTTCTTCATCTGCAATCACCAACGTTTCTGTTGGACCTGCAAACAAGTCGATACCAACACGACCAAACAGTTGGCGTTTTGCTTCAGCTACGAATGCGTTACCCGGACCAACTATCATATCGACAGGTGCAATCGATTCAGTACCCAATGCCATTGCACCTACCGCTTGAACACCACCAAAACAGTAGATCTCATCCGCACCAGCCATCGCCATCGCAGCAACAATCGCTACGTTGGGTTGACCATTAAAAGGAGGAGCGCATGCAATCACACGTTTTACGCCAGCCACTTTTGCCGTTAGAACACTCATGTGTGCAGAAGCCACCAATGGGTATTTACCACCAGGGATGTAACAACCCACACTGTTCACGGGTACGTTTTTATGTCCTAGCACAACACCCGGCATCGTCTCTACTTCCACATCGTGCATCGAGTCACGTTGGATCTGTGCAAAGTTACGTACTTGCGTTTGAGCAAACTCAATATCGTGCTTAGTAGACTCATCCAGAGCATCGACACACGCCTGAATTTGTTCTTCTGTTAAACGAAACTGCTCCGGAGACCAGTTATCAAATTTTTCTGAAAGCTCACGAACTGCACTGTCACCTTTCTTTTCAATATCAGAAAGAATGTTTTCAACGGTTTGACGTACTTGCGCGTTGTTTGATGCTGATGCTTCTTCAGTGATTCCGTGTTTTAGAATGCGAGCCATGCGTAGTTCTCCTTGTCGCTATGCCTAGTGTTTGCTTATTGGTCAATTAATGCAGAATTATTAGTTTTTGTATGATTTTGGATACGAATGCAAAACAAACATAAACATTTTATTAACACTTGGCAAATCGTATTTCAAACGGTACAAAGATAATTTAACCCATTGTTTTAAATGGTCAAAACCTCAACCAGCAAAGGTAAATCGAAATATTGAGAACAAAAAACAATCAATTTATGTTGCACTCGTCACATTGTTTTTACTCTTTTTTTACAACAACACGTGTTAAGTTTTGCATACCTTTGCAATGGAGATAATTCATGGACAACTTCAAACAGACTCTCAACGGCACGCAGCTACTTGGCACATTCGTTAAAACCCCACATCCGCACATCATCGAAGTTTTGGCACTGGCCGATCTTCCGTTTATTGTCTTGGATGCAGAGCACGCTCCTTTTGATAGAACAACGCTTGATAGCTGTATATTGGCGGCTAGAGCCAATCAACTACCCTGTATTGTTCGTGTTCAGGACAGCCAAGCTTCTACGATACTTAACGCGTTAGATTGCGGCGCAACAGGCATTCAAATCCCACATGTATGTACAGCGGAGCAAGCCCAAAAACTGGTGAAAGTTTCTCATTATGGTGAAGGCGGCCGAGGTTATGCGGGTTCGAGTCGCGCTGCCCAATATGCGACCAAAGCGATGGCGAATCATTTAAGTGACAGCAAAAACAACACCGTTGTGATTGTGCAAATTGAGGATCCTGAAGGTGTGATTAACGCGGAGTCGATTGCTGCTGTTGAAGGCGTCGATGCCCTCTTCATTGGTCAGGTTGATTTGGCGGTGTCTTATGGTGCGGCAAGCGTGAACGAAGAGTGTGTACGTGAAGCAAGCATTAAGATAGTCAAAGCCGCTCATCAAGCTAACAAACCCGTAGGTATGTTTGTCGCCAATGCTCAAGCGGCTCGTGAGTGGAGCGAGTTGGGCGTGAACTTCTTCTGCGTAGGATCTGAGCACAAAATGATCATTGACGGCTTTCGAAATGAGCAAGCCGTCATGAAATCATAAATTTTCTTTGTTATTTCAAAAGTTACACGTATTGTAATTATCAAACGACGCTCATTTCGTCTTGCCTTACGCTTAGAAAGGTTGCGAATTAAGGAGAATTCACCATAAAAGCCAAAGTTACCTCTATTGATGTCGCCAAAATGCTTGGCGTTTCTCAATCAACCGTTTCTCGTGCATTTAGCCCGACTGCGAGTATCAGTGAAAAGAAACGAAAAATGGTTATGGACGCCGCAGCTAAGCTTGGATACACACCAAATGCTATCGCGAGAAGCTTGATATCCAACCGTTCAGGTTTAGTCGCTATTGCTTTGGATAGTGAGTCAAACCCAATGTACGATTTACAATCGCGTGCTCTTGCAATGGAAATTCAAAAGCGTGGCGGACAAGTTGTTTTATGTCCTATTGATAAAGATGACCTGGATCTCGCGATTTCAAGGGCGATCGAATATCAAGTGGATGGATTAATCATTGCCACAAGTCGTCTTACTTCTCGCGCCTTTGCTCAATGTGAAAAGTTTGGTGTTCACTTGAGCCTCATCAACCGCTATACAGAAGGTATCAATGCCAACAGTGCTGGTCTCGATAACCAAAGAGCCGGTACACAAGCCGCGGAATATCTACTTGAAAAAGGCTACAAGCAGCTAGCTTATGTAAGTGGTGACGCTGGTTCAATGACCAGTGACAAGCGTTGGCTTGGTTTTTCCGAAACAGCGAAAGCGCACGAAGCAGCATCCCCTATCTTCATCAATGCAAAATACAGTTTTGAAGCCGGCTTAGAGGCAGCAAAAGCGCTACTTGAACACACATCCAAACCTGATGCTGTTTTCTGTGCAAATGACATCTTAGCTATGGGTGTAATTGATGGCTTGAGACAGCTTGGATGTAATATCCCACAAGACTTCGCCATTATGGGCGTCGATGATATCCCAATGGCGTCGTGGCCAAGTTATGATCTCACAACGATTGCTCAGCCTGTCGACAAAATCGTTCAAAGCGCCGTTGAGGATCTTATGCAACGTATCAACGACAATGTTGATGCGAAAGGCGAATACCTACTCGAATCAGGCACCATCATTGAGCGTGGCAGTACTCAAATCAATTGAGGAGCGATTTCAAGATATTGACATCACCGAGGCTATACCCGCCCAACATTCAGCAAGTAAATCTAGACTAGAAGCCCTAATTTAACGTTAGGGCTTCTTTCTGTGATCTCGTCTAAAAATTCACCGATTACTATTCACTTCGTTATCAATCCGGCCGATTTGTTATTGACTTGTTAGTCATGTGTTTATATTTTGGATTCGTATGCAAAATTAGGATATGAAGTGCGGATAAATAACCCACTGACCAACATGACTCAAATGAATGCACATAAAAGTCATGTGACGAACAAGGAAGAACAATGAAACGCGCAATCTTTACCTCAATGACTGCCCTCGGCTTAACGCTTGCAAGCATGAATACGTTTGCAAATAATGTAATTCGTCTTGCTCACGACAGCCAAGAAACATCACCAGTACATAAAGCGATGCTGCACTTCGAAAAAGAACTTGAAGCTCGCTCAAACGGTGAACTGGAAGTCGAAATTTACCCAGCTCGCCAACTGGGTGACGTAAGAGAAACGACTGAGTTGGTTCAACAAGGCAACTTACAAATGACGTTTGGAGCGTCAGTACTTCTTTCACCCTATGTGCCTGAGTTTAATGTCCTTGATGTGTTCTATCTCTTTGAAGATGAAGCTCAAGCACACAAAGCTCTCGATAGTGAGAAGATCGGTAAACCTCTACTCAACTCTATGGAATCAAAAGGTTTTCACGGTCTTGGCTTTATGGAAGTTGGCTTTCGCAGCATCACCAACAACAAACAACCTATCGAGAGCATTGAAGATCTCAATAGCCTAAAGATTCGTTCGGCTTCAAATCCAACACAAATCAGTGCTTGGAAATCAGTCGGCACGGCACCAACGCCACTCTCTTGGGGTGAGATATTTACTTCGCTACAACAAGGTCTCATCAACTCACAAGAGAGTGCAGTCTACTCAATCTACGCGGAACGCTTCTATGAAGCACAAGAGTACCTTTCTCTAACGAACCATATCTACACAAACTATGTTCTGTTCATGAACAAAGAGTTCTGGGACTCATTACCAAGCGACCAGCAGGCTCTTATTAACGAAGTAAGCCAAGAGACGATTGTTAAACAACGCCAGTTAGCGGCTACACAAAACCAAGAAGTCATCAAAGAGCTTGAAGCGAAAGGTATGACGGTTAACGTGGTTCCAACCGATGTTCGCTCGCAAATGAAAGAGAAGATGAATGCTGCTGTTTATCAAGAACTACGCAGCAAAACGGGCGAAGACCTATTTGACAGCGTGATTGCGGAAATAGAACAACTCTAAATCCCGATCATAATGTTCAAACGCTCGTCTACCTCAGGCTTTAGCTATCTTGCTTAAAGCCTGAGGCACTTTTTATTCATTGGCTTCGACGCCCTTTTCAGTTCTCTTTGGAGTTAAGTATGAAATGGTTTCGCCTGTTCGACCGATACTTCGAACCAACACTCATCGTATTCTCAATTACTTTAATGACTGCCCTGCTTTGTTTACAGATAACGCTACGCTTGTTTGACGCTTCAATTCCTTGGGCGGAAGAGCTCGCTCGTTACCTGTTCGTTTGGGCGATGTACTTAAGCATTAGTTACTGTATACGTGATGATAGACACATCCGTATCCGTCTTTTTATCGATAAGTTACCGGGTAACCTAGCGCACTACAGTTTAATCCTATCAGACCTCATCTATTTGGCGTTTAGCTGCACGGTGGCATGGTTTGGGTTTACGGTGATTGGACGCAGCCTAAAGCTAGGGCAAATCGCGCCAGCTATGGAGATCCCGATTGCGTGCCTATACGCCTCAGTACTTGTATGCGCCATCTTAAGTGCGATTCGATTGGTTGTAAGCATCAATAAACGCATTTCAATTATCGCTTACTCACCTAAATCAGAACGTTTCACCCAGCGTCGCTATCGTCATTTGAAAGCGAAGCATCGTACTTCTAATCGCCTATTGGAGCTAAGCCTATGACGTCTGCTCTTCTGTTTGGTAGTTTCGGTCTGTTATTGCTTATCGGGGTTCCTGTTGGTATCGCTCTTGCGGGTGCGAGTATGCTCGCAATATTGAGCCTACCTTTCCTAAACATCGAATTCTTGGTTCAAGGCTTAGTTACTGGCCTTGATTCCTTCCCACTGTTGGCTGTTGTCCTATTTACACTTGCTGGTAACTTAATGAGCCAAGGCGGAATATCGAAGCGTCTTTTGCATGTTGCTGAAGTGTTCTTCGGTCACTTTACTGGTGGATTAGGTATCGTTGCAATTGTTGCTTGTATGTTCTTCGCTTCAATCTCAGGTACTGGCTCAGCAACGGTGGCCGCTATTGGTTTAACCATGATTCCATCCATGGTTAAAAAAGGTTACGACCGGAGCTTTGCTGGCGCACTTATCGCCTCTTCTGGCGGTATCGGAGTGATTATTCCACCATCGGTTGTGATGATCGTTTATGCAATTACCGCTGAAGTTTCCGTCACCAAGATGTTCATGGCTGGTATTGTTCCCGGTTTAGTCGTCGGTTTGGTGCTGATTGGCTACTGCCTTATCGTCTCCAAGATTCGTGGTTACAAAGGTAACGAGAAAAAGGCCTCTTGGTCTGAACGTATCACCGCATTAAGAGAAGCGATTTGGGCAATGTTGCTACCCGTCATCATTCTGGGTGGCATCTACTCAGGGATATTTACCCCAACAGAGTCAGCAGCCATTGGCGTTTTGTACGGTCTGTTCTTTGGCATGTTTGTCTACAAAGAGCTTGATTACAAAAAGGTCGTGAAGATCATTCTTGAATCTTCGTTGCTTGTAGGCGCGGTACTTGTGATTGTCGGCGCATCGGTCACCTTTGGGCGCATTCTGACACTTGAGCGCCTTCCAACTGAAATCGCCCAGTTTATTCTGTCTATCACAGAGAATAAGTTGCTGATTTTGCTATGTATCACCGCATTGCTTCTAATCGTTGGTACATTCATGGAGACCTTAGCTGCAATCGTTATTTTAACTCCAATATTGTTGCCTATTGTTACCGCACTAGGAATGGACCCAATTCACTTCGGTATCGTTATGATTGTTAACTTAGCCATTGGCTTTGTGACACCACCACTTGGCGCGAATCTCTTCATGGCCAGTCAAGTCGGTAATGTGCCGATAGAGTCTTTATCGAGAGCCATACTTGGTTGGATTGGTGCCATGTTGGTTGCGTTAATGATCATCACTTTTGTCCCTGCGATATCACTGACACTACCCAATTTATTGGGCTAGCATTGCCCTTAACATCTTCTTTCCAATAAAGTGAGCCAGTCGGCTCACTTTTTCGTTGCACCGCACTTGTGCATACCTATCCAAAATACACTCAAGCCCTTATTCGCTCAAGCTTTGTACAATGTCAACCGGTTATTATCTAAACAACATTATAAAATGGTCTGAATATGACTCCTCACACACTATTGATATGAAGATGTATAAATTGTTAATTATATGTTGCTGTTTAATTCTCTTTTGCCAAAATGGATTCGTATGCAAAATTAAATTCAAACACGCATGGAGCAAATCATGGCATCAGTTTCACTCAAGAACATTAAGAAATACTGGGACAACTTCACCGCCATTAATGACTTGTCGTTAGAAATTAAAGACAAAGAATTTCTGGTTTTGTTGGGCCCATCAGGTTGTGGCAAAACAACGACCATGCGAATGATCGCTGGGCTCGACACTCCAAGTGAAGGAGAAGTCTACATCGATGGTGAGTACGTTAATGATACGCACCCTAGAGATCGCGACATCGCGATGGTTTTCCAAAGCTACGGCCTTTACCCTCAAAAAACCGTTTATGGCAACATTGCCTTCCCTCTTGAGATGCAACGAGTTCCAAAAGAAGAGCTGCACGATCGCGTAATGCGTGCAGCCAAGCGTGTTGAATTAGAACACCTTCTAGACCGCAAGCCTGCCACACTTTCTGGTGGTCAGCGTCAACGTGTGGCACTAGCGCGCGCGATTGTTCGTGAACCACGCATGTTCCTAATGGATGAGCCTCTATCCAACTTAGATGCGAAGCTGCGTGTTTCAATGCGTGCACTTCTTAAAAATCTACATCACGAATTCCAACGCACGACCGTGTACGTAACACACGATCAGATCGAAGCGATGACATTAGCTGACCGAGTCGCTGTCCTTTACCAAGGCAAAATCCAACAACTCGATACGCCTAAAGAGATCTACAACAATCCAGCAAGTCTATTTGTTGCAAGCTTCATCGGTTCACCGGGTATGAACTTCATCAAAGGTAAGTTAGAAGGCGGCGTTTTCTCTGGTGTGAGTTGTTCAGTACCGGGCTTCAACAGTGAAGACAATGATGCTGTAACCCTCGGTGTACGCCCTGAAGACGTGGCTTTATGTCCAGTCGAAGAAAGCCATCTATACGGTGACGTTTATTCGGTCGAGATGACCGGTGAATGTACTTTGATCACAGTTCAAGTTGACGAGCATTACGTTATCTGTCGAACAGACAAGCATTGCACTGTGGGAATGGGTGATCGTGTCGGCTTTAAGTTCAACCTTGAGCACACCTACCTCTTTGACACGGAATCAGAGCAACGTATCTATCGCGACGAAACGACCGATTGCATCCAAGCCGCTTAATCTCATTGAGACCATCCTGACGATGGTTACGACCAACAAATTACGTAGTAAAGGAATACCAAAATGAAAAGAACATTATCGCTACTTGCTATCTGTACCGGCGCTATTTTATCTGCACCAAGCTATGCTGCTTGTGACTTAGGCGACTTAGAAGCGAAAGGAAAAATTTCACTGCTTTCAAACAGCTACCCAGTACTGAAGCATTTTTCCGATAAGATGAAAGAGTGTGAAACGTCATCACTCGAGATCAAAAACAAATTGGTTGGTGGAAGCGCTGTTCAAGAGCAAGCTCGCATCGTACTTTCCAGCCGTCGTGGTAACTCTCCTTATGATGTTATTCAAGTATCCGCTCAGAGCTACCATGAGTTCTTACTGAAAGAGCAAATTCAACCGATCACTGACCTTGTTGAGAAATACTGGGACGAATACGACTTAGCTGATATCCCACCGAGCATTTGGGACCTTGCAACGCACGATGGCGAAATCTACGCACTGCCAATTCAACTGAACATGCAAGAATTTTTCTACCGCCAAGACTTATTCGACAAACATAACTTAGAGGTTCCGCAAACCTATCAAGACGTAGTGACCACAGGCGAGGCTCTCCAAGAGGCTGGTATTCAATATCCACTTTCACAAGCTATGGGTAAAGGTTGGAACCTAGCAACTGAGTTCACCAACATCTACTTGTCTCTAGGTGGTCAATACTTCGATAAAGATGGTAAGCCTCTGTTTGATGGTGAAAAAGGCATTGAAGCAGCCAATATTCTGAAGTCGTTACTGCCACTTATGTCTCCTAACGCGCTATCTCTCTCGAACGACTTAGTCATGGTTAACTTCCAACAAGACAAAGCTGCAATGGGTAACGTATGGGCGACGCGCGCTGCAGAAATGGATAACGACCAAGTCTCTAAAGTTGTCGGCAAGGTGAACTATTCAATGGCACCAACGGCGAACAAGACCACTTCTATCCCATCAACAAGTATATTCTGGGATGGGTACGTATTCCCTCATCGCTTGAATGCTGACCGTGAATTGGTATTTAAGGTCATGATGGAGTCTATGAGCAAAGAGAACATGAAAGAAGGCGCGGATTTGGCTTTCTTAGCTCGTCAATCTGCAAACCAAGTAGAGGGTGAGCAATATCGTTACTTGGGTGCGCTTGCAGAAATGATTGAGAAAGGTGCGAAGCCATTCCCGACTGAAGGCTATTACGGTTTAGCGCATACCGAGATTGGTAACAAGTTACCAGATGCACTTCGCGGCAAGACAAGCATTGAAGTTGCACTGAATGAAGCCGCTGAGGGCTATTACAAAGAAGCAAGAGCACAAGGTTACATTGACTAAGGAGCAGTCATGAATTTACGTAATTTCTTAAGTTTCTCCGGCCCGTCAATCGCATCAATGTCGCTACTTATGGCCGCGCCATTGGTGATGACTCTCTACTTATCGTTGAACCGATTCAACTTTAAAGGTGAGTTACGCTACGTCGGCTTAGAGAACTACTTAGACATCCTGCAAGATGAGGCGTTTTGGTCAGCCTTTGAGTTCACGTTTATCTACACCGTGTGTGTCGTGGTGAGTGTTTTGGTGCTCGGCTTCATTGTCGCACTAGCACTCAATAAACTGAGTCAGAAGATACGTGGCATTTTCATGGCCGCAACTCTCCTGCCCTTCGTAGTGACGCCTGTTGTTGGTACTTTGATTTTCTCATGGCTGTTTCAAGACTTTGGCTACATCACTTACCTTCTCAACTTAGTTGGTATCCAAGTCTATTGGTTCAGTGATGTGTTTGAGTCACGTGCACTCATCATCTTTTATGGGATTTGGCAGGTAACGCCATTTGCAGCCATCGTGTTCTTTGCGGGCTTGCAAGCTATTCCACAGGACACGTTGGAGTCGTCAGTGCTCGACGGCGCACATCAATGGGATCAAATTAAGCACGTTGTTATTCCAGCGTTGCAGCCGCTGACTCTGTTTATTTCGATGATCTGTATCATGGATGCCTATCGCCTCTTTGACTCAGTCGCAGTAATGACAGGCGGGCTCAACGCTACAGAAACACTGATGTACTACAACTATCGCGTTGGTATTGTTCAAGATGCTGTCGCGAAAGGAAGTGCGGTCTCAGTACTGACGATGCTTGGTATTTTCGTACTTTTGATCCCTTTCTTATACCTGACTTATAAAGAGCAAAAAGGAATTCGCGCATGAACCCAAGTAACCTAAATATTCAACGAATGATGGTATATGGAATCATGGGCTTGTGGGTCCTATTTTGTGCCTTCCCATTTTTCTGGACCATCATGACGTCCATTAAAAACCCGGTAGATGCGTTCTCTAATCCGCCAGTGTGGGTATTTGAACCAACCGCAACCAACTACGCCAACCTATGGCTTGAGTTTGGATTCAGTGAGTTCTTGATTAACTCCGTAATTGTAACGCTAGGCGTGGTGGTTATCTCGCTAACCATTGGCTGTTTCGCAGGTTACGCATTAGCACGCTACCCTGGAAAACTAGGTTTCTGGTTACTGATGTTGGCACTCGTTTTCCGTTCATTGCCTCACACTGTGTTCTTAATCCCTTACTACGAGTTCACTCGTATGGTGGGGCTATATGACACACACATCGTGTTAATTCTGGTTCTGGTTGCGATAAACCAACCTTTCACCATCTGGATGATGCGCTCGTTCTTCATGAACATACCTAAAGAACTTGAAGAGTCAGCAATGATGGACGGTTGTAATCAATTCCAAGCGTTTGCTAAAGCCATCGTCCCTGTGATGTGGCCGGGCATCATTACCACTGGCCTGTTCACTTTCTTACTTGCTTATAACGAGTTCTTAATTCCACTCACGTTGACTGCAACCAATGCCGCTACGATGCCAGTCGCAATCTCGCAGTTTGGTGCAGATGACATTAAATACTGGTCGATGACGGCTGCAGGTGCAGTTTCAATCACACTGCCTATCGTCGCGTTGATCATTTTCTTCCAGAAGAAGATCGTATCTGGCCTCGTTGCCGGCGCTGTTAAAGGATAAAAGGAGATAACTAATGACACATACATGCGAACACCCAACTACTCAAACTGCAGCATCAACATCCCCTCGTCCAGAACAAGGTGTGTTAACTAAGGACAACGATCTGACCAAAACAGATGAAACGCTGCACGTTATTGATTCGATGGTCGATGGACTCAATGACCACGACATCGACAACATGGGTCGCTTCTTTGCAGAAAGCTTTCGCTGGATGGGCAACGCCGGTTGTGGGTTTAAAGAGAACTTAAAAGAGTTTCAAGAAAATTGGCAACGCCCTTTCCAAGCTGCGTTCTCAAACAAAGTCTGTATTGATGAGGCACGTTTGACGCAAGGTGAATGGTGCGCTGCATTTGGTCGCCAAGAAGCAATTCACTCTGGTCCATTTATGGGAATTGAGCCGACTGGTAAGAAAGTGATTATCCGCTATATGGACTTCTGGAAAGTGGTCGACGGGAAGATTGTCGATAACTATGTGATGGTTGATTTCCCTGCAGTAATGGCTCAACTTGGTGTCGACGCCTTCTCTGGTCATGGTTGGGAGAACAAAGACTCAAAAGACAACCCTCTCTACCGAGAGCGTTAGAGGTGCTTGATGTCCAATTTTGACAACAAAGAGCGCATTCGTGCGCTCAATAATGCTATGTATGACTTCGACCTTAGTCATGTTGAAGAGCAGCTCAGTGATTTGATCAGCGATGATGCAACATTGCAATATAGCTTCCCTTTTGAACAGCTAAGCAACAAAAGTATGTTAGTGACAGAGTTGTACCAGCCACTGTTAAAAGCAATACCTGACCTCGAAAAGCGGACCTATATCTTAATGGGTGGTCAAGCTAATAAAAGTGACTGGGTGGGATGCGCGGGCTACTACACCGGTAGCTTTATGGAACCTTGGCTTGATATCCCTCCAACGGGACATCAAGTATCGATGCGCTTTCACGAGTTTTATCGATTCGAGTCTGGGAAGGTCGTCGAGATTCAAGCGCTCTGGGATATCCCAGAGCTTATGATGCAAGCTAACGCATGGCCTATGACGCCGAGTCTAGGTCGAGAGTGGCATCCACCAGCACCAGCCACGTTAGATGGCATAGTTGGGGAAATGGATACAGCGTTAGCCGATACAAGCTTGACTGTAGTAAGCCAAATGCTCAATGGCTTATCAAAGCATGCGCAAGGCGGTGTCGAAGCTATGGAGCTTGACTCATTTTGGCACCCTAATATGAGTTGGTATGGTCCTTCTGGGATTGGCACAGGTCGCGGTATTAAAGGATTTAGAAATTGGCATCAAATCCCGTTTTTGAATGCACTGCCCGACCGAAGAACCAAACAAGGAAATGGATACTTGTTTTCAGACAACAATTACGTTGCCTTTACCGCTTGGCCAGGAATGGAAATGACAGTATCTGGTAGTGGTTGGCTAGGAATCGCTCCATCTAATCAGTGCATCACAATGAGAAGCCTCGACTTCTGGCGTGTCGAAGGTGACAAAATTCGAGAGAACTGGGTGTTGGTTGACTTGCTCGACGTCTACCACCAACTCGGTGTTGATGTCTTTGCGCGCATGAAAGAGCTCAACAAAGCACGCTATCGACAATTTGAAAAGTAAACAGATAACTAAATGAGCGAGCCAAGTATCCACTTAGGCTCGCCACGAGAAAGTGAAATCAAGGATAGAACAATGAGTATGACTGGATTTGCCCCAAAATGGCAAAACTTCCCTGACTACATATTGGGAATAACCAAAGAGATCTGGGAAGATCGTGGCTTACACACCCTACACGACTATTATGCTGAAGACATCGTCGTCAGAACGCCGCAAGGCATCGCTATCGGCAACAAAGATGTCATTAATGCCACGTTAGCAGTATTGGCTCAGTACCCCGATCGCACCCTATTTGGTGAAGACGTCATTTGGAGTGGTTCGCCAGAACAAGGCATGCTCTCGTCGCATCGCATTATCTCTACTGCGACCGATAAAGAGACAGGCACTAAGCTCAAGTTTAGAATCATTGCGGACTGCCATGCCATCAACAATCAGATCAATGACGAGTGGTTGATTCGAGACCAAGGATCAATCGCAAGGCAATTAGGCTATACCCCAAAGGCTTATACACAGCACCTAATCGACCAAAGCGGTGGTATCGAAAAGTGCCAACCTGTCTTCACGCCTAAGTTAGACCAGCAAGGCCCATATCTGGGTGTTGGTAATGACAACCAATGGGGAAAGAAATACGAGGAAATTTTACGCGCGATCATGAATGCTCAATTGAGTATTATTCCAAAAGAGTATGACCGTGCGTGTATTGGCGAGTACGCAGGTGGTCAATCTGCCCTATCTCACTCAGAGATTGATCATTTCTGGGTGCAATTACGCTCATCATTCCCTAATGCCGAGTTTAAGATTCATCATCGCATTGGGCTAGAAGATGACATGATGTCACCACGTGCCGCTATCCGTTGGTCACTTGAAGGCAAACACGAGGGCTATGGCGCTTTCGGTCAACCAACCGGTGCTGATGTATACATTATGGGTGCATGTCACGCCGAATTTGGCCCATGGGGACTCCGCCGTGAATACGTGCTATACGACGAGTTAGCCATTTGGAAACAGATCATTCAACAAACTGGATAGGCTCGCTTTTGTCCCTATCTCACTTTTGTCCCCATAACAAAAAATCGGAAACTTGATCAGTTTCCGATTTTTTATTTAGTTCGACTTAGCCTTACAACCCTTGAACGTACTGGTTGTTGGTTCTGATCTGCACTAAGTGGTTTAAGTTGTCTGTTGCAGCTTGGTCACCTGTTATTAGCGCTTCAAATTGCTTAATTAGCTCTACCTTGTCCGCTTTCTCTTTTGAGCCCGAACCGATGTCAGTCAGGTCGATAAAGAACTCATCAAACAGGTTGGAAAGATCCCCGACCGCATCTTGGTTCAAGAACTGTTCATGGTTGTAAATGCTTGGGTAGCCGCCCTTCTGCTTATCTACCGCAAACGAAGTGCCTTTCACATTGGTAATCGTGGTTGCTTTCTCACAACGCAGCATACAACCATCTTCAATAGCTGGTTTGTTACAGCCAACTGTTCTTTGGAAAAAACACTGACGGCTGGTCATCATCAAAATTGGGTGATAGATGCTGTAGTAAAGCTTGAAGCCTTCAGGGCGACGAACGTGACGCAGTTGACCTTTGTTCAGCTCATTTGAAAGGAAAGCACCCGAACAGTTCAATTGTTCCTTTAGCGTGTACAAAGCGTGCGAGTTGGTCGTATTCATGAATGGGCCCGCCACCCACTCAATACCCATCTCATAAGCCTTGTAAGCAATACCTGTGTTGTTTGTGACAATTCGCTTCGGCTTAACGGTTTCAAGAATACGAACCGCTTCAATGTAATCTTTGCCAATCAGTACTGCTGGGAACCAAGGGATCAAACGCGGGTTCTCAGACAAGATATCAATGTACTTGTTGTTGCGCTTTTTGTAGCTCTCAGGCAGCTTAAAGTAGATGTCTGCATCCGTTACATCACAAAGGTGCAGATCGGCAGTGTCAGCAATCAACATAGACAACGTTGGCGTCTCGTTCACTTTGCCAAACTTCGGTAGCGCAGGAACATCAACATTCTTAACAACGTCTACAGAACCATTCAGGATAAAGTCGATCTCTTCTTTTAACTGAGTAAGCTCTTTCAAAGAGACAAATAGACCTTCATTGAACTGCTCAAAATCATAACCTTCAAGTGAGTGAATACCACTACGAAGTGATTTGAAGCGCTTCTCTAAGATTTCCTTGGTCAGTGGTTTCTCACCATCTGCGATCAATACAGATTTAGACTTCACTTCAAAGTTCTCTTTGTCAGAAATCACTGAAACCACTAAAGGCTCGCCTTCACAGGCACTGAACGAAAGTTTGATTGGTGTTTTGCGGATATCCAGATACTGAATTTTGCTGCGCATCTCATCACCCAGAACATCTTTCGCTGCGTGAAGGTCTTTGCTGACATCTTCGATCTGAACAACTGATATCGCATCGTCAACATTCGGATCAAACTGTTGAACCTGTTTCGCAGCCTGCTCTACCGCGTAGTTTTTACTGTTATCACGCGGGTTATCGATGAACATGTCTTTCGTTAGGTTACCCTTCAAGAAAGAGTTGGTGAAGTCACGGTTAAATACCTTATGTAGGTTTGAATCGTCACCTATCAAATCGCCACTCTCGATAAAGCTGTCGATCTGCTTACGCCATGTATCGATTACTGTATAGACATAGTGAGCACCCTTGATACGGCCTTCAACTTTCAACGAATCAACCTGAGCGTCGACTAATTCTGGTAAATCAAAGTATGCGGAATTGTCTTTCAGGTTAAGTGGGTAACGGTTACCTGCATCAGTAATCTCGTATTCATCACGACACGCCTGTGAACAGCGACCACGGTTACCTGAGTTACCGACACTCACTGAGCTTGAGTAACATTGACCAGAAAACGCGATACATAGAGCACCATGAACAAAGACTTCTGTTAGAACATCGTGGTCATGCGCAACTTGGGTCAACTCTTTAATCTCAGGCAGGTTTAACTCACGCGATAAGTTCACGCGTGACGCACCAATCTTAGCCAAGAACTTGATTTGGCCTTCGTTGTGCGTAGTTAGCTGAGTAGAAGCGTGAACATCGATCGTCGGAAAGTATTTCTTCACCAGATCAAACAGACCCAAGTCTTGGACAATGATGCCATCAACCTTGGTGTTCACAAGCTGATTTAGAAGCTTACTAATGTTCTTGATTTCGCTCTCAAGTAACACGACATTCAGAGTCAGAAAGATCTGACAACCGTACTCATGAGCAAGACGAATAATGCCGTTTAGCTCGTCTAAAGATAAATTCGAGGCGCGGTTACGGGCGTTGAATGTACCCAGTCCACAGTAGACCGCATTAGCTCCTGCTACGATAGCTGCTTTAATCGCCTCTACATCGCCACCTGGGGCTAATAACTCAATTTTTCTGCTCATTTTTGAAGTCGCTCACTTACTTATAATTTTTAAGCCGCGTATTCTACCCACATCACCAACCCTTTACCACCGCACAGCAACTTTTAAACCTAATGACAACAAAGACTCTTCAAGACTTGCCTACCCTTTACTCACTCCGTCGCTGCCCTTATGCAATGCGCGCTAGGCTAGGAATTCTCCTTGCAAATCAACAAGTCTTAATCCGTGAGATTGTCACTAAGGATAAGCCAGAGGAACTGCTGGAATGCTCACCAAAAGGTACAGTCCCAGTATTAGTATTACCCGATGGAAAGGTTATTGAGCAGAGCTTGCAAGTTATGGTGTGGGCGCTGGAACTGAACGACCCACAAAATCTACTTCGAAAATCAGATGATGAAGCTCATCGCGATGTCTTTGAATTGATTGAAGAGAACGACAACACCTTTATTGGACATTTGGAGCAATATCGTGCGGCAGTTCGTTATCACAATGAGGATCTCGTAGATCGCAGGGCGTTGTGTGAGGAATTTCTTACTAAGCTTGAGGCGAGACTGAAGCAAGGGAGCGGTTATCCGAAAAAGAACTATCTATTTGGCGATACACCAAGTGTTGCTGATTATGCAATAGTTCCTTTTATTAGTCAGTTTGCGCGTGTAGAGAAAAAATGGTTTAACCAATCTCATTACATTGGCGTCCAAACTTGGTTAAGAAGCATTTTAGATAGCGCTTTGTATAGCAAAACCATGAAAGCTTACCCACTTTGGAACGAGAGTAAGCAAAACATGGTATTTGGTTCTTCCGATTAAAGTTACCAAAGCGACTTAAAGCACTCATAAACTATTTAATGACTAAATCACTCAATAGCTATCGAAATTTCGACTCTATCTTCACCGATGTATCGTTCAAAGTCAGACGTGTAACGACGAGTATGTGGGCAATCTGCCTGTGTGAAATAGCCCCAAACCTCACCCCATAGTTCGATAACCGCTTGAGGCATTTCTCCCTGAGCTTCAAAGGTGAGGTATTTACCCGCTTCAATTTGAACGTGAGATGTTTGCTCTAAACCCGCCATCGCAGCCTCATCACTGCAAGCGAGCACATCGAATTCACCGGTATAGTCAGATTGATAGTTTGTATAAACACCAAACACTTGTGACTTCTCAGTCAAATGCGGGCCACCTTGCGTCGAAAACGTTTGCCACAGTCCTGCAATCTTTGCAGTTTCTAAAGACATCTCATTTTCATTAGTGGTTCTCACTTTAAAACCCGATAATTCCACTGCGTCGATGATTTGAACTTTCATTGTGTTCCCTATTGATTCGCTTGTATGTAGGTAGTTGATCATTCCTCAACAGTTTTGTTGCCGCACTTCTCACAAATAACGTGCCTAGAAAACTCATCCATTGACGCGATGAAAGCCCCCAAGAATATGCTCTTTACAAACCCAGAAAAGAACTCTTTTTGGGTTCTATTTGGAGAGCTTTCATAAGGGCTCGGTTTTCGAACTAGCACCACCACATGTTGCGTACGGGCTTGGCATGATGGGCAATAACAGACTTCTTGACTCATTGGCATAGTAAACTCCTAGTGTTAGCAAAACATTGGGATTAACACAAAAGGCTCACCAGTTCGCTTCCTTGCCCAGTCTAATATTCGTCTATTAGTAATCTTGCTTGCTCATTAGCTATCCGTTAAACGTCACTTTCGTAAAGTGCGGGTTGTCCACCAAAACTTCGAGGGTTCTGAGTTCATCCAGAACAATGAGTTGTAGTTCACCTTGATTATCGACCTGTATGCATTCTCTTTTTTGCTCGTCTCTTTTAGTGTCCCTTGCAATACACTCAAGTTGAACACCAGACGCCAGAGTAATAGCTATCGGGTAGCGATACATACAGACAATTTCGATGTAATCATAATCGCTGCAACTCATCATAATATTTACCTTTCAAGATGTTAGGTTCAAAGTTAAAGCCAGACGCCATACTAAGCAATCAGTGGAATATCTATTTTGTGATGCGTTTCCAGTATTGATACATGCCTTGAATATCTGAAGAGCACAACCACTCCATAGCGCCTTTAATTTGCTCTTCATTCCATTCCCACCATTTCATTTCTAGCAACTGCGTAATTTCAGTTTCACTAAAACGATAGCGGATATGACGAGCTGGATTAGAGCCAACGATTGAGTATGGCTCGACATCTTTGGTTACGACTGCACGGCTAGCGATAATGGCCCCATCGCCAACCTTTACGCCGCTCATAATCATCGCCTCTGTGCCTATCCAGACATCATTGCCAATCACAGTGTCTCCAGAACGTTCGAAGCCGTCGATCGCTCCTTCAAATTTTTCATCATCTTGGTAGAAAAATGGAAATGTACTCACCCACTGATTTTGATGACCTTGATTACCCGCCATCATAAAAACGGCACCAGAGCCAATCGAGCAGTAGCTGCCAATGATTAATTTATCGACGTCGTCTCTGTCGGGTGCAAGGTAACGGGCGCAATCGTCGAAACTGTGGTTGTGGTAGTAACCAGAATAATAACTGTGTTCACCCACGATGATATTTGGATTAGTCACTTGTTCTTTAAGAGACTTGCCCGTAAAGGGACTTTCAAAATAGTTATTCAAAGGTAGCTTCTACTTGATGGAAGGATAAATTCAAAATCAGCATTACGAATCATCGCCACAACTGTCACAAGCTTGGTAGGTTCTGTCGCCTTCACTGATGACGATAAAAGAAGATACACACTGCTCACACAACACGCGTTTTGGATAGGCGTCTTTTTGTTTCTTGGCGTTGATATCGCCTTCAGTCACGTAGATTTTTCTCATGGTAATTCTCGGCAAGATACGAGCTTTGCCCTCAACCGTATCAAGAGGACTTCGTATCCAGTTATAGATTTACACTTGAACTGACAGTCAAATGTATGCGTTGCCTGAATTGTATGCCGAAAATCAAGACAACGCATTGAAAATCAAAATAGAAAGAAAAAATTACTTAGGTTGCCGCTGTTACCCAGTCGATCGCATCGTCATATTCCGTGAATTGTTTAACTTCACCCGCGATAAACAAGCTACCCACTTTGGATGCGAGCTCTTGCCAGCCCTTATCACCGTATATTGCAACTCTGCCTAAATTGGTTCTTAGCTTGATGCCCAGTTTTAAGTCGTCCCATGCGGCGCGGATATCCCAGCCGTTTAGTTCTTTGATATCAGCAACCATTTTAATGTTTTCAGAACCGACAGTTTTCAGTGCCGACTCTAGTTTGGGGGTTAAGGCGAGGTAATCTTGGTGGGTCAGATGGCCTGTTGCTTTGAACATCAGGACATATTCATGGTCGATTCGCTCTACTCCAACGGATATTCCATGGCGATCATTATTCATAATGCATTCCTCTCTCGTTAGTCTTCAAAATCTACCTAATAGCTTACGATATCAGTTGAATATTTATTGAGAGCCAGTGGCAAAAAACCAGTAATCGGTCGGTTTTTGTTCTCATATTTACAAGATATTTAAGCGCTTGTATAAGCCGGTGTGATTCTTAACTCATTGATATTCAGGCAACACTGAGTGAACTATCAGGGTAATAGAAAGTTCTTCCTTTAGAACAAATAGATATGAGCATTTTGTTTAATATGAGATCCGCTCGAAGGAATTTTATTGGTGAAATTCTATGCTATTTATAGACCCTAGATAAGAGAGGTGAGCTATGGAATACAAACACATACTCGTCGCGATTGAGCTGTCACAAGACACAAATATCTTAATTGATAGAGCGACATTTTTTGCCAACAAACTCGATGCCGATCTTTCTTTCGTTTATATCGACGGAACACATGGTGAGATATACCCTGAACTGGTGGATATCAAGCAGCACACTGGCGAACTCCCATTTAATGAAGATGCCGTTAAACAGTTAAGAGATTTCGAAGCGTACTCCGAGCACAACATCAAGCACCTGTTTATGGGTACTGGTGATTTGACGGATAAACTGAAAGAGACCGTCGCTGCTAACCAAGTCGACTTTTTGATTTGTGGTCACCACCATGACTTTTGGAGCAAAATCATCTCACACTCCAAACAGCTTATTGATAAGTCACCGGTTGATATTTTAGTGGTACCAATCGAGTAGTAGTTACGTGATTTAACTTAAAACCCTACCGAGCATCGCGCTTCTGCTTCAATCAAAGTTGCGCTCGGTAGGCTTCCCTTCCCCTTTGATTTTTCTAGCTCTTTTAACGTGCTTACCTGATCGATCCCCTTTAGCAAACCGTAATTATCGCTAGTTATCTATTCACGAGCTCCCAATCAAGAGATCCACAGTGATGAGAAAAATTGGCCTTTACTATTTCACTAACGACTTACGCTTCACGCACAACGAGCTTTTAGCACTGGCATGTGACCAAGTTGATGAACTGATCGGCGTCGTTATGCCTATCCAGATCTCTCCTTTCGTTCAACACCACTCTGGTGAAGATCAAGTTGGGGAACATAGGCTGTTGTTCTGGCAACGATCTGTTGAGGATCTCGCAAGACAATTCGAAGACCAAAATCAAAGCTTGTTTATAATGCGATCTAGCGAAGCAGGTGACTTGATTCAGTTGATAAAAACGTGCCAAGTAAGCAACATTTATTGCAATCAACATCCCGGCAGTGACGAATACGAACTAATACAAGAGGCGCAGGAGTCATTACCTAACATAAAGGTCATCTCTACCAACAACAGCACACTGCTAGACAATGCTGATCTTCCGTTCGAGCTAAACAAGCTTCCAAAATCTTTTACTCGCTTTCGTAAACTAATCGAGGCAGGCAGCGAGCTGTTAAACATCATAGAGCATAGTCCCGCACCTGTGCTTCCCAAATTGCCAAATGTGTTGAGAGATAACTTAAACATCGCGCCTAATATTTCTGTCATAAACACCTCGGAAAAGAGTCAAATTTCGCACTCATTGAATCAGACAGGCGTGGCACTTTTTAAAGGTGGCGAAAATGCGGGGATCGCACACATCACAGATTACTTCCGACACTCTTATGCTAGCCACTACAAACAGACACGAAACGCGCTCGATGGTATGAGTCACTCAACCAAGTTCTCACCTTGGTTGGCATTGGGTTGTTTATCACCAAAGACGATTGTCAGCACGCTACGCCAATATGAAGACCAGTACGGATCAAACGAATCAACGTACTGGATTCAGTTTGAGCTTCTATGGCGTGAATATTTCTACTGGCGTGCCAGAGCTTCAGGCCATGCACTATTTACCAACCCACAAGACAGTCACGCTTTAACTACTGAAGCCAAGGCAGCTTTCAATCGATGGAAAATGGGTAACACCAACTACCCTATTGTCGATGCTTGTATGCGAGAGCTCAATGCCACTGGGTATATGTCTAACCGGGGCAGACAACTAGCGGCGAGTTGCCTCATCTACGAGTTAGGTTGCGATTGGCGTTGGGGTGCAGCTTATTTCGAGACTCAACTGGTCGATTACGATGTTGCGTCTAACTGGGGAAACTGGTCTTACATTGCAGGCATGAATGGGCAGCAGACACGTCACTTTGATCTTGAAAAGCAGACGCAAATGTACGACCCGCAACATGAATTTATCCAACGTTGGGCGAACACTAACGAAATGCACCAGATTGCCAAATAGGAATAGAGAATGAAATTCAACACAGTACGCCTAATACTGGGTGATCAACTTAATATTCAGCACTCTTGGTTCTCTAATCGTGACTCCAATGTCTTATACATCATAGCGGAGCTCCATCAGGAAACAGGTTACGTCAATCATCACAGGCAAAAGGTCGCTGCGTTTTTTAGTGCAATGGCGGCTTTTGCTTCAGAACTCAAAGATGAAGGACATGAGGTGCTACACCTGACATTGGATGATACCAAACAGTTTCCATCTCTAACTGAGTTGATAGAACACTACACAGCAGAATTTGACGCTGACAAATTCGAGTATCAACGCCCTGATGAGTACCGACTATTGAGCCAGTTAGCTCAACTCAAAGTACCGAAAGCAGTAATGCACTGCACCTGCACCGAACATTTCCTATTGCCTTTTGACGAGATTGAGCCGCAGTTTCCAGCAGGTAAGCACATCATGATGGAGCATTTCTATCGTCGAATGCGCAAGCGTTTCTCTGTGTTAATGGACGACGGAAAACCTGTCGGTGGCAAGTGGAATTACGACGGCAACAACAGAAACAAGCTCAAACCAAAAGATATCGAAGCACTGCCCTCACCTTTGATGTTTGCTAATGACGTGAGCGACATTGTGGAGCGAATGGACAGAAACAATGTTCAAACCATCGGTGAAATCGATCAAACAAAACTGTTATGGCCGATTAATCGTGCCCAGAGTTTGTCTCTGCTTGCGCACTTTTGCCATACCTGTCTCCCACTGTTCGGTCGCTTTCAAGACGCGATGACCAAAGGTCATACTTCTCGTTGGAGCTTGTATCACAGTCGTCTATCTTTCAGCTTAAACAGCAAACTGATTACGCCCCAAGAGACCATTGATGCGGCACTTGCTGCTTACCACAGCAACGCAAACATCGATATTTCTCAGGTGGAAGGATTCGTGCGTCAAATTCTCGGTTGGCGTGAGTACATTCGCGCGGTTTACTGGGCTAACATGCCGCGCTACAAAACCATCAATCACTTTCAAGCGGATCGCAATCTGCCTCACTATTTTTGGGACAGTGACACCAAAATGCAGTGCATGAAGCAAGCGATCAAGCAGTCACACGAGTTTGCTTATGCTCATCACATTCAAAGACTTATGGTGACAGGTAACTTCAGTCTGATCACTGAACTTAATCCAGACCAAGTGGACGAGTGGTACCTCGGCATATACATCGACGCCATCGAATGGGTAGAAATGCCAAATACACGCGGTATGGCTCTGTTTGCTGATGGTGGAATTGTTGGAACTAAGCCCTATGCGGCGAGTGGCGCTTACATTAATAAGATGAGTGATTACTGTAAGGGTTGTCACTACAACGTGAAGTCGAGAAGTGATGAAGATGCCTGCCCGTTCAACAGTTTGTATTGGCGTTTCATGACTAAGCACCGAGAGCAACTCACTCGCAATCCGCGAATGGGGATGATCTTCCGCTCTTGGGACAACATGGACGAACAAGAGCAAGATAAGACGCTACAACGTGCAGAAAATTACCTCGAACATTTGGAGGATTTGTAATGGAAAACGCTATCAAAACCGTGTTAGTGATTGGAGGCTCTGGCGGTATAGGCAAAGCCGTGGTGAAACAGTTGCAAACAATCGCGCCTACAGCCAACATCCATACGACTTTCTGCAATGGCAAGCCAGACTTCTCTCTCGATAATGTCACATGGCATAAGGTCGACATCACTCAAGAATCAGACGTACAACAGCTCGCATCTCACTTCAGTTCTTTGGACTGGGTGATCAATTGTGTTGGGATACTTCATACAGCAACTCATAGGCCAGAGAAGAGCTTAAACACCATCGACCCAGAGTTTTTTGTAGAGAACATGACGACTAATGCGCTTCCGACTCTACTACTTGCAAAGCATTTTACCTCTCTATTGAAAAGTTCGCCTGCAGGTAAGCTCGCAACCATTTCAGCTAAGGTTGGCAGCATTAGTGATAACCGTTTGGGTGGTTGGTACAGTTATCGCTCCTCTAAGGCGGCACTCAACATGCTGATTAAATCCATCTCCATCGAGTGGAGCCGTGTTGCCAAGAGAGCAACGATCCTCTCCTTACATCCGGGAACCACCGATACCCCACTCTCCAAACCATTTCAGACCAACGTTCCTGAAGGCAAACTGTTCGATGCTGATGACGTGGCGTGCCAATTATTGGGTATTATTGATAGATCAACGCCACAACAGAGTGGTCGCTTCTTCGCATACAACGGAGAAGAGCTGCCTTGGTAATTTACAGCTTGTGGATGCTGCCTTTGTTTCGGCGGCAACGTTCTGAGCAATATTGCACTTCGTCCCAACATTTTTCCCACTTCTTGCGCCACGTAAATGGGCGCAAACACACTGGACAGAGTTTAGTGGGAAGATCGCGTTTCTTTCGCATCGTATTTCTCTAACTTGAGGTTGTTAGAAGCTATACGTTCAACAGTCGCTAAGGGTTTGAAATACTGTTGAAATAACAAAGAAAACAACTGAAAAGGGGCGGATTCACTGCCCCTTTGTACTCGCTGTTATTTACGAGTTACTAACTATCACTATCTACGCGACCTTAAACTCTTTACTCATCTCACTAACACCCAAGCCCGAATGCTTAGTGATTTTAAGCTGGACGGGTACTCGCTCTTTTAACGCCTCGACGTGACTGATCACACCGATCATCTTACCAGATGCATTCAAGTTATCGAGCGCATTGAGCGCAATATCTAACGTGTCACTGTCCAGAGTACCAAAGCCTTCATCAAGGAACAGCGAATCAATACTGGTTTTGTGGCTCACCAAGTCAGACAGCGCTAATGCCAAAGCAAGACTCACTAAGAAGCTTTCACCACCTGAGAGCGTTTTGGTATCACGAACCACATCGCCCTGCCACGTATCCAGCACTTGCAGCTCTAGTCCATCTTCCGCTTTGCGTTTTAATTCATAACGGCCATGCAGGCGCTGCAACTGCTTGTTGGCAAGGTAAACAAGGTTCTCTAGGGTTAACCCCTGTGCAAACTTTCTAAACTTGTCGCCATTCTTTGAACCAATCAATGAGTTCAATTGCGAGATATCATCAAACGCTTGCTGTTTCTCATCAATCTCTTTGAACAAGTGTTGTTGATTCTCGCGATTCTTCTTGTCCATCTCTAGGTTTGCGTTAATCGCACCGATTTGGCTCGCTGTCGATTGCTGCTGTTGCTGGCAACTGGAGGCTTGTTGCTCCACTTGCTCAATTTCAACCTCTTGCCATTTAGTTGCATTAGCGTGTTCGAGCAGATCATCAACATTTTGCTTGGCGGCTTTGAGTTTGGCCGAACTACTCACAATCGCGTTATCCAGCCTCTGTTTAAGAGCAACAAGATCAGCTCGAAGCTGTTCATCTAGTAAGGCTTGTTCAAACTCGGTTTCGGACTCAAAAGGACTTGCTGCTAGCGCTTGGGTCCATGATTCATTAACTTTAGTGAACTCACTCTGTTTCGCAGTAAGCTCTTTCGAAAACGCAAATTGCTTGGTTTGCCACTCACGCAGTGTCAGCTCACAACGGTTGAATGCCGCTTTCAGAGTCTCAAGCTCTTTTGTGGCTTCTTCCATTCGAGCGTTCATCAACTGCTCTTGCTGATGAATCTGCTTATCGCCAAACAATGCCTGACGCTCCTGCTGGACCTTAGCAAGATCACCCGAGGTCGTCATAAGATCTTTCTCAAGCTGTGCTAGCTTATTGCTCTGTTCACCTAAGGAAGCTGCCAGAGACTGATGTTTCTCTTGTTGAGCGATCAGCGTTTTATCCAGTTCGGCTTTCTGTTCGGAGTTTGCTTGCCACTCTTGCGATGCCGCACTCTTAACTTCAAGCCATTGATCAATGCTCTTTAGTTCGGGTGCGCTGTTTCCAGTCTCAGTAATGCTTTGTTGTAAGCTCTGCCATTGTGATGACTGAGTTAGTTTCAATTGAGCAGTTTGCTCTTCGGCATCGGCACGCTGTTTCTTCAAGTCTGCAACACGCACTGATAATGCTTCTACCTTGTTAAGCGCATCTTTCAACGCAAGCTCAAGATTAATACGCTGCTTCTCTGCCGATTGGTAATCTGCTTTAGCTTGCATTTGTTGCTGTTGAAGTTGAGTGACTTTATTCAGTTCATGCTCACAACGTTCAACAAACATTGCGACTGCATCTTTATCTGCAATCTGCTCTTGCGTAACAACCCACTCCATCAATGGTGCGCTGTTAGCTAATTGTGCATTCGCATATGAACTACTTGCACTCGTTTGAGTGAACTTCTCTACCAACAGAGCCCACGACTGCTTAGCTTGCTCAGCATCTCTTATTAAGTTCTTAATTTCACCTTCAAGGTGACTCAAGATTGGGCCGAGCGAATCCAGTTTCTGACGAAGATCCTGTCCCTCTTTTTTAACCAGCGCCAAAGCCTCTGATTCTTGGGTTTGCTGCTGAAGCAACGCGTTCACATCTTGAGACTGTTCAACCGAGTGATCCGTTGAGCCACACAATGGACATTCAGAACCAGGCTCTAACATTGCACGATACTTAGCGAGTTCACCTTCTTGAGCAATCAAGGTCTTCAAGCGCTCAAGCGACTGCTCTTTCTCTTTATAACGCTCAACCAAGACTTCACGTTGCTTTGTCAGCTCTGTGCTCTCAGATGTCTTACGCTCCAACTCGATACGCTTAACTTGTGCTTGTTCGGTCGCCAATAAGTATCGACGTTGAACATCCGTTAATGCATGAGTTTGTCGGTTCCACGCTTCTAACACGTGTTTCAAGCCATTTAACTGCTCTTCGCTGTGTACCTGCTGAGATTGCTCCCATAACGCTTTAGCCGCTTGCTCAGCCGTCGTTAGCGTTGACAACTCTTGAGTGTTCTTCTGTTGGTCCTGAGTTAATTGCTTAGCTTGCTGCTCTTGAGCGCTGATTTCATTAGCAAGACGCTCTACTCGCTTTTGCTGTTCGGTTTGCTGCTGTTCAAGTGTTCGGATCTGAGCAACATTGGTTTGCCACTGGCCTAAATAGCGGTCGAGAGATTTGCTGCTTTCGTTAGTCGATAAGTACTCAGCCAGCGTTTTCTCTTGGACTTTCAACTCTTCAAGCGACTTTTCCACGTTTAGAATCAAAGACTGCTTTGTCTCTTGTTCCGTTTTAAGCAGTGATTGGGATTGCTTCTGCGTTGCCAGTTTTTCATTGAGCAAAGCAACTTTCTGATCAAGTGGACGCACTTTTTCGATAGTCGCCACAAGCTCAGTTTGTTCTTTGCGGAGTTGATTTGTGGCTTCTGTTTGCGCATTAAGTGCTGTTTCTGTTTGAAACTTCTCTTTATTGCCAGCTTCAAGCTGTTTATTCGCATCTTCCAGTTGAGTATTTAATGACGCCACCTCATGCTGCACGCGATGAAGATCTTTATGCACCGGACGCAACTTTTCTGCGGGTTCACTTTTCGCTAACTGATCCAGCTGTTGACTATTGGCTTCCATCTCCAGTTGAGCAGATTTCAGCTCACTTTCACTGCTTTCAAGTGATAGCTTGGCTTTGTTGAGTTCTCGCCACCAAGCCAAATGTTCTGACCAACCTTTAAGCTCTTGGTCGAACTGTTTTAATGCGATTTCTAAACTCGCTTTGTTTTGAGAGAGTTCTTCAACTTGTTCAGCGGTTAACAGGTTTACACCTTCAGCTTTCGCTTTAAGCTGGTTTAACCCTTCTTCACTGGATTTGTAGTGCTCATAGATACGCTCTGAGATCAGGCTGTAGATTTCAGTACCCGTCAGCTCTTCTAGCAATTCAGCGCGATCATTCGCATTGGCATTTAAGAACGCCGCAAACTCTCCTTGAGAAAGCAAAATAGACTTGGTGAAACGAGAAAAATCGAGACCTGTCGTTGACTCAACCAGTTTGATCTTCTTACTGAGCTGAGTTTCTAATACCTTATTAGTGTCCGCGTCAGCAAACTCGCAAGTGGGTGTTTGGAGTGCGCCATCATGTTTATTGCGAGCTCGTTTCTGATGGAAGTTGGAACGGTAAGTTTTCCCCTTCACTTCAAACTCAATCTCGGCAAAACACTCGCCCGTGCCACGAGTCATGATTTCGTTGTTGCCTTTCGCGATGCTCTTTAGACGAGGCGTTCGATGGAACAAGGCCAAACAGATCGCATCCAAAATGGTGGTTTTGCCCGCGCCCGTTGGCCCGGTAATGGCAAACAATCCGTTTTCAGCAAACGGAGATTGTGTGAAATCCAGCTTCCAACGGCCTTTGAGTGAGTTTAAGTTCTCAAATTCTAGCGATAAGATTTTCATAGCGGTTTACTCACTCTCTCCGTCATTCACTTCTGTCATCACTTGTCTGAACGTCACGGTCATGCGCTCTAGACGCGCTTTTTCTGATTCACTTTCAAACTCTTCCAGTGCGATACGTTTTTCAAACACGTCCATTGGGCTAAGTTCTGATAGTGTTTCTGCCGATTCTTGATTCAAAGTCTGGTTACGCTTCTCTCGAGCTCGTCGCAATTGCAGTACCTCTACATTGAGCTCTTGCGTCAGACGTGAAATACGTTCTTGAAGATCAGATAGGTAATCCTGCGTTTGTACTTCTATCGACAGCCATACACTCTGATCGCCATCGAGACCAATATATTGGTTTAACTGTGTCTCAATGCTTTCAAGGTCGCCTTTAATCTCAGCAAGTGGCTGAAAGGTTGGAACATTCAATTGAGAAATCGCACGTTTACCTTGTTCGAACTCAACAATACATACCTGTTTGGTTGATTTGAGTTCATCAAAGCTGAGTGGAATTGGAGAGCCGCAGTAACGGATATGATCTTGCTTCGCCACGATTTGTGGTCGATGGATATGGCCCAGTGCGATGTAATCGGCTGGTGGAAAGCCATCTGCGGCAAAACCATCTAAATTACCAACATAGATGTCACGAACTGAGTCAGACTGTTGCACACCCATAGCGGTTAAGTGCCCCGTTGCAACAATAGGAATTTCGCTCGCATTCTCGTAATTTTCACGCTTCGAAACGGCCGCTTGATAAACATTTGCATAGTGCTGTTTAATTGCGTCACCCAGCTGTTTCTGTCTCTCGACACCAGAAACACCAGCTTGGCTAGTCAGTACGTCACGTGGACGGATAAATGGAATCGCGCACACCAAGGCTTCAACCTCTCCAGACTTACCTTTCAATGGAAGCACTTGCGTTGGGTAGTCGTCATTGGTGTTGGGAATCACATCGGTTCCCATGTATTTGAGTAGTTGCTGTGTCTCTTTGAGTACTGACACAGAGTCATGGTTCCCGCCAAGCAGCACCAGTTGGCAATTCAACTTGCTGCAATCTACGACGAACTTGTTGTACATCTCACGTGCATAGCTTGGTGGTGTGCTGGTATCGAAAATATCGCCCGCAACGATAATGGCATCAATGCTCTGCTCAACGACTTGTTGAAGTAGCCAATCTAAAAACTGTTGGTGTTCGTTTTTACGACTCTTGTTATAGAAATTTTGGCCAAGATGCCAATCTGACGTGTGAAGAATTTTCATGGTGTCTCGCTACGGGGATCGAATGTTCTTAATCTATCAAAATCGCTCCGGCATATCTCTTTAATAAGCTTATGAAAAGGCAACTAATCATCGATATCTGACTGTTCGTCCGCAATTTAACCAAAGTAAGCGGTCAGTGACGAAATTAGACTCACATTGAGTCACAAAATCAAAACCACTCATTTGAGTTAAAATAATACAAATGTGATTATTAGGTTTTTCCATAATAAGAATAACCAGTATGATGAAATTAAAACCAATCACCGCCGCGGTCATAACCGTACTACTTGCGGGCTGTGGTGGCGGCTCTTCCTCTTCATCTCCGAGTGAGCCCGACGACCCAAACCAACCAACCGATCCCACTGAAACTGTCGCACCCTACAGCATTGCTAGATATCAGAGCATCTTAGATAACTCAGATCTGCAAGTCTCAGATCCCGATGGCAGTGAAGGTAATAAGGCTTCTGAGGTCAAAAACGGAGCATTCGACGACTATCAAAGTGACTACTTCTACGCTGAGGAAGACACTGAGTATCTCGTCTTTAAAATGTCAAACTACAAGATGCGTTCAGAGGTACGCGAACTCGAGAATTTTGATGTTAGCGAAAACGGCGTTAAGCGCACTTTCTACGCAGAAGTTAAGCTACCCGAGATTGACCTCGCTATGGCCAACTCACCCGCTGATCATGATGAAGTCACTTTTCTGCAAATACACAATAAGGGCACCAGTTCTGATGGAACAGGTTACATCCCTCACCCCTTGGTTCGTATTGTTTGGGAGCAAGAGCGAAACGGCTTAACGGGCCACTACTGGGCCGTTCTTAAAAACAACGCGTTAGACTGCAGTTCAGATGCAAATGCCGCAGGATGCAGCGATTCCTATACTCGATATGACCTAGGTGAAGCCGACTTAGATAACTTTACCCGTTTCGAAATTTCAATATTCGAAAACACCTTATCTATCGAAGTGAACGACGAATCCAAAGCCAATATCGACATCTCTTACTGGTCGCATCTGCTCAGTTTCTTTAAAGCTGGTATCTATAACCAGTTTGAAAACGGTGAAGGTATAGCGAAGTTTAGCCAACTCACCTACGAAACGGAAAATATCGATACCTCGGCTAAATGGAACATTGATGACTGGAAGATCACCATCCCGCCAAGTAAAGATGATTGGTACGGCAGTGGTGGTACGAGTGCAGCAGAACTAGAGCCTGAACGCTGTAACTCAAGCAAAGATGTACTATCGAACAACAGCAACATTTATGACGGCAACATCGATATCTCCTACTTCAACGTGGCTGATGGTCAGATGCACTTTCGGGCTGACATGGGCTACGGCACATCGACAGCAAACTCTAATTACATTCGTTCTGAGCTAAGAGAGCTTTACGTTAGCACAGATAACCCAGACTGCAGCACCAGTGACGAAGACACTAGTTGGTACCTCAACGATCTTCGTACCAATGCAAAAAGCCATACACTTGAGGCTCAACTTCAAATCAATGAGTATCCAAATCTCGACCTCAGTGAGCAGCGCCCTAAAGTGGTATTGGGACAAATTCATGGCTGGAAGATCAGCCAAGCATTGGTTAAGTTGCTTTGGGAAGGTGATGATAGACCGGTCCGAGTCATCCTCAATGACAGTTTTGAGCGTAATAACCAAGACTGCGCGAGTTGTGAACCATTTAGCGTAACCTTAGGCCAATACGCTGCTAATGAAGAATGGCGCTACATTATCCGTGCTACACAAGATGGACTGTTCCTCGCAACCACAGACACTGATGGCAGTAATATTGTTTCCCACCAAATTGACTGGGGAGCTAACTACACTGACATGAATGGTGACACCGTCACACTAAGTAGTGATTGGGCGAGCGATGACATCGCGTTTTACTTTAAAGCCGGTATCTACCCTCAATTTAAACCTGATGATAAATACCAAGGCGAGATCTTCGATGTCAGCTTTAGTGAACTATCTACTGAACACGCGCAGTAACTCTCTATAATCGTTGAGGAACTTGGCACATTAGCTCCCCACTCTACCGTAAACAAAGCCATAGACTCCGTTAAAGACTCTATGGCTTTTTTATGCGCATACAAAAAAGCCAGTAACAAAGGTTACTGGCTTGATAGTTTTTTACTAGAGAGCGTGAGTTGGATTAACCTTGGAACTCACCGTATGTTGCGTCTAGCTCATAGAAAGTTGCTTGTACGTAGTCATCTGGTTCACCGTACATGTTCTGGTTGTATACGCCAGCTTTGAAGTACATGTAACGACCACCTTCGTCGTAACCACTGTCGCTCATATCAACCACTTGAACCGCGTCTTCTTTGCCTTCACGCATCAGAGTCACTGTCATGATGTTACCCTTCACATCAATTTCGTAGCTGAACATTTCACCAAGTGCGATACCGTCTTCACCGATTTCACCCGTCATGTCACCGACTAGATTGTAGTAATCTTCTGTGCCCGTCTTAGTTTTTTCGTGAGCAAAGTAAACAGTACCCGTTGCTTGGTTTGGAAGCTTACGGTAGTAAAGGCGGATTGGCTCGTCATCTTTGTCGTGGATTTGACCGATGATGAAACGACCGACCTCATGAGATTGACCTGTTGTTGTTGCATGGTCGATCTTCAGTGTTGCTTTAAGGGTCCCGTCTACACCACCAGCAGCTTTCTGATCTTCAATTGGAGCAGAGCTGAATACCCAGTTATTAGGGTTCACACCTTTAGTTTTGTGTGACTTCTCACCAGCGCGCAGCATTGAACGGAATTCCGTACGAGCGTACTTTGTATTCTTAGAAGTACGTGAGCCTTTCACGTAAGTCTTAAACACCATACCACCATCTTCTGCAGTGTAGAAAATGTCTTCGTTCTGGAAGCCATGTGCTAGATCCCACTCATCAACGTCATCTGCACGGCCATCACCATCATGGTCATAAGGTGTTGTCAGTTTCCAACGCGTTAAGTCGAAGTTCTCACCAGGTGCATTAGTTGCCAGCAAAGTTGCAGGCAGCGTTGGTGTCGGCATTGGCTGAGAAAGGTCACACTCTACTGTTGTCTCACAAGGGCGTACGAGTGGCGCACCGAAATCACCTTTACGGTTCTTCTTCAGCAACTCTTTTTGTGCTTTCTGTTCAGCTTTCATTTGCGCGATCATATCTGCTTCTGCAGCAACAACAGCATCTGAAATAAGGTGACTTGAAGGACATGCGTTGATGCCACAGTTTACAGCCGCAAGCTCTGTTACTGAGTTCCATTGGTTTTTAGTGTTACCGTAACCGACGTAACGAACATAACGCGCTTTTACCGCTGGCTCGAACTGGAAACGTTCTAAACCAATCGCACGGCCTGAGCTTTTCTGATCTTTAAGTACAGTAGTCCAGTTCTCACCATCTTCACTCATTTGAATGTCAAACGAAGTCACGCGTTCGTTACCTTTACTGAACGACGCTTGAACCGCATCAAACTCGTGAACTGAACCGTAATCCAACGTTGCGTGCTCACCGTTACCGTTTGCAGCCCAACGAGTCATAATGTTGCCATCAATAAGTTGGCTAGGTGTATTACCATCGTGGCTACTTGCTGTCACAGCGACTGGCGTTAGAAGTGGCTCACCCGTTTCTTTGTTGTTTGGAAACTGGTCTACTACAGGTGCTGAAGTACTCGCGCAACCAACGGCTAGAACAATCGAAGATGCAAGCAAGCTTTTTAGATAGATACTTTTCATTAGACCTTTCACCTTTAATGCTTAAGTTTGAATTATTTGTATTATAAGACGAGGACAAGATACCTTGTTGATATGAAACTTAAGCTCTAAGCCACGTTCCATGTACCGTATTAGCTATGTCCTTCACGCTAATGACACAAGTATAAACATAATAAAGTAATACAAATACCCCTAAAAAGTCATAAATGAGATCGCGCTCTTATACATCACCATCGAATCATAGATAAATGAGATCGGAGTCTTATTGAAGCAAATTAACCGGCCAAACCTTCTTGTTTTGTGCTCTGTTTTTGCTCTTAAGATAGGCATAAGCTAGGTTATATGGGCGGGTAAAAAACAAAAAAAGAGGCCTAAATGGCCTCTTTAAAACTCAATAAACAGTGATTTAGAATAATTCAGAATCTAAGTCGTCGAAGTAACTGTATGTGCCACTCGTACCGTTATCGCCTACATAAACAGCAAATAACGTAGGTGCAGATTCAGAAGCGTTTTCAGCAACTAGAGAGTAAGATTGGCCGCCATCTTCGTATGAAGTGTATTCCTGACCGTCTACTGTGATTGTTACATCATAGCCAGAGCTGTCAGAGTTTGGTTCCCATGCCATTGTGACGTCCACCCAAGCGTCTTGAGCATAAGATGCTAGGTCTTTTTGGCTTCCACTTTCATTACGGAATTTAACAGCTGAACTGCCAAATACCAGCTCTGTGAATCGGCTGCTTGAAGAGCCCGAAGTTGAATCGCCTAAGTAAAGGTACGTTGATTTTACATAGCCGTCAGCTGGAACATAAACTTTCGTTGAAACTGAACCGGACTCTGCACCTTCAGCAAAGGTACGAGACACAACCGGCTTACCTAAACCTGAGTTATCATGCAACAGTAGTGAGTTATCACCTGAGCTCGCTTGTTCAGTACTTACTTCAGCAACAATCGTTGTCTCATCATCGCCGTCTTTGTCACCCTTGATAGCGTAAGCGCTATTTGCCGCATCAATGCGAGCGCCTGCTGTGTAGCTATCAAAATCATCCGTTACCTCACCCGGTTCTGGCTCAGGATCTGTTGGATCGGTTGGGTCTTCTCCTTCAGTAACCACTGTCGCTTCCGCACTGTTATTATTGTAAGGGTCTGAACCACCTAGAGCAGCGCCGTTTGCGTAGCTATCAAAATTATCTTCGAAAACCACTTGGTTATCAGTCTCATCGTTCGAGTAAACCATGAAGTTATCGGCGATAAGTTCATAGTGGGTGGTGTTCGATGTATCACCCAACTTCAATGAAATAACCGTTACTGCAGAGTCATCGAATGACTCAAAGCCGTTACCACTGTTGTCGTATACAGTGTCATTGATAGTGAACGTGTAGTAACCATTTGCCCAGCTCACTTCAACCGCTAAGTCTTCCCCTAGCTCATAAGTACCTACTGGTTCTTCAGAAATTTGTGGTTTACCACCACTAACAACCGTTGAACGGTAGAAAATTTCACCCGCATTGAAGATAACTTCACCGTGTAGGTTCGTGTTTGAAGTGCCAGCACCGTACAAAGAGATGTAAGCGTTGTTACCACTGTCGTTCGCTTCTTCATTCGTGTCTGCATCGACTTGGTAGATTAGGTCTACTGATAATTTACCAGAGGCAATGCTAGATACTGTCGCAGACTCAGACAGTTTCAGACGCAGCTCACCGACGTCATTTTTAGCGCCGCCAAAGTTTGTATCCAAGATTTGAACGACATTATTAATCCCGCTATCTTCATTGGCATCAACAACCGCATCTTTAACTGAGTCATTATCAACTTCATCTGAACCTGATAGGTCAACACCGTTATCTTCATCAACAAATGTCATTGATGCAGGTGTGTCTCCCGAAGCTTCTGTTAGCGTGAACTCACCAGATACTTTCATTGTTGTGCCACTGTCGTAAAGCATAAATGAAATCGTACCGGCATCTTCATCGTAGTCATTGGTTGATGCTGATGCATCTTTGATCACGTATGTACCAGGTGTTGCGTCATCGTCGTAATATTTGTGATTGCCGTCTTCGCTAAATACGTAAACATTGGGAAGATCTGTGCTGCTGGTTGAAAAGCTCGTCGCTGATGCTGCTGTACCCAGTTGCCAATACCCGCTGGTAATTTTTAAATCCGGAGCTGGAGCTACAGGATCCGTTGGTACAGGTAAGCCATCGCTATTACAGCCAAAAAGTAAGCCAGTAGACAGTGCGACTGCTGTTGCCACTTTAGAAATCTGCATAATAAACTCTCTTGTTCGTTATAACTTTTATATATTCTTAGACAAAAGGTTTTCTCATCCGTATTGAGGATATGACAGAGAAACATAGCTCCACCGCGCGCAGAGCTAACCTTAAACGATTGCCTCTTTACGCATTAGAATGAGTAAGCAATACCCACGCGGTACTTCGCTTCACGGTCACTTGAACGAGAGCTAATATCTGATGACCAAAGTTCGCCAAATGGTTTCCAAGAACCGAACTTGTAGCTCACCTTGATACCCGCGTCCCATTCCCAATCATCGTTGTCGTATAGAAGTACGTTATCTAGAGATTTCACATAGTTAGCTTCGTAAGACAGACCCAACTTAGGTAAAGATTCAACCTTGTATGAGCCCGTTAGAGTGATCTTTGATTTCTGAGCAGATTCTAGCTTCTCACCAGTTTCGTTGTCCGTGTCACCAAAACGAGTGTGGTTACGGAAATCTGAGTACTCGTGACGGTAACGAATAGCGGTGGTTAGACCCATATCCGCTTTGTAGCCAACACGGAACTGAGGTTTGAAAGTGACCTTTTTCATTTTCCAGTCACCGTCGTTGTAGTTTGGCTCATCCCAATCCCATGCGATTGGCATACCCATTTGTAGATACCAATTGCTGTTCACTTTGTAAGTAGCAGTGTTATCTAACTCCATGTTGTAGATATACCAGTTACCGTTGTAGAAACTTTTGCTGTTGGCATTCTTAACGCTGCCCGAGTCAGCATCGTAATAAGAATCGTCTGTATGGAATTTGATTTCTAAGCTTGATGAGTGCTTCCACTTGTCGTCAAGCTTAAAGCTATCACCCAATTTCACACGATGTTGATGACGCGCATCGACATGGCGAGTTTCGCTCGTTCCATCTTTTTCGTAGGTGTAATCGGTAGCAGCACGATATTCGTAACGGTAATCAATTGACGCGGCCGATGCCATGCCGGCAAATAGTGTTGTAACCACTGCAATAGCCACTTTAGAATTTTTCATATTCCCTTCTCTTCTTTTGTTACGCAATTGGATTAAGTCTTATTGTTAGACAAATAAAACCAAGCTTCAAATAGTGCGTACCGATAGAATGAGCTCTCTCACAATAACCACGATGATTAAGTCGAAACTAAAACATAAGTCACAGAAGCGATGGTAATATTACGCTCAACCTAAACATTTATTCATACAAATAAATAAAGATCATTGAACAAAAACAGAGAAAATTTCACGAAAACTCCCTTATTTAAAAGGATGGCAGATAAAATCAATAAAGATAAAGGAAAGCTAAAAAATGTGAATTAGACAGGATAAAACATACAAATATAAGCTCTAGTAATGATTCACTCTAACAAAATAAGCCCAATCCAAACCCAATACGATATCTTCAGATTGAATTGAATGAACCTCACCAGCGCTACCAACCAAGGACAAGATATGACATATGTGGAATATAAAATGATACAAATTGGTTACTTGATATCAGGAAGTCGAAGGATGGTTTAGGGGCGGCTTGTGCCTTAAGTGGAGCGCCTCTCAGTTAAAACGTTCAAAACGGTGGGGTAGATAAAAAAAGAAATAGAAACCAACCGTGAATATGCGATTGGTAAGATTGATACTGAACGCGTCTACGACGAGAAGTCGAGTTTGAAGAACGTCGGATATCGTAATGGATAAATACAATGTGGGATTTTTACTGCTTCGAGCCTGCCATTAATGTGGATTGACTAAATCTAACAATGCACTGCCGTGCTCAAGAGACTTTGCGCCCTTTTCAAGATGTCGATGAGCCATAAATGCATCCCCTGCATTTAGGATTTGCTTATTGCCATCCACTTCAACCTCGAAACTCCCTTTTACCACGTACCCAATCTGCTCTTGTATCGTGTGATCGTAGACTGCACCGACTGCCCCTTTATCAAAACTGAGGTGAACGGCCATCAAATCTTTAGTTAATGAAACCACCTTGCGCTTCAATCCATTACCTAAGTATTCCCACGGGTGATTGTCGGCTTCATAAAAGAGATTCATTGTTCATTCCTTGTCGCTAAATCTGATGAGCTGATGGCCAATTAAGCGCACTCTAGTCTATACACACAACTTGTCATACAAATAATCGATAATTATGTGAATAGCGTCACCCTCTTTCTTTTTACGTAATCGATTTGTTTTGATGCTTTTACGTAAGTCGATCAAAAAAGCCAGCTACGTGCTGGCTCTTCTGAGATTTTTTACATTAAGACTCTAGATAAACTAAGGCGCTATTTGACCTCCATTCACATCGAGAATTTGCCCAGTGATGTAACCAGCACACGCATGAGATGAGAAGAACGCGAAACTCGGAGCAACCTCCTTCACACGCCCAAAACGCCCCATAGGTATTGAGCTAGCTATATTGGATTTAACCTCATCCGATTTAGCGTCGTGAAAAGCGGTATCAATCGTTCCTGGAGAAACGATATTGAAACGAATGCGATCTTTGGTGAATTCTTTAACCCAGTTTCGATGGATATCATGAAGCCAAGCTTTTGATGCTGCATATAAACCTGCACCGACACCGCCGCCCTCGCGCGCTGCAATTGAACCAGTGCTAATAACACACGATGTTTCACCTGACTCTAAAGCTGAGGCTCTTAGATGTGGAATCGCAAATTTGGTGACCATCAATGCAGAGCGCGCGTTAAGATCAATTACACGATCGAAAAACGCATCATCAATATCTTCTAGGTTTTCTCTTCCTCCTAGCCCACCAGCATTGTTAATCAATACGTCTAGCCCACCAGCATTGTTAATCAATACGTCTAGCCCACCAAAGTGATCTGTAAAGTCAGCAACAAGGTTTTCACAGCCTGATGATTGCATTAGGTCCGCTTGAAAGAATTCAGCCTCTCCCCCCAGCGCTTTCAATTCGTTTAAGATCGCTTCAATTTCCGGAGTCCTCGAGCTTCGACCATTCAAGCCTACAGATGCTCCACATTGAGCAAAGTACTTTGCCGTTGCCAATCCCATACCCGACGTTGAACCAGTGATTAACACTCGCTTGCCTTTTAAATCATCAAACATCAATGGTTACCTTTTGCTGTTTTATTTTAATTAATAATACAATATTGCTATAAGTTCAACAATAGCGTAAGTTAAACAACGAGATCTATAACTCAAGACAACACCGACTTTATCAACTACTTTGCTTATAGTCAGTGATTTAGGCAACAGTCAGACTGAATCATAATTCTAGTTTTAGAATCTAAAATTCCACGTTATAATCATACAAATATATCTTAGTGAGCATCAGTTATGTCAGATACCCTTTTACCCAATATATTGCAGTTTATCGATAAAATTGACCCATTTGATAAGGTGCCTAAAGACGCCTTAAGAGAGCTCGCCTCTCAGATACAGATAAGCTATGTCGGAAAGGGAGAAGTCATTGATCTTTGCTCAAACAAAGGCGAAAAAGCGCTCTACATTGTTCGCACAGGTGCTTTGGAGCAGCGTAAATCAGACGGTGTTTTACGAGCGAAATTAGGGCCAGAAGACCTCTTTGGCTTTACATTCCTCGGCCAACAACAAGACAGCAGTGAAATCTATCAAGCGATCGCAATTGAAAACTCACTCATCTACTCAGTGCCCCACTCAGCACTCAAAACGCTATTTACCAAACATCCAGAATCGGCTGAACATTTCGCGTCACAAGCACAAGTCCGCCTAAAATCGGCGTTAGATGTGGTTTGGTCAAACAAAGAGAAAGGTCTGTTTATACGCCGAGTTGGTGATGTCGCCAGCGGACGCGTAGCTGTTGTTACTGCGGAGCAACCAATTAAAGACGTTGCTAAAGAGATGCTTATTCAGCGCTCTCCTTGTGCAGTAGTTTATGAAGAAGATGAAATTGTTGGTTTGATTACAGACAGAGACATGACCAAGCGCGTGATCGCTAAAGATGTCAGCACATGTCGCCCTATATCAGAAGTCATGACACTGTCACCGTTAACGATTTCTCCAGACGACCTTGTACTACAAGCTGCATCGATGATGATGCAGTTCAATATTCGTAACTTACCCGTCGTTCAAGACAATAAGGTGGTCGGGCTTTTGACGACCACTCACCTAGTTCAAAACCACCGTGTTCAAGCCATCTTCCTTATTGAGAAGATCAAATACGCAGGTAGCGTATCGTCATTGTCCAAGTTTACTCCAGAACGTCAGGCGATTTTTGAAGCACTAGTTGAAGGCAAAGTGAGTCCAGAAGTTGTCGGTAAGGTGATGACAATGATCATGGATGCCTATACTCGCCGTCTGATTCAGATTGCCATTGATAAATTAGGGCCTCCGCCTTGTGATTTCGCATGGATTGTTGCCGGTTCTCATGCTCGTAATGAAGTACACATGCTTTCAGATCAAGACAGTGCAATTGTACTGTCTGACGACGCGACCGATAACGATCGTATTTACTTCAAACACTTAGCCATGATTGTCACCAAAGGTTTAGAGAGCTGTCACTACCCACTTTGCCCAGGCAAATACATGGCAGCTACACCGAAGTGGTGCCAGCCTTTGTCCGTCTGGAAACAGTACTACAAGAAATGGGTTGATAGCCCAGAATACGAACGCTTACTTAACATCAGCGTTTTCCTCGAAATTCGTTCGGTTTATGGCAACAGCGAGTTTGAGAAGATTCTAAGGGACGAACTAAATCAAAATATTCAAAGCAATCGAAGCTTCCTTACTATGTTGGTTAACGATGCAGTGAATACCAACCCTCCATTAGGAATCTTCAATAGCTTGGTTCTTGAAAAGACAGGCGAAAACAAGAAGACACTCAATATTAAGAAGTACGCGATTAACCTAATCATCGATCTCGCACGCATCTATGGGCTGGCGGTATCTTGTGACCTTTCCGCGACAGATGAGCGATTTAGAACTGCATTCGAGAAAGGTTCACTCAGCGAAGATTCTTACAAGAACATTATTAATGCGTATCGCTTCATTCTCTCTTTCCGGTTCAGTCATCAACTCGAAGCGCTTAAACATGGTGGTGAGCCTAACAACCACATCAATCCCAACAGTTTTGGTAGCTTTGAGCGTAAACACCTTAAAGATGCCTTTAGAATCATCGCGGAATTGCAGGATGCCGCAAAAGTGAAATTCGGAGGCTAGTCAATGCTGTTTAAACGCTTTCACCCGTTAATACGGCTGAATAAAAGACGAGAACTGTTTATTGAACAGCGCCATCAAACCCTAGAACTTAAGGCATTAGTATCTGAGCCAGAGTGTTCGCTCGATACAACAGCCGATGAGCTTAGCTATATTGTTTTGGATCTTGAGACCACAGGGCTACAAGCAGAAAGCGATCTTATATTGTCTATGGGTTGGGTTGAGATAGACAACGACAAAATCAATCTAAACTCGGCGTCACACCTTTACATTAATGAAGAATCTTCCGTCGTACCTGAAACCGCGGTGATCAACCACATCACACCTCAAATGCTCAGAGATGGTATCTCTTTATCTAATGCTATGACTCAATTTTTCGAAGCTGCTGCGGGTAAAGTAATCATTGCCCATGCTTGTGGCGTCGAAAAAGCATTCATAGACCGCTACTTGGATACCTACTATCAAGTGGTGAATTTGCCTATCTTGTGGATTGATACGTTAGCGATTGAAAAGAACATGGCAAAAGCGCGAAATGAGCATGACCTAGACTACTCTTTGTCTTCGACTCGCGAGCGTTATGGGCTGCCAGAATATAACAATCACAACGCGCTGATCGATGCAGTCTCTACAGCAGAGCTTTTCTTAGCACAAAAAAAACGTCTCTCTCCAACTACATCAGTACCAATCGCCAAGCTCTATAGTTTGAGCCACAAGTAAAGATCACTAATACAAAAAATCTTACCCCACAAAAAATAACCCCGATATGGATGACATATCGGGGTTTTATTTATCGAAAAACAACAAGTCACTTCTTGAGTCGAAAGCTATACAATAAGAACGACAGAAGCGGCTGAACTATCAGCCGCTTTAAAGTTATCTATTTGAGATTAAGGGTGTATCAACCATCACGAGGTTTGTTCTGATACCGTGCCCTTCTCTTCAACCGAGTCATCCACTGCTTTCACAAGCAGCATACCAACACCACCTACAATCGCACCACACAGGATGAACACCATACGTCCCCACATTGGGTTAGACAGAAGCGCCATAAGCATCACGCCAACACCCGCTACTGCGATAAGTTTACCAAGCATTTGACGCTGTTTGTTATCCAGTTTCTTCTGCTCAGTAGACTCTGCAACTAACGGTGTCTCTAAGTTGTTGAAGAACTTATCTACATCAGCTTGACGATCTTCGCGCAGTGGTTTGTAGAACAGAGTAGAAGCGATGAAGAAACCACCTGTTAGCGTAATATGACCGATAAGACCAATTGCAACCTTAACATCAGACCATTCACGCTTAGTTAGCTCTTCAAGACCAAATACTGCTGACACCATTTCTGCATTGATGACGAAACCAACGATGTAAGAAACGATACCACCGACGATTAGCGTGCCCCAACCTGCCCAGTCTGGAGTCTTCTTAATGAAGAAACCAAGGAATGCTGGAATTGTCATTGGGAAGCCGATTAGCGCACCAACGTACATCATGGTATCGAACAAGCTCAAACCTTTTAGAGAGTTAATGAACTGTGCGATAAGGATGATAGCGATACCAAATGCTGTAGAAGTAATCTTAGAGACAGTTACGAGTTCTTTCTCAGAAGCCTGGCCTTTACGAACAACTGGTTCGTAGAAGTTTTTAACAAAGATACCTGAGTTACGGTTTAGGCCTGAGTCCATAGAAGACATCGTTGCTGCAAACATTGCTGCTACAAGAAGACCAACCATACCTGCTGGCATGTACTCTTGTACGAAGTATAAGTAAGCAAAGTCACCCGCTTTAGAACCAGCCTCAGGGTACGCAGCAGATAGGTCTACACCTTGACCTGCAATGAACCAAGAAGGCATGAACCAGATGAACACGCCACCAAGCATAAGTACACATGCAAGAAGTGCTGCTTTCTTAGCGTTCTTAGAGTCTTTTGCCGCTAGGTAACGGTATGAGTTAAGCATGTTATTAGTAATAGAGAACTGCTTAACAAAGATGAAGAATGCCCAGATACTGAAGATGCTTAAGTAGTTAAGGTTGTTACCAGCTACGAAAGAACCTGTGTCGCCCACAGGGAAGTTATTGACGATTTCACCAACACCACCACCTTGAACAACAGCAACGACAGCACAAGTAACCGTTACTGCCATGATGATAACCATCTGCATAAAGTCAGATGCAATTACCGCCCATGAGCCACCCGTTACCGACATAGCGAGTACAACCAGACCAGTGATCCAGATTGTCATCGTCATATCGAAGCCGAAGATACCAGAAGCAATGATTGCGAGTGCATTCAACCAAACGCCTGCTGATACAACAGAGTTAGGCATTGAAGACCAAGTAAATACTTGCTCGTTCGCAGCACCAAAACGCATACGGATAGCTTCAATTACGGTAACAACGCGAAGTTGGCGGAACTTAGGAGCAAAGTATGCAAAGTTCATGAAGTAACCAAAAGCGTTTGCTAAGAAGATGATTGCGACCGCAAAACCATCGTTGTATGCCTTACCCGCTGCCCCCGTAAATGTCCAAGCGGAGAATTGCGTCATAAATGCCGTAGCACCTACCATCCACCAGAGCATGTTACCGCCCCCACGGAAGTAATCACTGGTGGTACTAGTAAACGTTCTGAACATCCATCCTATAGCGATAAGAAATAAGAAATAGATGCCTACAATAGCTGTATTGAGTTCCATTCTAATAGACCTTTTGTTTTTCTATAATTAGTTTCGACCTGTACATCATAGCTATAAACCCACCCTATTGTACTACAATAAGTCAAAAGTGTGATTAATGGCAGATTAATATTATTTTTGTGAATTCGTCGATCCTAGTGAGTTTCTAGTGTCATTTGAGGCGCTTAACCCTTTTAGAGAAAGGGATTAGCCCGTTTTATAAATCAACTGTGTGGTCTTTTTATCTCCCTTTTTCCCACCACAGATAAAAACCAGAGCCTTGTCATACATATAAAAAAGCCCACGTCCGAGAACAAGACGTGGGCAAAACGGATAAACCGCCTGAACAAAAGCAGGAAGAGAACGTTCAGAAAGACAAACGATACCCCCACGGAATTCTACGTTCGCCTCATAATTACTGGCGTTACTCAATTTTCTAACCAAATTCGGCTAACTACTGTGTTCAGTAAAATGGGAACATAACTCATTTGTAACTTCGATGAACCAAACATAAGCCAGTTCAAAAGCAACAAATGATTGAGGTGTTTAACAACAACATACAAGGCCTCCAAACACTCCAATCAGCATTATTGTATTACTAATAATCTGAAATGGTTAGTTTTTGATTGCGAAATAGAGAGCTAAGTCAATAAATGAGTAATGACTCATTCGGTCGATGTATTGCTACTTGTGGCATAACAAGAGGGGATCTGAAGGGAAATCGTGATAGTTGTAAATTCTAGTTAAGTCACATAGTTGGTGATTATTTGATTTTACAGATAGATTTTTCTCACAGATTGTATGACCTAAAAATAATACAATAACATTACACAAGATTGATTATGAAGAGCCGTTTTAGAACGACACAATCAATGTCTAAACTCACTTGTCTATTCGCGTGAAAAATTATGAAAAATATAAAAACGTTATTTCCACTAGGTTTTAAAGGCAAACTCATCCTGATGGTGGCCGCTGTCACCACTGTTTCGCTAATCGCTTCAAACTGGTTCTCGTTCAATCTCGCCAAAGAGCAGGTTGAAGAGACCATTTACAAAGAGATCGACCGCTCTCTCTCTGTAGAAATCAATGAAATTGAGCAAGATGTACAACGCACCATCTCTGTCGTGAACTCGACGGCAGCAGAGCTCAAAGCCGCAAACTTTGAGGTCGAGAATCAGGCGTTGATGCACTACGCTGCTAAACTGGGCGGTATCGATAAAATGGTGATTGGCTTCGATGATGGCCGTTCTTTTACTTCACGCCCTTCCGAATCTTTCCCAAACGGTATAGGTATTCCTGAAAAGTACAACCCAACGACCCGCCCTTGGTATAAACAGGCCAAAACCCGCTCAGGGCTCTCTTTTAGCGACCTATTCTTTACTAAGAGTACGCAAACACCAATGGTTGGAGTCATGTATTCCTTTAAAGATAGCGTGCTTATGGCCGACCTTCGCTTTGATGATTTGGAAGATAAACTCGGTGAACTCGAAAAAATCTACCAAGCACGCGGCTTAATCGTTGACGACAACGGCATGATCATCGCTTCGACCATTGAGAGCATTGCACCTCAAAGCATGATCAGTTCCTTACCAGCCACCACTCAATTAGCGGCCGCAACACGTCAATCAGAAGTATTTATTCGCGGCAATATTGACCAGAAAGAGATGATGTTGATGGCTAAAGTCGTCAATATTGGTGATTCAAATCAATGGCATATGATCTCAGTTATCGACCCTAAAATTGCAATGCAAACCCTTGATAATGTGGTCATTAATGCTCAGATGTTAATAGTTGCAGCTGTCGTCTGTTCAATTGCGGTGATGACCTTGCTACTGAATATGCTGTACCACCCAATCATCTCGCTACGTAACATTGTTCATGACCTATCCCAAGGTAACGGTGACTTAACTCAGCGCCTAGAAGAGAAAGCCAATGATGACCTTGGCAAGATTGCACGAGACATCAATATCTTCATCAGTGGCCTACAGAGCATGATCACCGAAGTAAAACAGAAGAACGTGGTGCTTGAAGGGAAAGTTGGAAGTATCGAAGGTTGTTGCCAAGAAACCAACAGCGTATTACAAGTTCACACCAACGAAACCAGCCAAGTTGTCACAGCGATTGATAGTTTGTCTCACGCCTCTATTGAGGTAGAAAAAAATTCTCAGTCTGCAGCTGAGGCCGCTCATAACGCAGCCACCTTTAGTGATGAGACTAAGCAGATCAATGTACTGACAGAGTCCTACATTAATGCCCTAGAGGAGCAAGTCGATACAACATCTCACGACATCATTGCGATGGCAAACGAATCACAGAGTATTCAATCTATCGTGACCGTCATCGGGGGTATTGCAGAACAAACCAACCTACTCGCACTCAACGCATCGATTGAGGCTGCACGTGCAGGTGAACATGGTCGCGGCTTTGCAGTGGTCGCCGATGAAGTAAGAGCGTTGGCGAATCGCACTCAAGAGAGTACCTCTGAAATTGAGGAAGCGCTCTCTAACCTCCAAGGCCAATCTGAAGGCTTGGTGAAGTCGATTGAACTCACTAAATCGAATTGTGAGAAAACACGCAATCAAGTGATTCAAGCTGTTGAAATGCTTTCTAAACTGAGTGAGAAGATGGAAGTCGTCAGCCACTTCAACAGTGATATCTCAAGCGCTTCAGCAGAGCAAAACGCCGTCACACAGAGCATCACAAAGAGTGTCCATGAGATTGACCAAATTGTACTTGAGCTCAATAAGCTCAGCGTGAATCAAGTGAATGAGTCCGTCGAGATTAAACAACTCAACCACAGCATCAGCACCTTAATGAGTCGCTTTAAGGTTTAACCTATAATCTAAAATCTAACCCACGAAAACCAGAAAGCCGCTCCCAACAGAGCGGCTTTCTCATTGCTATCGATTATTAGGGTTAGAGACTACTCTTTCCTACTTAATCTTGTTAAACAAACCGCATGACAAGTACAGTGCTCGCTTGTCATCAACTTGCTGACTCTCAGGTACGTAACGAACTTCACCTATATCAAAATCGAACGGTTCATCTGAATAGAGAAGCAAGGGAGTATTCAAGTCCGAAAAATCTAAGCCATTCTCAGCCAAGCAACTCAAAGGCACTTTAACTGTTAACCAAGGTTTATCACTGTTCGCTAGCGCTTGTGAGAGCTCTTTCTCAATTGACGCGATAGCACCACATGGGTAAACGCAGTGACTCGCGAGTTTTAGAGACTTAGGCACTGAGCCATAGACTGCGATATCGAACTCCAAGTCTGCGCCTGAAAATAAGTAGTCCATCAGATCAACACCTTTTTTATCCGGTGTTTGCAGATAGAACTGCATGGGTAGCGACTGTCCTAGGCTGACAGAAAGCGCGTCTTGCTGGTGTTTATAGTTGATTGGTGTGGTGTGCGCGGTACCAATTTCCGTCACTTTCGAGCGAGATACAAAGGTACCCTTCCACTGCGTCACTTGACCACTCACTTTAGGCACAAACTGATCACTGGCCAGTCGTCCAAAGATTTCTAAATTATGGGTCGCTTTGGTTATTTGGATCTCTTTACCACAGCCAATTCTCTCTTTATCTAACTCTATTTCGCTCAAATGCTTTGCTTTTTGATAACTCAAGCCGTAGCCATATTCGAACAAGGGTGGACTCTCCTCTGGAGAAAGCTCGTTTTCTGGAATCACATAGTTTGGAATCCGGGATTCAACACGGCTTACATTACTCACACACTTATCACGTGGCCAACTAAACGACAATCGTCCAGTAAAATCTTTTCCATTCACACCAAACAACACATCGGTGATGCCCATCGCTTCGGTTCCTGGTAACCAAGCTGCTACGAAGGCATCAGACAAATTTAGCTCCGGCGTTGTATACAGAGGTCTTCCTGAGAAAAACAGTGTTACGACCTCAAAACCTTGTCGCTTGAGTTGTTCGAGTAAACGTAAATCGCGTTTATAACTGGCTTTAAGCTCTGAATAAGCAATACTTTGGTGTTCCTTGATATCACCAAACATCTCCGCATAAGGATCTTCACCCATTACGACAACCGCAATGGCATCCATCGGCGCGGTCTCTGGGTCGGTAAACACCCTTTTCTCGCCAACTTGCTCAACGAAAGCCTCAAGTACAGTTTCACCGTTTCTATAGTCAGAGCGTCTATTCTCATTGCCCTGCCAAGTTAACGTCCAGCCCCCGCTCTGCTTCTGCAGATCATTTGAAGCACTGCCGACGACAAGATAAGTTTGGTTATTTGAGTTGAGCGGTAAAATTTGATTGTTGTTTTTGAGCAATACCAAGGATTCGCTGACCGCTTGCCTTGCCACCAGGCGATGTTTATCTGCACCAAGTAAAGATTCATCCCCCGCATAGAGTCGATAGGAAGGTCTCGGTTTGAACCATAGCCCTGCTCTCATTTTCACTCGCAGTATTCGAGTCACTGCATCATCGATTCGAGACATCGGAATTTCGCCACTTCGCACCTGCTTTATGACGTTGCGATAAAAACCTTTCCAATCTTTATTATCTGTCACCATAAACAGGTCATTACCTGCCAAGACTGCTTGCGGGCAGTTGGCATTGGTACACCCTTTGACCTCACCATGCCCATTCCAATCGGTCACCACGATACCGTCAAAGCCTAGTTTGCCTTTTAGTATATCCGTGACAAGGTAACGACTACCATGTAGTTTGCCACTATGGTTTGAGTTCGCATCAGAGTTCCTATTTCCATTTTCGTCAACTTGCTGCCAAGAGTTAAATGACGTCATAACCACTTGCGCACCAGCCTCTATAGCGGAGAAATAGCCTGGTGCATGGAGGTTACGTAGTTGATCTTCTGTTGAGTGGTTGACTCCCCGATCCACTCCATTTTTAGTCCCACCATCACCGAGCCAATGCTTAACGGTGGCGATCACTTTGGACTCGGTTTGCAGCTGTTGCTGATTACCTTGCAGCCCTTCCACGATCGCAGGCGCGTAGTGATAAGTAATATCTGGAGACTCTGAGTAACCTTCGTAGACTCTTCCCCAACGGTAATCTCTTGGCACAGCCACCGTAGGAGCAAAAGTTAAGTCAATGCCGGTCGCTGCGATTTCTACTGCCGTTACTTCACCAATCTGTCGAAGTAAGTCTGGATTGTTTGCCGCACCTAGGCCGATATTGTGGGGAAACAGTGTCGCTCCATAGACATTGTTGTGCCCATGAACAGCATCGGTTGCCCACATAAATGGAATTCGGAACCCTCTGCCGGCATAGGCTTCATCCAACGCAAGCCAATAGCTGTCTGCTTGTTTCGCCCACTCTTGCGCCGTTGCGTATTTATCTTCATTCGGCCAGCCACCACCACCGTTAAGTACTGAACCGATCTTATATTGCTTGGCTTCTGCCGGCGTCACTTGTCGATATTCAGGCATGATCATTTGCCCGACTTTCTCACCCAGTGTCATCCGACTTAAGATATCTGCGATACGAGCTTCAATCTGAGGATCTTTTACAATCGCACTCTCTAATGATGGCCATTCTGAATAATAGGGAGTAGTAACCCTCTGTTCTTCGTTTACTACATTTACTTCAATCGGAGGGTCCGCAATCGCGCAAGGAGCAGTAACTAAGCTTACAGCAACGCCTCCTAACAAAGCCTTATAATTGTGTAATATCACTTTGTAATTCCTAGCTAATTGACGATATTCAATAGCTTAAGTGTAGAACAAAAAACAAAACCATAGACATCAATAGGCATATCAATATTAGCAACCTAGTAGGTATTCAGATAATCGAAGAAGTTCAGTGTATTGATACAAAAAGCCCACTGTTCATAAGATTCCGTGGGCTCTGTGATTTAGCGTTTAAGGATTGTTAGATAAGTAGGCTGATTGCAATGGTTGCCATCATAACACCAACTATAAACTCTAGTATTTTCCATGACTTAGGGCGACTGAATAGTGGAGAGAGAAATCTCGCCCCAACCCCCAATGAAAAGAAGAACACGAATGAAGCTGTGATCGCTCCAATGGCAAATTGCATCTCATTCGGTTGGTACTGGGTGGAGATAGACCCAAGCAATACGACCGTGTCTAAATACACATGTGGGTTTAACCAAGTAAATGCCAAACATACCGACACCACTTTAAGCAGAGAGCCTTTGGTTTGAACATGGGTTTCTAACGCGTGGTTTTCGGTAAACGCAGAACGAAAACTCAATATTGAATACACTGCCAAAAACAGCGCGCCACCAAATCGAGCGATCTGTTCTATTTGTGGAAACTTCTCAACAATTGCACCAAAACCTGCCACACCGAAACTTATTAACAGTGCGTCTGACACAGCGCAGATTAAACAGACAATAAAGACATGCTGATTTTTCAAACCTTGCTTCAGTACAAAAGCATTTTGGGAGCCAATTGCTAAAATCAGAGACAAGCCAAGGGAGAAGCCTGATAAATACGTGGACATGCTGAATGAATGTCTATCGTCATAAAGTGACTGTGAGGATCGAGCTTGTAGTCCGCAAAAGGCTCACAATAACGAAAACCAAATTTCTCATAAAGGTTGCGAGCTGGTTTAAAGTACTCTTCAGAACCAGTCTCTAAACTCAGTGTTTGATACTGGCGAGAAGAGGAAACCTCGAGTACATGCTGCAGCAATTTGCTGGCGACGCCTCCCTTTCGTGCATGACGAGATGTTCTCATCGATTTAAGCTCTGCGTGCTGTGGTTCGAGCTCTTTAATTGCCACACAGCCAAGTAGGACATCCGCCTTCCAAGCACTGAAAAACGTAATGTCTGAGGCTTTTAGTGCACCGACATCAAGAGCGTGAACACTTTCAGGTGGTGAAGTCGCGTACATGTCGGCTAAGTGTTCTTCGAGTAGCGCTATGACATCGCCGCCCGACAAATCATCCTTTCTGATTTCCATCGAATCCATTCCTTTGTATTACTGGGTTTCTAATGCTGCCTTTATATTAACTGTCTTCTTATTGATGAACAGAAAACTAGCCTCAGAGCATAACTGAACCCTTATTTATAGTTCAAGCTCGAAGATAAACCTTTCATAGCAGCGACTTATCAATCAATAGCAAAACTATTTACTCGTCTCGATAAATCCTTTTTGTTTCTCTTTCTCAATTACGTTCCTTACGATGCGCCACTTCTCCAACATTATCCACATCATTACAGGTCAACATGCGTACTAATGCTCTCTACACCGATCTTTCTGGTTACTACGATTTAATGTGTCTCGATATCGACTATCAATCGCAAAGTAACTGTGTGCGTAGATTACATCAAATCTTCGGCAATACCGGTCGTACTCACCTTGATCTCGCTTGTGGTACCGGCCCACACGTGCGTCATTTTATTGATTACGGCTATACCAGCAGTGGGCTTGATTTGAACCAACCTATGTTAGATATCGCGATGACACGCTGTCCTGAAGCTCAGTTTTCACAACAAAACATGAGCCACTTTACAGTAGATGAGCCCGTTGATTTGATTACTTGTTTCCTTTACTCGATTCATTACAACGATGGGATTGATAAACTGAAAGCTTGTGTTGAGAGCGTGCATGCTGCTTTAAAGCCTGATGGTATCTTCTGCTTCAATGTTGTCGATAAAGCGAAGATCAACAACACTCTGTTTGTACGTCACACTAGCAATCTAGAGCAAGATGCATTCACCTTCCGCTCAGGGTGGTACTACTCTGGTGACGGCGATCGACAAGCACTCAAGCTGAGTATCGAGAAAACAACCAATGGTCAGACGCAAATCTGGCACGATGAGCATCCGATGGTTGCATTCACGTTCGCAGAGATCGTTCAAATCCTTGAGCCATATTTCGATGTTCACTTATTTGAGCACGACTATGAAAAGCTGACGCCTTGGGATCAGCACTCAGGTAACGCTATCATCACTTGTGTCAAAAAAGCCGCCCACTAAAACCAATAACATTTTCTTATGGGACAAAACAAAAACGCAGGCCATTTTGACCTGCGTTTTATTGGGAGATAACTTTAGATCTTAGAAGTCTGCAGTCATGCCAACGTAGTAAGTACGTGGCTCTTCAACATATCCTAAATACTCTAGCTCTTGAGTAACTGCTTCATCCGTTAAGTTAGTGATACCAGCTCGAATGCGAACTGAGCCATTCACATTATATACAGTACCGATATTTAGTGTGGTGTAAGCGTCTTGAGTCAGATCTGTTTCAATCTGGCGTTCGCCACGATATCTAGCGCTCACGAATGTCGTTAGGTCGTAAGTAGGACTCCAGTTGAGTTTAACCAGACCAGAATGCTTATAGCGTTCCAACAACTGCTCGCCCGTCGATTTATCTTCAGTATCTAAGTAAGTGTAGTTACCTGATACATCCCATTGTTCTGAAATCTGGAAGCCACCAGCCAATTCAACACCTTGGATGATTGCTTCCGATACATTGTGATATGTCTTGGCACCTAGATTCCCTGTCGGAGTTCCATCAGGATTTTCACATTGACGAGCACTTTCATTCCATTCACCACCGTCTGGACAGTAACCTTCTGTTCGCTCAATAAGATCATTGATCTCATTTCGGAACAACGCCGCTTCCACATTCCAACGAGGCTGAGTGTAAACAGTAGCTAGTTCGTAATTTAAGCTTGTCTCTGGCTTCAGATCTTCGTTACCCACTAATACACAGCCACCTTTACAGCTCGATACTTGGTAGTCTGCTTGATTCTGAGTCAGTGTTGGCGCTTTAAAGGCTTTACCAACGCCACCTTTAATAATCAGGTCATCGGTTGTTTGATGAACCATATAAACTCGCGGACTAAATTCTTCACCGTAAAGCTCATGCTTATCTAAACGCCCACCAATCGTAGCGGTCAATTGATCTGTCACTTCCCACTGGTCTTGTACAAATAGCGCACCTTGATATGCTTCAGAAGAACCACTCACCAAGTTTTCTTTGTTTATTAGCTTGCTCAATTGGTAATCCATACCAAAAGTAAGAGTGTGGCTATCACCAAGATAAGTCGTTGCTGATGCCTCTAAGATCTGTGTGAGTTCTTCAATATCACTACTAAAATTGTTTCCTAAGTCTGCCGCATCAGTATCTGTTACATTTTCACGTGAGTAACGAACTTGAGTGTCACCCCAGCTCCAAAAACCACTATGAGTAATCGCTTGGCTATGACGTACAACACGTGTGTCTGACTCAATAACAGAGCTAGAACTTTCTGCTGCAGATTCACGCTCATCGTCGCTGTAACCCAAATCAAGGTCGATAGTCTGATTGTCGGTCGCGTACCACGTTAGATTCGCTAATAGGCTAAGTGTATCGCGCCCTTCTAGCGCCGTAATATCTTCTCGATCGTAACCCGAGCTGTGAGTTCCAGAATAAGGCTGCCACGCATCACGGCTGGTTTGGTTTACAGAGAAGCGAGCAAACAACTCATCTTCTATCAATGCGCCTGACGTGGTTAGTCCGACGGAGTGCTCTTGGCCACCATTACCATCCATTGGCGATGATGTATCCATGCTCAATGTCGAGCTCCAATCATTCTCTGGTGCTTTGGTGATGATGTTAATCGTACCGCCCATACCATCAGAACCGTACAACGCCGACATAGGACCTCGAATGATCTCAACACGTTCAATCGAATCTGCTGGAATAGTTGAAAGATCGAAGTCGTTACCACGAATAATTGCACTTGCAGAACTTAGACGTCGACCATTTACCATGATCAAAGTGTAATCCGAATCCATACCACGAATAGAGATCATCTGACGACCTGCTCGCGTGCTGTCAAAGTCTGACTCAACACTAGTAGAGTCCGCCACAATGTCTGCTAGCGTGATACCAGGGTTATTCTCAATATCCTCTGCCGTGATTACCGACATAGAAGCAGGCGCTTGTTTTAGAGAGGTTTCTGTGCGAGTTGCGGTAACAACCATCTGTTCATCAGTTTCTGTAGAAGCTTCATTGGCAAAGGAAACCGTTGAAACAGAAGAACAGATAAATGCTACGGCTATAGCTAAAGGCTTAGGAGAAAAAAGAGAACGATCCGTCATAGTATGATGTCTTTAGTTGCAAGTGATAATGGTTTGCATTGGACATTCGGTTACCATTTACATCAATGAAAGTTTCATCCCCTTTGGTAATTCTGACTATTTATTTTTCAAATACAGATTATCTTCCATATCCATTTATTGATTAATCAGCACCTGTAAATCAGTGCTGATTATCGTACACAAAGTGGGGTTTAGCTGTATAACTCTTTGAAAATACGGCGGATCCATTGACACATAGGATCATTGTGAAAACGTTTGTGCCAATACAGATAAACATCTTCTGAAGGATGACGAAGTGCCTTTGGTACCCTTTTACAAACAAGTTCACGTTGCTTCGCAGCTTGCTGGGCAAAAGGAGTTGGAAGGTGAAATATGATATCCGTAGTTTCTGCGATATCAGGAGCGACATTGAAATTAGAGAGTTGGACAGGAATCGACAACTTACGTTGCTTGTCGATTAATCCAAGATCTTTAAAACGACTTTCAATCGACAGTTTTTTATCGCCTTGAAGTGAGATCTGTCCTAACTGACTATTCAGAAGGTCATCAACCGTGATCTCTTTGTCTGCTAGCGGGTGGTCTTTACTCATCAACAAGCGATAATCGCGACTGGTCACAAAGGTACGATACAGGTTCTGCTCTGAGCTAGACGGCTCATGAGTCGAGAGAACAAAATGTACGTCTCCTGAGATCAAACTCTCGAAGTGGCGTTTAGGAATTGAATCGATGTCAACAATCATGTTCGGAGCCTGACGACGAACCTCCGCCATCACTTTGGGCATCAAATGAGTAATCTGAGGCACCAAACCAAAGAATCGAACAGTCGCATCGCTATCACTTGGCTCAAACACATCCCCTGCTACAAGCTTTTCCAATCGCCCTAATACCGATGTTAAATCTTGCTTAATAGACTCAGCTTTTGGTGTTAGCTCATACCCATAAGTACCGCGAACCAACAAGTCATCATTGAAAACTGTGCGAAGCTTTTGCAATGAACGGCTGATCGTCGGTTGACTCATGTCCAGCGCTAATGCGGTATTTGAAACATGCTTTTCTTCTAACAGGTGCTTGAGGATAACTAATAAGTTGAGGTCGACTTGAGCCAGATTCATAGAATAGATACTTAGAAATGGAAAATTCAGATTTAGAATAATGCAGCGAGCAAATTAGGAACTCAATGTTCTAAGTGCAGAACAAAATTTAAAAGTGTAACAAGGTGTATTAATGGGGTGATATTTGTACTATTCAAAGAACATAAAGTACCCCGTAACAATGGATACTTCGAACCGCTTAACAACGCCTCTTTAGCTCTCACTTTGTTGAACGCTATCAACAAAAAGAGCGCCCACGAAGGCCGCTCTCTTTATTTCAGACAATGTAGTTTATACACACTAAATCATCATAGTTTAATCCAAGCATCATCCCAATATAGGCTATCTCCCGGAGCGTAAGACGCACTCGCACACCACGCTGTGTAAGGCCAAGGCTTACATTCGTAGACGCCGTTGTCAGCGCCTATCACTCGGTCACCCGCTTGATACGCAGTACCTGCTACATAGTCAGGATACTCTCCCGGCGGTGGTGTTGTCTCATCAGTTACAATAAAGCTGTTTTGTGATGAAACTGTTTCACCATCTTCAGCAATGCCTTCAAGTAGTAGCTGATACGTACCTGCCTGAATATCTTGTAATTCAATAGTTAATGCAGATTGGCCGTTAACTTGAGACTGAGACTGCTCAACCACTTGATTCGAAGCATTGCGTACACTCACATCAACCGTTAACGCTTGGTTACTAATTAACTGTAGGTTCAACGTCACTTGACCACTATCCAATGCGTATGAAGATGCTAAGCCCGTTACACCCAACGTAGGGTCGACATCGGGATCGGGCGTTTCACCACCACACGAAGCGTCGGAATCTTTAGTCCACACACCCCATTCGCCCGTTGTGCCCGGTTCTTGTCCTCGAGTCCACCAGCCCGCTTTCCATGTGTGCCCATCGTGAGACACTTTGTCGCCTTCAACATAAACACTATTTGCATCCCAAGGGTTTGCGCAGCTTGATCCATCAGTCACTGTCACAGCTCGTGTCGCTTCAACGGTTTGAGCGGCACTGTCAGACACTTTATAAACTAAGGAATACGTACCGATAGTATTTACATCCACTTGCCCAGTGACTTGTATTGATGCTGTTAAGTCACCGTCTTCCGCGTCTTTGGCTGTAACACCTTCCAATGCATCAAAATCGCCGCCTAGCATCACCGTTGTATTCTCTACTCCACTCAATACTGGCTTTTGGCTATAGACCTCTACGCTTCGTGCTTGGGTCGTTTGATTATCATCGCTATCGGATACTTTATAAGTCAGCACGTAAGTGCCAATTGAAGCAGTATCGACGTAACCCTCGACGACGATTGAAGAGGTTAAATCACCATCTTCTTTGTCATGTGCAGAGACACCCTCTAACTCATTAAAAGCACTTCTATGTAGCACTCGAGTATTCTCAACGCCTTTAAGGATTGGCTCACCGTCGTTACCCGGAGGTGGGGTCACTTGGCCATGGATAAATGGACCATAGTCATTAATAAAGGTTTCGTTGTACTCTTGCCCTTGCGCGTTAGTGCCCATGTCCCAGTTCACAGACCAAGTCATAACGCCACGCAGCGGCTGGCCCTGCTCGGATAACTGTTCAAACGCTGAATACAGATCTTGTGGTTCTTGTACGTAACCAGTAGCCGCAGCGTCAATGTTAGATGGAATACCAAACACTAACTTGTTGTGAGGAATTTTATGAAAACCTCGCGTGCCGTTACTCAATGAATCGGAGATGTAGTAGATAAACTCTTCTTTCAATTCATCGTTATTCTGGGCAATCCAACCTACACCTTCTACCCAGATACCGTCACCACCTTGGTTGTAGAATTGTGGATTGATCCAGTCATAGTAGCGTTCAAGGTTGTCGATATATGGGACGTATTTACCACCAGCAGTCAGGTATGGAAATTCAGGAGCCATGGTAATTAGGAAGTTTTTACCCTGCTCTCGGTAATGATCTTTTACCAGTCTTAATGCTGCTGGAATGACGGTTTGGTTATCCGCAGCCGTCACCGCAGCTTGCTCTAAATCGATATCTAAACCATCAAAACCGTATTTTTCGGTAAGACGAATGATCTCTTCGGCAAACGCGGTCTCGTCTCCCGTCTTAAGTTCAATATGAGCATCAGCACCACCAAGTGCGATAAGTACTGAACGCCCTTGCTGATTAAGCTCTGATATTTGGTTAATGAACTGCTGCTCTGAAAGGCCAATAGTTGGATCGAGCTTAAAAGTAGGAATGCGACCTTCTGCAACATCATAAACCTTCATAAAAGAGACGTTCACAATGTTGTACATCGGGTTTACCGCGTCTAAAGTGACACAAGGCGCGTTGCCTCCCTTGTAACCAGCTCCATCGCACCAGTTGTGCCAATATCCTACTACCACACCGCTATTAGGGTTGGTCATTGGAGTACTGCTCGCATTTGCCATTCCCGGTAGTGCGACGATACCCATTGAAATTGCGAGTTGTAGTGCCGTTCGTTTCATCATAAACATCAATCCTCGTTGAATAACTGTGCCTATCACAGCGCCTAACAATGATTTTATGCATGAATAAAAACAGACTAATAATGTATTTTTTATAAAAAGAGTATCATTTATATAAGTTGTGATTTTAACTCACAGATAAAGAAAAAATATAATCTTAGTTTTGACTAATCTGAATTATTTACCCGCCTTTTTTACTCATTTAAATAACCAGTAGGAATTATTTGATAGAGGATTATTTGCATAAAATATATTAATAAAGCCTAATAAAATATGCATCAAGGAAAATTACCAGCCCCTCTACTGACTGGCTACACAACAGTTATGTGATGCATCATCCTCTCACAACCCAATAAACAACAATATGCATATTAATTTTTACACATTGTACAATATTAAACCAATTAAGGAATCGCTAATTTAAAATATGTAAAGTGTCCATCGAAATTAATGAATAAGAATTCACAAAGTTATGGTTTCATTCACATTATTGATAACTCATCCTGTTTCAATTGATATTGATTTTATAAATTAAAATACATATTCAACTCGCCGAGTAAGTGTCCCATATACTATGACCATCAAGTACCAGAGCATTGCCAAGACCTCACTCCATTTTATTGCATCTTTTTGTTGTTCTATGGCTCTGCTTCTTCCCATCACACCCTTTCACTACAAGAATGTGAGCGAGAAGTCGGTAGTACTCGCAGAAGCCAAATTAGATGAGATAAAGGCGCAGTTCGATTCTTTTATAACAACGCAAAATGCTAGCCTTCCGTGTAAAGCATTTGTGCGAGAGCTTAGGCAAGCTGTATTTCACACGGACTGGGTAAAAGAAGCGGCGATATATAATGATCGAGACTACTTTTATTGCTCAACAACCGAAGGCGACGTTTGGTTTCCTTTATATCAAACCATCAGCAACCGCATAAACAATGACCCGAATTTAACGACACTCTCTTATACCAACTCTGCGATTTCTCAGTCGAAAGCCATTATGCTGATCTTCAAAGATCACGTAAGCCAAGAAGGTGTCAGCCTATTAATCCCACCACATTACATTTCTGACATTGTCGAAGATCATCTGTCCCAATACGGGCTGAACTCAAAGGTTGAGGTGATTCATCGAGATATCTCTGCGCTCGAGCCAGTCTCATACATTAAAGCTTTAAAAATAGAGTCTGACACCTATCCACTAGCCGTCATCTCTTACGCTGGCTACGGCTATTACCTCAACTTCCTTCTTAAGTACTCTTGGTTTGGTTTTCTTTGTGCCGGTGTCGCGACCATCGTTGCGCAGAACATTAAGCACAGAAACCAAGAACGAAGAGGCCTTGAGTATTCACTGTCTAATGCGCTGAAAAACAAACACTTACATGTTCACCTTCAGCCTATTGTTGATCAGCGCACTTCCCAAGTAGTTGGTTGCGAGTCACTGCTACGATGGAACGATCCAGTCGAAGGCAGTGTGTCGCCTGCGATTTTCATCCCGCTCGCAGAGAGCCTTGGGTTAATCGAAGATCTCACCTACTTTGTGCTTGATGAAGTATTAAGCACATTAAAAACAAACAGCTCTCTATTTGAGAATAGATACATTAGTGTCAACATCAGCCGTAATGTCGTCTCAAACCCAGAGTTCGCTGACAGTGTTCTTAGGCTATTCCGTAAGAACCCAGAATTGCTGAACAAACTTATATTTGAGGTCACTGAGGATGGTGAGTGTCTTGAAAAGGACATGGTGACGATCCGAACCAACTTAAACAAGTTGGCGGAAGCTGGCGTGGAAATCGCTATCGACGACTTCGGCACTGGTTATGCGGGGTTAGACTTTGTACGCCAATTCCCTTTCAGCGTCCTTAAAATTGACCGTGTGTTTGTAAAAAACATCTCGGATTCGTCGAGCTTAGGAGTTCCTATTCTTGAGTCTATGCTTCAACTTGCCGACTCACTTGGAATGGAAGTTATCGTTGAGGGCGTGGAGAATGAATCGCAAGTCCAAACGCTCGCAGGGTTGGGCGTAAAATACATCCAGGGCTTCTATTACTACAAACCCATGTCAAAGAAACTGGCTCTGGAGATATTGAAACAGCAAGATCTGATTCGATATGAAGGATTTAAGTTGCTTCCTTCTTAGATATACCCCTTAAACATAAAACGCCTGCTATCTTGGTCTTGAAAAGTCAAAGATAGCAGGCGTTATTTTATGGCACCGTTACACTCAATCAGCGCACGACAAACACCGAGCAATGTGCGTGGCGAACAACCTTCGCTGCATTAGAGCCCAGTAGATACGAGCGAAACTTTGGTTTGGCAGATGCCATCACAATCGCGTCGGCATTCGACTGCTTCGCTTGAATAACCACTTCGTCAAAGACAATCCCATTACGTATTATGCTTTTACCACGATGCGGCCTTGGCACCAACTCTTCCAACATTGTTTGTACACTGTCAAAAACGCTTAGGTGTTTATCCGAAAATGTCGCCCCGCTTACCGTCGGAACCATACTATGGTGCACTCGCGCGTCATCCACATAAAGCATATCAATCACACCGTTTTCTGAGATCAGTTTGAGTGCCATTTCGACTTCCCTTTTGACCACTTCTGGATAGGCAAGATCAACAGGCATTAAAATTCTATTCAGACTCATATCAGTTTGCCCCCATAACCTTGTTAGGTAGCCACATCACCATTTCAGGAAACAACATACAGGCAATTAAGACGCACAACTTCAGCAAAATGAACGGTAAAATGGAGCGATAGATATCCATCATACTGACACCCGGCGGTGCGATACCTTTCAAATAAAACAACGCAAAGCCATAAGGGGGTGTCTGCACCGCTATCTCGATGTTTAGAATCATCAAAATTCCAAACCAGATAGGATCATAACCAAGTGATACCACTATTGGCGTGAACAGCGGTGCGCACATCAATACGATGATCAGTTCGTCGATGATAAAACCGAGCAACAACATGATGACTTGCAGAAGGATAATCACGCCTAATGGGGGCAAACCGAGATCTTGCGTAATTTGAGCGACCATGTTTTGCACGCCACTCAGCATGTGGAAGTTGCTAAACAGAGAAGCGCCTAAAATGATCCACATCGATACGCTGACCAACATCGCTGTTTCAAAGCCAGAAGATTTGAACATTTCAAAGCGAAAGCGCTTAAAAACAATAGCCAGAAGAATCGCACCAACAACACCAATAGCCCCAGACTCCGTCGGAGTCGCGATACCTGTAATAATACTGCCCAACACAGCCACAATGAGTAACAGCGAGAACATGCCGTCACGAGCGGTTCTTATCTTCTCTTTGCCCGTCATTGAGCTTTCAGCGCCCGTACCTAAAGGTGCTTTCTTCGGGTTGAACTTACAGCTGATAACCACATAAGCGATTAGCAAGGTTATGGAAATCAAAGCCGGAATGATCGCAGCTAAGAACATACGCCCCACGGAGTTTTGGGTCGTGGCCGCGTACATGATCATCGGGATACTCGGTGGTATTAGGATTCCCAATCCGCCACCTGCCATGATCACACCTAGGGCGAGACGTTTATCATAACCACGCTCTAACATCGGTTTGAGTGCGATGCTTCCCGATGTCATGATCCCTGCCCCGATGATGCCCACCATGGCACCAATCATGGAACAGACTCCGATTACGCTGATCGCCAATGATCCACGGATACGTCCGATCACCATCTGACTCGCGTTGAACATCGCATCCCCGATACCGGAGCGTGTAAGAAGTTGTCCCATATAGATATAGAGCGGGATAGCCAACAAAATAAAGCTAAAGAAGTTACTCTCTATCGTGGTTGGCACTAAGTTAAATATGCCCTCTCCCCACGTTAGATAACCCATTCCCATTGCGATGCCACCAAGTGCAAGGCCAACCGGCGCACCTAATGCAAAACCAAACAAAATACAGCCGATAAGAAGCAGCGTTAATACCTCAATACTCATGCATCCCCCGCCTGTTCAATTAATTCTTGTGGCTGTTCGATACTTTCTACTTCTCGTGCAATCAGGTCTTTGCCTGTAATAACGAAATAGATGTCTTGCACCATGTCGCTAGTAAATTGGGCAATGAACACCGCGCTCGCACACATCATCATCACCCAAAAATGTGCCATTGAAGGTGCCCATTCAGACTGGCGTCGGTAGTTAAACTCCACCGCCTCTTCAAACTTGCCAAATGCCATCATCATCACGACACAAAGAAAGAAAATCGCCAACGAGTAGGAAAACAGATTGAACAGTGAACGAACTCTTGTAGAGACTGACAGGTACAGAACATCTACATTAATATGCGCTTTGTTCTGTTGCGCTAATGCACCACCTAGGGCGGCAATGTAGCCAAATAAAAACAGTGATACGTCGTATGCCCATATAGTGGGCTCACCTAATACATATCGAGAAAACACCTCAAAGGCGACAGTGGCTGCAAGGATTGGCATCAACACCGATGCAGACACGCCAACCCAATACACAACCCGATTAATGCCCAAACAATAGGCAGTTAACACCTTAGTAAACATAACCTTCATCCCTAGCAGCAAATAGGAAAAGGGGGCAAGCCCCCTAGATTGGCAATTTCACTGATAATTCGACATCTACCCTATGATTTGAAATCAGTGATAAGCCAAATTTTTATTCGTTGTTTTGTACAATTTTGATTAGGCGTTGGCTGTATTTGTCAGCGTCAGCATATTCGCTCCATAAAGAGCCAGCAGCACCATTCCATTTAGCGATATCTTCAACACTCGGTTCTGGGCTCCACTTCATGCCTTTTGACTCCATATCAGCAATTGCTTGAGACTCCCATAAGCGGGATTTTGTCATCTGCTCACGAGCGTGAACTGAGCTTGCTGCACGAACAATGGCTTGAAGATCTTCAGGTAGCTTGTTCCACGCGCTTTTGTTCACAACAATAGGAAGGGCCTGAGCACCAGCGATTGGCAAGCGGTACATGTACTTAGCCACTTCGACGTGGTTTCCGTCTCTATGGTCAATCAAGTTACTGCCTATTGACCCATCGATAACACCTGTAGCCAGACTGGTGTAAATTTCACTCCAAGACAGTGAAGCCGGTGAAGCACCTAGATTACGCAAGAACTTTCCGTAGGCACCTGGCGCGCGAATCTTAAGGCCTTTAAAATCTTCCACAGAGTTAATTGGCTCTTTGGTCAGCACATAAACCGGTAGCTGAATGTACGGTTCCAGCCATACCAAGTTCTGCTTGTCGTAAGCTTCTTCAAGTACTTCACCCCAACCTTTCTCGTGGAATAGCGCACTCAGCTCACCGACATCATCAGTCATACCTGGCAAACCCACTTCAACAACGCCTGCAGGGAACTCTCCCGCATGCATCGGTTGGAAAGGTGCGCCCATTGTCATTAAACCAGATTTAACCGAACCCAAAACGCCAGTCTGACCAACGCCTTCACCGGCATACATCACTTGAACGGCAATACGCCCGTTAGACATGGTTTCAATGTTCTCAGCAAAGCTCTTATACACTTCACCATAAGCGGTACCGCGAGAGTATAGGTTCACAAATCGCCAGTTATGCTCTGCCGCAAAGGCCTGAGACGCAGTAAAAAATGTGCTAGAAATAGCCAATGCATATCCAGCAACGAGTTTAGTTACACTTCTTTTGCGTAGTTTGCCTAAGGTTTTAAACATGAATAATCTCCTTGATATGATCTCGCTGTTCTAGTTATTCCAAAACAGTGCTGGGTGACGCTTCAGTTCCTCGTTGTCACCTTGTGAACAATGATTACAATTTGTTTACATTCATTAAATTCATATTTATCCACCTAAAGTTTTATAAATCTCAAACCTTTGCAGTTTTGATAACTGACTATGCAAAAACGGGGGCTCGTCATTCAACAATTTCCGGGATGCAGAACGAAAAAAAGCAGCACATCGAGTGCTGCTTCATGCGAGGTATCGAATTAAGTTTCTCGTTACTGCAATAAGATGAAAGGCATGTTTCAAACAAAACGCTGGGAGGTCATAAACTGACGACTAGATGCCCTGACATAGATATTTGATCTCCAAGTAGTCATCAATGCCATACTTTGAGCCTTCACGCCCACTCCCTGACTCCTTAACACCGCCAAATGGAGCGACTTCTGTCGATATGATCCCCTCATTAGTCCCCACAATTCCGTACTCAAGCGCTTCACTAACGCGCCATACTCGACTTTGATTCTGTGTATAGAAATAAGCGGCTAAGCCATAAGGTGTGTCGTTTGCTCGCTGGATAACTTCCTCTTCATCACTAAAACGGAAAATGGTCGAGACTGGACCAAACAACTCTTGATGTGCGATGTCCATCTTTTCAGTGACGTTGGTCAGAATAGTAGGTTGATAGAACTGATCACCCACCTTAGATACGCTTCCCCCTAATACAAGAGTTGCCCCCTGTTCAATCGCTTGCTCGACTAAACCATGCACCTTATCAACCGCTTTTTGATTAATCAGAGGGCCAATATCGGTACCATCAGAGAGGCCATCTCCAATCACCAAGCCACGCACGGCTTGAGTATAAAGCTCAACAAATTGCTCATAGACCGAATCATGAATATACAAACGGTTAGTACATACGCAGGTTTGGCCAGCATTTCGATATTTCGAAATCAACGCACCTTGCACTGCTTTTTCAATGTCCGCATCTTCAAACACAATAAATGGTGCGTTGCCACCCAGCTCAAGGGAGACTTTTTTGACCGTATCTGCAGCTTGGCGAAGTATATGTTTACCAACGGGCGTTGAGCCAGTGAATGAGATTTTTCGAACCAAAGGATGCTGACAAAGTACCTCGCCAACACTTGCAGGTGTGGACGTAGTTACAATATTCAGCACACCTTTAGGAATGCCGGCCTGTTCGGCGAGTTTCGCCATCGCCAGCGTACACAACGGGGTATCTTCTCCCGGCTTAACCACAACAGTACAGCCTGCGGCCAACGCTGGCCCAACTTTGCGAGCGATCATCGCGATTGGAAAGTTCCAAGGTGTCACTGCCGTCACCACACCGATAGGCTGCTTAATCGTCATGTAGCGTGTATTAGGGTTCGCAGATGGAATAATATCGCCATAGACTCGCTTAGCTTCCTCACCAAACCACTCAAGAAATGAGGCTCCATACATTACTTCACCGTAGGCTTCTTTATACGGTTTACCTTGCTCTGATGTAAGTAATTTAGCGAGTGAATCTGCGTTCTCAACAATGAGGTCAAACCATTTTCTCAACAATCCCGCTCGATGCTTTGCGGTTGTTTTTTTCCACTCTAAGAATGCATCATGAGCGGCTAACACTGCTGTTGTCGCTTCTTGCTGCCCCATATCCGGCACGTGCGTTATCACTTCACCTGTCGCTGGGTTCACAACCTCAAATTGTTTGCCATCAATCGACTCTACCCATTCGCCATTAATGAGGCATTGGGATACTACTAAATCTAATTGTTTCATCACTTCAGTCCCTAATTTTATAAATTCCTACAACTTCAAAGAATCTTGAATTTGTTTGACGCATAATCAGCCACTTACATAACAAAATAATAACAAATGCTTAATCGGAATAAATGTTCCCCTTTAAACATGAAGTTTTATGAGCCTAAAACAATGACAAAGAATCCTTCGCCTGTCGGTCAAATTGGTGACTACGAAATAAAGCAGTTAAAGATATTTAAGGTCGTCGCCGATTGCGGTGGCTTTTCTGCCGCCGAAACAGAACTCAACATTAGTCGTTCAACGATCAGTATTCATATCTCTAACTTAGAATCTCGACTCAACCTCATTCTGTGTAGACGTGGCCGCGCAGGGTTCGCACTAACGGAAGAAGGTGTTGTTGTCTATGAAGCAACGGTTAAGTTACTGGGAGAACTAGAAGACTTTCGAAACACAATCAATCATTTAGATATTCAGCTATCCGGAAGTTTGACGGTGCTGTTTAGCGACACAATCAGCCTGGATAAACGCGCTAGCATTCCTACTGTCATTCGTAAGTTTTCAAAGCTGGCGCAAGAGGTTTATCTAACTGCTGAAGTCGCAAGAATGACCGAGATCGAAAGAATGGTGATGCAGGAAGAAGCAGACATCGGCTTTATCCCCTACCACAGAGCACTTGATGGATTAGAGTATGAACATATCTACACGGATATTTGTTATCTGTATGCCAGCAATAACAACCCGTTGGCGCAACTCGATGATCATGAACTGACTGATGAAGTGATCGACGGCTTTCCTGTGGTCTATGCTGGAATCAAAACCCAAGAGCGCATTAATGGGCACTTGGCCAATATGAATCTAAAAGCCACAGCCTATAACTACGAATCTCGTATGGCGCTACTATTGTCTTCTCGCTTTATCGGCTATTTACCTGAACAATATGCTCAACCTTATGTCGAATCTGGTGAGCTTGTTGCTATCGCCCCCGACCGCCGTTATTACAACTTGGAAATCATGGCGATCACCAAGAAAACGTCCGGGCTCAATAAAGTACGCTCACTTTTTACCAAAACAATGCGCGACTATTATCGTAAGCAGGCTACTGAGTTAGCTATATAATCGAACACGAAAAATAGCGAAAAATGAAAATGCCTGAGCGTTGCTGCCCAGGCATTTTTATTGATACGAACATGACGAGTTAAACTCTATGTTCGATTTAAGCCACTTCTGACGCTGTTTTATTATCTTGTTGTGCTAGTGAATCTGAACTTATCTCTAATTGCTGCTTTTCAATGATCTTGTCACAAATATAACCGCCAATCGGTATTGCAGATGTTGCTGCAGGAGATGGCGCATTACAGACATGGAGGCTTCGCTCGCTTTCAGCAAATAAAAAGTCATGCACCAATGTACCGTCTTTAAGTACCGCTTGAGCTCGAATACCGGCAGGATATGGTTCCAGATCTTCCACTTTGATTTGAGGGCAATATTTGTTTACTAGCTTTAAGTAACCAGGCTTCCACCACGAGTTCTTGGTTTCAATTAACCCCGTCTTTAGGTGCTTCGCGGTAACCTTCCAAAAACCCGGGAAACGCACCATATCCATCACGTCGCGAACGCTAAAATTGATCTTCCCATACCCTTCTCTTTTCCATCCTTGCACGGCATTTGGCCCAACAGTGACTGAACCATCAATCATTCGAGTCAAATGCACACCTAAGAACGGTAGGTCTGGATCTGGAATTGGGTAGATAAGATGATTCACAATATCGTTGTATTTTTCTGGTAATCGATAGTATTCCCCGCGATAAGGAACGATTTGGAAATCAGTTTCAATGCCCATCATACGTGTTAAACGATCCGCCATTAGGCCTGAGCAAACCACCAAAAAATTGCCTGCATAAGATGTCGCTTGTTGATTGATATTAGCCGTTACGACAATGCGCTCTGGTGATTCATTCAATCCCGTCACTTCGGTGTTTAATGACACAGTACCACCAGCAGAGACAAACTCTTCAGCCATTTTCTCGGTCACAAGGCGATAATTAACAATGCTCGTCGTTGACACCGCAATGGCACCTAAGCCCACAATGTTAGGCTCACGACGCTTTAATTCCTGTTCATCAATTAGCTCAACATCCAAACCATTTTCGTGGCAACGCAAATATAACGCGTGCATGCGCTCAACTTCTTGTTGAGACGTTGCGACCAGCAATTTGCCACAGTTTTCAACAGGGATGTCGTGTTTTGCACAAAACGTCGTCGTTGCTTCCACACCCGCTTTGCAAAATTCCGCTTTCAAGCTACCCGGCGCGTAATAAACGCCAGCATGAATAACACCGCTGTTATGGCCCGTTTGATGATGCGAAAAGCCGGATTCTTTTTCTATCAACAAAATCGATTTATCTGGGAAGCGGCTTTGTAATTGCCAAGCCGTCGATACCCCTACTATGCCACCGCCGACTACGACGTAGTCATACACTTTTTCCAAGACTGGTGCTCCTTCACTCTTTTCGTTTTTTATTTACTTTCTCTATTTTTATTATAGTTAAGCGACTTAACGCATTACTGTCGTTCAAGTCGCTTATTGATCATCATTGATCGAAAACTAGCGAGTAAAGTGCCCACGCTGACGCAGTAGCTCACGCTTAAGGCCTGGATCTGCCACAAACTTATCGCGGCCATGCAGCCAGCAATGATTTTGTACCACCAACATACTGCCGACGTTCACACGGACATTAAAACAGTTAGTATCGCTTTCTAGAGACTCACTCATTTGGTGAAGGTAAAGGCCTTGCTGCATGTTTTGCGGCTGTGCAAACTGGTCGATGAACAACATATGAGGCTTGCCATTTTTATCCTCTTCAAAGAACACAGGGTGATCTACTGTATAACCGACATTCTTACTTGGCGGTGCACCCCACACAATATCTTGCTTCGCCATTGGATGATGATAGAAACGCTCTAAATCTTGCCAATCATCAACGTGCAACAATAACGAGTCACCCATCTGCATGTTCTTTTCATCCATCTTCATCATCAATACGAAGTCTGTGCGCTCTTGAACGTAAGTCCCATCATTGTGAAGTTCCATACGTCGATGAGCCTGACGTAGGTAACTATCACTATTGTCATCATTTTTAACGGTGAAGCGCGCGTAATACTTACCATACATCGCATCGAAGTTAGGAATCCCGATCAAATGAGATATTGCGGTCGACAAAATAACAAAGAAATCACGCTGTTCGTCACTGTCATCAAATGCCGCTTTCGCTTCTGCATCAGGTTCTAGCAAAAAAGCGCCTGTTTCTCTGTCTTCCATAGTTGCCACGAGAAACTTACCAAGCTGGTAGTCACACGCCTTATCAAGAGCATCGGCCACAGCGAAACGAAGAAAAGCTTTATATTCTAATGATTGAAGATTGTAATCTTGCGTAAGCTCCGAAAACTTATCCAGCGTTGCTTTCGCTAATGTGACCACTTGTAGACGTGAGTTTTCTGGGTGCTGCGAGATGATAAATCCACTTTTCTCTTGTACGTTTTCACTAAAAACCGTCGCGATATTCATTGTTTCACTTCCTTTTGACTGTGCCGCTGAGCGGCTTTTTCATAATATTTGTTGTTAAAAAGTTGAATGACTGACCAATGTTGAGCATTAGATATCAGCCATGCCTTGAGTTAACAAAACTATAACGACAGCGAGATCATATTAACAATATATGGTAGATATAGTTTTCATATACAAAATAGATGGCAATGAAAATGGATTTGAAACGTCTCTACTATTTCAGCCAGTTGGCAAAGACTGGAAACTTTACCAAAGCCGCCGATCAACTTGGGATAGCACAGTCTGCGCTCAGTACCAGTATCAAGAAGCTTGAACAGCAATTGGAGCTCAAACTGATTAATCGAACCGAGCGACAGATGAGTCTGACCGCCGAAGGGCAAGTGCTGCTTCGTCACACAAAAATCATCTTGGAAGACGTTGAACAAGCTGAAAAAGAGCTACAAGAGTTGAAAGGATTAACCAGTGGAGCGATTAATTTCGGTGCGCCGGCAATGCTTGCTTCTTACTACCTTCCAGACGCGTTGGAGCAATTTAAAAAGTCGTATCCCGGAATTCAAATTAATGTCCACGAAGCTGGTACAGCGACATTGGCGCAAATGCTTGTTAATGGCGAACTCGACCTAGCGCTGATAAGAGGTGACCGCGAACACGAGCAGATTCGCCATACACTGTTGGCTCAAGATCAAATTGCGGCCTGTGTTCCCACTAATCATGAGTTCGCAGCGAGAAGTCACATCACTTTAGAAGAGTTTTGCCAGCAGCCCTTGGTACTGTTTAAAAATGGCTATTTCTTGCGTGAAACGATCAATACCTACTGCCAACAAAACAAAGTTCAGCCCAATATTCACTTTGAGACCAACCTACCTGAACTGCTTAAATCTATGGTCCGCCGGAAGATAGGCATTGGTACCTGCTTACCAATTTTGGTTGCTAACGATCCGCAGCTGAAAGCCATTCCGTTTGATCCCCCTATCCCATTACAGTTAGGGATTGGTTGGAAATCGAGTCACTACCTTTCAACGGCCGCAAAGGCATTCGTCAGCTTCTTACAAGGCACATTGCGCGATCAACAACACGACTAAAGTTTGATGACGATAAATCTTTATATTTATTCGGAGTGATTTTATTGGTGTTTTGCCGTGGATAACATTCTCGCTACATTTTCAAACACAGAGCATGTCGACCATGGAAAAAAAAGTAAATTACGACGCATTCTGGATGCCGTTCACTGCAAACCGCGACTTCAAGGCCAACCCTCGAATCATTAATCGCGCCGAGGGTATGTATTGCTACTCTGATAGACACGTCAAACTGCTTGATGCGACTGCTGGCCTTTGGTGTGTGAATGCAGGCCACGGTCGTAACTCTATTGGTGAAGCGATGGCAAAGCAGGTCGCAGAGCTAGATTACAGTTCACCGTTCAATTTTGGGCATGATATCGGTTTCGAGTTTGCAGAACGTCTTATCAAGCACACACCACCGGGTTTGAACAAGGTTTTCTTCACCAATTCAGGATCCGAAGCCGTTGAAAGTGCACTTAAAATAGCATTGGCTTATCAGCAAGCCAAAGGTAACACAGGTAAATATAAACTGATTGGTCGTGAACTCGGCTATCATGGGGTTAACTTTGGAGGAATATCCGTAGGTGGTTTAACACCTAATCGTAAGGGTTTTGGTCCACTGCTTGCGACCGACCACCTCGATCATACGCTCAACATCGAACGCAACGCGTTTAGTAAAGGCTTACCGGAAAATGGCGTAGAGAAAGCCGAACAATTAGAACGTCTTATCCAGTTTCATGGGGCTGACTCTATTGCTGCGGTTATTGTTGAGCCTATCTCAGGCGCCGGCGGTGTCATCCTGCCACCTAAAGGTTATTTACGTCGATTACGTGAAATCTGTACGCGTCATGATGTGGTACTGATTTTTGATGAAGTCATCACTGGCTGGGGACGCTTAGGCTCTGCCTTTGCCGCCGAAGAGTTTGATGTTGTACCCGACCTGATTACTTCAGCAAAAGGGATCAGCAGTGGTGTTGTACCACTAGGTGCTGTTTTCTCTAGCGAACATATCTACAACACCGTGGTAAACAGTGCACCTGAAGGCACGGTTGAGTTTTTCCATGGTTATACCTACTCAGGGCACCCTGTTGCCTGTGCTGCTGGACTAGCGACTCTGGATATCTATGAAAAAGAAGGATTACTTACCCGAGCAAAAGGCGAGATTGGGCAGTACTTCGAGCAAGGACTTCATTCACTGAAGGGAACAGGTAACATTGTCGATATCCGTAACTATGGATTAATCGGTGCAGTGCAGTTCGCAGAAGCGTCTCACGGCAAACCAATCGGTTTTGATATCCTTAAACGCTGCTACGACAAAGGCGTTATGGTTCGTAGTATGGGTAATACCATCGCCCTATCCCCACCACTGATCATCGAAAAAGAGCACATTGATGTCATCGTAGAAACTCTCTCTGATGTAGCCAAAGAGTTTGCTTAGGACTGATTTTCAGATACAAAAAAGCCCGCATAACTGCGGGCTTTTTGCCATACCTAAGTATGAAAATTTGGTGGGTCCGGGCGAACTCGAATCGCCGACCCCTACCATGTCAAGGTAGTACTCTAACCAACTGAGCTACGGACCCAAATTTTGTGTTCTTTTGCTTGATTAAGTCTCGTGTGACTAAAGCCTGTTGTTCTGACAAAAACAACTTAAGGGATGGTGGGTCCGGGCGAACTCGAATCGCCGACCCCTACCATGTCAAGGTAGTACTCTAACCAACTGAGCTACGGACCCATTCCTTAAGAACGAGGAAGATATTAACGACACTGCTAAAATGGTGCAAGTATAAATTTACTTTAAATCAACCGTTTGCTCTTTATATCAACAAAGCGTCGTTTTTTTAGACTCACCCTAGCTCGTTTTATTGAGTTAGGTCACATTAAGGTGGAGAGATAGAAACAAAGCACTCACTGTGGAGTGCTTTAATTTAGCGTGCGATGGAAACTGATGATTGTAAAATTATTATCGCTAAAGAACCTCTATTGTATAGATACCAACCAAACTAAATATGATCGCGATGAATATCAGCAAGTTATCTCTATCCAAAACTAACCCATGCTATTTTTAATTTTTGGAAGTGCATATTCTTTCGGCAATGTAAGAACCAAAGACTGCATCTTTTGTCCTCGGTCGTAGTAGTTAAACAAAGTAATGATCCCTACGATAAGATTGAACCTTCCCAGTTTGTCTGAGCTTGGTATAGAAGAAAGCAACCTATCTAGGTGGACAATTGGATCCGACGCGTGTGTCCATCTTCTATTTATTAGTTTATCAATGAACATAAAGTATACCGATGGTCTCTCCTCACTAATAATATAGAAAGCCGCAACCATTTCAGAAGTTGGTTTGTACTTGTCCAATGTTTGTCCAATCTTTCGAATCTTGTCGCACTCATTAGATATCGTTAACAACTGCTGGTTGTGTACAAGACGATACATAGATTCGAAGTTTCTGTCGTTCTCATTGTTCTTATAATTAAAGATCAACTTCATAGCACCTAATAGGTAGCTGTCTTTAAATAAAGTTTCGGCATCTGTTGTTGTGCTCATACCCAAATCTCTCATTTATTGTATTTGTTATTACAAGGGGATATTTCATTTTATTATTAATTGTGAACGTTTATGTCTAAGATGAATTTTCATCACCGTGTCATTTTCGTTCACCTTGATGTGACTATGACATAACGGCTTAATGTCACTAGCCACTGTTACTGATTTTTTATTTAAAAAAATGCTCCTGTAAACACTGCTTAAAAAAAAGGGTAGAAATAACTACCCTTACAAATGCCAAGACGTTGTTGTTTTTATTATTGTTATATAGAGCGAGTTGCAGAAGGCTCACTCTATTTGAGCCAAAATTCCCATAAACAGAGCATCATTGCTTTGACTCTATGGCGTGTATATTTAACGTAATAATTTTCCTTGTTAGCCCTATTGTCACTATCTGATTTTAATTATCTTATGACAAATAGTGCATCGGTATTTTTGTTTGATCAACAGTAACTTTTCTATGCTAGTTCGATGCAAGCGAACAACAGATTTGTGGTTGCAATTTTTCATACTTCTCCTAGTTATATATTTCCAACTAGACGTTTTTATTATTATTTTGTTTGAAAAATATTATTTACAAAAACAATCACACAATCAATCGATTTTACTAAAGATTATTCGACCTTACATTGACTTACAAAAGTGTTTGTTTGTAATCATTGACTCTAAACATCAGTAAAGATAGGCACTCAGGCGAGCTTTCTGATTTATATATCAATAAAAGCAGCACAATCGTAATTATTACTCTCTTGACATAAGAGTTAACTAATCAACATTTTTAGTAAAAAGCAACATTTCTAAGCAGAGTAATAATCGTGGTACGCTAATAATTACTAGAAACTAAACCATAATAAATATGAGTGTACTTAAGATAGGTAATAAATAGATGGGTATCTAAGAAAGGAAATTGACGAGAAATCAGTAAGGCAGGCAAAAGTGCCTGCCCTATTCAATTTGAATTGTTTTAAAAATGACTATTCTTCATCACTTTCGAAAACAACGTTGTAGTTTTCAGTGTAGGTGCAGTTAGGTTGGCGGCTACATGTGAAGAATCGACGACCTTTGTGTTCACCTTGACTCGCAAGCTTAATGATCATTGGTGAACCGCACTTTTTACAAAAACGAACTTCTTTAGAAGGTTCAATCAAATCAATGTGTGCGGCAAGTAACCTCTTCAAACGGCTCACTTGATAGCTGTGCTTAATTGACGCTCCGATCAAAGGTAAACCCGCTGATTTACACACATGAATGAGCAGCTTTTCGCGTTCTACCTTGCCTTTGTTCAATTCCTTGCCATTATCAAGCTCAATAATGACTCGCGGTTCTAGCGTTCTTGGATCGCAAACAACAAAGTCAAAGTAACTACGGGAGATTTTATTGTTAGCAATAAACCAGTTCTTTTTAGAGTTTGACTTAGCCGGTGCTAACACGCTCGTCATACTGACTTTGGCAAAAACAGCACCGTGATTACCCACTGCAGATTTCAGTGCGTTGTAAAAGGCGGCTTGCTGCATGTTCAGTAACGCCCCTTTCTTCTGGTAAGCATGATCTTTTGTATCATCATGTTTAACCACATATTTTTGTATGAAGTAAAAAAATACAACCAAGAGAATTACAACAATAAAAATATTCGTCATTTTGCCATTGCTTAACTATGAACCAGAACCGTTAGCGTATGTATAAAAGTCGTCATAGGCAAGAAAAAGCATCAGCTTTACCAAGCTCTACACATCTTCGTGACTCAACCATCAAGCTAAATACAGTACACAGGACACACTCTGTACAATTTCCACACAGAAATGCGCTCAACCATTGATTTAGATCAAATTTACCAAGTATGTGATCAACTAGTCTGAAATTCGTTAAACAAATGTTAAGGAAGACAATATGGAACTAAAACAAGACCCGAGATGTTATACCGATGTGTGTGTCGATGGAAAATGGTTCCATTATGACCACTGCAGCACTCGTGCTTATATGTTGAAAGGTGGTGCATCAGCCGTCTTTGAACTAGACAGAGAGCCATCTACTGAAACTGAGCTCGTTGAACTACTACAAGGAATAGCTAAGTAATAGCTTCAAAGGTATAGCTGTCTTCTTAGTCACTAATACTGGGGCATTCAGAAACTATGCTCTGACCTGTACTGACAGCAAACTTTATTTCCTCCAAGTAAGGTTTGCTGTCATTCCCCCCTTTGCAACTCTAGACCAGTTGACAAATAACTTTGTTCAGTAATGATTTTGTCACTGTCATCTGTGCTCAAATAACAAGGTGATTGCATCATAGATTCACACTGGTGATATCAAAACCCTTTCCTACAACCGCTGTAAATTACTACTCAGATTTTTTAGGAATCTGGACGATTCAGAGCATTTTCTTGATTTAACTCAGACAATGTACCGCCTAGTTGGCGTTATATTGAATTTCCTGTTCCTACAGACCACTATTTCAGAAGAAAAAGTGGTCATCATAATGAGAGTTAAAAATGACCCAAGTTAATGAGCAACGTCTAGTTGAGCACTTTTGCGATCTAGTAAAAATTGACAGTGAATCACGTAATGAAAAAGCGATAGCTGAAGCACTAGCAGAACAGCTAGGTGAACTTGGCTTCACCGTTCACAAACTGCCTGTACCAGAAGAAGTTTCAAACGGCTTCAATATCTACGCACGCTTAGAGGGTTCACTAGAAGGCAGCACCGTATTTAGCTGCCACATGGATACCGTAACGCCGGGAATTGGCATTGAACCAATCATTGAAGACGGTATCATTCGTTCTAAAGGCAATACCATTCTAGGTGGTGACGACAAATCAGGCATCGCTGCGATCATGGAAGCAGTACGTTGCATCAAAGCCGAAAGTCTCGAGCACCAAACTATTGAGATTGCATTCACTGTTTATGAAGAAGGTGGTCTGTTTGGTTCATTGAACTTTGATATGTCATTCATCCAATCAGACAACGCAATTGTACTGGATACAGGCGGCCCTATCGGTACTATCGTTAACGCTGCACCAGGCCAACAAAAAATTGTGGCTAAGATTAAAGGCCGCCCTGCCCACGCAGGTCTAGCGCCAGAAGAAGGTATTAGTGCAATTCAAGTTGCGGCTGACGCTATCACTAAGATGAACTTGCTACGTATCGATGAAGAAACCACAGCAAACGTTGGTATCGTTGAGGGCGGACAAGCGACTAACATCGTAATGCCAGAACTAACGGTTGTTGCTGAAGCGCGTTCACTCAATGGTGAAAAGCTAACTAACCAAGTTAACCACATGATCTCTACTTTTGAAGAGAGCGCTAAACAGTTTGGTGCAGAAGTTGAAATTGAATCAACTCGTGCATACGACGCGTTCGTTATTGCTGATGACCACCCTCACATCCTGTCAATTAAATCAGCATTCGAAAAATTAGGCGTTACCGCTGCAACCAAAGGTACCGGTGGCGGTAGTGATGCAAACAACTTTAATGCGAAGGGTTTAACTACCGTTAACCTATCAACGGGTATGGCGAAAGTGCACACAACTGAAGAGTACATCGCAGTTAAAGATATGGTTTCAATCACCGAGTTTGTTATCGCATACACGACTCAAGCTTAACCTGTGACTTAAACTGACATGAAAAAGCCGACCTTATGAAACGAGGTCGGCTTTTTGTTTATCTATCGAAGCAGTTTAGAAGCTCACATTGCTGGTTTCATCCGCCGTCACAAGTACTCCTGGTTGAACACTGTAGATACTGAACTCGTCCGGCACAGGCAATGTCACATCACCGGTATCGAGCTGAGCATTACATGTATAACCTAGCGTATACATTCCAGGGTCTAAGAAGCCTAAAGAGAATGAGAAATCAGACGAGTTTTCGACATCTTGTACCAGCGCAGTGGTAACTGGTTTTACTTCATCACCTCCACCCACTGGTGCCATGTCGTCTTGCGCTACATCACCCTCATACAGATACACCGCTTGCACTCCCGATTCACCATTTTGACAAGCATCATTCGTCGCAGCCAATACCTCGCCCTCAATGTGACCTGTCTCTGCATTGTTAATCAGAGAAATAGAGGTACGTTGAATCGTATAATTTGGATATGCAGACGTGTTCTTCAGACCTCTTCTCAGGTCAAATTCAATTGTGAAGTCATTGGTCTGTTGGTTAACATTAAATGCATTATTGAAGAACAAGACACCGGTATTGGGCTCTTTTCCAACACCTTGCGGACAGGCACCTTCACCTTTTACGGTAAGCTCTCGTACCGTGCTATCTTGCTCAGTAACATAAGAAGGATACTCTGCATGATCACCGTCACGCGCGAAAACACACAGTTGGTAACTGCCCACAGGCACTACTTCTCCGGAAATGAGAGCAAGTGAGTCACTACCTTGGTAATCTAACAAATTAACACTCAACGGAAGTGGCTCGTCCCCTTCTAAGATAGGATCTCCATTCTCATCAATAGGGTTACCCTCATCGTCCATTAGATAGACGTCGTATACTAACGGCTCACTCCCGTTTTGAGGTAATAACGCGACTTTATCAAACGTCACCACAACATCTTGCACTTCATCTACAGGGGCGTCAGAAACGCTAAACGTTACTGGCGTCGTTGAACTTGACGAGTCCGATCCACCACCGCAACCAGCAAGTCCTAACACTGCCGTAGCTGCAGCCACCAATCCTACTTTATTATTCATCTTCCGTACCTCTACTCACTCGTTTTTGAATAAACTGAACTTTCAACTCCCCGACCCACATACAAAATACACGACCTCGCCCTCCACCTTTGGACAATCATGGGTAGTGAGCGATCGTGATATTAGAATAAGTTTAGATTAGGGGAGTTATTTTCGCGGGTTATATTGACAATAAAATCAAGAAACCTTGTCAGTGCTAAGTAAGCTACTGACAGGGCAATGAAAATATAGAGGTTTCGCTATAGGATCGTTTACTTATTTGGTATCAGCTTCCATTGTAGTCATGATATCGAATGCTTCATTAATATCTTTTACAGATACACGATTACCTTGAGAGAGTTGAGTGAAGATAATGTTTAAAAAATCATTGTGACTAAACAGCTCTTCATTACCGGTGTATCTCTTTAGATATGAATCTTTTAGCTCGGCTGCTTTGTTTCTATTCTTGGAATTAGCAACAAACACCACGATCGCTATAGCGATAGCTAAGACAAGAATGTACAACATTAAATTTCCTTTCTTGGTTTGATTTCAGACCCTAACGAGGCCTTTGAGAATATTATCAATAATTACAGTGTGGATTCTTTGTCAGATGCTCGAAGTGTGCATTCGCCCCAGTTTTGGAGCGTTTATGTGCTCTTAACCTGTGACCACAATCATCACATGTGAAGTGTGTTTTATGACGTATCTTTAATGCCTCATCTATGGTGATAGGCTGGTCGTCGTCTACATTTATTGCCGTTAATATGTTCTTGGTTGTCTTTTTCGCTTTCTTAACGCTTGTACGAGATTGGTCTATTAATTGACTGCTACTGATTGTTAGGGGGCCAAACAGTGCGGTTTCTATCGTTATCATATTTCACCCATAAAAAGAGGCACATAGAACCTTTAACGCTCTACTTTGGTGAGGGTGTAGTATCCATATTGCTTTCAAGACTCTCTATTATTTATAGAAAGAAAGAGACTCTTTTATATCAATGAGGTAACAAGGGTATAAAAATCAAAAGGTTAATAAGAAGTGTAAAGCCACCTAATTTAGATAAGAGATGCTCGTTCGAGCAGAAACAACAAAGCCAAGCGTGGCGGCTTGGCTTTGTTATTTGAATGGAGCTTTGCGAATCTAAGGCAATAGCTTAGTACCCTCGCCTTTTCCAAAATTGACCTTCATCTTTCGCTACTAAATCAAAGGTCTTATCAGCTATCACTCTTCCCTTAAGCTCGACGGTCATTCTCCATTTACCAATCTTATTGTCGATGGGCGCCCAAATCGTATCGCCGAGATAAAAGTCCCAGTCATTGCTTCCGACATACTCTTCACCGTCGAATGGCTCGAGCACTTCTCCTTTGTCAGTGGTGATATTTGGGTGATAGATGCAGTATCGGATCTTTTCACCTTTGGCTTTCTTGATGTTGATGATATACCCAAACTCCACATCGATTTCGGCTTCTACTCGATAAGTGAATTCCTGAATCTTTGGTAGGTCTTTAGATTTTGAATCCCAAGTCGAGTAAATGCCATAAGAAGTCATATCCACGACAACAGAACGTTTTGCCATTGTTCATTTAACCTTTAACTGTTTTCTTCATTTGTCTTCATACAACAAGACACTTTGGGTCATCGAATTCGATGATGAAGATTTTATTATTCTTGCCAATCTTTCTTCATGCGTTCAACTACAGACTCCGGCACTCCGTGAATATTGCCATACTGTTCACGACACACCTCAATAACCAGTTCAGCACCATGTTTGCGCGCCATGTTTCGGTACGCCTTCATCTCCCATCGCTTAACGAACGTGTTCGAAACAACCACATCACGACCTTGCTTTAGGGCATCTTCCGCACGATTTCGACACCACTCATGTGCTTTGGGGAGCAGTTCCGGTTCGAAACAGTAATCACCGTCGCTATTCACGAAGTACATGTCGGCTTCTACGTGGAAGGCGTCGAGAGATTTTGCTCTTGTTGATTTGCCAGAACCAGGCAGACCTCGAATTAAGATAAGTTTCAAACTGGTACTCACCGATCGTCAAAAATAGAGTGAAAGCAAAATGTTAACGTATCTTAGGTCAAAAGCATAAGCCTAGATCATTAAGCGCTGTTTTAAGCATCAAACGTTCACTAGTGTGTATTCAATTGTCCCAACATAGGTTCCGTAACCTCATAGATAAGTGGGTATACGGTGGATTCAATAACGAAATATTTACAAAGGTGCGTTTTGTATGTCGACAAGCGTCACAATATATTATAGATTCAGAAGTATAGACGTCTAAATATCTAGCTTAGGGAGAAAGCTGTGCCTATTCGCATTCCAGACCAATTGCCAGCGAGCGATGTTCTTCGTGAAGAAAACATCTTTGTTATGCCGCTATCAAGAGCATCGACACAGGAAATTCGTCCACTTCGAGTCTTGATCCTCAACCTAATGCCGAAGAAGATTGAAACTGAAACTCAATTTTTACGCCTATTGTCGAACAGCCCACTACAAGTGGATGTAGAGCTATTGCGTATCGACGATAGACCCAGCAAGAACACACCGACTGAGCACCTTGATAATTTTTATCGTCAATTTGAGATGGTAAAAAACCGCAACTTTGATGGACTGATCATCACAGGTGCGCCACTAGGTTTAGTTCAGTTTGAAGATGTGATCTACTGGGACCACCTAAAGACCATTATGGAGTGGGCTAACAAACACGTTACCTCTACCCTTTATGTTTGTTGGGCGGCTCAAGCAGGCTTGAAACTGCTTTACGATCTACCGAAACGCACTCGTAAAGAGAAGTTGTCTGGTGTTTACCATCATGAGATTCATAACCCGTACCATCCAATTCTGCGTGGTTTTGACGATACCTTCTTAGCACCACACTCTCGCTATGCTGACTTCTCACCAGAATACCTATCCGACCATACGGATCTAGATATTCTGGCGACATCTGACGTCGCTGGTGTTTACTTAGCAGCGACAAAGGATAAGCGAAATGTGTTTGTGACTGGTCACCCAGAGTACGATGCTCATACCCTTCACAATGAATACGTTCGTGACCTTGGCGAAGGAATGGAACCGGTAATACCGATCAACTACTACCCAAACAACAACCCTGATAACAAGCCTATTGCTAGTTGGCGTAGCCATGGTCACCTGCTGTTTTCAAATTGGCTAAACTATTGCGTTTACCAACAAACGCCATACGATTTGGATCATTTCAGCGAAGAAAACTTCACCAAGGACGATTGATTCATTTAAGCAGACCTTTGAAAGCAATGCGTTTATTCGAGCCGCTAGTCACCTCTCTATTTTGAGTTGGTAACAAGCGGCTTTTTTATGGCGATTGGGTCGCATTAGCTCGCCTTTTTGCCAACCAACCATTCGAGTTCTCCTATGATGTCTGTGAATTCACAAGGAGCCTCTCAATGCCTTCACCCAAGTTAGCCAACTTATCACCCTTCCTACTATTAATTGCGCTCAGTGGATGTGTGTCAGTAACAGAAGGTGAACCACAAAGAGTTAAAGCCGACCCTATTGCAATGTCTGAGTCTCGAATCGCTCTCGGACTCGGTTATATGGATCAAGAGAATATGGTTCGAGCACGAGAGAATCTTGAGTTGGCGATTCAACACGCCCCTCGCTACTATCGCGCTCGCCTATCGATGGCACATTATTATGAAAAAGTTGGAGAAACCGACGAAGCCAGAAAGGAATATAAAACAGCGCTGAGACTAGACTCGAACAACGGTAACGTTCTAAATAACTACGGTACCTTTCTCTGTAAGCAAGGCGATTATGCTCAAGCCGACCAATACTTCAACAAAGCCATTAACCAGCCCTTTTACTACTTAGTTTCGGCAAGCTACGAGAACGCGGGCTTTTGTGCACTAAAATCGGGGGATAGTGAAAAGGCTAAGTACTACTTCACACGCGCTATCGACCACGAGCCAAACCGTTTTAAATCAATCCTACAATTGACAAAGATCGAGGTATCACAGCAAGAGTTTCGAGAAGCAAGATTGCGCTTGTTTAAGTTCCACCAGCGATATGGGTATCAAATCCCCTCTTTGCAGATCTTAGTAGAGTTGGAATCAAAAGCAGGTAACAAAGCTTTACGCGACAAGTATCAATCTATGCTTGATGAGATGAAAGTCTCTTAAGATAAATCGACGTTCATTAAAAATGCCGACGACTGAATATTATCAGCCACCGGCTTCCATTATTGTTCTACTTCGGCAAAACAGTAGCCTACTATCGTCACTTCAGCGAAATCCAAGTCTGGCGTTTCGACTTATCCATAAAGCTCCAAGCGACAAAACGACTGATTTTTTGTCCTTGCGCCATCTCAACGACTTTAACCTCTTTCGCGTTAAGCTTAGCCAGTTGATCCTTTAATACGGCGACGTTTTCCTTTTTGGAAATCAGAGTTGTGAACCATAGAACTTGCGTAGCAAACTCCAAGCTCTCCTTTGCTAAACCAGTGACGAATTTAGCTTCGCCTCCCGGACACCATAGCTCTGCTTTTTGGCCTCCGAAGTTAAGATCGGGCTTGCTTTGCTTACTCGCCATTGCACTCGGACGCGAAACCTTCTTGTCGAATTTACCCTGCTTCTTTGCACGATTCGCCGCAAGGTTATCGAGCTTTCGCTGAGTCCCTTTCTGCGCTTCTTCTAAAGAGCTGTGGAATGGCGGATTACATGTTGTGACGTCGTAACGTTCATTTTCCTTAATGATCCCTTTAAAGAAGGCTGTTGAGTCATGTTGTAATCGACAGTGAATCTTACCTTTCAAGTTAGGGTTGCTTTCAGCAATAAAGTTAGCAGCCTTAACCGAGACAGGATCCACGTCACTTGCGTTGTATCGCCATCCGTACTCCGTAGTCCCAATGATTGGGTAGATACAGTTTGCTCCTACCCCAATATCGAGGGCTTTAACCTTATCATGTTGGTATGGCTTGCCCTGACTTTCACTATTAAGCAGGTCGGCAACTCGATGAATGTAATCAGCGCGTCCCGGGATCGGTGGGCACAAGTAGCCAGCAGGAATATCCCAATGTTGAACACCATAGTGATGTGCAAGCAAAGCTTTGTTCAGAAGCTTCACAGATAATGGATCAGAGAAGTTAATTGTCGATTCACCAACAGGATTCTTCACCAACTGGTCTTTCAGATCAGGTAGAGCTTTCACCAGAGCATTAAAGTCATATCGCCCACGGTGTTGGTTTCGTGGGTGCAAACCGCTTTTGACCTGTGGTTTCTTTACCGTCGTTTGACTAGATTTCTTTATTGCTTTTCTTTGCTTACTAGACGTGGCACGTTGCTTTGATGATGCAGGTTTTTGGCCCTTAGACATCTTGGCTGATGCATTTTTTTTATCATTTTGATTTTTAGAGGCAAAGTTGCGTTTAGGTTTCTGATTCATCGTTTATTTCTTTAAGTCTAAATAGATCATAAACAGGCGAGCATCCAATTCTAATTGGTGATACTCAGGCTCCATATGACAACATAGCTGATAGAAGGCTTTATCGTGCTCTTTCTCTTTGATATGTGCGAGTTCATGAATCACGAGCATTCTTAAGAGAGGCTCTGGTGCATTCTTAAACACACTGGCGATACGAATCTCATTCTTAGATTTGATTTTTCCGCCGTGGTTCTTAGCCACATACGAATGCAGACCCAATGCATTATTGATTAGGTGGATTTTGCTGTCGTATACCACTTTACTGATTGGTGGCGTCTTCTTCATATAACGGTTTTTAATCGCCATCGCGTAATCAAACAGCGCTTTCTCACTCTTGATAGTGTGGTTTTCGGGATAGCGGGACTCAAACCATTTTACCAATCGACCGGACTCAACCATTTGTGTCACAGGATCTATAATGTGTTGTGGGTAACCTTGAATATAACGCAGTGATGGGTGCATGAAGCTACGCCTTAAAAGAGCTCTTAAGAGAGGACACAAACCAAAGCAGTGTAGTGTAACTGATCACACTTTTCTATTCACCTTAGATTCGCTACACTTTGCTCAGAACCATCAAGAGAGAACCGAAATGAAACGTGTTGTATTGTACGTAGCGGATAAATGCCCTCATTGTAAAGACGCTCAACGCTACTTAGATTCAAAGAACATCACCTACCGCCTGACCAACGCAAAAATGCAGCGTGGCCGTAAAGAGTTGCAAGCAATGGGCGCTCGCTCAATCCCAGTACTTAAGATAGGCGATCAAATCATGGTTGGATGGAATCAGAAAAACTTCGACAAGATGTATAACGCCAACTACAACTAGAACCAAGTCGGTTTAAATTGCATCATAAAAAAAGCCCGCATAACGCGGGCTTTTTTGTGCAAGTCATACACAAAAATATAAAAATTGTAGAATCAAATCAGCCTTTAATTTTAAAGACGGCGTTACATTTAACGCATTTGTATTTCGCTTTAATACCCAAAATTTTATCAAACAAAGTTCTGTGTACTCTTACTACTTGCTGCTCTTTACATTTACACTTCATAGAATCTGATTAATATACTGTCAATAATTTGAACTATACGTATTCATTACTGAAAGTAAACCAAATTTGCATTTAATCTCTAAAAATCAATAGGTAATCGGTAAAATTGAGTATTTTATACATATAAATTATGTGACATTTAGCCAATAACACTAAAAAAGCTAAGGGTTATATAATTCATCCACAAGATATCCGATTTTTACAAAACAGTCCTCGTGACTGTTTATTGACACGATTATTGGTTAAACATACTGCTTAACAAATTCAATAAAGGTTCTATCTGCCTTCGATAAGTACCCTTCTTTTCGCCATGCTAACGATAAATTAAGTTTTACGGGTTCACTAAATGGAATGCCCACAACATCCGATTCATATTCAGTCACCAAACTCAGCAAAGCGGTTATTGCGAACTCCTGTTTTACGATCGACAAAATCATAGGTAATAAATTCGTTTCAAAGGCGATGCTCATATCAAGATCGTGTTTCACGCGCATTTGATCAATAAAATCACGATGAAAATATCCTGACTTAAACATGATCAAGTCTTGCTCAAAGAACTGCTCAAAGGTCAGGCTTTTTTGTGCTGCGAATGGATGGTCTTTACCAACAACCGCCAACATTTCTGAGGCCAGTAGATGGTCTGTTTCTAGATCTTCAGGCACGTTGTCATGGTTCACCACACCGATATCGAGCTCACCATTAAGCAACATCTCTCTAATTGAGGCGGTACCAGCATCTATCATGGTGATCTTGAGGTTTGGGTACTGACTTTTAAACGCCATAACCACTCTTGGAAAAAAGTAGCTTCCCATCATGCTTGGCGCGCCCAATCGTACTTCCCCTTTTTCCAGCCCCTTCAGCTCATTCATCGCCAGTTGAGCATCTTCAAATTGCTGTCCAATACGTTTGGCGTGCTCATATAGCACTTTTCCCTCTTCTGTTAACGTCACCTGCTTATCTCCTCGTCGGAATAACGTGAGTTCAAGCGTTTGTTCAAGCTTTTTTATGGAAATACTTAAGGCTGGTTGTGCGATATGAAGCGACTTGGCGGCTTGTGTGAAGTTGCCGTGGTCGGCAACCGCCAAAAAGTGACGAAGAGATTTTGATTCAAGCATGGTGATATAAAAAATATATTAAGGTGATATCTTTAATATATTTCTTTTATCAAGGGTGAGTTGATACTTTGTTCACAAGTCGGTAAATAAATAATACAAGGTTCACCTCATGTTTGACGCAGGCACGCCACAATACAGAAACATCACCCGTTCATTGGCGATTGGCTCGTTTATTATTTTTTGTAACCTCTATGTCTTCCAACCAATTCTTCCTCATATGGCTGAAGTGTTTTCAGTCAGCGAAACTCAAGTTAACTGGTTATTCGCTGCTACCACACTGGGTTTATCATTCAGTCTTGTTCCCTGGGCCATCGCATCAGAAAGCTTCGGCCGAAAACCTATTATTCTACTTAGCCTCTTTTTAATTCCGCTAGTTGGTCTCTCTATGGTGTTTACTTCAACGCTATGGCAACTGGTTGCGGCACGCGCAATCATGGGGGTTGCAGTTGCTGCCTTTGCTGGCGTCGCCGTTGCGTATATGGTCGAAGAGTTAACACCTAGAGCGTTTGCTATCGCTATTGGCGGCTATATTGCGGCCAACTCGTTAGGTGGGATTTTTGGGCGTGTGGTAGGTGGACTCATCACTGACTACTTCGATTGGCATGCAGCTATCCTCTTTTTCGTGGTGAGTTCATTTATTGGTGCTCTTTATATCGCTTGGAAACTGCCAAACCAACATGGATTTAAACCGCAGAAAGGTCTGTTCTTTCACCACAACCGAGCGGTGATCACTCACCTCAAAAATCCAACACTTTGGACAGCGATGCTCATTGGTGGCGCTAACTTTGCCCTATTCGTTAATTTGTATTCTGTAATGGGGTTCAGGCTTGTTGCAGAGCCTCATTCCCTTGCGGTCAGCTTGGCGTCGTTGATCTTTCTTTGTTATCTAGCAGGGACGCTTAGCTCTAAGTTCTCTAGCCGTTGGACACAAAGGTACGATCCACTCGCGGGTATCGCCCTCGGTGCAAGTATCAGTTTACTCGGCATGCTTGTCTCTGCCGTTGAACAGATCCCCTTCATGATTGCTGGTCTTCTATTAATTAGCTTTGGCGCTTTCTTTGCCCATACGCTCGCATATGCTTGGGTGAGTCAAAAGGCGACCAAAGCAAAAGCGACCGCAACCGCGCTTTATCTCGTTCACTATTATATAGGTGGTAGTCTGGGTGGATTCCTGCTGCTTTATTGTTGGCAACACTTCGGTTGGAATGGTGTTATGGCGGGAGGTTCGTTGTTGTATGGCTTGATCTTCATCTGGCTCTATCAACTGCACCACCATCGCGAAACCAAACCTGCAATGACACAAGCACAAGTCTAACAAGCACTTATTTAAGCGTTTGAAAGACCGATTAGTACAGTAAGGGCAAATTAGGGTTTTGATTACGACTGATTTTGTTATGCTACGCAAAAATTATTCGGAGCAAGTCATGTCAAACCCATCCTCGAACGATCTTCAGGTTATTCACGACCAAGTTCAACAATGGCTAAATGATGTTGTAATTGGACTAAACCTATGTCCTTTTGCTGCCAAACCACAGCGTAACAAGCAGATTAAGATCTTTGTTAGTGAAGCCACAACTGAAGAGACGTTGTTGGAAGACATTATGGCGCACTTTGTGGAACTCGATAACACGTCGCCGCAGGAGCTAGAAACAACGCTGATTGTTGTTCCAAACATGCTTCAAGACTTCTTTGACTACAACATGTTTATTGATTGGATCGAGGCGCTTATTAAGCAGCAAGATTGGGAAGGCATCTACCAAGTGGCGACGTTCCACCCTGATTACTGCTTTGGTGGTGCAGATCCAGAAGACGATGAGAACCTGACTAACCGCTCACCTTTCCCTGTTTATCATTTAATTCGTGAAGAGAGCATGGAAAAAGTGTTGAAGCACTATCCGAACCCAGAAGCCATTCCAGACACCAACATCGCTCGTGTGGAGTCTCTGACAGCGGAAGAGCGACGTAAACTATTCCCGTACTTGTTTGGCGCTAGCTAGTACAAACTTTCTGCGAAGTCATTATATATGGGCGGGCTACAAATTGGTCTCGCCCATTTTCTTTGGCGAGATACAAGCACTCATCAGCAACCTTTATCAAATTGTCGAGCGTCGACATTCTATTGAGTTGATCACCTTCACCGGCCAGTTGAAAGTGGCAAACACCCGCAGAGATGGTAATAGGCTCTCTGTCTAAAGTGATCGTTTTCACTGACTGTAAAAGTTGCGTTATGCGGCGCTCAGCATACTCAGGAGTAGATTGAGGGTAACAGACGATGAACTCTTCACCACCGAATCGAGCTGCAATCCCCCCCTCATCGGTATTTTCTCTTAGAACATTGGCGATCTTTTTAAGCACATCGTCACCGATCTGGTGACCATAGTTGTCGTTCACTTTCTTGAAGTGATCAATGTCGATCACCGCAATGCTACCAACTCCTTCGCCTGCCCTAAGCTTCTCAACCTCTGCATTCAGCTTTTTAAACAGGCAACGACGATTGGGTAGTCTAGTCAATGGATCGTACAGGGCTTGATATTCTAACTTCTCATTAAGCTGTTTAAGTCGTAACTCTTGCGCTCGTCGAACCAACTCCACTTCAATCCACGAAGCCATCAGCTTCATCACGTCGATATCAATCTCTCTAAATTTTCGATAATAAGGTGTTGGACTAGAGAAGTTTAAGGTGCCGTAGATTTCATTATCAACATAGATTGGTATGCCGATATAAGACTCTAAAGCGAAAGCTTTGTAGGCTGGGTGTGCGGCGTAAACATCATGCTTGCCGCAATGTTCGATTGAAATCGGGCCACGAGCTTGGCAAGTAATCTCGCAATATGTGGCTCTGTAATCAAAGGAGTCACCCTGTTGGAGCGGTACATCTTCAGGAGTGACGCAATATTTAACCGTGTAATTATCCCCTTCGACTTTAGATAGAATGCCAATATCGAGTTCAAATCGTTGCAAGCCCATCTCCAAGAGCTGTACGATTTGTACATCAAACCCTTTTTGATAGTCGTTAGTAATTTGATACAAGCGTCGAATAACAACTTCGCTTTCGCTGGCTCTATTCATAAATCGATTCTCTACTTTAGTAGATGGCTCTCATATAAGCCATTCCTGATATTGATGAGTAAAAGGGAAAAACAATCAATATACAAATACTTTGATAGCAATCAGAGACATTGACACAAAGAATATGTTCTCAACTGCTTGTCTTGTGAATAGCGCCAAACTTCTAGCTTTGCTAAAATGCCCATCTACCAAAGACAAATGGATAGGAATATGACCCTTTCTCAACTAAACCAAACCATCTTCGATCACCTTTACCGCGATATCAAAGAGTTCCGTAGCACTTTTGATCTTCCTGTTGCTGCACCAGAAACCATGGACGACAAAGGCGATACTCTTCACACCTCTTTAGCCATCGAAGAACTGACTGAACTTGCAGAAGCCGATTCAAAAACAGAACAAGCCGATGCAATCGTCGACAGCGTCTATGTATTGATGGGTCGTTTAGTCCACATGGGCCAAGACAAAGTTGAAGACAACCTAGCCATCAGCTACCTAATTGATTTGTTGCTTAACGTCGCGAAGAACCGCGCTATCGACTTCCTACCATGTTGGGACGAAGTACACTCAAGCAACATGAGTAAGGTATGTCGCAACGAGAAAGAGTACGCAGAAACTGAAGCATTCTACGCTGAACAAAACATCAAGCTGATGGCTGTACAAAAAGGTGATTACATCATCGCGAAGTGTGCAGAAGATTTCGTTTCAGAAGAGAAGACCATTCGCCAAGGTAAAGTGCTTAAGTCGGTTTACTACCGTCCAGCTGATCTTGCGCCGCTAACGGTCTAAAGACATTCCCTCATAAGCGGAATTTAAAAAGCGCCTCAAGTTCTGAGGCGCTATTTGTTTATTTCTTCTGCTCAAAGTGGCTGGCTAAGTTAGTTAGCTTGATTGGATTCTTGCCATGTGGTAAGCCGCAACATATTCGCCATCACGAAATGCAAATGCCGCAGACTCCCCTTCAATTTGAAAACCAAACTTTTTGTAGAGGTTAATAGCCTGCTCGTTGTCGGTGTAAACTGTCAGTTCAAGGCGCTTAATGTTAATCCAGTTATCACAAAGATCGACCGCAGTCTGCAATAATGCGCTACCGACACCTTTGCCCGCAAAGTTATCTTTGACCCCCATGCCCAATGAGGCAACGTGCCTGCGTCTCGGGTTAGCACAGACCTCTAAGCCAAGGTTGCCAATGACTTCGCCTTGGTACAACGCGACGTAAGAATAGACATGCTCTGGAACATGGGTGAGACGCTTCTCCCAGAGGTCGAGCGAAGGGTGTGGGAGTTGCAGGGTGCCGCGAAACGCATTTGGGCACTCGTAGATCTCTTTAACACTTCTTGCATCACTCGGTTCTGTACGTCTTACTTGTATTTCCATTTCATTTCCTTCTTAGTTCATGTTGTTTTATCACTCTAATTGCTGTTCCTTTCACAGTAACAAAACAGCGTTAAATAACAACAGGCTAGAAGAAAAATAATGAAATTAATAAGTTACATAGTAAAAGATGCTAGATAGCGTTTCGGCTTAAGGGAGCGAGCTATTAGTAGTCAGGTTTAGCTCTCAATTAAGGCCCAGAGAAAACGCGACTTCTTTTACTTGAAACTAAGACCGTGAATGAATTATTCGAAAAGTAGATAAGTGGCATCGTCGACAGTAATGCTCTTAATTCGGGTATTGAATACTTGCTCAAGCTGCTCTGGAACCATCACCTTTTCAGCGGTGCCAACCTTTTGTAACACACCTTTATCTAACAGAAGCACTTGGTCAGCATGCCTCAACGTGCGATTCAAATCATGGTTCGCCATTAAAACTGAAATCCCTCGCTTGGCGACCCGGTCGATAAGTTTATAGAGCAATGCTTCTTGCCCAATATCCAGCGGTGCAGCTGGCTCATCAAGAATCAGTAACTTCGAATAGGGATTTAACGACGGCCAAATCTGAAGACACATACCCGCCAAACGGACACGTTGCCATTCGCCGCCAGAAAGGGTCTGTATTGAGCGGTGCAGCTTATCGCTTATCTCGAGCATCTCGCTAACCTCTGTCAGCACCTCAGACACGATCGCACTGTGAGGCTCTGCAGAACTTGGCAGGGACAAAGCAAGAAATTGGAACACCTCTAGGTTGAACGCTGGTCGTGCGCTCTGACTTAAATAAGCACGCTGCAGAGAGAGGTCTTGCAGTGAAAAACTCGATAATGGTTTATCAGCCCAAATTACTTCGCCTGTATAACCCTCTCCTATACCAGAGATCGCCTCGAGTAAGGTACTCTTGCCGCTGCCATTTGGGCCGATAACATGAGTCACCTGCCCCGGTTTTAGGTCGAATGAAAGCGGCAGCAGCCTTGAGCCTACGCTTAAACTTTTAATTTGAATCATGATTTTTCACCAACATCCAAATAAAGATTGGCGCACCAATCGTGGTTGTCATAACACCAAGCGGCAACTCAGCAGAATCAAGCATTGTACGAGCGCAGATATCTGCAAACACTAATAGTGCTGCGCCTGATACTGCAGACAGTGGTAGCAAATATCGGTTGTCAGTACCTATCGCCAAACGTAATAGATGTGGCACGACTAAGCCCACAAAGCTGATCACGCCACCAAGGGCGACGGCACAACCGACCAGTATTGAGACAGCGAAAATCAAACGCCAACGTAGCGCCGGTACATTGATCCCAAGCTGAGCAGCGTGTACCTCCCCTATCATCAGTTTGTCGAGTTTACTTCCCTGCAAACACAACCATATGACGACGGGAATCATCACTAAGGTAAGAGTGTGTTGATACCAAGCGACACCGCCTAAGCTACCCATCAGCCAGTACATCAGTTGGCGAAGGCTTAGATCATCACTAAAATAGAATGCCCAGGTCACCATCGCCCCCGACAAAATGCCAAGTGCAACACCAATCAACAAGAGTTTTGCTGTAGTTAAACGCATCGCTCTCACCATGCCCACCAGCAAGAGTGTAAAACAGAGCGAGCCGATCACCGCTGCAATCATGAAGAGTTCTGGCGTTGGAGCGAACGGTAAGAAAAACAGGACAACGACCATTGCGAGGCTGGCGCCACCGGAAATTCCGAGCACACCGGGTTCTGCTAATACGTTTCCTAACAAAACTTGTAAACTTGCTCCGGACACGGCAAGCGCTGCGCCTATTGCAATTGCAGCAAGCAGACGTGGAAGTCGTAAATCAACAAGTAACTTTTCTTCAAGTGGAGAGAGTGTATTCAACGGAGAGATAAAGAGATCGCCGACCATTAAATAGAGGCCGCTAAGAACAATCAGCGCTGCAAGCATCACATAGATGGCACGAGTCCAGCGTCGCTGTTTTTGTTGAATAAGGTGTTGGAAATCCATATCAAGCTACTTTAACTAAGTTCGCGTAACCTTACCTGTATCCCCAAATAAACACAAGGTTCGCAATAACGTGCGAACCTTGTGATATCAATCGTTTGAGATGAATTAGTAGCGTTGATTAATCGTAAACCAGTTGGCCATGATCAAATCGAGTTTCTACCTCACACACCATGAGTGCAGCACGTTGTCCAATAGCAACATTGCGATTTGGGAATACTACTGCTTCATTCTCATTTTTAGCCATGAGTGGCTTGTCACCGTCGTGGCCAAACACTTCGCCGTGTTTAAATGCAGTGAAGTTCTCAACGGAGTCCGAGAACATGAAATCAAAATCGTCATGTAAACGAACAATAGTACGACTTACACGATAAGTAATGGTTTTCTTTGGGAGATGCTCTGGCTCAGTTTCAGCGATAAGGTTGCGCATCGCCAAATCAAATGCCGTTAGCTTGTCGAGTTGGTTCTCACCAATGCGCGCGACCTGCCCAAGCTCCATTGTTAGTGCCTGCGCACCAAAATTTTCTGCACTGTACCAACTGAATGTACTGGTTGGCGAGTTTGAAAGCAGCAAAGCCTCTACGTGCCCACTGTTAATAAAATCAATGAGCTCTTGGCTGCGGACGGGATGACGAACTTTAGGGCTTACTGCAAATGAATAGTGCTTCGATAAACGAATTGCACAGTGAAGATCTAAATGCCAGCGCGTCTCAGGTTGAGTATCTCTATAGAACTCAGTAACTAAGTGCTTTAGATTGTTCGCAATCTTGCTTTCGCGGTTTACTTCATACTCTTTATCGTCAAATAGACGGTTCATGTTTACATCAAGAAAACGGGTATGAGCGTTGGTCGCTTCTGGATGAGCGATAATAAACAAACAGCGAGCTTTTACTGATTGGAAACCTGTTTCAATGTCTTCAATAATCTTATCAATCAGTTCCATTGGTGCGGTTTCATCACCATGAACGCCTGTTGAAAAAATGATGTTCTTGGTCTGTTGATCGTAATCCGCTGGAATCACTTCAAAGACACCACGTTGATGGACTTTTAGTTGTACTCCATTACCTAGTACGGTTTGTCCTGCAAGCACTTCTTGTTCAAGATCTAGGCTGTCCAGAAGAAATGATTGGCGAAAGAGAGATTTCGTCATGCGCTACTCCTTAATTGCACGGCCGTATGTTAATAAATTGTACAAAGAAATTGTGTTGCTATGATCGCACTTATCAACAGAAACTCCGTTATCACTCACAAATACTGCCCATAAATAGTTATATTGGCCCTGCTTATAACAGGGAGAATTAAACCTTGCGAGGTTTTTAAGCTATATCAATCAGATAAGAGCCGTGTAACCTACCACAGCTCTTATTGAGTATGAACCGATTAAGATCAATTAATCTTCTTGATTGAGCAGTCTTTCAAACTCGTCGATTTGCGCAGACACCATATCGATACTCTGTTGCCAGAAGTCCGCTTCAGTAAGATCCATACCTAAATGCTTAGCCACCACATCTTCAGCCATCATGCTGCCTGTGTCTCTAAGAAGTGCGACGTAGTCACTGTAAAAGCGTTCGCCCTTCACTTCTCGTTGTGCGTAGACGCCCTTACTGAATAAGTAGCCAAACAGATACGGATAGTTGTAGAAACTCACTTGCGAGATACTAAAGTGCAGCTTACTCGCCCAGAAGTAAGGGTCAGCTTCGCTCATTGCTTCGCCGTACCACGCTTTCCACGTTTTCTCCATTAAGTCACACAACTGCTTAGCCGTAAGCTCGCCTTTCTCGCGCTGTTCGTAGAAGGCCTTTTCGAACTCAAAACGTACTGGAATATTGATCATCAATGCCAAAGATGAAGAGAGCTCTTCCCATAGCATTTCAAGCTTTTCATCACGTGTTTCCGCTTGTTTTAGCAAGTGGTCGCGAACAATGTTTTCAGCAAAGATTGAAGCAGTTTCCGCTAACGTCATCGGGTAACGAGTCTGACACAGTGGCATGTCACGCATTACCCAGTTATGGAAGGCATGGCCAAGCTCATGAGCAAGAGTCATAAGATCCGAACGACTTCCACTCCAAGTCATGAATACCAGTGGCGAACGTGTGGCCGCGAACTTGGTGCAGTATGCTCCCAAGCGCTTATTTGGCGCTGGCGCTGCATCAATCCAACCATTTTCAACCATAAGATCAACAAACTGTGCCATCTCTGGATTAACTTCCGCAAAGGCTGTTTTAATCACATCGATCGCTTCATCAAACGGGTAAACCTTAGATTCAGCATCACCCAATGGAGGCATCGCAGCGAGATGATTCCAAGGCTTCATCTCACCCAAACCATGGACTTTCGCCATCAACAGACCCGCTTTTTGGCCTACCGAGCGATTGGCTTTTGCCGTCGCCATCATGGTGTCGAGTGTTTCAGGCACGATACGACTTCCATGCAGGCTTGGGGCTAAGAAATGCACATCACAGATCTTCGAGCGTTTTTTGTTTTCAGTTAAACGCCACCCTGCCAATGCGTTAAGAATAGAAGCGAACGATTCTTGATGCGTCTCCATCGCTTGTTGAACAGCGCGCCAAGCCGGTTCTTGTTTATCAAATTCACTACCATAAAGAAGGCTCGCCGCTTGTGAGAAACCAAGTTCTTCCTCTTCACCTTCAAGCTGCAGTGAGAGTTTTAATGAACCCGTTAAGTTGTCGTATAAACGACCCCACGCATCACGACCATCAACTTCCATTGCAGCAAGCAGTTGTTCTTCAGCAACACTTAGACGAGTTGCCGCTAGTTTACGAGAACTCTCAATGGCAAAACCTTGACCTGCTACATCTGGGCTGGTGTGATCTAGTACTTTGGTGATGAAATCCACATCAGCGTGAACCAGAGTATCTTCATATGGGCTAAATGCCTGAGACATTTCAGAGTTGAGTTTTGCAACGCGGCCCAAAAGCTGTTTCGCTTCGGTATGGGTTGCATCCACTGACGCGTGGCAATTTGCGAAGGTATGAATGGTTCCCAACAGCGTGCCTGCCGCTTCGGAGGTTTGAATCGCGTTCTGCATCGCGATCACGGTATCGCGCTTTTCAACATGAAGATGTAGCAGTTCGATACACTGCTCGATCAATTCAATATCTTGTTCAATTTTTGAATCGTCTAATCCACGATATGCAATGCTCAAATCCCAACTTGGCGTTGTCATGAGTTCTGTCCTTATTCTGTGCGATGTTCTATCGATAAATTGGTATATATTAAAATCCAGTTTTCACTGGCTGGTGCTAGGCTGCTACTAATGGCTGCCCAATCACCTTCACACTGATATAGTTATTGTCGTCTGTTTGTGTGATTTGAATGTGTGTCAGAGACGCGTTGCCAATGGCAAGGTTGGAGTAAAGCGTTGGCTTCTTCCAATCAATATCCAAACAATACGCCAAAATCATTCTAATTACGCCACCATGCGTAACCAATAATGTGTTGTCATTGGTGCAACTAATAAGTTGCGACCAACCTTGAATTACTCGTTGATGGAACGCCTGTAAACTTTCCGCTCCAGCAAGTTGGTGATTTGCTGGGTCTTGCCAGAACGACTCCAAACTATCCCATTGGTCGCTAAGAAGATCGAAAGGCACGCCATCTACATCACCGAAATTCATCTCTTGCAGCTCGTCGATGGTCTGCAAAGGTATTGATTTGGCTTGCGCCGCTCTCTCTGCCAAATCATAACAACGGCGCAGTGGTGATGTTGCTACTGCATCAAATTTAATCGGAAGCGCTGTTATTGCTGCGCAAATCTCATATTGGAGTGACGCGTCAACGAGCACGTCTGTCTTGCCATTGAGTGCCGCCTCTCCAAGTACTTTGCCATGACGAACTAGGTAAATATTTTTGGTACGTATCTTGTTCAATATGAGCCCGTTAGCCTTCGTTTTTTAGAACCATAGGTAAACCTGCTGCAATGAAAGTAACTTGCTTCACCACTTTTGCTAAGGCTTGATTCATTCTGCCAGCATTGTCTACAAATAAACGAGACACTTGCCCCATAGGAACAACCCCAAGGCCTACTTCGTTCGAAACCAAAATGATATTTGCTGGGCTCGCTTCGACGGCATCGACTAACTCTTCTATCCAACTTTCGACTTGTGCATTAGTCGCTTGTTCACCAAGTTGATAAATCACGTTGTTGAGCCAAAGTGTTAAGCAATCTACCAAAACCACATCTGATGAGTTTAAATCGCGCAGTGTTTTTGCAAGCTCAAGCGGCACTTCATGTTCGTTCCAACGCGTATCCCGCCGTTGTTGGTGATGAAGAATGCGAGCCTCCATCTCAGCATCAAAACTGGTCGCAGTTGCTATGTAGTGCAGCTGAAACGCGTCGTGACTCGATTTCTCAATGGCTTGTTTTTCAGCGAAGCTCGACTTTCCTGAGCGTGCTCCACCAAGAATTAAATGCGTGGTTTTTCCATTGTTCATAATTCGTGTTTACCCCATAAGTCCGTTATAAAACGTTGCGATAAACAGTAAGTAAGTTGAAAGTTCGACCAGCTGCTGCGCGGCGCCTAAGCAATCTCCAGTAAAGCCACCAATACGCAGCGTTAGCCAACGTTTAAGCAGTGTACGGACGACATAGCCTATGACTAACAACAAAGCGCTAAATTCGATACCAAACCATAAGCTCGGTATTAATCCAATGGTAATCAAAAATAGAGTTTCAGTGCGTGTCTGCTTATTGGCTAATGGCTTACTTTTGCTGGTATCGGGATCGCTGACATAAGGCATGTTATAAATCAGCGACGCTGCAATAGCTCGACTAAATGCGTAGCTAGAAACCAAGATCATGAAAAGATCTGCGGTACTTGTTAGCTCAATAAGCTCGCTCAGAAACGCCCACTTACCTAACAGAGCCATAATCAATGCAGAAGCGCCATAAGTACCAATACGGCTGTCTTTCATGATGGTTAGGCGTCGCTCAAGGGTCATGCCTCCACCAATACCATCAGCCATATCTGTCAGGCCATCTTCGTGGAATGCACCTGTCAGCATTAAGCTAAATGCCATCATAAGGATCAATGCTACGTCAGCGGGTAAGAACAAACTTAGCAAAACATAGACGGACGCACACAATAGACCGAGCAGAATGCCGACCGTCGAAAAATAACGCCCGGCTCGATTCATACGCTCTTCCGAATAAGGCGTATTATGGGGTACAGGTAGACGAGAGAAGAAAACCAGTGCCAACAAAAACAGTTGCCACTGATATTTAAAGCCGCTGTTTGTCTCAGACTGGTTCATTACACCGTCACTCCAGCACTCTCAAAACTGGCCATGTTGTTGTAGAACTCAGCGGCGGCCTTAATCAAAGGCAGTGCCAATGCTGCCCCCGTACCCTCACCTAGCCTTAGTCCCAAATCCAACATAGGTTCGGCATTTAATTCACTCAATACATATTGATGTGCGTGTTCTTGAGACTTGTGCGCAAACAACATGTAATCACGACATGCTGGTTCAATTAAGCTCGCCACATACGCGGCTACCGAGACAATAAAGCCATCAACCAAGATGGGTGTTTTTGCCTTTGCTGCACCGATAAACCCACCAACCATTTGTACAATTTCAAAACCACCCACTTCAGAAAGCACTTGCTCTACTGTTTTGCCTTCACAACGCTCGACACCGTTGGCAACCACCTGCTGTTTTCGCTTAAGTTGTTCATCATCTATCCCAGTACCAAGACCAACACACTCTTTTGCATCTAACCCAGTTAATGCGCTAAGTATTGCCGAAGCGCTGCTGGTATTGCCAATGCCCATTTCACCAAACATAACGAGATTGCAGCCGCGCGCGATTTTACTTTCAATCAAAGACTGACCATAGCTAATCCCTTTCTCGACCTGCTCAAGTGACATCGCAGCTTGTTGATTAAAGTTATGAGTACCGTTGCCCAACCTTTGAGTGACCAATACTGCGGTATTGCTGCCCGAAATCACGCTGGTATCGATGGCTTGTAAAATACCTGCGTCCACAACGGTTAGGTCAATATCGTTTAACCGACAGAAACAGTTAATCGCTGCGCCACCATGGACAAAGTTCAATACCATTTGCTGAGTCACAGCACTCGGAGCAATACTCACCCCCTCATCCGCGATACCGTGGTCGCCAGCAAAAACAAACATTGAAGGCTTCGTGATTTGAATTGTCTCAGCCGGTGTTTGGCTCTGCTGGCTTTGAATGAGCGCCAATTGAAAAGCGGTCTTCTCTAACAGGCCAAGTGCGCCCAATGGTTTGGTTTTTTGATCGATTCGATTTTGGATAAAGGCCGAGTGTTGAGTGTCTAGCATGGAGATGACTTACCAATGTGATGATTTGAAGTTTTAATCGTTAAATGACTGCTTTTGCTGAGAGAGCAGTAGTTTCTTACGTAGAAAAATAGGTTCTTACATAGAAAAACCAGAAAGCTGAGCCCATCGTTGACTCAGCTTTCGATTATTTTGGTCGCGCTACCGAAAAAACATTAGAGAGCGTCGCGTATTCACCGCCACCAAGGCGTGACAACGGGTTTAGCGCTAGCGCATCGATTTTCAATCGCTCACTGGTTTGATCGATAACCTCTTCAGCAATGTACACCGCTTCAACCTTTGCGAATACCAAGCTTTGTGGAACCTCTCCCACTTCTTTAACTTCAAACAACGTACAACCAAACGCCACAGAGCAAGATTTAACTCGAGGCAAAGAGAAACCTTCAAACTCTACTAACTCAATATCGTTCGCTTGTACTTCAGAATGATCATGATCGAGTGTTGCAGCTGTAGCCGTCATTATTTCCGCAGAGGATTCAGACGCAATATGAACAACTAACTTACCGGTTTCTATTGCATTTTTGGCGGTGTCTTTGATTTCACCTGTCGGCTTTTTCCCTACAGAAAGCATCAACAATGGAGGCTGGCTCGATACTGGGGTGAAATAGGAAAACGGAGCAAGATTGAATACATCACCACTTGATTTGGTTAACGCCCATGCTATTGGACGAGGGACAACCGTTTGAGTCATCAGGTGGTAGATTTCATTTGCAGAGAGAGTATCGAACTGGAGGTTCATCGCGCATCCTTGGCTGTGACAAAGTAACAATCAGTGTACTTGCTATCACCTTATCTATCTATCGATAAGTCGCCTTTGCCGCCGTGTTTGTTGTCGAATTGAACAAAATCGACTCAAAATTCTCAATTTGACTGTCAATTTGAACAATGCTGAACCAATCAATACCGCATTCCAATAAAATCAATCACTTAAAAGTTGGCATCAGTTATGCTTCTACTAAAGTGCTTTAAGTCACTCACTATGAAAAGCCAAGTGTATGGTTTTCAGGGAATGAAAGCAGAGGTACACATATAGCACCGTAAGATTTAGGAGGTCTTTATGTTCGCTAACCAAAGTAGAAGAAAGCCGAATAAATCTGGTAAACAAAGCAAAAAGGTGAAGAAAATCCCACTCTCCTTCACTTAGGTAAGCGCGCGTCTTCAGCGCAAGCCAGAAAGCCCGCTCCCCGCGGGCTTTTGTTTTATTGCGCCATAAGTCACTAAACCGTCCATCGCTCCGAGAGCTCAGTCACTTAGCACCGTGTCTTTTGTTCACTGGTCTTGGATGCCAACTCGCTGTAAACATGAACAATTTGTAGCGCAATTCACGGATTTTTCTGGATCTTCTGAGTAGATTGTTCCAAAACTAAAGTACTCAGTATTATAGATTCACTACATTTCTACTCACTAAGGAGTCCGCATGTCCATTCAAGGAGACAATTCTTCCGTTATCGTAGCAGGCGCGACGGGGTTGATTGGTGGTCATGTATTGCAACACCTGTTAAATGAATCTTCGGTAAAAACCGTTTATACACTCACTCGCTCTCAAATAGTAACAGAGCCCGCTTCAAATAAGCTGGTCCAAATCATCAACAACGACCTCGATGTCACCCAGTGGAACGATAATCACCCAAGACCAAAGCTCGGTGTTATTTGCCTGGGTACAACCATAAAACAGGCAGGCTCAAAAGCAGCGTTACGCAAAGTTGATGTTGAATTGGTCACTCACGTCGCTCAAACGATGAAGTTTCTGGGCGTTGAGCGCGTTGCCGTTGTATCCAGCTATGGCGCTTCTCCCACTTCTTACTCACACTACTTAAAATGCAAAGGCCAGATGGAGCAGAACTTAATTCGCATTGGTTTCAAGCAATTGTTTATTGCGAGGCCTGGACCACTGCTAGGTAATAGAACGAGGCCCAGATCTGATGAAAAGCTCCTACAAACACTCTCTCCTCTTTTCAGACCTTTTATGCTTGGTCGTTTAAAAAACCTTCGTCCGATAGAGTCAGAGTCGGTTGCCAAGGCGATGCTATTTAAATTATTCGAAAATAATTTCAATAATGTCGAAATCTTTAGTTCGAGTGACATGCTCAATTTTTTGGCGAAATATCGCTAAATTGATGGCTGAAACATCACTCTGTTGAATATCCGAACAGCCACTCTTGTAGATATGACTAATTGATCTATCAAATTACTTTTCCTTATTTTACGTTTTGTTACAGAACGTTATTTTAACTAACAGTACTTACGCCTATATATCTAGGCCTCCTATCGTTCTGAAGTAATTCATAAGGAAATTCAATGTCATTCCCTGCTATCGCTGCCTTAGCGGTATTCACTGGTATTCTCTTTTTTCTCTACGGACAGCAGAAAAAAGAACACACACTTTCGCGTCTAGTTCTACTTGGTCTTGTCTTTGGTAGTGGTTTCGGTCTTGGGCTACAACTGCTTTTCGGCGAAGGTAACCCGATCATTAAAGAAACCCTAGACTGGGTTAACATTGTTGGCCGCGGCTACGTTGGTCTACTGAAAATGGTTATCATGCCACTGGTACTAGTGTCTATGATTGCTGCTGTTGTGAAATTAGAGAAAGGCGGTTCACTGGGTAAGATTTCAGGAATCACCATTTCTGTACTGTTGGCGACAACTGCTATCTCTGCCGTGATCGGTATCATTGTGACTCAGGCATTTGGCTTATCTGCAGAGGGTCTCACTGAAGGTGCACGTGAAACAGCACGTCTAGCAGCACTAGAAACTCGCGCCGACCGTGTTTCTGACCTGACTATCCCTCAAATGCTGGTTAGCTTTATTCCAACTAACCCATTTGCTGATCTTACGGGCGCACGTTCAACGTCTATCATCGCCGTTGTTATCTTTGGTGTGCTAACAGGTATTGCAGCACGTAAGGTGATGGCAGAGAAAGAAGAACTAGAGTCACCGATTCGTACTTTCGTAGAAGCCGCACAATCTATTGTGATGCGCCTTGTTAAGATGATCATGGCTCTGACTCCATACGGCATTGCAGCTCTAATGGCGAAAGTTGTCGCGACATCAAGCGCATCTGACATCCTGAGCCTACTTGGTTTCATCGTCGCTTCTTATGTAGCTATTCTACTGATGTTTGTAGTTCACGGCGTATTGGTTTCATTTGTTGGCGTAAACCCGAAAGAATACTTCAAGAAGATTTGGCCAGTACTGACGTTTGCGTTCACATCGCGCAGTTCGGCAGCAACAATTCCTCTGAACGTTGAAGCGCAAATCACTAAACTTAACGTGCCACCAGCGATTGCAAACCTGTCAGCGTCATTCGGTGCTACAATCGGTCAAAACGGTTGTGCGGGTATCTACCCTGCAATGCTAGCGGTGATGGTTGCGCCAACTATGGGCATCAACCCGATGGACATCAACTTCATCCTATCGCTGATTGCTATCATCACAGTAAGTTCATTTGGTATCGCTGGCGTAGGTGGCGGTGCAACGTTTGCAGCGCTAATCGTGCTGCCTGCAATGGGACTGCCTGTGACTATCGCTGCTCTGCTTATCTCTATCGAGCCACTTATCGATATGGCTCGCACTGCGCTTAATGTATCTGGTGCAATGACGGCAGGTACAATTACAAGCCGCATTCTAGGTAACAAAGAAGAACAAAACGATCTTCAGCAAGCTCAAGCGTAATTGGATTGAAAGCGTCGACTTAAGATAGTGACGTAAACTCATTCAAGCCAGAACGAAAAAACCGATGCGCACTGCATCGGTTTTTTATTTCAAGCACAAAAAGACTAAAGATCGAGCTCAGAAATACTCGACATAGCAAGCAGCTCGTCCTCTTCCTCGCTCAAGCCACTGATTCCTATAGCTCCAATAACACGGCCTTCAACGACGATAGGCACGCCACCTTTAAAGCCAGTGATATTCGGGTCATTCCAATAACCGATATCCTTGCCGGTCGCTCGCGCCCACTCACCTAAGTTTCCACTTGGTTGACGATCACGTGCCGACGTATACGCTTTGCTTTTTGCTAACAGGCCAGCCTGAACACTTACGTCGTCCATCTTAGCGAATGAAACCAATTCACCGTGAGTATCACAAACAGCGACGGCAATTTGCTGATGATTCTGAGTCGCGATTTCAATAGCCATCGCCACAGCTTGTTGAGCTTTGTTTAAAGTCAGCATGGTTATCACCTATGGTAGAGCTTGGCCACGAGAGTAAACAAATAGGTTGTACCACTCTTCGCGAGTTAGATTAACCATACTCGCAGCAACACTTGCACGAATTCGGTCAAGATTAGTTGTACCGATCACCGGTTGAATACCGGCTGGATGACGCAGAAGAAACGCTAATACGATCGCTTCACTAGTCACACCGTATTTTTCAGAAAGCTGTTGAACGTATTTCGAAGTCGCTCGAACATTGTCATCCTCCGAATTTAAGCCCTGTTCTGAGAAACGTCCTTGTGCCAAACAGCCCCATGCTTGAAGTTGAACACCATTGGTACGGCAATACTCTAGCGTACCTGTAGCCCAATCTGATTCATTCAAGCCTTGAGAGTTAACCAGAACAACATCGTTGAGCCAATCTAGTTTCGCAAGGCTCATCTCCATCTGGTTAACTACTAGAGGTTGGTCAAGAGCAGATTGTAGATACTCAATTTGATGGCCATTCATGTTAGACACACCAAAGTGTTCTACCTTACCCGCTGAATGTAGATCTTGGAGCGTACGAGCTAACTCATCGAGCTCCATCAGCGGATCAGGACGGTGTAGCAAGAGTACGTCTAACTTTTCCGTATTTAAGCGTTCAAGAATGCCTTCAACTGAACTCTGTACCCATTGTGCTGAGAAATCATAACGTCCAACGTTACCTTCACCTTGAAAACGAATTCCACACTTCGACTGCAGGAACATTTGATCGCGCAACTCAGTCTGACTCTTTAATACTTGGCCAAATGCCTGTTCAGCTTTAGAAAATGTATAGATATCAGCATGGTCAAAGAGATTAATACCTGAAGCCATTGCCGTTTCGATAATAGCCTGTGTTTGGTACACATCGTCTTGAGAAACAGGGTTGTCGTTCCAACCACCGCCTAGTCCCATACAGCCGTATGCAATTTCACTGACATTAGTTAGGTGTTTTGACAAAGGAAGTACGTTTTTCATTATTCATTCTCGTATTCATAAAATCAGCCTTAATCATATTGTTCTACGAGGAAAACAGAATAGCCTGAATCCGAAATGATTGTTCGCTATAATGAACAAACAATACTGGAGATAAGACATGAATGAGCACAAACGTATTGAAAGGCTGATGTTGTTTGTTGAACTCGCTCAACAGCTCAATTTCACCAAAGCTGCAGAACAACTCGGTATTTCAAAAAGTTACTTATCGGAACAGATAAAACGGTTGGAGAGTGACTTAGAGTGCCCGTTAATGGTTCGAACCACACGCAGTGTTCGGCTTACACTTCAAGGCGAGCGCGCGCTTGCACAAGGGTTAGTTATCCGATCTCAAGTACTCGACCTTGAACGAAGCGTATCGGATGAGCATGAAGCGATTAAAGGGGTGCTAAGAATCACCGCGCCAAAGATGTTTACTGAGATCTTTCTCTCTGACCTGTGCCAACGCTTTCAAGCGCTTTACCCAGACATCTATTTCGAGATAAACAGCAGCTACACCACATACAACCTCAACCGCGAAGATATCGACATAGCATTTCGCGCCACCAACACGCCACCAGAAAATATGGTGGCTAAAAAGTTATTTTCGTATCAACACGACCTCGTCGCGGCACCGAGCTACCTAGAAAAGTTCGGTGAACCTAATTCACTAGATGATCTGCAACATCATCAATGTCTTGCGACCCTACACCAACATGAATGGCCATTTAACAGTGGTAGCGTGCATGTTTCTGGTTGGCTCTCAAGCAACGAGAACCACCTTTTAAAACAGCAAGCTGTACGCGGAAGCGGCATTATTCGTATCGCTAGCTATTATGTTGCTGAAGAGATCAAACAAGGAAACCTAACACCACTACTCACTCATGAATGCATCGCAAACGGCAATTCCATCTACCTGTTTTATCCTCAAATGGTCTACCCAGCCAGAAAACACAAAGCTTTTGTGCAGTTCGTTCAAGACTACTTCGAAGAGCATAAAATCGAAAATTAACTCGATTTATCAGCAACTTACCTTGCTCACAGAAGAGTGAATATAACGCCAGACGACACAAATTGTTACCTTTCAAAAAAGGGGCAAGTGATCGTCTGTGCATCCCCTTTCGAATAACGTTGTGATAGCCAATGTGTTTGTGTACGCACTGGAATGCACATCACTCGTTTAAGTCATGACTTAAAAGTGCCATCAAATCGAAACATGAATTTGCGTTACTGAAGCTACCCATTGAGACAATGAGTACAATCAGGAGGATGTATGAAATACTGCCCGTTCTGCTCGACCGAATTAATCGAAAGACACCATGTACAGGTGTGCCCACGAAATGAGATCGGCGAATGCCGCTTCGATGGCTATGAACAGTACGAACAGCGTGTGTTGACCGAACTCTCGTCTGACAACCTTGATGTGAATAGCAATGTCTATAGTCGAATCCCAGAAAGGTAATCCTCAGCTGAAGCCCTTTTAACGACTGACAGCTTGCCGTAACTAACATCTTTCGATGGACCATCGCCCTTTTAGACATGATACATAGCGATGGCTAGACAAACAAAAACGCCCTTGCAGAAACAAGGGCGTTTTTCACTCTATGTGTTACTGATATCTTTGATGGTGAAATTCAGGAGCCTGAAAAATCATCACCTAAGTTCACAAAACGTTATTACTTCGCAGTTTCAGTAGTCACTTTTGGTTGGTCAACTTCAGTAAGAAGACCTTTAATCAGACTTACACAACCTAGTAGTAGGATGATTGTAAACGGCAGAGCTGCAATGATTGTAATTGATTGCAGCGCTTGAATTGATTGTGTACCACCAATCCACAGCATTACCATCGCAATTGCGCCTGAAATGATTGCCCAGATAACCTTCTGACGAACTGGCACTTCTAGCTTACCGCCTGCAGTCATACCATCGATAACGATAGAACCAGAGTCAAGAGTCGTTACGAAGAATACGATAATAAGCGCAACTGCAATCACAGATAGAATGTTACCTAATGGATAAGCATCCAGCATATAGAACAAGCTTAGAGATACATCAGCGATACCTTGGTCAATACCCAGTTGGCCGACCTTATCCATCACTTGTTCAATCGCTACACCACCAAAGATAGACATCCATGCAGTTGTTACAAGCGTAGGGATGATAAGAACACATAGTAGGAACTCACGAACCGTACGACCTTTAGAGATACGCGCAACGAACATACCGAAGAATGGTGCGTATGCTACCCACCATGCCCAGTAGAATACTGTCCAACCATGTAACCAAGTTGTGTCTTCACGACCTGTCGTTTGGCTAAGTGGGATAATGTTCTTCACATAACCCGTTACCGCTGTCGCTAGTGAGTCTAGAACCGTAGTGAAGTTAAGCACTGCGATGAAACCTAGGAAAACAAACGCGATAATCATGTTTAGGTTACTCAGTAGTTTTACACCACCGTCCATACCACGAAGTACAGAAACAATTGCCAGTACCATAATCAACACGATGATTAACTGCTGCAGGAATAGGTTGTTCTCAAGACCAAACACATGGCTAATACCACTTGCTGCCTGCGTACCACCTAGACCTAGAGAAGTCGCTAGACCAAATAGCGTTACCAGAACCGTCATCACGTCAATCACGTCACCTGTTTTGCCCCAAACTTTATCACCAAGGATTGGGTAGAAAACCGAACGCATCGATAGTGGTAAACCTTTGTTGTAGACAAAGTACGCTAGACAAAGCGCTGCCATACCATAGATAGCCCACGCATGCAGACCCCAGTGGAATACCGTAGCGCCCAGTGCAGCTTCACGGCCTGCTTCAGTATAAGCTTCTGCGTTTAATGGCGTGCCATACCAGTCAGTAAAGAAGGCAGTTGGCTCGGCCACACCCCAGAAGATAAGACCGATACCCATGCCCGCAGCAAACAACATCGCAATCCAAGAAGCCATGGTGTAGTCAGCGGTTGCATTTTCACCACCAAGACGAATTTTGCCTAATGGAGAGAATGCTAAACCGATAGCAAAAATAAGGAAAAGGTTCGCACCCCACATAAATAGGAAATCGAAGTTTGCGAGTACTGCGCCTTTCACCGCGTCGATTGCAGCTTTTGCATCGCCGGGTGCCATTGCGAGAAGTGTTACGATGAAGAGAATTGAAAGGCCTGCCGAAGCAGTGAAAACCGTGTTGTGGACATCCATGCCCCACTTGTGAATGTTGTCTTGACCGACTTGATAATCTGTTGAATCTATACTGTATTTTTTTGACTTAAAACTCATAAATTAAGATGCACACATATTCGACAATCCGAATATAAGGACCAACTCCATATCCAATTAAAATTTGATCAGCGCGCCATACCATATAAAAGGGTAAAAATAAGTGAATTTAATCAACCACTTATGACGTCTTACTCAATCCCGAGGGCGCTATTATAACACAGAATAAAACATTTTTTTGGCAAAGCCTGCGCACTAACCCACCAGGAACAGCATAACTATCTGATTATAAAGAACTAAATAGTGGTAACTTTTTTCAAAAAATAGTTAGAGTACAAATTAATTTTCTTGCTCAGACCAAGTGCACTATTCACTTCAAACAACGCTCATTAGGGCATTCGCATTTGCGGTCATTGTCTTACTCAAGTCATAAAAAAATGCAGTTGACTCATACGAGTACAACTGCATTTTTAAATCGTTTAAGGCTTAGTACTTGATTACCACATCAAGTCATCTGGCACGACGAAGTCTTTGTACGGATCATCTTCATCAACTTCTTCTTCTGAAGCCGCCTGAGTATCAACGATAGATTCCTCGTCACGCATCGCAATCTTGTTCGCAACGCTGGTCGGGATAATCACGTATCCTTCGCCATCACGAGCAATACTTAAAATACCTTTACTTAGCTGCTTTTGAGTCAGCTCTTCGACGTATAGGTGCTTAACTAACGTACCGTCAGTAAAGTTGTATTTGATCTCGCCATCTTTTTGCTCGATCTTGTTCATCGCAATCAACTGTTTCACCTGAGCTTTGATCTCTTTGCTCAGCTGTTTCTCTTTCATTTGTTGATTCAGCTCTTTATCTTTCGCTTGTTGCGCCAAACGGTTCTCTTCAGCGGCTGCTTTCGCCTCGCGAGCTTGAACACGTGACTTCTTAGAGCCTTTCTTTGCTTTTTTGAGCTTTTTCTCATTAACCAAGCCAGCTTTTAGCATCTGCTCTTGGAGTGTTAACTTTGCCATGACTTTCCCAGTTCAGGATTAAAAACGGCACTATCATACCTGTTTTTTGTCATTCTGTTTATATCCCCTGCTCGGTTTATGACAAGGATAAAGAGTCAAATCTCTAAACTCGCGATTACCGCCACTTAACTAGCACCAAATCTAGGACAAACGTTGGCGAAATTGCGCTGGCGTCTGTTTCATCCAACTCCTAAATGCGCGTCTGAAATTAGCAGAATCGCTATAACCAAGCCGTTCCCCTATATCTTCGACACTGATGTCGGTATTTAGCAGCAACTCCTTAGCCAATTCTCGACGGACTTCAGCAAGCAAATCATGATAACTCGCCTCCTCTTTCGAGAGTTCCCGTCGCAATGTTCTCGAAGAGCAGCCAAATTCATCAGCCAATTGTTCTATGCTCGGAAACTGGCCAGGTTCTTGATATAGCATCGCTCTCACTTGATTACTAAAGATTGAGGAAGAACCTAGGCTTGCCATGATGCTATGACAAGAAGATAAATAATGCTCTAAGGATGCAGCATCGTGACTCGGCAATGGCTCATGAAGTAAGTCACCATTAAAACGGAGCTCACAAAATGTTTGGTTGAATTCAACATTACAAGCAAACCGTTGTTGGTACTTGTCCCCATGGCTACACAAATTGTAGATAGGCTCTGGATAAGAAAGACGTAGCTCATTAACTTTCAGAGGTTGACGAGTCAACTGATAGAAAAGAGAAACAATAGAACTGAAGAAATACTCACAGCAGAAAGGCAACATTTCGCCTATATCCAACGAGTTCTCGATTCGGATGATCGCTTCATCAGAGTCCTGAATCAGTACCACGGAGAATATTGGACCGTTGAGCCGAAGATATTTGAAGCCACTCTTAACGGCTTCCAATACGTTTGCGCTCGTCGCCAGCACGTAACCCAGCACACCAAAGTGGTTCAACCTCGCCTGTTGTCCAAGCCACAAACCCAGACCTTCTTGAGGTAATAGGCGATTCACAGCCTTGAACACAATCAACTTGTCGGCAAAGCTGAGTTGAATATTAGGATCTTGCCAATCAATATGGGCTAGGCCAAGAGAAGACAACAACGCTTTACAGTCGATGCCTCGTGATTCTAAGCTATCAAGCAGCAACGCAATATCTAAGCTTCCCAACGGTTGATGAGCACTACTTGGTTGATATGCCGCTAATACTTTCTCTTCTGTCATGACTCTTCCATAATCCGTCGTCGGCTTCCCTTCTAATCAATAGTTGAGTTGACCACTCTATTGGAACTTTACCATCTCCAAATCACACAGCGTGATAGCAAGCCGATTAGTGTCCGATAATGACCTAACCTTTCGCTAAGTGGCTCACTAGAATAGTCATTATGTTAATGCTATGTAAACTTTAATCATGATTAAACCTGAAATCATCCGAAAAGCACCTAGAAGTATCATTGATTCTCAGGGCAAGCCTGTTGTCGGTCAGTTCGATACAGTCCCTCACGAGCTGAATATCGAGAGGTTCGACTATCGCAACGTGATGGATAATCCAGCCAATCGATGGCAACGCCACTTTCATTACAAGCAGTTCCAATTTGTCAGCGTGGTTACAGCAAACTATGTCATCGGTGTTGCGATCGCCGATATTCGCTATCTGGGTTCCGCATTCTGCTATGTGTACAACATCAACGACAACAGTCTTGAAGAGCAGTCTTGGCTTCGCCCACTCTCTCTAGACAAAGTGGCAACATCTTCTCCCTACCAAGGTGTCACCCAAATTGCTCGCGGCCAAATCAAATTCGACATTAATAAAGGTAATTGGGCAGTAGAGATAAATACCAAGCACGTACAAGCCAACCTTGAACTCATAGGCAAAGAAGATAGTCAGCCGCTTTCAATGACAACACCAACTGGCTACTCAGGCTGGACCTATACCCAGAAACACAACGCGCTTTCAGTAAACGGGAACCTGACCATTAACAGCCATGAAGTGGACCTTGAGCACGCCTTAGGAAGCTACGACTTTTCAGCTGGTTTTATGCGTCGGGAAACGAGCTGGCGCTGGGCAAGTATTAATACGCATCTTATTGGAGAGTCCTCAAAACTGATTCGATTCGGGTTGAATCTGGCGGCAGGCGTCAATGAAACGGGAACGTGTGAGAACGCACTCTGGATAGAAGGCACAAAACATCTCCTCCCTGCCGTCCACTTTGAATTTAACCGTGATGACATCACGCAACCTTGGCAAGTTTACTCTGAAGATCGACGAATTGAACTGACTTTTACGCCTTGCAATAAACGCAGCGAAAAGCTCAATTTGATTGTACTTAAGAGCAATTTTCGTCAGTTTATTGGCCACTTTTCTGGCTCGATAACAGATAACGGTGGTGTCACCCACCAGCTCGAGCATGTAATTGGATTAACTGAAGATCATTTTGCATGCTGGTAAGCGAAGTTACCCCCCCACTAAACCTATTAACCAAAACTGTTACTAATACATAACGAGGCATCCGATGAATATAGAGTCGCTCATCAACAACCCAGAATGGTTACTCGTGGTACTTGCACCACTTTTCATCGCTTGTATGCTCGCTGAATATTTCATTGGTCAAAAGCAGGGACACCTACCAGAAAACTCGCGCTATACCGTTACGGAAGTCGCTTGCAATTTTACTCTAGCAGGAATGCACCAACTTTCCGATTTGGTGACGGGACTATTGGTTGCACACCTGTATCTTTGGCTCTTTGGTTGGCGACTCATGGAGATTGAAATGGGGTTGATCAGCTTCCTCTGTCTAATGATATTGCAAGATTTTTGCTACTACTGGTTCCACCGTGCGAGCCACAGAACACGATGGATGTGGGCATCGCATGTTGCACACCATAGCTCTGAGCGAATGAATTTTAGCACTGCCTTTCGTCAAAGCTTGATGTATCCAGTTTCAGGCATGTGGGTTTTCTGGGTGCCATTGGTGATCATCGGATTTGAACCTAAATGGGTGGTATTCGTCGTACTTCTCAACCTTGGTTTACAGTTCTTCGTTCATACACAATGGATACGTACATTAGGTCCCTTAGAGTGGGTATTTAATACGCCTTCTCACCACCGTGTTCATCATGGTCGTAATCCACAATACATCGACAAAAACTACGCAGGCGTACTCATCATTTGGGACAAACTGTTTGGTACTTTTGAACCGGAAGTGGAAACCGTTCGCTACGGCACCACTAAGCCAGTCAACAGTGATAACCCTCTAACTGTCACCTTCCAAGAGTGGAAGCTGATTTTTCAAGACCTAAAAAACAGTGAATACAGTTGGCGTCAGAAGCTTAAAATGATGTTCACGCCACCAACAGACTAAGATTGATATATTCCTAAATTTAATAGGATTAGTGAGTTTTGATGCTCTCAGCTTTGGCATTTTGCTCAATTGAATAGTAATGCACCGATTTGATGAAATTTATTTACAAAGCGGCTTGCACCGTCACCGCCTCCTATCAGATACTGAGGAAAAGTCACCTTCAGTCACAGTAGACCCTATCTACTGTCAGGATATTCAATGAGCTCAGATAATCAGCCGACCTACTTCTTCTTCGATTATGAAACTTGGGGGACGAGCCCAGCCAAAGATCGACCAAGCCAATTTGCGGGTGTTCGCACCGACCAAGATTTCAACGTCATTGGTGAGCCTCTGGTTATCTATTGCCAACCGCCAGCTGATTATCTACCTGCACCTGAAGCTGCATTGATTACGCGAATCACCCCACAGAAAGCAATGTCACAAGGCCTACCTGAGCCAGAGTTCATCGCTAAGATTCACGCAGAGTTATCTAAGCCAAACACAACCAGCCTTGGTTACAACAGTATTCGTTTCGATGATGAAGTGACACGTTACACCTGTTACCGCAACTTTATCGATCCGTACGCGTGGAGCTGGCAAAACGGTAACTCTCGTTGGGACTTATTGGATGTGATGCGCGCGGTGCATGCATTGCGCCCAGATGGCATTGTTTGGCCAGAAAATGAAGAAGGTTTCCCAAGCTTTAAGCTAGAGCACTTGTCTGTTGCTAACGGTATTGAACACGAAAATGCGCACGACGCGATGGCTGACGTTATAGCAACCATTGAAATGGCGAAGAAAGTTAAAGCTGCTCAACCGAAAATGTTCGACTACCTGTACAACATGCGCCATAAGCGCAAACTGAATGAACTTGTCGACATTGTTAACATGACACCACTCATGCACGTGTCTGGAATGCTAGGTAAAGAGTGTAACTACACCAGTTGGATTGTGCCAATGGCTTGGCACCCAACTAACCAAAACGCGGTTATCGTTGTAGACCTAGCAAAAGATCCAACGCCACTGCTTGAGTTAGACACTGATGCACTGCGCGAGAGACTCTACACCAAACACAGCGAATTAGGCCCAGACGAACTGCCTGTACCGATTAAACTCGTACAACTGAACAAGTGTCCTATTCTTGCACCAGCGAAAACACTAACAGCTGAAAACGCTGAAACCATTGGCATTGATCGCCAGCAGTGTCTGGCAAACTTAGCGACTCTTCGTGAACACCCAGAGATTCGCGAAAAGCTGATTGGTCTTTATTCTGTTGAACGCGAGTACGAGAAAGACGACGATGTTGATACTCAGCTTTACGATGGTTTCTTTTCTCCATCAGATAAAGCCGCGATGGATATTATTCGTCAAACTGAACCAAACAACCTCGCTGCACTCGACATCAGCTTTGCCGACGAACGTATAGAGCCCCTTCTGTTCCGTTACAAAGCACGTCACTACCCTTGGACGTTAGATGAATCAGAACAGCAAAAATGGGCTAATCACTGCCGTGAGTTTTACGAAAGTCGACTTGAAGAGTACATGCTCAACCTTGAAAATCTTGCTCATGAGCATGAAAACGATGATAAGAAGATGGCAATACTCAAAGCGGTATACCAGTACGTAGAGAAACTCGCGAGCTAAACCCGTCTTTTATAGCTCTAAAGCTTTATATGTACTAATTCAGACTTAAATAACGGTTACTCGTTAACCGTTATCCATTAACTCAGAAAGAGACTCCTTTTGAAAGAAAGATTGATCCAACTTGTGTATCTAATGATCTCTTTTACATTGATCATCGGTTCACTGACAGCAGGCAACGCCATTCAAAGCTTTCTCGATACTGCGATTCCTGGAAGTATCTTTGGCATGCTACTGCTTTTCTTCGCAATGGTGATCGGAATTATCCCTCCCCACTGGGTTCAACCTGGTGCGAGCCTAATCATCCGTTTCATGATCTTATTATTTGTACCGATCAGTGTTGGTCTCATGGAGCACTTCGACATGCTAGTTGCCAACGCCCTTCCTATCTTAGCTAGCGCGGTTGGTGGCACACTGATCGTCCTTATTTCTCTATCTTGGTTCTTAGACCGAGTAATTGCGAAGGGGAAATAGTATGTGGATTCTTCTGACTATTGTCGTGTTTGTCTTTGCTCGTTGGGTAAGTCAAAAAGTAAACTCGCCATTATGTAACCCTCTATTGATCAGCTTAGCGATCATTATTCCGGTGCTCACCTACTGGCGAATTCCATTCGAAGAGTACTATGCAGACAACACTTGGATTACCTTTATGCTGCAACCTGCCGTTGTTGCGCTCGCCTATCCTCTGTATGAGCAGCTACCGCAGATAAGAGCCAATTGGCGCATCATCACCTTTGCTTGCGTCTTAGGCAGTGTAATGTCAATGCTGACCGCTGCATTGATTGCCGCTGCGTTTCATGCAGACCTTGGCTTAATTGCAAGCTTACTTGGTAAATCGGTGACCACGCCAATCGCGATGGAAGTCTCTAGCCATCTCGGTGGTGAAGCTGCTATAGCGGCCATTTTGGTACTTTTGGTTGGTTTATTTGGTGCAATTTTCGCGTATCCAATATACAACCTAATCGGCATTAAAAGCCCAATAGCACGCGGACTCACCATGGGAACGGTATCTCACGCATTAGGAACCGCAACCAGTGCAGAGAAAGATCCACGTGATGCTGCATTTAGCTCATTGGCATTAGTTTTGTGCGGCGTTATTACCTCGATATTGGCACCTTCTGTGTTCTCGCTGGTATTATGGATATACTCCTAATTGCAAAAATTTAACTCGAAGTAGCTGATAGTCTATCTATGTCGTTGCTATTTCCCGAACAAAATCAGAGCGCTTTTCCAACAAACCTTTGGGAAATGCGCTCTTTTTTTCCACTAAACTATTTATTCATGCAATGTGATGCATCCATCAATTTGTGATATCAATTACACTTTGCTGGCTGCAAACGATTTCATTTGTGACCTCACTCTAATTGTGCAACACAATGTAACAACCAACATGCATTGGTGACATTGATCACAGAAAGTTTCTGAGTATTGCATAAACTTAAAGCCTAAGGTCAATTAAGGATTCAACATGAACAGTCGTATTACCCTGGCGCTGGAAAGTGCTCCAGCTTCATTGAAAGCACTTTTAAGTGACATCGTATTAGCAGACAACTTTGACGCCACAATCTCTAAAGAGCAGTTTCAAAGCTTGCTGGATGCAAGCGGTCTTTCTGATAAAGAAGTTCGTCTAGCTTTACTGCCAATCGCAGCTGCTTTCTCTTACGCACCGCTTTCTGATTTCTACGTTGGTGCAGTAGTGCGCGGCCTATCTGGTCACATCTACTTTGGTGCGAACATGGAGATTGCCGGAGCACAGCTTGGACAAACGGTACACGCAGAACAAGCAGCAATCAGCCATGCTTGGATGAAAGGCGAAAAAGGACTTTCTGACATCACCATCAACTACAGCCCTTGTGGTCACTGTCGTCAATTTATGAACGAACTGACTACGGCTAACGAACTGAAAATTCAGCTACCAGAACGTGAAGAGCGTTCACTACAAGATTATCTTCCAGACTCTTTCGGCCCTTCTGATCTAGGCATCACCGAAGGTCTAATGACAGAGCTTGACCATAAGTATACGACTGAAGAAACCACGCCTATTGTTGTTAAAGCTCTAGAGGCAATGAACCGCAGTCATGCGCCTTACACCAAAAACCTAAGTGGTGTTTCGCTTCAACTAGCGTCTGGTGACATCTTCTCTGGTGCCTACGCTGAAAACGCAGCATTTAACCCAAGCTTGCCTCCACTTCAAGTAGCGATGATTCAAGTAATGCTGGCAGGTATTAGCTTCGATCAAATTGAGAGCGCTGCTCTAGTTGAAAACGCACAAGGTAAAATTAGCCACTTGGCGGATACCCAATCAACCCTAGAAGCAATTAACCCAGATATCCCAGTCACTTACTTAGCAATCTAACTGCATTAAGTTAACATGTGTTTTACATAAGCAGCCCTCTTTTAGTTGGCTGCTTTTTTTATGCTTAAAATTCACTAAAACCACCACGCAAACGTTTGCTTTTGGGGTTGGAATGAGTATGATCTCCCCGTTCTCAATTACTCGTTCAACATGTTCGGAAGGAATAACTATGTTTGGTACCGCCACTCGTGACAATGCTACTCGTGTACTTCTATTAGGCTCAGGAGAGCTAGGTAAAGAGGTTGCTATTGAGTGTCAACGTTTAGGTTTAGAAGTGATCGCTTGTGATCGCTACCCAGATGCCCCTGCAATGCAAGTTGCTCACCGCAGCCATGTATTAGATATGCTCGATGGCGATGCGCTGGAAGCTATCATAGAGCTCGAAAAACCCGATTACGTTGTACCTGAAATTGAAGCCATCGCGACCAGCAAGCTGGTTGAGCTAGAAGAGAAAGGCTTAAACGTCGTTCCTACGGCGAACGCAACCAAGTTAACAATGAACCGCGAAGGCATTCGTCGCCTTGCTGCGGAGGAGCTTGAACTGATGACTTCACCTTATCGCTTTGCCGATACGTTTGAAGATTTCTCAGCCGCCGTTGAATTTGTCGGAACCCCTTGTGTCGTTAAACCAGTAATGAGCTCATCAGGCAAAGGCCAAAGCGTTATTAAGAGCGAAGACGATATTCAGAAGGCATGGGACTACGCTCAAGAAGGCGGCCGCACTGGTGCTGGACGAGTAATCGTAGAAGGCTTTATCGACTTTGACTATGAAATCACTCTGCTTACTGTTCGTGCGGTTGACGGCGTTCACTTTTGTGCGCCAATCGGCCATCGACAAGAAGATGGTGATTACCGTGAGTCATGGCAACCACAGGTGATGTCTGACAATGCGCTCAAAGCTGCCCAATACACAGCAGGTAAAGTGGTTGATGCTCTAGGCGGCTACGGCATCTTTGGTGTCGAGCTGTTCGTAAAAGGCGACCACGTGATCTTCAATGAAGTATCACCTCGCCCGCACGACACTGGTCTGGTTACACTGCTCTCTCAAGACTCTTCTGAGTTCGCACTGCACGTTCGCGCATTCACTGGTATGCCAATCAAGAACATCACTCAATACGGCCCATGTGCTTCTGCTGTGGTACTTGGTCAGGGCGCATCAACGAATATCCGTTTCGAAGGTCTAGAGAACGCACTAAACGCGCCTCAAACTCAGGTTCGCTTGTTTGGTAAACCAGACATCAATGGCCGTCGCCGTTTAGGTGTCGCTCTAACACGTCGCGATAGTATTGAATCAGCTATTGAAGACGCAGTAGAAAGTGCAGCTAAGATTAAAGTGATCTACTAATCTAAATCATCGCAGTACAAGTTGTCAGAAAAAAGACGGGCCTCAGTGCCCGTCTTTTCGTTGTGATATGTAGTTAATATCTCTTATAGCTGACATTCAATCAGATAAACTTCTTCTGAGAAACGTGATAGACCTTTCTTGGCGATCTTAGGATGATCATCACCAGCAATATCTTGATTGAGTTGTGTAATCTTATATCCAGAGAATAGCTGTTCTACTTCATCTCTTGGTACACTGAACGGAGGCCCACTCATCTCTTCTTGATTGTAATCCAGAGTCACTAACAAGATCTTGCCACCAGGCTTTAGTAGCTGCTTCAATCTCTCCACATACTGCACTCGCATCTCTTTTGGCAATGCAACTAAAGAAGCACGATCATAAATCGTATCAACCGCTTGAATTGGCGCCGTGAAGTAATCACCAGTGTAGATGCTCAGTTCATCAAACTGGTACAGCTCATGTTGACCATTAATCTGTGTCACCATCGGCGTGTAAAAATGTTCCGAGAAAAATGCACGGACAGCGATTTGGCTTAGTTCAACACCCTGAACGTCTTGATGCTTAGATGCCAACCAAACGAGGTCTTCGCTCTTACCACACAGTGGAACAAAAACGCTCTTATCATGGCTAGGTTCTGTGTGCTTCCAAAACTCAATGAGCAGTGGGTTCACATCTTCTAGGTGGAAACCAATTTGGTTTGCGGCCCATTTATTGTGCCAAAATTCAGGATTATTCATCTTTCGTTCATCTTGTTCATTTAATAATGCAAGGGTACAGGATAGACAGGTAAGAGCAACCTTGGCAGGGGTCAAAGTTCTTGAAAATGTGGAACTAACGCTTCTTTAATTTGTCTATATGTTCACATACTAAAACAAGAGAAAACGTTAAGGTTGGTTTCTGTTCAAACGGCCCCATATAGTATGTAGAGACGACACAGTTTGAACAACAATTTGCTCTTAGCGTTACTGGTTACCCCTTTTAGTTTCACCGTTTTGTAACCTCGTATATTGGAGTTTGAATGAGTGTATTTCTCCGTACCACGGCACTAATGCTTCTTGTATTGAGCCGCGCGCCTGCATTCGCAGCAACTGTATCAACTAACTCAGCAGAACCTACTCGCACACCAGCACAAAACCAAGTGTCATCGAAAGTATTCCGTCACAGCCTAAGCGGCCTGTACGGAATCAAAGCGTTTGACTCAAATCCAACTCAACCTTATACCGACTTCGACGTGCTTTACAGCAAATCACACCAAGCTCAAGCAGAGCTAGAAACCATCTGTAAAAGTACTGCCCTACTTACCAACTCTGAAGCACTATTCGCCGGCGTAAAATCACAAGCTCGTGCAGAAGAAAAGATTGCATTGGAACTGAACGGCGACGTTACCCGAATCACCGACCTTGCTCGTGCAACCATTATTGCTAACGATGTAGAGAGCCTAGTAGAAGTGTACGAAGCAGTAAGTCGCGAAGCCGATGTCGTTAAAGTAAAAAACAAGTTTAAGTCTCCAGCTGACTCAGGTTACCGTGACCTTAACTTGCTAGTTCGCCTGCCAAAAACGAATATCATCGCGGAAGTTCAACTTCACCTTAAAGCGATTGCTGATGTGAAAAGTGGTCCAGAGCATGAACTGTATGAAATCATTCAGGGAATTGAGCGTAACGCACTGGCGCAAAACCGCCCTATCAATGACATTGAAGCAGCACAAATCAACAACCTAAGAAGCCAATCTCTAGAGCTATATCAGCAAGCTTGGCAGCCATATATCACCACTCACATTAAAGCAGCCTAGTCATTTCACACTCACTATCGACAGGTTGTTAACTCAAACAAATAGGCGGTCATCACGATCGCCTTTTTGATATCCTCAATCATCTAATCTAACTTAGGCTATTACTAGTCACCAACGCCGGTACTCGGTAAGTATGAAATGGTGAAAGTTGATTTTGGAAGTGGGACAGATATAGAAGAGTTTTGCAACCAGTCAACCAATTGCATACCAGTACTTTCAAAAACGTGGATTTACCAATGAGAAGATGAGTGAGCTTTTGGCTTGGATGGAAGACAATCAAGCAGACGCAGAAGAAGCAATGTATCACTTCTTGGAGACATCACCTGACGTATGGCACAACTGGGTACCACAAGACGTGGCTGAGAAAGTACAACAAGCGCTGTAAAAAGCGCTTTTATAACATTTGTTAAGATAATTTACTTAACAAGACTCATTCGCGTTACAGATATCAAAAAGAAAAAGACCACGCTGTGCGTGGTCTATTGCTTGGCTACTTCTCGATTTTAATATTTTCTACGCGGGCTTTTAGTTTTTGACCCGGTCTGAAAGTAACAACACGTCGAGCAGAGATTGGAATGTCTTCACCAGTTTTAGGGTTACGACCCGGACGCTCGTTTTTCTCGCGAAGATCAAAATTACCAAAACCTGACAGTTTTACCTGTTCGCCATTTTCTAGTGCTTTACGAACTTCTTCGAAAAACACTTCAACCGTTTCCTTGGCATCCCGTTTGCTGTATCCGAGTGTCTCAAACAGGTTCTCAGCCAAATCGGCCTTCGTGAGTGCCATAAAACTTTCCTCAAAGCTATGTTAAACCTTGCTACTATCGTCAGTAGCGCCGAAGCATTTACCCTATTCAATCAATGAGATAAGGCTGTTTACAAAGAAAGTGTATGCCAAGCTTCTGATTTTCGCCAACTTTTTTATCTCAACTCTTTAATTATTTATGCAAATCAAGAACATAACACTCTTAATTAAGTGGATATTAAACTGGAAAACATCTAACTAGCGAACAGCAAATAGAAGTAAAAACCAAATAAAATCAGATATTAAGAATATATAACTTAATTGAGACTTTTATACAAAATCGAGACTTTACGCTTACCTCTAATAAAATCAGCCACTTGGTTTAACATTAATCTCAACAGAGATTATATTTCGAACACAGAATTTCATGCCATTTATGACTCAACAGGATTTAATTCGAATACTCATATTGTAGCAATCGATTTCGATGATGCTTGTCAACGCTATAAACGCCCTCTTCCCTGTTGAAAGTCGTGGTTCAAATGTGACAACAGCTTGAATATTTGGTGAGCGACGCCCTGGTCGCATTAGCTCTACTATTTCTCATTGTTTCAACCAAAGTTATCAAAGTTTGATATAACATCTCTCAACTCACTAATATGAGGCCAAGCCAGACTAAAAGAAGTTGGAAGGAAGTAACTGATATTTCAAATGTATAAGTGCGACCGATAACGCATTCATCAAGAATCAAATGTGAAACGTCACGTATTTGATTTCTGTATGCATTGAATGCAATTGCAACCGTATGATTACAATTAACCAGTTTAGTTAAGATCTATAAATTGGAAGTAATTATATGATAAGGAATGGTTTTTATTGTCTCCTCCCAGCTGTTGCATTGGCTACCCTCTCAGGATGTGGCGGTAGCGATGGAGGAAGCTCACCAAGTAGTTCTCTTACGGTACCGCAAACCAGCTTTGATCTCGAATCGACTGCATTCGAAGAGGCTAGCATTGATATCCCGTTTAGCGTTCGACACATTACTGGGGATAACCTTTACTATGGTGTATTCGGTGACAGTGAGGTGATAGAGAGGATCGATATCTACGCAAATGACGATAACACCGGCTATGCGAGCGTGCTTTTTAAGCCTGGATATCAATTGGGAAGTGGTACTAAATCAACCAATATTGAATTCAACATTTGTCACGATTACTACTGCAACGAGCACTATTCTGGTTCACCCAAATCTGTCGTTCTTACTAACGAAGTGACACTGGGCCAACAAATCAGCTTAGCTGAATCCAAAATTGAAGTTACTGCAGATTATAACGATGTGAATATAGGTCATAATGTTGCGGAGCTCATCCAATTTTCTGGTTCTGATCCCTACCAACTTCACTTAGAAGCACAAGCTGGCAATCCAATAGTAACATCTGTCAATCCTTTCCCTGCACTCGCTAGCATCGGGCTGAATATGACATTTGAAACGCCTTCTGTTGTGGGAGGTGGAACATACAGTTCGGCTGTCACCGTCAAAGCCTGTTACGATGCTAACTGTGCTTATCCGATTGAAGGCAGCCCGCTCACCGTTCCTGTTGATTACATTATTACAGGGATGACACCGACACCAAGTCCGGACCCCGACACAGGAACACCACCAACCAACAACGCGAAAGTCGATTTTGATAATCAACCAAGCCACAACACGATTGACGCAGCCTATTCTGACGCACTAAATGTGATAGCCATCATTTCTGATTCACCAAAAAACACGGTCTATTTCTATAGCCTGTCAGACGCTAAGTCTTATGAAATCGACCTAACTAGAACTCCCACTTCTATCGCAGTCGATAATATCAATGGGACGAATCGCTTTATCGTCGGTCACAACATGATGATCACGACTGTAAACTACAACAACGCCACGCCACAAAGTAGCCAAACCAATCAGATATTCAATTCTCATGATGTCTTTGATTTGTCGACTGACGGTAGATACGCGTGGACGTTACCAAGCGAAGACCAGTGGGAAGAGCTACAGATCATCAACCTCAATGACGGTTCAGTCAAACTCGGCGATGTATGGGGTTACTATGAACAGACAAAATTGAAGATTAACCCGACGAGCTCAGCTCTTTACAGCCTAACCACGGTAATAAGCCCAGGAAATATTTCTAGAGCAGATCTAACCGATCCGGCTTCACCTGCATACCCGGTAAGCTCGATTTATCATGGAGACTACCAATTCTGTAATGACTTTTGGTTCAATCATACTGGCACATCTATCTTTACCCAATGTGGTGTAAAGCTAAATGCATCAGACAATGCCAATGAAGACATGCGCTATGCAGGTCAAATTACACTGCCACCAACGCAAGGTTGGCCATATTACTCTGCGATTGAAACATTGGACGAATCACACGATAGCACGAAGCTTGCGTACGCAATGCAGGGAGAAGACAGTGCGATAAGAGTCTTGTCATCGTCTGATTTGAGCTTACAAGAGAGCTTCACCTTAGATGACTCAACCATAGAGAACATTGACTACCCTACTACTCCTAAGTTCCTATTCTATGGCGCAGACGGCAAACTTAACATTGTTAGCACAGCAACAGCAAACAACGAAACTCATACTCTCATTTTCCAACACTAGCTATCACTTCTAACCTTGTTATAGAAACAACAAAGGCCTCGCAAATCGCGAGGCCTTCCATGTCAATTATGCTAAAGCAAATTACTCTTTACGCTACTTGGATAAGGTATCTCTAAACAAGTCTTGGTCAAGTTCCATGCTTTTCAAACAAGGGCCAATTTGATCACGCTTATCAAGGTGCGTTGTTAAGTGAGATGTTATTAGGCACGTAGCGTAAAATCGCAAATAGCCATCGACCTCGTTAAATGTTTTATTAGGAAACTTCTTCTCAACTTTAGAGACACAAAACTCCTCATTTTCTTGCATGTCATTGATACACTGCTGCTGCGTTATATCAAAGCACGCCAAATACTCTGGTTGTACACAAAATAGATCGTTTCCATTTGCATGCAACTTATCAAGGGTTGCCTCAGCTACAATTTCTTTGATTAGATTATTTTTCTTCGGTTTTTCCGCCGTTGTAACACAACCACTTAAAAACACAGCCAACGTCACTGCTATATAGAACTTCATTCTTACCTATCTTTTTTGAATTGTTGTCACTTAACCAGTAAGGATATACACAATCAGCCAAATCAAAGATTTGCCGTTTTGAGCGAATAATTATAAATCGCCTTACTATTCAAGAGATTGTACATAAATGCTCGACGATTGATAAACATTTAATAATCCAGACTAATAAAAAGAAGTAATAGAGATAAACCCAGCAAATAATATACGCAGTCGCAGAAGCTAAAGAGATATTGTAAATGTACTTCCCTCTCCTACTTTAGAATCGACTGTCAATGTACCATCAAGGTTCTCGACCATAGCCATTGCGAGTGAGAGACCTAGCCCGTACCCTTGTACATTACTTCTGCTGCTATCGACTCGGTACAAGCGTTCAAAGATCAAGGCTTGGAACTTAGGCTCAATGCCGATGCCAGTATCTTGAACAGAGATACTCACTGATTCATTGCCCTCTTGTTCAGCACTCAATGTAACACTGCCTTGCTCGGTATATTTAATCGCATTATCAAGCAGGTTAACCAATACCTGCGTCAACTTGTCTGGGTCAGATTGAAGTCTTAAATCACTCGCCGCATCGACGATCAACTCAATCTGCTTGTCTTCGGCGACATCTTCATACCAACTCGCAACATTACGGATAACCTCAGATACGTTCGTCTCAATTTTCTGCGGTATACGTTTTCCAGTTAGTTCATCATTGAGCTTCATTAAGGCAGAAAGCATGTTGCTCGCTTGCGTTGCATGTTCTGCGCAGTCGGCTAGCGCTTCTTTCATTGAATGCTGATCGCCATGGTTAATTAAGGCGGCTTGGGAGGCTAATGTGATACGCGTGAGAGGCGTACGAATATCGTGAGCAATAGCATCAACCGTTGTGTTTAAAGTCGTTGTAACATGGTGAAGTCTCGCCACCGAACTCCGGACACTTGAACTGATCACCTCTAACCCTTTTGGCGACTCTGTATGCTGTTCTTTGAGCTCCAATTGCCCTTTCTGGAGCTGGTCCAATAGATCACCAAACGTGACAAGCGGGGACATAGCACTTTGTATAATCTTACGGGTAAAGACTGCCGTTACTACCAACAAAGCAACAAGAGCATAGAGTGTCATTAACCATTGATTGACCGCGATGTGGTCCCTTGCACGATTATCCAGTACCAGCCAAAAGTCGTAACCCTCACCTTCCATTTTCAGCGACATGTAGGGATTAAATACAAAGCTATCGAGCCACGTTCTTTGGTTGTCAATCTGATACTGTAGAAGCGAGCCGGCCAAGTCGACGCCATTAGAGTTCGACAACCTATTAGCGATATTCATGTCCCCAGCAACAAATACCTCTTCATTCGGCTTGTGATTATTCACGGCATAGGCCGCAATATTATTCTCGATAAGACGATGCGGATTCGCCTCCAACACATGAATCAGTCGCTCAGGCGAATCGTAGGTCAAAATTCGTTGATACTCAGCCGACATCGAGGTCATTATCTTCTTTTCAGTTTGGTAAAGATCGAAGAAGAATATTGCCCCAACGATCAACTCCACCAGCAACAAGCAGAGTAACAGCGCTGCCATAAGGCGCAACAACAGATGATTTTTAGCTTTCGCTAGAGCTTGCTCGATGTTACGACTTGAGGACATAACCGACACCTCTCAGTGTATGAATCAACGGTGTTGAAAAGCCTTTATCCACTTTGCTTCGCAAGCGACAGACCAGAACATCAACAACGTTAGTTTGTGGGTCGAATTGATGCCCCCATACATGTTCTAAGATTGCGGTTTTAGACATCACCGCTTCTGGGTTCTCAAGAAGTAGCTTCATCAGCATAAACTCACGCTGATTGATAGTAATCGTCTGTTGATCACGACATAAGGTGTGTTTGATGAGGTCAAGACTAAGAGGACCATACTCGAGCGATAAAGCCTGAGTGACTGGTTGCTTTCCACGACGGGTCAGCGTCTGACAACGAGCTAAGAGCTCAGGGAAAGCAAACGGCTTAACTAAATAGTCATCAGCTCCAGATTGTAACCCCTGAACACGCTCTTCCACTGAATGCTTTGCACTTAGAATAATTACCGGCGTTGCGTAGCCTTGTCCTCTCAGCTCTGCCAATACTTCAAAGCCATCTTTCTTCGGCAACATAATATCGAGAATAATGACGTCGAATTCTTCAGTCATCGCTTCATGCAGACCGTCAATGCCGTCTGTTGCGTGCGTTACGCTAATCCCTTGTTGCTGAAAGCCATTCACCAAAAATTTGGCAATATGAAGATCATCTTCAATCAATAGTATTTTCATTAACGTCCATTTATCCGTAAGGCTTGTTCTCAATACACTCTATCAACATCCTTTCTCGAATATAACCAAGATTACAATTTTGTAATGTTTCGGAAAGGCTGCCGCAATTATGACTTCGTTAGTATGACCTTGTTGAATCAAAACACCTTGTTGTTGAAACACAGGTCTCTGAAACAAAACCAATAAAAAAATGTCTTAACGGAGTAAACATGAAAACAATGACACGTACTTTTATCACAGCAGCTTTCGCTTCATTTGGCTTCTCTAACTTTGCATTGGCCGCGGAAACTCAAACCGTATCAGTTACACAAATCTCTTCCAAAGCCGCATTCCAACTGGCTCAAGAAGCGGTCAATCAATGTGAGGCAGATGGTTATAAGGTTTCAGCTACCGTTGTTGACCTATCTGGAAACGTCATTGCTCAATTACGCTCTGACGGCGCCGGTATCCACACATTAGACAGCTCTCGTAAAAAAGCCTTCACCGTTGCGAGCATGAAACAGCCGTCTGGTAACTTGATGAAACTCATCGCTGACAAACCTATCATGCAGCCTCTACAAAACATGGATGACAATTTACTGTTCTTGGCGGGTGGCGTTCCAGTACAACTGAATAACGCTATGATTGGTGCCATTGGTGTTGGCGGAGCGCCGGGTGGACATTTAGATGTGGCTTGTGCTGACAAAGCGATTAAGAAATTCTTTTAGCCACTGCTTGCCCGTATCTCTACATACACAAATAAACGAATAAACAAAAAGCGCTCCAATGTGAGCGCTTTTCAAGTATTCAGACGTGTAACCTCAATCAAATCATGCCGTCGTTGTGTGCAACTTTTGCGACTGCTTCTTAGTAATCGAGATACGTCTTACAAGTGCAATAACAAACACGAGGCTTTGAATCAGAACGATTGTTGGGGCTGGTGCACTATCAATATGGAAACTCAAATACGCGCCCAACACCATAGTTGTAAGGTTCACCACACACGCAATCCAGAGCATGGTTGAAAAACGCTTCACTAACAGAAATGCTATTGCGCCGGGTGCGATAAGCAAACTAATTGCCAGGATAAGACCGATTGCGCTCAGCGTGGCTACAATGGTCAGCGAGAGGAACGTCAGCAAGGTGTAATGCAACACGGTTACATTCAGTCCACTAACTTTAGCTTGAACCTCGTCAAAAGAGTGCAACAGAAAATCTTTCCAGAACAATACGATACCGAGAACAACCACCGCTGAGATGATCGCTGCAGTACTTAGCTCTTGCGTATCTACGCCAAGCATATTGCCAAATAGGATGTGATCTAAATGTGCGTGAGTATCTAACGCTACATAAAGCACAATTCCTAATGCAAACATGCCAGAGAATACAACGCCCATCACCGTGTCTTGTTTCACTCGGGAGTTTTCTGCCAAGAAACCAGTCAAGAAACTACATAACATCCCCGCCAAAAATGCGCCTAGCAATAACGGTAAACCCGTTACATACGCCAGAACAATACCCGGTAGTACAGCGTGACTCACAGCATCCCCCATAAGTGCCCACCCTTTCATCACCAGAAAGCAAGAAAGTAGCGCCGTAGGCAAAGCAACAATCAAGCAAATCAGAAAAGCGTTTTGCATGAAGGGAAATTGGAATGGCAACAACAAATCCATACTAATACTCCTTGGCCAAAGATGTGTGCTCAAGGGCCGAACCAGAAGCGCTGAGCTCATCAGAATCTGGCCTCTTTGCTAGTGCTTTTTTCGCCCTTATACGGGCAGCCAGATAACCATGCTTGGGAGCAAAGAAAAACGCCAAAAGGAAGATAATGGTTTGCAGGCAGATGATAATGCCCCCTGTCGCCCCATCTAGGAAGAAACTAACATAAGCGCCAGCAAAACTCGTTGTGCTACCAATAATGACTGACACCAAAATCAGTCGGGGGAAACGGTCGCACAACAGGTATGCCGTTGCACCCGGCGTCACCACCATAGCAATAACCAACAGCGCTCCTACCGTTTGCATCGCCGCAACAATCGATGCAGATAGAAGAGTGAAGAAAATCGCCTTTAGAAAACCGGGATTAAGACCTATGGATCGCGCATGGTTTTCATCGAAGAACGTCACCATAAGATCTTTCCACTTCGCCAATAGAACCACCAGCGTGACAACACCAATCACGACTAACTGAAGCGTATCTTCAGGTGTGATGGAGAGAATGTTACCCATGGTGATGGTTTGAACGCTGACAGAGATAGGGTTGATTGAAATAAGGAAAAGACCAAGTGCGAAAAATGAAGTGAAGACTAAGCCGATGATCACATCGACTTTCAAGCCGGAACGTTCAGATAGGAACAGCATAGTACCTGCGGCTATTCCACCAGAGATAAAGGCACCGAAAGCGAATGGAAGACCAATCATATAAGCCAATGCAACACCCGGCACAACGGCATGTCCCAGAGCGTCACCAATTAAGGACCACCCTTTAAGCATGAGATATGCAGATAGAAACGCGCACACGCCGCCTACTAAAGCCGAAACCCACATAGCGTTATTCATATAGCCGTAACTAAATGGCTGTAACAACAGTTCCATCATAATTGAGGCTCCGTCTTTTTCGCTGTCAACGCCTTGCCGTCATACTGAATGAATGGTCGCTCATCGTCAGTAAGAATGGTCAGTTCTCTAGTATCCTCATCGTGATGAAGTGCATTACCACCCAACTTAAAGTGTCGTAGTGAGCCGCCAAACACGCGTTGTAGGTTTTCCTCGGTGTAAGTCGTTTCAATCGGGCCAGAGGCCAGAACCGTTTTGTTGACCATGATGGTTCTATCGCAAAACTCAGGCACAGAACCAAGGTTATGCGTCGACACCAACATGACGTGCCCTTCATCACGAAGCGATTTAAGAAGGTCGATAATTTGATGCTCAGTCTTTACATCAACACCCGTAAAAGGTTCATCCAACAGAATCACCTTTGCTTCTTGAGCCAGTGCTCTAGCCAAGAACACACGCTTCTTTTGTCCTCCAGATAGTTCACCGATTTGACGCTTTCGAAACTCCAGCATATTGACGCGCTCAAGAGCTAGATCGACGGCCAAATGATCAACATCTTTGGGCCTGCGAAGCCAATTCATGTGACCGTAACGTCCCATCATCACCACTTCTTCAACCAAAACTGGGAAGCTCCAATCGATCTCCTCCGACTGAGGCACATAAGACACCATGTTACTTTTGAGCGCTTTTTTAACGCTCTCACCCAATATTTGGATTTGTCCTTTGGACATAGGAACAAAGCCCATGATTGCCTTAAAAAGAGTCGACTTCCCTGCTCCATTCACACCAACCAGTGCCGTCACTGACCCTTGCGGTACGGTAAAGTCCGCATCATAAAGGGCTGTGTAACCATTACGATAGGTAACCGTTACATCACTGACTGAAATGCCAAGGCGTTCCTCGTTTTTAACATCACTCATAACTGGTGCTTTGCTCCCAAAATCCGGTTGAATCATTGTGTCTAATGTCGTTGAACATATGTCTTAGTTCGTCGCAGTAAGGCCATTTGCTACAGTAGTTGAGGTCACTTTTAGCAAATCTAGGTAAGTAGGAACCGGGCCATCAGCCGTTGATAGCGAATCGACAAACAGTTCACCGCCATACTGGGCGCCGGTATCTCTTGCCACTTGTTTTGCTGGCGAGGTATTGACGGTTGATTCACAAAATACGACTGGGATATGGTTTTGTTTTACGCCATCGATAACTGAACGTACCTGCTGTGGAGTACCGACTTGATCAGCGTTCATTGGCCATAGGTACAATTCTCTCAAGCCAAAATCTTTAGCAAGGTAACTAAACGCTCCTTCGCATGTGACTAGCCAGCGATTGCCGTCAGGGATCTGAGCGATCTGGTCTTTTAAAGGTTCGATGGTTGCTCTGAGCTTGGTTTTGTAAGCTGCTGCGTTCTTTACATAAATCGCCGCGTTATTTGGGTCGTGTTCAGCAAACGCTTCAACAATGTTATCAATGTAGATAAGTGCGTTATCTAGACCCATCCACGCATGCGGGTTCGGTTTACCTTCATAAGAACCGGAAGCGATAGGAATTGGGTTGATTCCCTTGGTCAACGTTACCGCCGGTACGTCTTTCATATTTGATAGAAACTGCTCAAACCAAAGTTCTAGGTTCATACCATTCCACAAAATAAGATCAGCATCAGATGCGCGAACAATATCTTTCGGCGTTGGCTCGTAACCATGAATCTCAGCACCAGGCTTCGTAACAGAAACCACTTCAGCTGCATCCCCTGCAACGTTTGAAGCCATATCAGCCAACACAGTAAAGGTAGTCACGACCTTCATTTTATCTTCCGCTGCATTTGCTAATGGCGATATTGCCAGTAACAGTGACGAGGCAACCAACGCTAGCTTTTTCATACCTTTCTCCTTGATAGTGAGAATCTCTAATACTGTGTTAACATATCCGTGATTTTTGCGAATGGTTCGCATTTACAACACATATTAATGCGAACAATTCTCATTATCAATGTTAATTTGCACGTTTGAGTAGACTATCTAGGAAAACAATTAGGATTGGTTTAAATCGTAACCAGTTCGTTGAATTCTGTGCTGGTTAGGAGGGATTTCATGCAAAAAGAATTGAAGCGCCAAAAGGAAATGTCGCTTACGAGTGAAGTTACAGAAACAAAAAAGCCACCATATAATCATTGTATGGTGGCTTTTTTATCTTCCATTTTTTGTAAGTTCGCTACCTATGTTTAACGGTTAGACTCTTCAACTTTGAATTTGCTCATCAAATCATCGAGTCGGTTATTCACCTCTACAAGCTTGGCTGCACCTTCGTCCATCTCAATACCTGCAGCTTTCAACGCAACAACAATGTCGTTAATCTGGTTAGTGTTGCGTCCAATTTCATGGGTCACGCCGCTCTGCTCTTCAGCAGACGTCGCGATTTGCATACTGGCATCATTAATCTCGGTGATATGCACAGATACCTCAGCCACACTGGCCTCTAAACCGTTGGTGCTCTCTTCGGTATCATTGCAGCGAGCTTTGGTACTCTCCATAGCTTCGACCATGGTTTTGCTGCCAACCAAGAGTTCATTCAGCGCTTTTTCAATCTCTTCGGTACTGGTTTTCGTGCGGCCAGCAAGGTTTCTCACCTCATCTGCCACCACGGCAAAGCCTCTACCCTGCTCACCAGCTCGCGCCGCTTCAATCGCTGCATTGAGTGCCAACAAGTTCGTTTGCTCTGCAATATCGCTGATGACCGTCAGGATAGAATAGATGCTCTCGGACTTAAGGTTCATTTCCTGAACGCGTTCCATCGCCTTATCGATGTCTGATCTCAGCTCAACCATACTCTCTTTAGAACGCTCAATCGTTTCCATCGAAGCGTAACCCAGAGACTCTGCCTTTTGAGTTAATTGAGCCGTTTGTGAAGCGCTTTGCGCTACGGCTTCGGCTGTGGAGTTCATCTCTACAATCGCAGTGGCTACTTGTTCAGTCTCCGCAGCGTGCTCAGTCAATCTTTCCGCACTTACACGTGACTGCTCTGATAGATTAGCCGTTCTGCTTTTCAACTCTGATGAAAGTAACTTAACCTCAAGCACCATATCTTGCAGTTGAGAAACGAAACCATTGATTCCTTTGGCAATACGACCCAAGTCATCGTTCGAGGTTTCTGGCAATCGCTTAGTTAGATCACCATTGCCTTGAGCTAGCCCTTCGACCAAGTCACGCAGAGCCAATACAGGGCGATATAGGTAATTAAAGACAAGCGTCAAAGTCAAAACGGTAAACAGGATTACCAGCAAAACACTGACAATCTTCTCTTGGCGTAGGTCATACAGCTCTGCAAAAGCAACCGACTCATCAACACGAATCGCGAAATACCATGTTTTGTCTGCGACCTTAAACGCATTCGAGAACAGAAGCTTACCCGAGCCGTCGAGCTCGTACTCTTGAAGAGCAGAAGGCTGATTCACGGCATTCAATGCAACACTACCAAACCCTTGTAACTCAGACGCCTTAACGCCATTTTTAATCTCTGGAGAAGAAGAAGCCAAAACCGTGGTGTTCTGATCCATCATGATCGCCACCGCCCCTGGGATCTCCGATACCTGTTTAACAACTTGGTTTAAGTAATCTAGCGTCAAATCTGAAGACAAGGTTCCATCAAACGCTTTCTGTACAAAGCTAATCCAGATAACACCATCACTTGCGATATAAGGTTCAGTCACTGATACACCTGACTGTCTTTGGGCAAGCAGGTACCATTCTCTTTTCGTCACATCGCCATCGTATTTGTGATTCGGCCATGTATCCGCACTTTGGTTCCAGTAACCATCACCATTGTCTAGAGAGATCACTACACTGCCAATGTCCATCGCTTTGGCTAGTATTTGAGTTTGCTCGACATAATTTGTTGGGAAGGGTTTATTATTGTAGTGATTGGCAATGCTTGAAACGCTATTTGCCTTTTGAGCGAAGTACTGCTCGACGGTGAGGGATTGTTGCTTGGTGTAATCAGTGAAATACTGCTCTACATCCTTTATTACGAACTCTTCTGTCTGTTTATATCCATAAAGCTCGCTCGCCATTAATAACACGGTCATTAACAAGGCTACGGAACCTAACAGAATTCCCTTGAAACCTAGACTTCCTTTTCTCATATACATCTCCTGACCTAGAGTACTGACCTGATTACTGCGGATCTTAAAATCATTCACAGAACCAATACAAACCTCGTTATAACACAACATCAACAAATAAAACTATCAGTAGGAGTGTGAAGGTTTTATGACAATAACCAATAAGGAGATCTAGACCACGATTCAACGCATTTCTACACTCAGCACAACCAGCTCGTCTGTTAATTAACAAATTCAATCTAATGCCCACCGATAACCACATATACTAGGGGGTAGTATTTTATACTCAAGGGGAGTATAGTTTTTTGAGTTGTTATATACCACGGAAGAAGAGTTTCTGAATGAAAGATGTTAAAGGTGTTTTCCGCAATCTAGAAAAGATGCTGAGAAAAGCAAACTGGTTTGACGATGGTTGGGAAATTTACAACCGTGGAGAATACCTGCAGTTATACAAAGAGACCTGGTTCAATCAGAGCCAAGGTGGTATTCATTTCGAAACCTTTATCGAAGAGCATCAAATTAAACAAAAGTCTTTTCCTATCTGTATGCATGCCGAAGAGGACTGCCCTGCCCAAGCGGAGTTTATCCGCCAATTTAAAGAGATAGAGAAAAGTCGAATTGAGAGCTGGAAAGGATACAAAATTCAAGACAACAGCTACGGCATTTGTCAGCGAACGCTGCCACTAAACTTCAAAAACCTAGAACAGCGTTTATTTGAAGAGTTCAACCGACTGCGCGCTCTAGAGGCCAGCGTCGAAAAAATACTAGATAGGCTTTAACATGAAAAAACAGAAAAGCCCTTGTATCGATATGTGCGATTTCTCCCACAGCAAAGGCTGGTGTCTAGGTTGTGGAAGAACGCGTGAAGAGCGTAAGGCTTGGAAATCAATGAAGCCCTACGCCATCAACGTATTGAAAAAAGAGTTGGTAAAAAGAAAGTCGCAAATGAGCCGATGACTACTCATTACTTTATGTAGGAATCTAGCACTTTAAGAACCACTTCCATATCCTGCTCGCGCTGCTCTTTGTCATCTTCTAGTACAACATGCTCTAGAAGGTGACCTTTGATCACTTCTCTCATCAAACCATTAACCGCCCCACGAATTGCTGCTATTTGTTGTAACACGTCTTGGCATTGCTGCTCTTCGTTATCCAACATCTTCTTCAGGCCATTCACCTGACCTTGTATTTTGCTAACTCGGGCTTTGAGCTTTTTCTGATCTTTAGCGGTGTGTGACATAAGGTACTCGAAGTAATTAGAAACAAGGGTTTACCCGTTAATGTAGCACTTAAATTATACTGGGGGGTAGTTTTGATTTGTGATACTTCAGTGTGTGGCCCCATATGTAAAGCTCAGCCGTTAGTATCAATTTACAAAACAGACTTAAAATAACTAAAGAAAGGCGCCAAGAAGCGATACAATGCCGGCGCTGCAAAACAGTGGCGTAATATCCCTATTTACAAAGAACCTTAAAGTAACGATACATGTCTAAAGAACCCGGTTTCACTACAGAGTACACCCTCGACAAAACTTTCTTCGCAGAATGTTATGACCAAACAAGCGTGCCTGTTCAGTTCCCTAAAGCCTATTTAAAGGCGTTTCTGTTCCTTATTTTTGGCTGGGTTCTACTTGAGTTTGAGCTGTTACCAAGCGGCTACGTTGGCTGGTTCTTCATTGTATTGAGTGTGATTGAAGCGTTCAGCGTTTACTGTAAAAGAACCTGGTGGTTATGGCGTCAGAGAATCAGTTCTGGTTCGGGCAGCAAGGTAGTTTTTAAGGGTGACTTAGACGGCGTGAGTTACAAAAACTACAAAACCACCAACACTATAAAGTGGAGCCAAATCGTCGAGCTTGAGCAGACTGACCTAGGCTTGATTATTCATATTGGTAAACAGCGCCAATACGTGAGTAAGTCGTGCTTAAATGATGAAGCCATTGCCTTCATGATGGAGCAGCACGCTGCTTCTAAAGAGACGCCTTCCAAATAGAATCGCTCTAAAAAATGCCTGCTAACTCAGCAGGCATTTTTTCTTTAAGTGTCAGTAACTGGTTTGCTGTCAGCGCGCTTTAGAAAAATGTACAGCATTTATGTGTTGATGAACTCGTAGCGCCAGTGGAAGAAAAAAATACGAAACCAAAGGGACAATTATCGCCACTGAAATGACTGTCACAACCACATGGCTATCCGATATATTTTCAGCAACCCACATAGGAATAAAATAAACCAAAGGCAACAAAATAATAAACGTATATAGCGCCACCCAATGCCTTGAAGGTGGCGTCGAGTTCTCAACGCCTTTCATTGTATATCCCTCACTGATTAATTGTTGTTTGCTTTTCAGATAAATGAGATTAGTTAAAAATCTTCGGCAAAAATCAGAATTAACTGGCTCTCTTCACGCGCAGTAAAACTCAAGTCTTCAGTTCTAATTAACGTCCCTGCATTTACTTCAACACCATTGATTTGCGCACGCCCTGTACTCAAATAAACCAGAACTTCACCTTGATGAGTGGTTTGATAGCCCTCTTCGGCCTGCACCATCTCAATAACCGTGTGACTATCAAACGTATCCGATTGCGATTTACTGCCGCCATAAATACGGGTACGTTGATTCGCTTCAGGCGCATAAGATTTGTAACCTGCGGGCTCCCCTGCTACTTCCGGCAGAACCCATAGCTGAATCAATTGATTTGGTATACTGTCTGGGTTTACCTCGTTGTGGGCAAAGCCTTCACCACCCGCACGTTGAACTTGCGCTTCGCCTGCCACCAGCCCTTTACCGTGCTCTAATGAACCTTCGTGGCTGACGCGGCCTTTGGCCATCACACTGATCACATCAATTTCGCGGTGTGGATGCATGCCTGTTTCACCGTATGGTAGAAAGTTGGCGTCTGCTAGATATACAAAGTTTCCAATACCATTCGAGGTCTTAGGATTTTTGCGAGCGCCAAACACGCGATAGTCGGTCACCACCTGCTTTTCTTTTAAGCCTGCAAAGCCGCCTTGGGGTAATTGATCAAGAGTTAACATTTCCATCGTCGTTTCCTTAGTAATTTTGTTAGCTGATGGAAGTAGAATAGTTTGGTATTGAATATTGATATATAAGTCGATTGATACAATACTGTTCAATATTTGATAACAATAAATGGATTTATGCTCAATTGTGATTTGAATGATTTGATGGTGTTTGCCACTGTCGTCGAACAAGGCAGTTTTACTGGTGCCGCCGAATCTTACAACACACCAAAATCGAACATCAGTCGTAAGATAACCCGCCTTGAAAACCACCTAGGCGTTAGATTGTTGGAGCGCTCTACCCGCTCTCTTCATTTAACAGAGGTGGGTCAGCGTTATTACGAATACTGTCGCCGTATCAAAGATGAGCTAGATGCTGCCGATAGCGCCGTTGAGTCTATGTTGGAGAAGCCTCAAGGAAGATTACGAATTTGCACGTCTCTCGGTGTTGGTCAGTCTCTTCTCTCCGAGCACTTAGCCAATTTCTGCCTTCAGAACCCGGATGTTGAACTCGATTTAACCTTAACTAACCGACGCGTCGATCTTATTGAAGAAGGATTTGATCTTGCCTTTCGAGTCGGAGAACTTGCGGATTCGAATTTGGTGGCGAAACGCTTGTGCTCGATTAATTTGAAACTCTATGCTGCACCTAAGCATGGATACGAAAATCTATCGCACCCAAGTGAGCTATCAAAGCAACCGCTGATGCTGATGAGCGCCAAAGAACGTAGCGCCGACTGGCATTTGATTTCTGGTGATAATGAACAACACATTTCCTTTAAGCCCAGCGTGAGGTGTGATGACTTCTCAATGCTAAAGCGCATGGCGATTCAAGGATTGGGGATCACAGAACTGCCCGATTACATGGCTGAAGAGTTTGTAGAAAATGGTAAACTGATTAATATCTTACCGGATTGGACATTCAAACCAGTCGATCTGTATGCGCTCTATCCTAGCCATAGAGGCGCAACGCCTAAGGTAAGATCACTGCTCGATTATCTCACTCAAGAATTGTAATGACCGGACTCCAACAATGAACATTGTTTATCAAATCAGTGACTGTCACCTCTCTGACGAATCCAGCTATGAAAACCTACGCCGTGCACTGGAATACGCCAATAGCGACGCTAGCTGTGACACGATTTTCCTGACAGGTGATATTTGCTGTAACCCAACATCCGGCGATTACACTGCCTTAGAGGCCTTCATCAAGCAGCACGTTAGCAACAAGTCGATTTACGCGATTGCAGGTAATCATGACGACTCTTCTTTAATGCGCGCAGAGCTTAAAGGTTCGACGATCTGTGTGACTGATAAGGCTAACGTTTGTGGGAGAGAGTTTGTGTTTCTCGATTCAAGCTACAAACCGTTAGATAATCAACATCCGCTGGGTTCAGGACGTATCGATAACCGCGGTATGGCGCAGCTTAAAAAGCACCTGAGAAAGTCCAACGAACCAGTTGTGGTTGTACATCACCCTGTGATTGCCGTTGGCTCCGATTGGATGAAAGCGATTCGTCTTGAGAACGATACTGAAGTGATGAAAGTTCTTCAAAAGTATCGCGTGCACGACGTGATTTGTGGTCACGGGCATGATGGTATAGTTGAGACACAACATGTCGTCACTCAGTACATGGCACCAGCAACAGCCTATGGGTTTGACCACTCACTCGATGAATACAACCGCAGTGAGAAAATTGGATTAAGCAAAATCTCGCTCTCTGCCAATTCTATCGACTACCAAGCCATCTATTTGTAGTCTCTAGCAATTGCTTCATTTTGTAGGTGCTCGATAAACGCAGGAACCTTCTTGGCTATGTGCTTTCTTGAAGTGTAAAAAGCATATAGCACCAAGTCGTCAGGCTGATGTTCCAGTTTAACAACCTCCAACTTACCTGCGTTAATCTGCTCTCGACACAGTTCGCTTGGAAGTATCGCAAAGCCCAAGCCAGCTAAAGCACCCGCCACTGCCAGCTGCCCACTATTGACCTTAAATGCCGACTTTACCCTCTGTGTCACTTGTTCACCTTTGTCATTTTTAAACACCCAAGGTGTACCATTGAGTACAGTAAAACTAGTGATACAAGGTACGTGCTTTAAGTCGGTAATCTGAGTTGGTTTAGCACAGGTTTTTAGGAGCTTAGGAGATGCGACCACAGCACTCGGCCAGCGTTTGATCTCGCGAGCAATCCAGTTGTTGTCTTCAAGCTTGCCACGATGAAAACTCAAAATCACATCAAAGCCATCCAAGAAATCCTCTTTCGGGCTGATGCTAGTATCACAACACAGCGAAATCGACGGATGCTTAGTACAAAAGGACACGACTGCTTGGGCAAGCTCCGGAGAATCTGGCATCAAAATATTGAGCTGCCCCATTACCTCATGTGATTGTTGCGTCACTTCTTCAAGTGCATCACTCAGCTTGTCCAACAATGGTTGAGTACTTAAATAGAGTTGCTCTCCGACTTCGGTTGGAGCAATACGGCGAGTGGTTCGTTCGAATAACCGAGTATCCAGTTGCTCTTCCAATAACGCGATGTGGCGACTGACGTTTGAAGTCGGTAGACATAAAAACTCCGCAGCGCGTTTAAAGCTATTGTTCTCATAAACGCAGTGAAAGCTCTTAAGCCACTGTTGGTCGATTTTATCTAGCACCTTATTATTTCCCCCTCTCACATAATCCCAAAAAGTTGGATTATAAAACCAACATTCGACACTTTATTACCAAACCTTGGCTTATACAATATTCATCATTCAAAGTATCAAGAACACGGTTTAATCATGAGTTGGCTAGAAAAACTATTAGATAAGAAGAACTTAATCAGTACCCGCAAAGCTTCAATTCCTGAAGGTGTTTGGACCAAGTGCCCTAATTGCGACCAAGTCTTGTATCGCATCGCATTAAAAGAGAATTTAGAGGTGTGTCCTAAGTGTAATCACCACATGCGAATGTCAGCACGAAATCGGTTAGAGAGCTTTTTAGACAAAGGTGAACAAACGGAGCTAGGCAAACAATTTCTGCCACAAGATCTACTCAATTTCAAAGACAAAAAGCGCTACACAGAACGTCTAACACTTGCTCACAAGAACACAGGCGAAAGTGACGCATTGGTTGCAATGCAAGGTGAGTTATTAGGGCTACATGTTGTCGCGTGCGCTTTTGAGTTTTCGTTTATGGCGGGCTCAATGGGTTCAGTGGTTGGAGCGCGTTTTGTAGAAGCTGTCGACACAGCCATTGAAGCCAATTGCGGTTTAGTGTGCTTTTCCGCGTGTGGAGGCGCGCGCATGCAAGAATCACTGATGGCATTAATGCAAATGGCCAAGACCAGCGCCGCGCTAAAACGTCTGTCTGACGCAAAGCTTCCCTACATTTCGGTGCTCACCGACCAAACCTTCGGCGGTGTATCAGCAAGCTTAGCGATGCTTGGTGACATCAACATCGGTGAGCCCAAAGCTCGAATTGGTTTTGCAGGTCGTAGAGTAATCGAACAAACAGTTCGCGAAAAGCTACCCGAGGATTTTCAACAAAGCGAGTTTCTCTTAGAGCATGGCGCACTCGACATGATCGTCGAAAGACACGACATGCGAGAACGTGTTGCGAAGCTTATGGCGATGATGACGAATAGGCAAATTGAAGGTGATTTGCTCTAGTACTTGATATGATAAAACGAGCTATTAGATAAAATTCATAATTTCATAGCTTGGCCCAATATGACACCTACTGCATTTCACAAATGTATGTGTTGTATTTTGAAATCGCTTTAGTAATTATACGTTTAAGCCCTCTCATGGTTGTCGAAATCATAATGAAATACCTTATTGCGCTAGTTCTCATTTGTACCTCTTTCTCTTCCGTTACAAAAGAAAACCCTTCTTGGGACTTTGCAACACTCGATACCGTGGGCAGTGTACTCAATTACTATAATGACTTAGCATCCCTTGTCGATCCTACGCTAAGAATGAGCCCAAATGATACCAAAGTGACTCGTACTCAAGATTATATTGAGAACTTGCCGATTGAAGAATTGCTCCTACTGGAACAATCTTTAAATTCTATGGATCTGCCTGAAGACTCGGCTGGTACAGTTATGAATATTAAAACTGTGGATGAACTACTATATGTGATGGATGATACAAATGCTGATTTTTGGACATATGAATATGATTACCCTAACCAGTGCCACAACATAAAGTTCGATACTGTCACTGCTACAGATGGTATCGAGTACCTGATGACGTTAGAACTATACACCCTCGACGAAAAACGCAACGAATGTTTAGATAGTCTTCTTTACGTGCAGGTCATGCTTTTGCACTCGATGACTTGGCAAAAAGAAAAACAACTAGGAAAAGAGACCTTAAAAGAAATCTACGACCATGTTGAAAAAGAGGGTAATTATAAAAATACCATTGAAGGCTTGTTTGTCTCCCTGCACTACAACAAAGATAAAACACAAGTATTCACACTTATGGGCGACTAGTTAAGAGGGTGCTTCAAGTAACCTGAGAGCTCATAAACAATCTATTGAGCAATTCCTATTACCACCTAATACGCAACGTTGTTCCCTCATCAAGACAAGCTCTTCACTATTGCCATCACTCCCATTGCTAAGAAAAGCGCACCGCAGCATCGGTTGAATATGTGGCCATTTTTTAGCAGCAGCGCTTTGACCTTATCTGCGACTCTCGCGACGCCAAATTCAACCGCAAACTCAATGCAAAGAAAAGTCACTGTAATCACTACGAACTGAGGGAAAAAGGCTTTGTTAGGATCGATGAACTGAGCCAAAAACGCGGTAAAAAACAGCAGCACCTTTGGGTTAGATAGCGCAGCGAAGTACCCTTGCTTGAAGAGTTGTCGTGGCAATAGTGCGACTGTTTCGGTCTTGCCTTCAACGTTAACGCTAGGTGCATAAAACAGCTTCAGACCTAAGAAACCGAGGTAAAGAGCCCCTAGCCATTGAAGAACAATCATCAGCTCCGGTTCTGCCTCCAACAACGTTCCTAATCCAAGCATGGCTATGGTGATTAATAAGAAGAAACCACAAACGCCACCATAGATCGTCCATAGTGTCTTCTTGTAACCAAATTGAGCACCATGGCTGAGAGCCAATAAAGAGTTAGGGCCGGGAATACACGCTAACCCAAAAGCAGACAAAATAAACAAACACCACACTTCAAACGTCATAACTAGCCTTCAACAAGATAACTGAATCTGTCGCTAGTATGCGTCGAAGAGTAAATTGATAACGGTAATATATAGACGTAAAATAGCACCATCTAGACACTTAAGGCTGGTGGTATGGATCACTCCAAAAACGTCAGGTTTCTATTAATCCCGTTAGACAACTTCAATATGTTCCCCTTTGGAGCGTTTTTAGACAAACTACGCTTCTCCGCTGATGACGCGGATCTTAGTCAGCAACGTTACTGTTCGTGGCAGATCATGTCTCATACTCAAGGAGTCGTAACGTCTAGCAGCAATATTCCAGTCATGGTTGAGCACACTCCGGTTACCATCGAGCTGAAGGACGTTGATTACGTTGTCATTTTTGGGAGCCGAACAGCTCACGATTCACAACAGCAAGCTCCCTTATATCGTGCATTTTTTAGAAAAGTTGTATCAGCTGGAATAAAGATCGTGAGCATCGATAACGCCTGTTTTACGCTTGCAGAGTTAGGGTTGCTAAACAATCACCAAGTCGTGGTTCACTGGCGACATCATCATGAGTTTAAAGCGAACTATCCCAAGGTAGTAGTGCGTGATGAGCAGTTGTATCACTTCGACAAAAAACTCATCAGCTGTACCGGTGGCAGCGCGACCATCGACCTTCTTATCGCTATCTTGCAAGATCATGTAGGCCAAGTTAGAGCTGAAAAAGGGTTAGCAGATATGCTGGTCGACGAAGGGCGTGGTAATCATCATCGTTTAAAATCATCTCAACATAGCACTTACCAAAACCGGCATGTCGACCGTGCAGTTTCATTGATGCAGGAGCATTTAGCGCTGAGTACTACGGTAGATGACATGGGTGCCTTGATTGGCGTTAGCCGTCGCCAGCTAGACCGACTTTTCCAACAACAGTTTGATGTGTCTGCTCACCAATACTGGCAGGAGTTGCGCCTACAACACCTATATTGGCGACTCATACACTCAAGCCATAGCTTGATACAGCTGGCGGATGAAATTGGTGTAAAAGATACCAGCTACCTGTGTAAAATATTCCGAAAGAGATTTGGGATGACGCCAAACCAATGCCGTCGCAGTTCATTAAATCCAAACCAATAAAAACACCCTGCCGACTCTTAATCGGACAGGGTGCTGCTTGTGTTATGTAGTAGTCTACTGGCTTAGATTACCAAGCAAATTTACTGACTCAACTGTCCGAACTTCGGCAGGCTCTTCACAAACCTCTGATGCACATCCATATAGGTCTGCATATAGATCTCATCGATACGTTCGTTGCTTGGGAAGCTCGATGAGAAATCAACATGTTTGCGATCAATGGATAATTTAGCCGCTTCAATAATATGTGCAATGAACATACGAGGATCTTCTAAACCAATCGAGATACGCATAGTTGTAGGTTTAATGCCTGCTTCATCGAGTGCCTCGTCGCTCAGCTCTGAGTGAGTGGTCAGCGCCGGACACAAGGCGACCGTATTGGTTTGCCCGAGGCTCACTTGCATGCCGATTGCAGGCTCTAGCATATCGAAGAACTGTTTAAATCCATCACGATTGATTGGCGCTCGGTCACCATTACCTTCCATGTCGATTGTGAACAGCGCTGCTGGTAAACCCAAATGCATATTGTTTTGACAGTGTTCGTAGTTGTCGCTGTCAGGCAGAGCCGGACACGACACATTGATGTCTGGATGAGCATCAAAGATCTTCGCGAGAGTCAGAGTATTAATGGTTTTCTGCACCACACGCATCTCATAAGTTTTCATGCCATTGAGCACTTCAAACGCCTTGTCTGCATCTAAGAAGGCACCTTTAATGTAATACACATTCCAAAACAGGGTTTCGTTCCAAGGAATGGTCGTCTCATCGCCATTGGGCTTGGTGAAAGTCACCTCCTCTCCTTTTGGCACAAACATGGTCTCGTTACGGCCAATCACAACACCTGCTGTGGTGGTGCCCGAGCCGGCAAGCTCTTTTGTATACGAGTGAATCACATAATCTGGCCTTTCCATCACATCATCACGTTTGAGTACTGGGTGCAGCAGTGGCGTGCCTACAGTGGAATCCACAATCACATCCCAACCACGAGAGTGAGCCGCCTTGCTGATGTTGGCGACATCTAACACGTAGCCATGTGGGTTACACGGTGACTCAAGGTAGACGTAGATCTTCTTCCCTTTAGCAAGACGATCGGCATACTTGTGTGCGACCTCATCAAGACGCGCTGCAAACTCATCACCAGAGTATCCATCTACCCACTCTACCGCGACATTCAAGTTCGAAGGCTTACCAAACCAGTCTTCCAACAGCTGATAAGAGCCGCCGTAGATGTTACGTGAGGCCAATACAATATCTTCATGTCCTAGTAAGTGACTCAGCAAACCATCAATTGCCGCCATACCCGAGTTGAAGTTCCATGCGAGATACTCATTGGCTCTTGATCCCGCCTCAAGATCAACCATGTGGTTCGCCAGTGATATTGAGGTTGGGTTAAGCAGTCGAGAGTAGATATCGTGCAGTGGTTCTTTGCCGTTGAACGCATCTTCAATCCACTCGGTACAGGCAAACAAATAGGTCGCTGTACGCGTAATCACTGGGCTTGCAGAGAAAATAGCCGCTACATTATCGAAAATAGGATACGCGCCTTTTGAGGCAAAATTACCATTGTTAGTCGCAATGGATTGGTAAGTCGCGCGCATTGGGTTTTGCAGGTTGTCGAGGATCTTAGCAATCTGGAATGACAAGAAACGTTTGGCGTTAAACCAAGCGATTCGATCACTCTTATCCAGCTCTGAAAGGCCGTCAACCGTTATTGCCCAAAGATCGTGTGTCTTAGTATTCGCTTTGTACAGCGTCGTCGCCAAATCCACCAGCGTGGTGCCGTAATCGCTATTTGGGTCGATACCGAAGTGTTTTGCTTGCTCAATGGCAAGAGCTTCTGCTTGTTCATGCTTGGTGGTTTTACGCAGTGGGCTCAATTGAGTTGAAGTATTCATAGTTCCTAAATCATTCCATCCTTGTTGTACCTCCTTTAATTTTAGTGTTGCAGAGATGTTAAAGATTGCTATTTGCGAAGTAAGACATACACTTTGAGCAATAATATTGCCTAATTTAGTTTCTTATTAATGGAATATGCCAATGGATGAGATCGACAAGAAGATACTGGCTGAACTGCAAAGCAACGCGCGACTCACCAACCAAGAGTTAGCCGACCGCGTCGCGCTTTCCCCCTCCCCTTGTTTACGCCGAGTTCGAGCATTAGAGAAACAAGGGATCATTCGCGGCTATCACGCCAGTGTCGACCAAGAAGCATGTGGTCTGCCCGTAAATGTGTTTGTGTTGGTGAAGCTTGAAAAGCCGACTGAAGAGAATATGCGAGATTTCGAGCAGCACATTGAAGCGATTGATGAAGTATTAGAGTGCTTTCTAATGACAGGTAATCACGACTACCTTCTGCATGTGGTGAGTGAGTCCTTAAAAAGCTATGAGCAGTTTATCCGCAAGCAGTTAACTCGCCTACCCAATATCGCTTCTATTGAATCCAGCTTCGCCTTTGGGCAAGTAAAGACCAAAACCAAATTGCCAGTGAGGTGAGAATAACCGAAATAGACTTTGAAAGATCAGCTGATAGAATGACCATATCCATCCACTAGACGAAATGAAAGGAGGTAACTATGAACCAGTGTGCATTGTCTTTTGCATACATTTTTGCTTACGAAGTTCGCTCAAGTTTTACCAGCAACGTGCTGCGATAACCTAGCTTGAGCGAAGTAGCAAAACAGACAGACTAACTAGAGTCTCTTCCCTCTAGCTTACGAGGTTATTGTCAGCGAAAAACTGACGATAGGCGTCATAGCGCCTGAAAAACTTGAGTAAGCCAATGAGCACACTATTATCTACCCAATCAGTTACATTCAACACACCTTCAACATCTTTGTTTGAAGACATCTCTTTCACCCTAAAACAAGGTGACCGCATCGGCCTTGTCGGCTACAACGGCAGCGGAAAAAGTACCCTACTGCAACTACTCTGCGGTAACAAAGAACCTCACTCTGGTGCTATTACCATATCGAGTCACTGTTTAATCGAACAAGTTGAACAGCGTTTGCCAACGAACCTAGAGCACCTTTCTATGCTTGAGGCCGTGGTTACAAAGCTTCCCAAAGATGAACAGTTACAAGACCAGTGGCGCGCAGAGCTGATCCTTTCCGATATGGGCTTTTCATCCAGTGATTGGAGCCTAACCGCAGGTTCTCTGAGTGGTGGTCAACATACACGTCTATTACTCGCAAGGGCACTGATCTCAGAGCCAGATCTGCTTTTGCTCGATGAACCGAGTAACCACCTCGATCTCCCTACCTTGCTGTGGTTAGAACGCTTTCTAATCAACTGGAGAGGTAGCTTTGTTCTCGTGTCACATGACCGAAAACTATTGGACAAGGTCACCAACTGCACTTGGATCTTAAGAGACAAGCGCCTCAACTACTTCCAACTGCCCTTTTCAAAAGCATTGGATGAACTCGCCAGAGTTGATGAAGCTGCAAAACAGAGAAACTTGACTGAACAGAAAGAGATTAATCGTGTTGAGAAAAGCGCTAAACGATTAGCGAACTGGGGACGAGTTTATGACAACGAAGACCTGGCAAGAAAAGCCAAAACCATGGAGAAAAGAGTCGAACGATTAAAAGAAACGCAAACCGAACTGACCTCTGGAGCACCTTGGCAGCTCTCCTTAAAAGGTGAAGCGCTTAAGGCAAACCGACTACTCGCTATCGACAAACTCGATGTAAAGCCCGCGTTTGATGCAGCTGTATTACTTCAGGTGATTGAGCAACAGATCAAAAGTGGCGATCGAGTTGCGATTATTGGTAGCAATGGTAGTGGCAAGTCATCAATGTTGAAAATGCTGTGGCAGAGCTATACGCAGAGCATAACTAACACGGAGAATATTCAGTTCCATCCACGTTGCCGACTCGGTTTTTATGACCAAAGCTTAAAGCAACTGAATGACAATGACGCCTTGATTGACTCACTTGAAGGGTTAACTGACCTCTGCGAAGAAAGACGTAAAATCGCGTTAATCAGCGCTGGTTTCGAGTACAACAGACACTCTCAAAAAGTAATCGAATTGAGTGGTGGCGAACGTTCTCGGTTATTGATGCTTGGGCTATCACTGGCAGAGTATCACCTTCTTATGCTTGATGAGCCTACAAATCACCTTGATATCGATGGCAAAGATCAACTCAGCGACACGCTTAATCAGTTCGAAGGTGGAGTGTTACTAGTAACGCACGACCGAGAACTGATTGAAAAAAGCTGTAATCGCTATTGGTTAATTAAAGAAGGCGAGCTAACGGAATGGTATGACCTGGAAAAGCTGTATGGTGAAATTGATTCAGAAACCAAAACTCATAACCCTAAGTTCTCAGGTGTTGAGTTATTGGAGAATGAATCAACTAACCATAGTCGCTCACCTAGCCCTAGCCTTAACCAAGCAAGCGATAGTCTTGATTCTGAAGAAGCCATATTGGAAAGACTGTATCAATTAGAAGCCTTAATTGAGGATGACAAACAACGTAAGCCAAAGCATCAGAAACCAAAGATGCAGCAACAATGGCAACAAGAGTTAGATCAGATTACTCTCCAACTCAATCTATAATAACTTCGAGTGGACGGGGTAAAGCTAACCACTGAGCTTTCGTAACACACTCAACTAAAAACCAAGGCCTCGTGAATGCGAGGCCTTAATTACCCGATACACTTCCTACGCAAACACCTTACTCGCTGTGGTTTTGATGATTTCTAACGTACGACGCTTAAGAGGATCAACCGATGCTCTCTCATGATACAAAAGCTTTACCGTTTGATGAGCAATAAAGGACACAGGCTGAGTCGCAACATTGTAACCATCGAAGAAATCATCTTTAGTATCAGCAACAAACATCAACCTCTCAGTACCTTCTAAGGCCATCGTCGTGAACTCCATTGAGGTTGATGAAAACTCAACGACGCGTGACTTTTTATGTCGATCGGCTAAGTAATCCAACCATCGTTCGATGGCTTCATTGCTGCTGAGTACCGCATGAGGGTAATCAAATATACGCTCCTCTGAGAGCATTTTGTCTGCCATTGGATGATCTTGTGACATAACGACTTGATACCCGACATCCACAATAGGCAACGAGAGAAGTTGAGAAGAATGCTCAGGCTCAAAGCCAACAGCAAAATCAATCCTGTCATCTTTAAGCATTGTGGGTACCTGCTCAGTCCAATCTACAATCTCTACTCGAACAAGGGGAAGACGACGGTTTAATTCACCAAGAAACGCTCTGACAAACTTACGAGAACCATTTCTATGACAGGCTAACCGTAATGTCCCTGTCGCTGTCTTATCATCAAAATGGTCGCCAAACAGAAGGTTTTCCATCGCATTAAAATGGGCAGCCAACCCGGGTTGAATTGTCTTGGCGTAAGCGGACGGCTCAAAACCTCTACCCGAACGTATTAAGAGCGGATCACCCAGCACTTCGCGAAGCTTTCCCAATTGATAACTGACTGTACTCTGTTGAAGATCCAACAAATTGGCTGATTGCGAGACGTTTCTGGTTTCAATCAGCACCAGTAAGGTGCGCAACATTTTTAGATCCAGTGTCGCTAACCTATCGAATTGCACACTCATTCTGCTATCCCTTTTTCATAGTTGGCTGACTCTACTATATATCCAAGTATCGAAAATTTCGATATTTAGTATCCATGCCATCATATTGTTCGAATCTTTGTTGATAAGCAAAATACAGTCATACCAAGATGAGGATTCGAAAATGAAAAAGACATTATGCAATATGGCCCTGGCCTCAGTACTTATCTCAAACGTGGCAACAGCGGACATTGCTGTAGAACATTACCGTGCTCAACTCGATGTGCCCTACACGACAGGCTTAGTAACGATTGATGGAGAAATAACTGAACGTGACTTGGTTATGGATATCATTCAACCGAACACCCCAAAAGCAGATGCCAATCCGGTTGTGGTAATGACATTTGGCGGCAACTTTATTCGCGGTGGTCGAGATGACATTTATTCAGTCGCTGGTGCGCAAACAACGACAATGAGAGATTACTGCAAGCAATTTGCGAAGGTCGGATACACCTGTGTGGCGATTGACTACCGACTCTCAAGAGAAGAACCTGTCCCTTCCAATATCGGCTATACCGATGAGATGCTTGTTGAGAAAGATCTTCGCATGAAAGCGCTGCACGATCGCCATAACATGTTGCGCGTAAACAAAGGTCTAGAGCCGCTACCTCACGAGTCAGATATACTTCGTAACTCCGTCATTGCGGCAGCTGAAGATCTTTATCAAGCGGTTGAGTATCTTCAAGACAATGCAGAGGCGCTAGCCATTGATCCTAATCGAATTGCCTTAGGTGGTTTCTCTGCGGGAGCCATGACGAGTTTTAACGTTGCTTACGGCATGAATGCCCCTGTAAAGGCGGTGATGGGCAACTCAGGTATGGTTCATGGATTTGCGATTAACTCTCAAGGTAATAGTTCGCTACCACCAGCAATCATCAACATGGGGCAATATGACTTAGATCCTCTGATGGAAGCACTACAGCACTCCCTATCTAAGTACAGTGACGCGGGCATTAGTATTAATACAGCTTGGGTACCCGGGTTTGGTCACTTCTACCCATCAGGTGCGATAACATTGAGCGATGAAGTAAAGCGAGAGCCCTTAATCGAGCGCATGATCAACTTCCTAGATACTAGCTTGTGATGCCGATTTACTAACTTAACACCACTCTCACTCATCAAGTACGTTGGAATTCAGTTTCTAACGTACTTGTATCCATTTCAGAATCAGTATTTACATTAAAAACTACTAAACGACTGTGGCAGGCGCTGTACTTCATCCCAGTCTGATAGCTCAATATTGATCAATGATTTGCGCTTCTCATTACACAATGATGCGATGTTGATGATAGGAAGTTGACTACGAAACTGGGCGGTGAGGATAACCTTTTTACCTTCGTAAAGACCGCTTCGGCACTGCGCCAAAATCGCCTCAGTATCTAGCTGGTGTGCGTTCTCGATAATCTGAATACCAGCGTTTTTTTGATAGTAACTTGTAAGCCAAGATATCGCCTGCTCTTCCAAGCTGGTGAGCACGATGACATCTTTTGTTGCCATCAGATCGTTGAGTTCAAGTTGTTTGAGTTCCGTTTCCATAAATACTCTCTCCGTCGAATCAGTAACCATCACATTAAAGTCGGTTGCCCAGTGTCGTCTGTGCCAAATGGTAGCCTCTGTCTATCATCTCTTTCGAGCGTTCAAACTCCAACGTGCCACACGCATTACGTGGCACCTCAAGGGTAATATCGGCAGGATAAGCGGCGAGTTTCTGGCGAGCAATGGTCGATTGCATCGCATCAAACGCTTGGTTGGCAATGTCGTAAGCTGCAAAGTTAAAGCTCATTTTACTTTTAACGTTATTGCCTAGGTTATCGATAAAGTGAGCAACCTTATCGTGCAGATTACTCTCTTTTGTAGGCAGGGAAACTGGTGTCACTTCTTGTTTAAGCAGTTCAGGTTCGCCACCTAAGTTCACAGCGATTGTGACGTCTGTGTTATCGCCAAAGGTTGGCGCAATGGGCACAGGATTAAGTACTCCCCCATCAATCAGCTCTTCGCCATTGATGACATGAGGTGTAAAGAACAGCGGAAGAGAGATAGAGGCGCGAATGGCATCAAACAGAGAACCGGACTTCAGCCAAACCTCTTTCTCCTCAGCGACATTAGCGGCAACGGCGGTATAAGGAATAGGCAGTTCTTCAATAGCAATTTCACCGATCAGTTGACGCAGAGAGTCTATGATCTTGTCCCCTTTGAACATACCACTCGATTGCCATGAAAAGTCCAACAACATCGTCATGTCAGACTGCTCGATACTGGTGATCCACTCTTCAAATTCATCCAACTTACCCGCAGCGTAAACACCGCCGATAAGGGCACCAATTGAACAACCAGAGATCGATTTTATCTGATAGCCATGTTCAATTAACCAGCGGATAACGCCAACATGAACCAAGCCTCTGGCGCCACCACTACCAAGTACCAATGAGATTGTTTTTGCCATCGTACTAATCCTTTAAATCATCAGCTCTTCAAAGCGTTAGGCACACATTATATCACTTCGAATAACCGCACGCAGTGTAGTGTTTTGAAAACTGCTCCACCTCTGTATATTTTAGTATGTTGACGGCGAAACGAGTCATTCCAGCAAGCCTAGGCGCGACTAGGAATCTGGTTTCTAAGTGCACTGATACAAAAAGGTCGCCCACTTAAAAAGTGAGCGACCTCCTGTTGATCATTCTATTCTGTGTTCATTCTGTTTGTAAGCTCATTCTGTTAATAAGAACAGGGAGCTACAACACACGTAAGCACTCTTCAGGCGATAAGCTCAACAGTGTATTGGCGAAGTTGATCTTCTCATCACGCCACCTCAATGCTGCTTCTCGGCCGTCTTGTGAATGTCGATCAGCTTCAAAGTAGCTTTTGCTTGGTAGCCCGTTGGCTGGCGTCATCACCATAGATTGCTCGTTCAAGCGAATCGTAAACAAGAACTGGCCACGTTGCCCGGTTTGCGCTGCTGGGTGGTGCAGTGTGGTATCACAACAATAACGTCTATCACGCAGTGCGCGGCACGTGTACTCAAAGGCATCTTGAGCACCACGTCCAGGGAACGCGGTATAAATACTAATGCCATCACGTTGCAAAGACTGGTCACCCGCCGCGAGTTGCACAGCATGTTGGATCATCCTATAGCCCAGAACCACGCCACCAATGCTGTTCAATCCACTGTATTGAATTGCGCCTTCTAAGCTCAGGTGAAGTTTGTCTTCCCCTTCATAGAGAAAGAGATCAGGCGATGCCCAATCGCTCTTTGGAATAAGCAGTTGAGTAATATCCGAGTGTTCCATGTAGGTCTCCGCAACAATGAGTGTGTTTGAGACAACAAAATAACGTAATGAGAATTATTATCAATAAATTTAATTCAAAAACGTTACCATCAGACAGATTTACGTTTTGGCTTGGCAGAACTTAAAACAACAAGTACCGCTCTTCCTTTCGAGTTACCAAAAGTTTCCTTGTAGCGTATACCTTGGTCTCAAACGTATCGTTTGCTTTTTAGACAGCTTAATCATAAAGCCAAACCCAAGAATGCTATAAAGCAATATTCGATAGACTTTATCGGATGCTTTAGCGCCAAGCATTTCTTGTTAGATATTCGTTTATTACCCATCAAATTCATCGTCTACAAACAAGCTGCCCCATCCGATTTACAGGCTTTCATTCTAGTGCCTTCAACCTACGACTAATGTCTAACTGACTGACTCTATTTGTTTTTTTGGGTTTGGTATAAGGTACTAGCAACTGAATGTTAATGACTTTTTAAATATAAGTTGATGCATTGTTTACATCACTAAGTGAGTCATGACGTTCTGTGTAGAAGAAAAAGATATAGCTAACTACTCCGCTGAATCTTCGTGTCGAGAGTAAATTACGTTTGTTGGAACAACGCACCTTAGAGTGTGAAAGAAAGGAATCAAAATGAGCAGTACTTTAGAGTCCGTAAATATACCAAGAGAGGAGCCTCAAACCCATGAGGACGAACTCTCCTATGAACAACTACACAAACCAAGCTCAGAGTTTGAATCCCGAGAACAGTATCTAGAGCACGAACTACAAATCATGTCGCCTAAGCGCTGGCGTCCAAATTTACCGTTTAAAGATTACCGATTTGAGATAGAAGACACCATCCCAGCTATGGCCGCGACCATTGGTAAAGTGGTTATGGTAGGCGCTATCGCAGCCACCTTTGCTGGAGCGCTTGGGCTAAACGAAGGTTTCATCCTAGAGAACGTTCGTTATGAACTCCTTATCGCGTCTGTTTTCATCATCCTTTTCTCTGGCTTTCTACTACCAACAGCTAACCTCGCAGGTACCCACGGCCCACTTATTCCATTGATCCCTATTGTGGTTGCCGCTGGCGGTCACCCAATGGCCTTCGGCTTGCTGATTGGCGCGTTTGGGTTGCTGTTAGCCATCAGTAAAGGCGGCAGTATGTTGGCTAACCTTACCAGTAAAGGCGTGTGTGGCGGATTGCTGCTCTACCTTGGCTTTGTGGGAACCGCTTCTCAAGTGAAAAAGCTGTTCGCTTGGGCGGAAGGAATCGGCATGAGTCACATCGCTTTCGTCGTGATCTTCTGCACCATTATCTTGTATGCACTATTGGAGCACTTCCGTAAGCGTTGGTTAGCTGTGCCTCTTAGCTGCTTGTTGGGTGGTACGATTGCATTTGCTATGGGTGCTCCGTTCGCTTTCCAAACAGAGCCAGGTCTACCGAATATGAACCCGATGTATTGGTGGGGAGAAGATACAGGTTGGATGCTTGGCCTACCGACAATTGAACACTTCATGGTAGTTCTTCCGTTCGCAATTCTTGCGGTAGCAATGTGGTCACCAGATTTCTTGGGGCATCAAGTATTCCAAAAGATCAGCTACCCAGAGCGCACTGAAAAAGTACACATGAACATTGACGACACCATGACTACAGCGTCTATTCGTCAAACGTTCGGCTCACTACTTGGCGGTACTAACTTTACGTCTTCATGGGGTACTTACATCGTACCTGCAGCGATTGCTAAACGCCCTATTCCGGCGGGTGCTTTGCTGACGGCTCTGTTCTGTATCATCGCCGCGATTTGGGGCTACCCGATGGATTTAGCTATCTGGCAACCTGTACTTTGTGTGGCTCTGATTGTGGGCGTATTCGTTCCACTGCTAGAGGCAGGAATGGAGATGACGCGTGAAGGGAAAACCACTCAATCAGCAGCGATTGTTGTGTTCTCATCAGCGCTTGTGAACCCAGCATTTGGTTGGTCTATCACCATGCTGCTAGACAACTTGGGCTTAGTTGGCTGTAAAGAACGTAGTGGTGAACTGAGTAAGATGAGCCGTTGGGTACTACCTGGCATTATGTTTGTTGTACTAACAAGCGTGATGGCATTGGTTGGTCTTCTACCGGGCATTCCAGCAATCATCCCGAGCTTTCGCTAAGCTCAATTAGCATTAGTTTGAAAGAATAAGGCCTCGCACGCGCGAGGCCTTATTGTATCTGCTGTTCAACCAGAAATTAGTGAGAGATAATTTAACTCGAGAGCCATTCATCCAGTACTGCAATGAATTCAGGGTGGATAAGATAGCCTATTGAAGCGTGCGGGTTACTTTTCCCGTTGCGAATATTGAGATTATAAATTGGGTAGATATCTTTCATTCCGCCGGGTACTAAACCCAGTTCAAGCATCTCTTCATAGTCGTTTTTGATTTCACTATCGTGAGAGATAAAATCATCTTCCGCCGATATGTTTATCCATTTTTGAATGTTTAAGGGATACTTTTTGTCACCTTTTAAGCGACTGCCTTTAAGCCTGTCTTTTACGTTTTCATCACCCAGCGGTGAACCAAGCGTAACCAATAAGTCTACCTTCTTGTCGGCGCCATAATCGTGTCTGTACTCCCCGTAGTGAGATAACTTCCATAACACGTCATAACTGATCATCGAACCAAGGCTGTGCGATACGATCATTACGTCATCTTGATTATCAAGCGCTTCCTTCAGTTCGACCATTAATCTGTGTCGCACATCGCTACCAAAATAGGTATCTTCATTCCAATAGTGAGCCATATCTGGCGCGACCTTAGTAATGAGCGTCTCGGCTATCCCTAGTCTTCCAAATAACGATGAAAAAGTATCTGCTAAAGCCTCTTTAAGAAAGCCCATTTTAGATACATCACCATACGTTGCTTCATCGAACTGATGAGTTTGGTACTCTTTTAACTTCGCCAATGCCTGTTGTCGACTTGCAGGGTCTTCGGTTGACTCTTTTAGCAATGTGTTTGACAGCTCGCCGTAGTAGACAAACCGTTTATCAACATCTCTAAAAGCTTGTAATGCGTTTGAGCCTCCACAGTCTCGATGCAAGCCATGCTCTATCGCATCGTACCAGAGTGCTTGAAGTGGTGCTTTGTCGGGCTTTTGATCGCGACCGTGAATGAATATGATTTTCTTAGCCATAGTAGGACGTCCTAAATTACATAGTTAAAGTTATTTTTATCAATAGTAAACGCCTACTAGATTAGGTCAGACTCTATAAATAAGTGTGACTCACGTTGCATATCTAGAGGGTGACTGATAAATCCTTTTTTATAACTATGAGACAGCCGTTTTAGGCGATTAATGAGTGGAAGATTCCGTCATGACTCGCAAATTGGTAATGAATGTGCCGAGCAAAACCTTCCACACACAAAAAAGCCCCGCAAATGCGAGGCTTCAGTTTTCTATTTAGGGTTTCAACTGCCCTGCTTCACTGGATTTAATCCATTCGAGTAATGAAGGTTTGCTCATCATCGACAAACGCCACGTAGTCGCCGTGGTAGATAAAAACGCGACCACGCCCTTCAACGATACACGCTAGCTGCGGGTTCAAGTCTTCTTCAAGATCTTTACTTTGATAAGTACCGGTATCAGTGATCACGCCGCGAAGTGTCGGCAAAAAACCATAGCTGCGCTTGGCTTGGTCAATCAGGCTCAATTCACTGTTGATAGAGAAGTACGATGGGATTGGGCCAGCATCTTCGATAAACATCGGCTTCAGTTCTTCAAAGGCGGTAATCACCAGCCAGTCGATGCCGTTTACATGATGGATAAACATAGTGGTTCTCGATATTTCTAATGCGGGGATTCTATCACTATCGAGCAGTGAGCGTGGGAGAAATTGAGTTAGAGAAAACTGTAGCTTTCTGAGATTTGAGCACATTCAACCGACAGAACGGTAACAACATCAAAATTGGTATTTTATTCAAACTGAAATACGCGCCTTTTCACATCTCTCTCGCATCCAAATCAATAACAAAAAAGAAATGCAACTAGTTTTTTATGCCATTACCGAAAGTGTGAGTTAACACTAAAAGACACTACGTGTGCTCGACTACCATTATTTACGAAATGCTCAATATTCAATCAAGTCGAACATAAGAGAGGTTACGTTATGCAGCTAGAACTAGATTCGATAAAAATCGCTTTAATGAATTACTTTGAAGGAAGCTGGGATTCCAACGCAGCTTCCATGAGTGATTTAGACAAGGTAGCTATCGGATTGGATGATCAGTATACCGCGGTTACCAAAAGCGAAATTTTGTCGATTATTCAAACAAGCCCTAGCTTAGTCGTGCCAGATAATTCGACGTTTGGCCATCAATTGTCAGATTGTGATGACTACGCACTTCAATTGAAGGCACTCACCGTTGCTTTATATCGTCAAAAAGCTTGGCAAGGCGCACAAGTTTCACCGCCGGCTATTGGGATGGTTATTACTCAAAGTCATGCGTTCAATTTCATTATATGGGACAAATTAGGTGAAGCAACTGCCGCAATCATTGATCCAAGTGAACAAACGCCAGTCTTCTATGACGTGTTAGCTGATGGAAGACACACATTGGGCACATTCCCGATCCAATTAATCTATATATAAAATGAAATAAAGAGAGGCTTATATGAAACGTCAAATAGCTAGTTTTTCTGCAGTTGCATTAACTTTGCTACTGCTCGGTTGTACAACTACCAGTGAAGTACATCCATTAACTTCGAGAACAACTTTAGATGCGAAAACTCCGCAAGGAATCGCTTTTTCTTTACCAAAAACAATCTTCGAAATGGAAATCTCTTACGGGCATTACGAAGTAAAAACATACTCCATAGATGACAAGGGGAAAAGAGGGAAAGCAACTACCACGCAAAAAATAATTCTAGAAAAACCTATCGTTCTAAGAACGCTCGTTGTACCTGATTATCAAGCGTCATTTGTCTTTGATCCAAGTAGTCTTGACGCATTTACTAAAGATACAGATATCACTCTAGACTTTGTGAACGGGATGTTTAAATCGACTAATATTATTGTCGATGACAAAACGACTGAGATTGCAGGGAACGTAGCATCTACTGTAGTAAATACTGCGATATCAGTAGCAGTAGCTGGAACAACTGAGAAGGAAGTAGAAACTAAGTTACTAAAAGAGGTCGTTGTGAAAAGACAAATAGACCCTGACAAATTGTCTTTTAAAGAAAAGCAAAATACTTATGAAGCGATCTATGACAAGATTGGAGACGCCAACGCACTGTTTGGTACAAGCAACTTGAAGAATCCGATAATTGAGCTAAAGATTATATCATCAGAAAGCTGGCCTAATAAAAAAGCTTTGGGTATCACTCAGTTAAAAAAAAGCGGTAAACCGCTCCAAGGAATTCCGTACAGACTGGGGGATTCGGTTGAGGCACAAATATTACTTAACAAACGTGAGGCTTACAGTGGCTTCCATACTGTTAAGCAGCTTGGTGGTGTGGCCATAATTCCGTTAAATGCCAAAGCATTCTCTGATGTAACTCAAGGGTTAAGCTTTGGCGACGATGGTTCAGGGCTTGTAAAGTACACGTCGAAAGGGACAAGCAGTGGTGAAGCTTTGAGCCTAACTGCCAGCCAAACCTCAGCCACAGTTAAACAAGGGCTTATCGATAGAGAACAATCCAAGCTCGATATGATTAAGAAGCAACAAGAGATTCAACTGGCATTAGCAGAGTTGGAGCAGAGTGAGTCCTTGGCCTCAATCGAAGCAGAGCTTGCAGTAATCAACAAAAAAGTGGAGTTGGCTGAAGCGCAACTGAAATTAGCTGAAGTCGAAGCAAAACTTGAGTAGATTGGACCCTGTAAATAATTCTGTGTAACTGTCTAAAATTATCCCCCTCTCATTATTAACTAAGGCTTCTCACGAGAGGCCTTAGTTTTTCAATCAGCAGTTACAACCGCCCTACCTCACTGACTTAACCGCATTCATCAACCTCGTATTGAACTGCTGTGGTTACTCAAGCATAGAGAAGTGACCTGAGTCTTCAATGTCGTAAATGCTCTTAGCTTTTGTGTGTTTCTTATTCGTTTCTGAGTCCATTACCATCGAACTTTTCTTGCTAAAAAGGTAGAAAAGTTTATAGTATTTTTAAGCAAGCTTGAGAATCGATATGTCATTACAGAAAAAACAACCCAAGGTATCACTGAACATTAAAATCCCATCAGACTTAGATTTTCGCCTTAAACGAGCGAGAAAAGCAGCACGTGAGCAGGGCTTAATGTTCAACGTATCTCAAGAAGTTGAGAAGTTTCTTGAGAAGGAAGTAAAGAAAGTAGAACGCCAGTTATCAATCGATGAGGAGATTAAGAACAACCTCGAGGATCTTGGTGGGCTTAACATAGACAAAATGATGAAATCAATGGATTAGTCAAAAACTAAGGTATTGATTAAGTTGAATTTACACAATGACAAAGCGTGGAGATGATTATGGGCACAATAATTGGACTGTTAATTTTGGCTGGTATCAGTGTATTCCTACAGCGTCAAACGGGGCTTCATTTGCATGAGTGGATTGCAAAAAAATATAAAGAATCACAAGACAAAAAGTAATGGGCTGTCACAGAGTAGCAGACTCCGTCGATTAGACTTAAAAAACTAAGGCCTCTTAAATACGAGGCCTTGGTTTTATCTATAGAGTGATTACAACCACCCTACTTCACTGGTTTCACCGCTTTCATCAACGTTGCGTTGAACTGCTGTGGTTGCTCTAGCATTGGGAAGTGGCCTGACTCTTCAATGTAGTAAATGCTGTAATCCTTGATATGTTTCTTGTTCGCTTCTTAGTCCATCAATGTCAAAAACTTCCGCCTAAAAAGGTAAAAAAGTTCCTTGAGAAGGAAATAAAGAAAGTAGAACGCCAGGTATCCATAGAGTGACAGAATCCATCATTTTATCGACTTGCTCCTAGAACACTTCCCCTAAACAAGGGGGAAATAAGATTAAGTGCTGATGTGAGGTCAAAAGCACATCAGGCTCATTTCTTCTGTTGTGGAATCTTAATTTACCTTGTGCGGGTATCTACAAGCTGTTAATAATTATCTCCATGAACAAAATTTACCTAAACGCAAAAACCACCACAACCACCATGAGGCCACTCAGGAGGTAGTTTTTTGCGTCAATAAAAGACCTCTGAGTGATTCATCGCCAGAGGTCTTTTTGTATCTAGGCTTTGTATTTCACTCAGAATTAACTGGAGATAAATATGAAGACACAACGAGAAATCACCCAGCAACTTATTACGCTTCGCACCACTAAAACCAGGGATGATCTGTTGGCATCAGAACAGACAAGAGATAACAGTGAATAAGAAGTCCTTAGAACATTTGGCAGCATAGCTTTTATCAAAATCTAAGATAAAAGATGCTCGTTCTAGGCGATTTAAAACTAAACTTTAACTATCAAAGTAGATAGAAATGGACACTCAGTTAGGAGAAGAGATGCAACAGAAAAATGATAAAGAACAAGCTAGTCCCGTATTATCGCAGTTTGACGAAACTGCTGTTATCCCTGGCTCGTCACAAGTAACCCCAATTCTTGTTTACGGTAAGCGTCATATTAAAAAAGAGAAACTTTCTGAGTTTAAGCATGCGTACCAAGCACATTCAAAGTCAGCTTACGAAGAAAACCCAGACATTAAAGCAATCTTTGCCTTTCCTGATACAGAAAACCCTCTAGCATATTGGCATATTTTATGGGTCCGAAGTGCCAGTGCGTTTAACGATTACTTGTCTCGCTGTACTCAGACAGAACCTCTGTGGGATACGTACGATTACTCGCCTGAAAACCCAGATACGTTAACCGTGTTTGGTGGATGGAACGAAGAAACAGAAAACCGAGCGAAAGCAGCTTCGGGTGTAAAGTACAAACTTAAGACAAGCCTTGCCGGCTTCATGAAGCCTGATGGCGGTCGGGAAGAAGGCCCTCCGTTGTTTGGGTTCACGACGCGTTATGTGAAGCCTGGACAAACACAGAATTTAGGTACGTCATTCAAGACCGTCTGTGACATTTGGCACCAGAAAATTCCTGGTATTTTGATGGCGGCGGTTTTTCCGGATGACAACACGCCTAACTTGGTTCATGACTTGAGAATATTTGCCAACCACAAATCTTACTTAGCGCATGTCGACAAATCTGATAATTTGTTAACGGAAGCAATGGCAGTATGGTTTGAAAATTACGACACCAGCATTCCGTTCTCTGGACAACTTTACGCCGCTAGCACAAAGGATGAAGCGCTCCATACTAGCTCGATAAAGTCGAGTACCACACCCAGAGCCCAACTTGAAACATTTCATTTCGGTGAAGCTGGCATGTTAGGACAAATGCCGAATATGACTCGAAACGACTAACCGATGTCCTGAGATATACGATCGCGAGGGAGAACATTCTTTGTCGCTCAATGTATCTCAGCACACTTAACGATCGGTATTCAGTTCCTCCCCTTTCCCACTATCAACAAGAGGTTGGAGAAGTAAACCAAGGGGAGGTTAGGAGGGGGATTGTAAGTCGAATCTGACATGTATCTGCCACTTTGTTTTGTTTGCCCTATAGAACACACAAAAGGCCTCGCACACGCGAGGCCTTAGTTTTATCTATAGAGTGATTACAGCCGCCCTACTTCACTGACTTAACCGCTTTCATCAACGTTGTGTTGAACTGCTGTGGTTGCTCTAGCATTGGGAAGTGGCCTGAGCCTTCAATGTAGTAAATGCTGTAATCCTTAATGTGTTTCTTGTTCGCTTCTGAATCCGTTGGCCATAGACGAGCGTTAACCAATATTACTGGCACATTCACGTTCTCATAGACGCGGTGAGCTTCGCCTGTTACGTATTGGCCCAGATAATGGCGGAACTGGTTTATCGCGATAGCTGGCGGTGCTGATGCCATGTCTTGCGTTACCCAGTAAAGTAAATCCGTGTCTACGTCTTTTGGTAGCGAGTCTTTCACGAACATAGTAATGCCTGCTTGGAAATCAACTTCAAACGGTTTAGTCATTGCATCTAGGTCGCTTTGTGAAACCGCTAGTGCTACGTTTTGCGATGTATCGACACCAATAATGCCCTTCACTCTTTTCGGCATCAGTTTAGCAGCCTCTGCGATAACACCACCTGCCATTGAATGCCCGACTAAGATGACAGATTCGAGTTGTTCTTTCTCGATGACGGCTTTGATGTCTTCAGCAAACGCAACCATGGTGTACTCTTCTCGGTTGAACGATGAGTTACCGTGCCCAGCTAAGTCCATGTTGATTACTTGGTACTGCTTTGAAAACTCACTCACTTGGTTTTGCCACAGCCTGCTGTCTAAGCTCCAACCGTGAATGAAGATAAGCGCCGCTTCCCCGCTCCCACTTTTGCCATATGCAATTTGCTCACCATCGTGAGATGTCGCAATACCGTACTTAACCATTGAATCATGAGCCATGGCATTAAGGCTACCAAGCGCCATGAATACCAAGAGCGTGATGTTTAAAATTAAACGTTTCATAGTGTCTCTCTACTTACTTTGGAGGGACATAGAAAGCGCCCCTTTCAATCAATATAGTCACTATAAAGTGTGAAGCTTTAGGCGGGTCAAGCAAAACGTAAACAACCTGTAAGAAATCAATTGGCAATTGAAAACCGCTTGTGAATATTTTCAATCAAATCACCTCTAGCTCAATTTATTGGGATAGCTTAAAAGTAGTTCGTCACACAAAAAACAATTAACTCACACATTTAAATTGAAACCAGATGCACACTGAGAATATCATACGACATAAACTAATTATGATTAGGATTGAACAGTGAAAAGTGTAAAAATTGAAGGTCTTAGAAGCCTTCAAAATAGTGGCTATATAGATATTAAACCCATAACTTTGTTACTCGGTGAAAACAGCTCAGGAAAAAGTACTTTTCTTCGAACATTTCCTTTGTTGCGACAGAGCACTGAGTCGACAACGAGGGGACCAATTCTATGGTATGGTTCATATGTAGACTTCGGCTCATTTGATGATGCCTTGTCTCACTTTTCTGAAGATAAAACCATAAGTTTCTCTTTCAAAATAGATGCAAGCTCGATAAAAAAATCAACTCCTCGTCAATACTATACGAGCGCAGGCTTAAACTCCGGCACCCTAGAAGTAAAGCTGACTCTTTCTAATGATACCAAGGCTGGGCACTCTAGAGTACAAAGAGTTAAGTTGATTCATAATGAAAACACAGCGGAGTTGGAATTCAGCAAGAATAATAAGCTTCTCAAGGTTACAGCCAACGGAATGGATTTAAGCGAATACTTTCAATCAGCCACACTCGAACCAGAGAGAAGTCGCAATACTCTAATACCTCATATGACCTTCTCTACTAGCAGCTCCTTCTACCAAAGGCTGAACGAGTTCCGTAATCCAGCTATAGATTCGCATCTAGAGAGTCTAATCGTGAATTTTGCTCATGGCCGTAGCCGTTTGGATGACCTAATTAAAAAGCTATACAAGGTTCCAACTAAGAGGCAATCTAAATTCATAAATGATTTTCAAACTTTATCGAACACCAACACTTGGGTAAAAAGAACTAAAACCTTAGATCCCAACTCAGAAGAGTTAACACCTATACATGCTGGTTTATTTGCCTCACGCATCCCTTGGATATTTGTCATTTTAAATGTCTACCTGCCAAGTGAGTTCTCGAATGTCAGTTATGTCGCTCCATTAAGGGCCACAGCAGAGCGATACTATAGAAATCAAGAGCTTAGTGTTGAAGAGGTGGATTTTCAAGGGAAAAACCTTGTAATGTTTATTAATAACCTAAGTGATACAAAGAAAAAAGAGTATAAAACTTGGTTGTCTCACAATTTTGGATTTGCCATTGATGCGGTATCAGACGGCGGCCACTTAACTCTTAGAATCACTTATGATGAAGGTGTGCAATCTTATAATGTAACAGATATGGGGTTTGGTTTTTCTCAGATACTACCGATCATCACACAACTGTGGTTTACAGGGATAAAAGACAACCCTAACCACCGCGGATTGAACCGTTATAGTCACCCTAATCGTTACTTAGTTATAGAACAACCTGAACTACATCTACACCCTCGGTTTCAAGCAAAAATGATAGATGTTTTTATAAAAATGGTTAATCTTTTAAAGAATGACGGTAAAGGCAAACAAATCAGGATAATTATGGAGACTCATAGTGAGACCATAATAAATCAGATTGGTATGCGTATACGCTCGGAAGAGTTAGAACGTAAATATGATGAAATTCAAAATGAATTACTTCTAGAGTCTTTTAATAAAGATTCATACCCTAGCGAGGACGACGAACAAACAGCCAAACCTCAGAACGCACCTGAATTTATGAATACTATTTCAAGCGATGATGTTTCGATCGTATTGTTTGATAAGCTATCGCCGAACTCACAAACTGACGTATCATTTTCATCTTATGACTCAGATGGCAATTTAAAAGATTGGCCGTGGGGGTTCTTTGAACCAGGGTTTAATTTATGATCATCGAATTAGATAGAAGTATAACCTCGAATCTTACAGACTTAAGCGACTCAGAATTACTAACATTGACAGCCATCGCAACATCAAGAGCGAGAGGGTTTAACTTTGTAATAGCGAATAAACGCGACCTACTTGCCATGTCTGAGTTCATTGATTTAGGAAAGCCTGCTCGTGCGATCTTTCGTAAAATATATAATGACCAAACACAATGGGCAAATGCATTAAGCACATTCGGTTTTAAGGTTAGAATCGTTAAACAAAATACTGTAATTAAAGAGGTTATGGAAGATGGTGTTAAAATAATCACAATATCATTACAGCAGAGTTTAGATTATAAAGTTGATGACAAGCCGTCCATAATCGCAGAAAACTTAACTGATATTAAGTTCTATACCGCAATTGTAAAATCATACCTAGCTAGTATTAGGTTTGGCAATATGAACATATCGTACAACCCAGTAAATGGTGGGGGTGGAACAACTAAAGATGTTGTCGAGACACATTATAACGAATGTAGCGGTATATCCTTGTGCTTGCTTGACAGTGATATTGAGAGTCCTTGGCTAAGCTATGGTAACACTGCACAAAATGTAATAGACATAATCCCTGAACAACCTTATGCACGGTATGTAGTTACTCACTCTAGAGAAGCTGAGAATATTATCCCTCTAAAAATACTCGATCACTTCGGTTCCAATAATAGTTCCTTGAGGAGTCGAATAGACAAGTTTAAAAAATTATCTAAAGTCGTTGTACAAGGTAACATGCCAATAAAATATGTAGACTTTAAAAAAGGTATAAAAAATCACCTTCTGAAATGTGATTGCCCTACAACAAAACAGTTTTGGTACGATTCTTTTGTTGAATCAGGGATTATTAAAACTTGTAATAACACCACGCCATGTACGAGTATGAAGAAGTGCACATGTTTTTTAGCCGATGGACTTGGAACTGATCTATTAAAATCGACAGTTGCTTACTTAGCTGATAACAACTTCGACTATCAAGATATAGATGCTTATATGAAAACTGAATGGGACCATATTTGTAAAGAAGTTTCATCTTATATTATTGCTCCAAATAAAGCTGTAAGTTAGCTTACTTGAAAAACCACATTCGAACAAAAAGGCCTCGCAATGCGAGGCCTTTGGTTTTCTATCTATCAGAAGAGGTTAGTCGCGAAGTGCTGCGCCGAATTTCTCTGAGATTGAAGCTACGATAGCATCTACTGAACCAGCGATGTCTGCATCTTCTAGTGTGCGCTCTACAGACTGTAGAGTCAGTGCGATAGCTAGGCTCTTCTTGCCTTCTTCTACGCCCTTACCTACGTAAACGTCGAACAGTTTAGCGTCTGTTAGGAATTCGCCACCAGCTGCGATACACGCTTCTACGATGTCGCCAGAAGCTACTGCTTCGTCAACAACAACCGCGATATCACGACGGTTTGCAGGGAACTTAGATACTGCTACTGCTTCTGGAAGCACGCGAGTGTTGATAGCTGCCCATTCGATTTCGAATACGATAGTACGGCCGTTAAGACCAAACTTACGCTCTAGTTCTGGGTGAACAGTACCAATGATACCCACTTCTTTACCGTCTACCACGATAGCCGCAGTTTGACCTGGGTGAAGTGCTGGGTGCTTAGCTGCTTTGAAGCTGTAAGCCTTCTCGTTCGCTGTTAGCTCTAGAACTGCTTCTAGGTCGCCTTTTAGGTCGAAGAAGTCAACAGTGTTAGTTGCAACGTCCCAGTGCTCTTCACCACGAGTACCAGAGATAACGCCCGCTAGCATCATTTCTTGACGCATGCCGTTTTCAGCTGATGCTTCTGGGATGAAACGTAGGCCAGATTCGAATAGACGAACGCGTGGCTGTTGACGCTTCTGGTTGTGAACAACCGTGTTTAGAAGACCTTGGATTAGGCCAAGACGCATTGCTGACATGTCCGCAGAGATTGGGAATGGCAGGATTAGCGGCTCAACATCTGGAACGATCAGTTTTTGCTGCTCTGGCTCAACGAAGCTGTATGTGATTGCTTCGTGGTAGCCACGGTCAACAAGAAGATCACGAACGCGCTTAAGCGGTTGGTCAGCTTCTTTGTGGTCGTTCATTTTAAGTGCCGCTTTAGGCGCTTGGTTTGGAATGTTATCGTAACCGTAGATGCGACCTACTTCTTCAATTAGGTCTTGCTCGATTGCGATATCGAAACGCCAAGATGGAGACGTTGCCGTCCAACCAGCTTCAGTCGTCTCAACTTCACAACCTAGACGAGTTAGGATTTCTACCACGTCTTCAGATGGGATTTCGTGACCTAGTAGGCTGTCTAGCTTAACGCGACGTAGAGATACTACGTTTGCTTTTGGTAGATCAGCTTCAGATTCGCTGCCGTTTACTGGCGCAACTTCACCACCACAGATATCAACTAGAAGCTGTGTTGCACGCTCCATTGCTGCTGCTTGTAGTGTTGAATCAACACCACGCTCGAAACGTAGAGAAGAATCTGTGTGTAGGCCGTAAGCACGTGCGCGACCACGGATGTGATCCGGTGCGAAGAATGCTGCTTCTAGAAGTACGTCTGTCGTTTCAGTTGTTACACCAGACTCTTCACCACCAAAGATACCAGCGATTGCTAGTGCTTTGTTGTGGTCAGCGATAACAAGCGTGTTGCTGTTTAGTTCAGCTTCGTTGCCATCTAGAAGTGTTAGTTTTTCGCCCTGCTCTGCTAGACGAACCACGATGCCACCTTCGATCTTAGCCAGATCGAATGCGTGCATTGGTTGGCCTTGCTCTAGCATCACGTAGTTTGTGATGTCTACAACTGGGTCGATTGAACGGATACCACAACGACGCAGTTTTTCTTGCATCCAGATTGGTGTTTCCGCTTTCACGTTTACGTTCTTAACCACACGGCCAAGGTAACGTGGACAAGCATCAGTTGCTTTGATTTCAACAGATACTGTGTCTTCAATGCTTGTTGCAACAGCTTCAACTGCTGGCTCTGTAACGTCTGCGCGGTTTAGTACGCCAACTTCACGAGCAAGACCACGGATGCTGAAACAGTCAGCGCGGTTAGCTGTTAGGTCTACGTCGATCGCTACGTCTTCTAGGTCTAGAAGTTCACGAACGTCCATACCTAGAGTTGTACCTTCTGGTAGCTCAAGGATGCCGTCTGACTCTACGTCGATACCTAGCTCAGAGAAAGAACAAAGCATGCCGTGCGATGGAACGCCACGTAGTTTTGCTTTCTTGATTTTGAAGTTACCAGGAAGTACTGCGCCAACTGTTGCTACTGCTACAGTTAGGCCAAGACGACAGTTAGATGCACCACAAACGATGTCTAAAAGCTCTTCTTCGCCGATATCAATTTTTGTAACTTGTAGTTTGTCTGCGTCTGGGTGCTGACCGCACTCAACCACTTTACCTACTTTAACGCCGGTGAATTCACCAGCAACAGGTTCTACATCGTCAACTTCCAAACCAGCCATAGTGATTTGGTGAGCTAGCTCTTCACTGTTAATTGCAGGTTTAACCCACTCGCGTAGCCAAGATTCACTGAATTTCATAGTTTTGACTGCCCCGGATTACTTGAATTGTTTTAGGAAACGAAGGTCGTTCTCGAAGAACGCACGAAGGTCATTTACGCCGTAACGAAGCATTGTTAGACGCTCAACACCCATACCGAATGCGAAACCAGAGTATTTCTCAGGGTCGATGCCTACAGAGCGAAGTACGTTAGGGTGAACCATGCCACAACCTAGAACTTCTAGCCATTTGCCATCTTTACGTTTCACGTCAACTTCTGCTGAAGGCTCTGTGAATGGGAAGAATGAAGGACGGAAACGCACTTCTACTTCTTCTTCAAAGAAGTTACATAGGAAGTCGTTCAGAATACCTTTCAGCTGAGCGAAGTTTACGTTCTCATCTACCAGCATACCTTCCACTTGGTGGAACATTGGCGTGTGAGTTTGGTCGTAGTCGTTACGGTAAACACGGCCCGGAGCGATGAAACGGAAAGGAGGCTTGCCGTTTTCCATTGTACGGATTTGAACACCAGACGTGTGCGTACGTAGCATTAGGTCTGGGTTAAAGAAGAAGGTATCGTGGTCAGTACGAGCTGGGTGATCTTCTGCGATGTTTAGTGCATCAAAGTTGTGGAATGCATCTTCAATCTCAGGACCAGACTCAGTGTTAAAGCCTAGCTCACCAAAGAACTGTTCAATACGCTCAACTGTGCGTGTTACTGGGTGTAGACCACCGTTCTCAATGCGACGACCTGGTAGGCTCACATCGATTGTCTCTTCAGCCAGTTTCGCCTCTAGCTCTGCACGTTGTAGTGCGTCTTTGCGAGCTGCGATCGCTTGTTGAACAGCACCTTTCGCTTTGTTGATCTCTTGACCAGCAGTGCGACGCTCTTCAGGTGGTAGTTTACCTAGGCTTTGAAGCTGTGAAGTTAGTTCACCTTTCTTACCTAAATACTGAACTCGCACTTCATCAAGTGCGACTAACGAATCAGCGCTTTCAATCGCTGTCGTTGCATTAGCAATGATCTCTTCTAGATGTTGCATCGTTTCCTCATCTACCTTCTGGTAGTGTCCGTATCGGATGATTAGTTTTTTCGATAGCTACACATAGTAATCAAACCAGCTACTAATGCCAAATTGAATTGCCAAAAGAACAAGTTATTGACTAAAAACACGGCAACTTTCACGAGATATAAGTGAGGAGGATGAAGAAGTGGCACAATTACAGGTACCACTCCTTGATTTAGAGGTGAGTTTCACCCGAGATTACAACTAAGTTACACCCAAGAGAATGAGCAAACGGTATTCCAGAACTGGAACAAAATCAGGCCTAAATCTGAATCGAACAAACGCTGTTTTTCCCCGCATCTTTCGCTAGGTACACAGATTCATCGGCGGCTTTGATCAACTCACTCATCGATTCAAATTCTGGGGTTATTTCTGCCACACCGACACTAATACTGCCAACCCAAACTTGATGACCGGTTTCAACCTTCAATTCAGACACTTTATGACGAGCCGTTTCCGCGATGTACATTCCCCCTTTCAGGTCGGTATCCGGGCAAATAACCAAGAACTCATCGCCACCTAGCCGACATACAATATCGTCATTACGGAAGGTGTTTTTTAACTCACGTGCGAGGGTTTGCAATACCAAGTCACCAGCATCATGGCCACAGGTATCATTTATGCTTTTGAAGTGGTCAGCATCGATCATAATGCAAACCAAAGGCAGGCCAAGCTCTTGGGATTCTTGCCAATGTACTGCGAGCTGTTTAAACGCACAGCGACGATTAGGTAATTTGGTAAGCGAGTCTGTTAACGACAGCTCTTCAAGTTTCTTATTTGCTCGTTTTAATTCGGCAGTGCGCTCCTCGACTTTATCTTCAAGTAACTGATTGAAGCGTAACAACTGTTTATTGCGCTCAGAAACCTGCTCAAACAGACCTTTAAGTGCTGCTAATAAGGGAATGGTCGAAGAATCTTGCTGCTTCTCTTCTGCTTCAAAGGCTTGTAGAGGTGTGGCGCCCTCTGCAATCGCTGCCATTTGTCGCGCCATGTTTTGGTCGATGCCAAGGATATGATAAGCAAGCCAATGGATCAGAAAATCAAGTAGCTGCCGTGCCGATGATTGATCTTCTTCTAAAATAAAAGCCTGCATGCTGTAGATGTCTTGCATAAACACACGATGCACTTTGATGTGCTCTTCGATGTGTTGTTCATGCACACCACGCTCTCTCATCAAACACTCTTCCTCCTTAAAGTGGAATTCGGCATAGCGTGTAAGATCGAGCAGAGCAACGTTAATGTCACCGATAGAAATAGTATTCTCCGATAACAGGTTGCCGTAGTGGTTGATAAAGCCAACAAGGTATTGATGTTGTTCGTCTACAGCATCAATACCTGTTTCAAAATTTTTATCCCAATTAAATGAATTCATAAGTCCCTTAGGGCCAATGCCGCCAGCATAATTTAAATGCATATCCGATCATTATAGGTGGTCAATTAACATAACCACCTTACCTTTAGGGCTATTTGATTTCTCGCCGATTTTATAAAAAGACGACCTTGATCGTTATAAACCGCACTCCTAACTAAAATTGAGGCGTTTTGTTCAACAAGAACGCCTCAATTAGCCAACATTAGAAGTAATACTCCAACGCCAGCTCAACAAAATCGTCTTTGCGAGCAAAGAACAACAAGTCTTCCGGCGTTTCGTTCTCGAACAACCAACCGTTCAATCGCCACTTAAAGTGGTTATTGATGCGGGCTGAGGCTTCTAGGCGCGCACTGTAAACATCGCTGTTGTCTAAGTCTTGCGTCATGCCGACCAGAACTTCGGTGCCATCTTCATCGTTAAGCGCAAATCGCGTTCCAACAAACACATCGTTTTGCCCCACGTTTTGCGCGTTGTTGCCTCGGCTGTCATACAGATATTCTGCAAGAAAACCGATGTCCCAATACGAATCTAGCGCCCCTACCCAAGTGTATTCAAAGCCTGTGACTAGCCCTGTGTGGTTATCGAAACTGTCTCGATAAACGCTTTCTAACTTGAGAAGCCAGTCGCCAACAATACCTTGAACATCTAAACCAACATGCTGCATTTGCGCATAATAAGGTTTGAGCTTGTTCCCTTCAAAACGAAAGTATGGATCGCGGTTGGTACCTGCTAGATAGCTCAAGCCAACGTCCCAATCTCCGTACATTTGGCTATAACGCAGCGCAACATCGACGTGTTTTTCTTCTCTCGAGGATTCATACAGCGCATCATCAGAGACAGGGATGGTTGGTCGCAACCTTCCATCTTCGCCCGCAAAGGTACGCTCTCTGAAATACGGCAGTAGCATCGCATCCACGGTGCCCCAATCTTTAACAGAGGTGAAGTGCACCATAGGTTGGCCAAGCTTAGCTTCACCGTCGACCGATTCAATGGCGTCGGTCTGGTTCACTACATCCACCAAGTGCGCAGATTCCGTCACACCCCAGAACACTTTGCCGACACCGGCACGCAGCTCATAGTCATCCCAATAAGTAAGGTACAAGGCTTCACGAATATCACCGTGAGTTCGCTCGTCGTCTTGACTGTCAAAGCGATAAAACGGGGTAAAGGTGAAGCTGTCATTACCGTCTTGCTGCTCCCAATAGAGTTCCGGTTGCAGCACCAAAGAGGTTTGGTCTTTGCTCTGTCCTTGTAAGCCGTCACTGAAGAACTGACGATGCTCCACGTTAACTTGCCCTGCCAGTTCAACCGAATGACACATCGAAGAGACACTCATCAAACCGAGTGTCGCTGCGATGGTCACCGCCAACTGCGAGCCTAGTAACACATTCCTTTTCATATCAATGCCCTACTTCGCTCGCTTAAGGGTGTTTTTCTGGAAGTCGCGCTCTTCAAGTCCGTTCTGGAACACCAAATCTGTTGTGGTTAGGACGGTGCTTTTACCCGTTTGATGGTTCTGCATCGCCATAGTGTGAGCACGCCAGTACTGATTTAGGTACTGTTTGTAATCTTGGAACGACAAGGTTTTCAACAGTGCACCTTTACGGTCGTAAAATTCGACTTTCATTGGGCGGTAGTGCTCTTGGTCGAGCCACACCTTCTGCTTGGTGTAACCTGAGTTTTTATCGGTTGGTACTTGCTCTAACACAAACGTGTCTAGTCCATCGAGTTTGGCGTCTTCTACATAGTTAAAGGTGTACTTTTCTAGCTCGAACGAACTCAAGTCTTCGTAAGCAAACTCACTACCCATAAACGGGCCTGACTTGTTACGTGAAGAAATTCGTTTCACACGTTTTAGAGCCGGCAGATACAACCATTGGTCATCTGGCTTGGTGATGTGCGAATGGTTAAGGAAAGCTGTCCCTTTTACATCTCGCGGTTGGTCGAAGATGGTTAAGCCTTTATCGCCATCGTTATCAACCTCTAAAGATTTAAGACGCATTAAGCGAGTGCTGCTCTCTCCTTGTTTGTTTTTAAGCAGCATTTCCATAGTAGCAACCGAGTCGCCCCAGCCTGTATCTAGGCTTTTGCGTTTTTCTGCAATTTCTAGCCCTTTTGCAGGGTCAGCCAGTGCAGGTAAAGCCGCAAATGTGCCTATGGTTAGTGCACCCATTGTTATCATTGACGTTATTAGTGTTTTTTTTGCTTTTGTTTTATTAACCATTGTTTTGTTACGAATAGAGTGTTTAAAGCTTTTCATAATGATCTCCTTGGTCAGCCCGCATCTGCAGGCTAACATTTCCTTATTTGGTCGAAGCGGATAACTCAGCCGTTGGGTTTGCATGTTTTTCAGCAGTTGAGGTTGATAGGGTCTCAGCGGTTTGCTTTTTTGCGTCGCTCACGTAGTGGTTTTCTTTGTCGAAAATCATCAGCAAGATTGGTAGTAAGATGAAATCCACAACCAGTGCGATGAAGATAACAATGGCACTCAGTAAGCCCATGTCGGCGTTGAGTCTGAAGCCAGATAGCGCAAGTACACTAAAGCCAGCAACAAGCACCACTGTGGTGATCCACAATGCACGACCAACGGTGTGGAAGGCGTAACGCACCGCCTGTTCAGCCGACTGTCCTTCTTTGCGCGCGCGCTGGTATTTACTTAGGAAGTGCACCGCATCATCAACCACGATACCCAAGGTAAGCGTCACAACGACTGACAAACCAAGGTTAATTTCGCCCGAGATAAGCGCCCATAAACCAAAACCAATGATCGCTGGCGCAATGTTTGGAACTAGGCTAATTACACCCAAGCGAACCGAACGCAGAGCGAAGATCATCAGCGCAGAGATAAGCACTAGCGTGATTGGCAAGGTAGAAAGCATACTCGCCATGTTGGTTTCGCCGATGTGAGCAAACATCAGTGATGGACTAGACGCGACCACTTCATATTGAGGTGCATTGGCTGCGAACCATGCGTAGATACGCTCTTCAAGTTCCACTAGCTCCACACTGCCGAGGTTGTCGACGGTGAGTACCATTTTGATCGAGGATTTATCGACGTTGATCTGGTTGTTTAGGTCTAACCCATAAGGCAGAGACATCTCGTAAAGAAGCAGGTATTGCGCCGCGAGTTCACGGTCGAGAGGCAGTTGGTAATAACTAGGATCATCACCATGCATGTTCTTATTCAAACGCTTATAAACGTCTGACAGTGTTGCAACATGGTCAGTTTCTGGTTGAACGCGTAGCCACTCACTGAAGTCGCCTATCGCTTGCAAGAACACTGGGTCAGCAATGCCTTGAGACTCGTTGGTTTTTATCGCGATACTCAGGTTGGTCATGCCGCTGATCGTCTGTTCCATAAAGTCAGCGGCTTGGCGAAATTCATTTGAGGTATCAAAGTATTTCACCGATTCGTCATTGACTTTGTTAAGTGGAATCAACGCCGCAGCAACTACTATCACTAACGTAGATACAGGCAACAAGGCTTTGCGATTGTTGACAACGAAATCGCCCAACTTGTCCATGAAGGTGACTTTTTCAGACTCATTGGTGGTTGGCGCAAGGCGTTTCACTGGCAGCAAGTTTAGTAGCGCAGGTAGCAGAGAGACTGATAACAAGCACGCGATAATCACACCCAGTGCAGACAAGTTACCGAAGTCTCGCAATACTGGAGAATCCGACATATTCATCATCAAGAAACCAATCGCTGTGGTCACCGACGTGATTAGAATTGGGATGAAGTTAAGCTTGATACTGTATTGAATTGCTTCGGCTTTGGTCATTCCACGCTGCATGGCTTGGCGCATAGTCACAATCACATGTACACAGTCAGCCACCGCTAGGGTTAACACCAATGTTGGAACATTCACGGTTGCGGTACTTAAGAACATACCAGCCCAACCAGACAAGCCCATGGTCGCGAGAATCGAGGAAATGATCACCACAAGGGTTGCAACAACACTAAAGAACGAACGTAGCATAAAGGTAAGGAACACCAACACCACTAACAGCATTAATGGCACTAGCGTTGAGCTGTCCTCTTGAGCGGAAGTCATAAAGGCGTTGTTCATGGCGATGATGCCCGCTTTATGGAATTCAACATTCGGATACTGAGCTTGGTACTTGTCGATCATGGCATTAATAGCCGCGATAACTTCTTGTACTTCGGCCGTTTTATCCACTTCTGGCAGTTGTACGGTCACATTAACAATCGTTACATCGCCAGATGCCGACACCAACGCATTCTTGAGGAGTGGCTCGTTGAGGGCAATCTGTTTTACTTTGGCGATTCGCTCTGGCGTGTGCTCGTACTCTTCATATAGGAGATCTTCTACCAAGAGGTCATCTTCGAACGCTTCGGTATGTTGGTAGTTGGCGATGGAATCGACACGACTAGAGTATGGGATCTGCCATGAATCGACGGTGAGGTTTTGAACCAGTGTGAGAGTCTCTGGAGTGAAGACATTGCCATCGTCTGGGGCGATCACAATGGAAAGGTTGTCTGTTTTGGCGAAGGTGGTTTGAATCTCGTCAAACGCCATCAACTGTTTGTTGGTTCCTTCAAAGAAGATGTTGTAGTCACCTCTGAAATAGAGGTTTTTGGCACCGAACGTCGCAACGGCGATCACCGCTAACACTACGAACAGCGTTATAAACGAGCGTTGGGTGGGTAAAGTATACCAAGCACTCTGTGTTTCTGATGGTTGATTTTGGGGTTCCATCACAGCCTCCATATGTGACGATTCGTCATAAATGTATATTTAAAAACCAGCAATTCGCTGGCAAACATACAAAATGAGGTCAAAACTAAGAACTGACTCGCTTCTACTCAAATCAGTTCATTTTTTTGACGATTCGTCACTAATGGTGCTAAAACAACCCACATTAGTGGGCTGAATCTACTTAACGACCAACAGATTCTAGGTAGGCGACTTCTTCACTGAACAACTCTTGCTCTACTCGGCGCCAGGTCTTTTTATAATCCCATTCCGAAGAGAGCGGCTTCCAGTTCAAGCCATCTAAAAGCATGTTGGCGTTGTGTAACACTGAATATGGGTCTTGGATTCGTTTAATACAGTGGCTGTTAGATGCATTTTGGTTCAAGGCGTTGGAACCAAAAGCGATCGACCAGTTTGCAAAAACAATAGCATCAGAACCAATTCCAGAAGAGAACTTCAGATCCCCCGCTTCAACAGCGCGGTTTACCAACTCATCGGCATGCTGAATCACCATCTCTTCGAGTTGATTAAGCTCTTGCACTCTTGTTGGCGAGGCCTTCTCTAGTATCCAAGGGCTCTTAGCCATAATTGCACAGGTTGACAGTACTGGCTCCATGCGTGCATAGATTCGGTATGCAACGTGCAGGGCCATTACTTTTTCACGGCTTGTGCCTTCAAACTCTCCAGAGCGCGCAAATAACATCGCCTCTGTTTTAAGTGAATGAATACACAGGGCTAAAACAACGTCTTCTTTACTGCAAAAATGATTGTATATCGTCCCTTTCGAGTAAGAGCTCGCAGCGGTTAACTTATCCATTGTTAAGTTACCAAAGCCCTGCTCTCTAACGATATCCCTTGCCAACAACATAAGCTCTACCTCGCGTTCTGCGATCGCTTGTTGTTTCTTAGTCATGCCCGAGATACACCCTAGCATTCCTTTTATTTCATCTTTGCAACCTAAGCCAAACTTCATGTTTAGTCCGTACCTTAACTCAGCCTGTATACAGACGCGGCCTGTTTTAAACCTTGTCTGTATTAAACAATACTCCTACTCAATATAATAACATGAATCCCATAATCATGTACGCTGCCATTTTGTGACGCTTCGTCATTTTTGACTTATCGTCATAATAGCTCAACTATTGATCAAATCAAGTCTCATTTATAAATTTATTCGACTCATGAATCATTTCTAACCATTAGTCAATCAAGTTCATACACTTTCAATACCTTACGTGACGAACTGTTCACTCTTGGTCCGTTATGGTTCTTAAATAGGTCGTTATGATTCTGAAATGCGTCATTTTGAAATAGAGGTGGAGTGTTGAATACTCAGCAATGCTTAATATTTGTTTAGCTGACATTGATTTAGCTGAAGTTGCTATAAATTCCGGTGTGGGTGGCTTACAATGGGAACATGAGTTGTACTTTATCAAGAGCATCATTTTGAGCGCTAAATTTACCTATCTTACTTGGAAAATTAATACCAGCAGCCCAGCTGAAAAGTTGGTGATGCTTTTACTCGCAGACAATGCCGATGATGAAGGCTACGCAACGATTGAGCTTAACAAGGCTTCTACGCTGACGGCTCTATCCGTTTTCGGATTAGCAGACTGCTTAAAAGCCCTAGTCGACAATGGTTGGCTAGACAAAGTGAAAGTCGAGCGCAGAGACAACCAAGAGATTCACGTGTTTAAGATGCTGCTGGAACAAGAGCAACCTGCACAACAGGTCAACTCCATTCCAGTTTATTCACCTGCACCTGCACCTGCACCTGCACCGAAATATCAGCCTGCTCCAGCGCCGAAATATCAGCCTGCTCCAGCGCCAATGCAAGTGATGTCGACTTCCGCTCGCCCACAAAGCCGCGGTGGAATGAATGGCAACACAATTTCAACTCACGATCTGGATGAAGAGAACATTCCATCGTGGGCTGAACGTGCGTTTAAGTTTTCCGGATTGTCCGGTGACCATAATCTAATATGGAAGAAGTTTGTCCTTTGGTACAAAGCCAAAGCCAATGAATTAATGCCAATATCTCGAATTGAATCTAAGTTGCAGTACTGGCTAGTAAACGAGAAGCAAAATGAAAGACAACAACCGAAAACCGCTCAATATTCAGGAACTTCAGGACAAACTCAAGGAAATGGGTATCGACAAAAGCTTAGCCCATCTGAGCGCTTCAGGCAGCAACTCATCCAGAAAGGCAAAAAGCCAACTTTCTGATCCTGAGCCTGCTGTTGTTCCAGAAGTTTTACCGGTCGCTGCTTCGCCATCGGTACCTGCTGTTGAGTCCAATACTGGCTCAAATCAGCAAGTACCCGTCGTTGACCAAGATCCGGCTGAGCTAGAACTGTCTGACTGGTGTATCCATGTATTCGGTTCATTTCTAAGCGTGTATGAAACGCAATGGGAATACCAATACGGTAGTGAGCCAAGCGGTAAGTTCATTGAGTTCGCGAATACCATCGACTCTGACGGCTTAAACCGCGTGCTGATGCACTGTCATGAGCGTATTCAATTGGGTAACAGCTGGCCACCACAAATGGGTGAGCTGTGGATCCTAAAAGATTCACTGACAGAAGAAGAGCTATTGGATAGCCGCATTCGCGTACTTTCTCGCACGGCAATCAACCCAATTGAAAAGTGGCTAATTCAGAACAAACTCTACGACTTGAAACGCACAGCTGAAAACAAGCTTGATGCTCTATTCAAGAAGTACTACTTGGAAGCGAAAAGACTTGATGAGAAAGGCATGCTTCATACTGAACTGCCACAACATTTGTTGGCTGCGAACTCAGTGAAGAACCTCAACGACTTGAAACGTGAAGAGTATGAAGAGAAGCACGGTAAAGCGCTGAACCCGAGAATCCAACAGATTCTAGACAGTAAAAAGTCTCGCTAAACTAGTTAGTTATGATAGAGCTAGTCAAAGCCCAAATACAAAAACGCCAGCAATTACGCTGGCGTTTTTATTAATTCGTTGTTTTTGGTGCGATTCAAATCGAAAGCGCCAAAATGACGACTCACTGCTTTAGAAAAATCTTACAGTAGGTGGATTGTCGCGTTTAGCGTGAATACACCTGAGTCATCATCTTTCATCTTGAAGTTCTGGTAGCTTGCACCAACAGATACTGGACCAAAGATGAAGTACTCTGCACCAACACCGTACATGATATCAACGTCGTCTTGCTTGAAAGAATCGCCCTTCAGCTCGTAAGAGTGCAGACCGCCTTTCGCGTAAACGTGTAGAGGGCCGAAGTCGATGCTTGGCTTAATAGCTAGGTATGCAGTGCTTGCATCCATGTTCTTAACGTCACGGTTACCGTACTTAACGCTATCGAAAGAACCTAGATCCCAGTAACCTGCCTCTACACCGATGATAGGTAGAATACCTGTACCCACGTGGATACCAACAGCCGTTTCTTCTTCGTTGCCTAGTGAGTTTTGACCACCCATTACGCCACCGTATAACCATGAATCAGCCATCGCTGTTGAAGATGCACCTAGCAGAGCTAGCGCTAATAACGTTTTTTTCATACTTGACCTTCTCGTCCTAGCGACGCTTAAGCGGTAAATGATTGCCACTAAAACGTCTTTTTGTAATTACTATCCAATTAACAAGAAAATAAGCAAGATTCATACCTGAACCTTGCTCGATTGTCTCGCTCAATCCTTAACAAGCATCGATAGCGTTTTTAACACGCTTATCCGATACTGGGTACGGCGTGCCAAGTTGCTGTGCGAAGAAGCTTACACGAAGCTCTTCTATCATCCAACGCACCTCTTTGACATTTTCTGGAACCGCGATCCCTTTTGGCACCTTATTCAGTAACTCTTTGTAATCGCTCATTACTGATTCGACTTTAATCATGTGTAGGCGGTCTTTGTTCGGATCAATCGGCAGTTTCTCCATACGACGCTCAATTGCGCGCATGTAGCGCAGAATGTCCGGCAAACGCTTCCAACCACACTCAGTCGCAAAGCCCTTGAATATTAACCCTTCTATCTGCGCTTTGATATCCGACAAGGCAAATGCCATCGATAGATCAACACGCCCTTTCAGCTTTTTGTTGATGTTGAACGCTGTCGTTAGAATGGTTTCAACTTGCTGAGCGATCTCGACAACCGTATCACCAAGCTCTGCACGAACGTGCTCTTTCAATGCTTCAAACTGCTCTGGTTCCCAAACCAAACCGCCCTTCTCTTCGATAAGCTTATCGATACCACAAGCGATACAATCATCAATCAAATCAAGGACTTTACCGTAAGGGTTGAAGTACAGACCTAACTTAGATTTGTTTGGCAGGTTCGAGTGTAGGTACTTAATCGGCGATGGCACGTTAAGCAAGATCAGACGACGCTGACCCGCCTTCATTGCTGAGATCTGCTCTTGCTCAGTTTCGAACAGTTTGATCTCTACGCTGTCTTTGGTATCCACTAATGCAGGGAAGGCTTTTACGTCATAACCGCCACGTTTTTGTTGATACACCTTCGGCAGTTCGCCAAAGCTCCACGTGTGAAGGTTCTGCTGCTCGATATCGTCGTCAGCCACTTTAGAAAGCGTTTCTTGAACCTTGTCTTTCAAGCTCTCTTTCAACTCGTGCAGATCTTTGTGCTCTTTCAGCTTACGACGACGGTGGTCAACCGCTCGGAATGTCACTTTTAAGTGCTCAGGGATCTGGTCAAGTTTCCAATCATCACGTACTACTTCGACACCTGTCATACGGCGTAGCTCTTTCTCTAGAGAATCGAGTAGCGGCGCTTCAAGTGGTGTTACTCGCGCAAGGAATGCATCTGCATAGTTTGGCGCGGGCACAAAGTTACGTCGTAACGTCTTAGGTAGCGATTTGATAAGGCTAATGACAAGTTCTTGACGTAATCCCGGGATCTGCCAATCAAAGCCACTCTGCTCTACTTGGTTCAGAATCGGCAGTGGTACGTGAACCGTCACACCATCGTTATCATCGCCCGGCTCAAATTGATAGCTCAGTTTTAGCTTCAAACCATTTTGGTGCCAGAAGTTCGGGTAATCTAAGTCAGTAACGTGGCTCGCATCGCCACGAAACAGCATCGATTTCTCGAAGTTCAGTAGTTCAGGCGTCTGTTTGCTGGTTTTCTTCCACCACGTATCGAAGTGACGGCCAGAAACTACCTCTTCACCAACACGCTGGTCGTAGAACTCAAACAGCTCATCGTCATCAATCAAGATGTCACGACGACGCGATTTATGCTCTAGCTCTTCCACTTCTTGTAGAAGCTTACGGTTCTGTTTGAAGAAAGCGTGTTTAGTTTCCCACTCACCTTCAACCAATGCACTGCGTACAAACAACTCACGGCTGACAGTTGGGTCAATCGAACCGTAGTTCACTAGACGCTTAGGTACGATTGGAATGCCGTAAAGCATCACTTTCTCGTGCGCCATAACCGCGGCTTGTTTCTTCGACCAATGAGGTTCGCTGTAGCTGCGCTTAATTAGGTGCTTAGCTAACGGCTCAATCCACTCTGGTTGAATCTTGGCAATGATACGACCCCATAGTTTTGAGGTTTCCACCAGCTCAGCGGACATGATCCACTTAGGCTGCTTCTTAAACAGGCCAGACGCAGGGAAGATATGGAAGCGAGCGTTACGTGCACCTTGGTACTCGTTCTTCTCTTGGTCTTTCATACCAACGTGCGATAGCAAGCCCGATAGCAGCGACTGGTGAATGCCTTCGTAGCTACCCGGTTCGTCGTTAAGCTTGGTATCTAACTCACGCATCGCTTGATGGATCTGGAAGTAAACATCTTGCCACTCACGAATACGCAGGTAGTTCAGGTAATCTTGCTTACACTGTTTGCGGAACTGATTGCTCGATAGCGCTTTTTGTTGCTTCTTGATGTAGTCCCACAGGTTTACGAAGGTGATGAAATCTGAGTCTTTATCGAAGAAACGCTTGTGCTTGTCGTCGGACGATTGCTGTTTGTCTGATGGACGCTCACGCGGGTCTTGGATTGAAAGTGCAGACGCAATAACCATCACTTCATGCAAACAGCGATTGTTGGGAGCTTCAATCACCATACGCGCTAAACGCGGGTCGATTGGCAGCTTAGATAGCTTGCGACCAATAGCCGTTAGCTTCTTAGTATCGTCGCCTTGGTTCTTGTTCTTGCTGTTTGGTTTGCCCGATGCAATCGCACCTAGCTCTTCAAGCAGTCTTACACCATCTTGGATGTTGCGCTTATCTGGCGCTTCTACAAATGGGAAAGCTTGGATATCGCCTAGACCAAGAGCCGTCATCTGCAGGATTACCGACGCAAGGTTGGTACGCAGAATCTCAGGATCAGTAAACTCTGGACGTGATTCGAAATCTTCCTCTGAGTAAAGACGAATACAGATACCTTCAGCCACACGACCACAACGACCTTTACGCTGGTTAGCACTCGCTTGAGACACAGGCTCAATCGGTAGGCGCTGTACCTTAGTACGGTAGCTATAGCGGCTGATACGTGCCGTACCTGGGTCGATTACGTACTTGATACCCGGAACCGTTAGCGAGGTTTCCGCTACGTTGGTTGCCAGTACAATTCGACGACCCGTGTGCGATTGGAAGATGCGGTTCTGCTCACCCGCTGATAAACGTGCATACAGCGGCACGATTTCAGTGTCACGCAGGTTACGCTTACTTAGCGCATCTGCGGTATCACGAATCTCACGCTCACCATTCATGAAGATCAGGATGTCACCTAAGCCTTCATCGCACAGCTCATCAACCGCTTCGAAGATACCTTCCATTTGGTCGCGATCAGAATCACTGTCTTCACCACCCAGTGGGCGGTAGCGAGTTTCTACTGGGTAAGTACGACCTGATACTTCAATGATTGGCGCATTATTGAAGTGCTTAGAGAAACGCTCAGGATCGATGGTTGCCGACGTGATGATCACTTTCAGATCAGGACGCTTTGGTAGCAACTCTTTCAAGTAACCCATGATGAAGTCGATGTTCAAGCTGCGTTCGTGCGCTTCATCGATAATGATGGTGTCGTACTGGTTGAGATAACGGTCGTGCTGAATCTCCGCCAGTAGAATACCGTCGGTCATCAGTTTGATTTGTGTGTTGTCCGAGATTTGATCGTTAAATCGAACCTTATAACCCACAAACTCACCCAGTTGGGTTTCCATCTCTTCAGCAATGCGGTTCGCTACAGAGCGAGCAGCTAGACGACGTGGCTGAGTATGACCAATCAGGCCATAGCGACCGCGTCCAAGCTCAGAACAGATCTTAGGAAGTTGAGTTGTTTTACCTGAACCCGTTTCACCCGCTACGATCACCACTTGGTTCTCTTCAATTGCCTTAGCGATATCGTCACGCTTTTGGCTTACTGGCAGGATTTCTGGGTATTCGATGGTTGGCTTTTGCGCAGCGCGCTGGGTTGCCGTCATCATCGACTGGGCAATATCTAGTGCAATCTCATCAAAGACGGCGTGTTTCGATTTCTCGTTTTTAATTCGGCTAGCACCTGCAATTCGCTTACTCAGACGGAAGCGATCGCGCATCATACATTCTTTGAGCGCTTTACGAAGAGAGGCAGGTGTATTTTGGGAGGCCTTAGCCTGAGAAGCAGAATTATTGTCTGCCGCGTCCGAACGTGCGGCGTCTTGATTCTTATCTGCTTTTTCCGGAGACGAAGTCAAAGCGTGTCCTATTCTTTTCATTACATAAAACTTTGCGAATTGTAGCACATAAGGGCTAGAACAAGATAACGGAAAGCACCTAACGAAATGCTCCCTTCTAGAGTCATTCAATTTTTTCGAACAACTTAAGCGAATCTATCGCCTTTTAGGCTTTCTTTGTTCTCCTATAATGCATCACATAACAAAAAGCACTTATTCAAGGAAAACCATTATGTCTCGTGTATTAGCCCTAAAATCAAGCATCCTAGGCGATTACTCTCAATCAACTAAACTGGTTGAAGAGTTCGTCAAAAATGTAGACCAAGATAAACTGACTGTTCGCGACCTAGCTGCAAATCCACTTCCAGTGTTGGACTTTTCAGTAGCAACTGCGCTTCGCGCAACGGAAGATCTTTCTCAAGACCAGCAAGCCATTGTTGACCTATCTGATACGCTAATCGAAGAGATTAAAGCGGCAGATACGCTAGTGATTGCTGCACCTATGTACAACTTCACTATCCCAACTCAGCTGAAAAACTGGATTGACCTAATTGCTCGTGCTGGCGTGACGTTCACTTACACAGAGAACGGCGTGAAAGGTCTAATCGAAGGTAAGAAAGCGATCGTAGTAACGACTCGTGGTGGCGTCCACAAAGACGCAGCGACTGACAGCGTGACACCTTACCTACGCACAGTACTTGGCTTCGTTGGCATCACAGATGTGGAATTTGTTTACGCAGAAGCACTAAACATGGGTGAAGACGCAGCAGCAAAAGGCATCTCAGAAGCACAGAGCAAACTGGCTGAACTGGCTTAAACTAAGCCGACGCAACAAGCATTAGCGTCCGTTTGATAGATGTAAAAAGAGCCCCCTTATGTGCAGAAGCTTAAAGGGGACTCTTTTGTTTTCTATTTGAATTGACTAACGCATGTTTGGATTATTTCAGAGTCACAATAACCTTGTCTGTCGCTAGGCTACTTCCACCGACATACACATCCACTTCACCCTTTTCGTACATAAAGCATTGTTGGCTACCGTAAAATTTTAGCTCATCTGCCTCAATCTCAAGCCTCACGGTTTTGCGCTCATGTCCTTCTAAATGGCACTTAGCAAAGGCTTTCAGCTCTCTCTGTGGACGAGTCGTTGAAGAGACTTTGCGAGAGATATAGCACTGCACAATTTCTTGCCCAGCAATCGCAGAGGTATTTTCAACTTCAACCCCAACAATTAGGTTCTCGTTCTCTGTAATTTCAGGCGTCACCGCCGTCAATTTCTCATACTCAAACTGCGAGTAGCTTAAGCCGAAACCGAATGGGTAAAGCGGTGTATCTTGCTCATTCTTATATGGCATGTACTCTTGATACGCTCGCATTTTACCAATCGGCTTGCGGCCGTAATACATAGGGATTTGCCCTGTGCTTCTTGGTACTGTCATGGTGAGCTTGCCACTCGGATTACTGTGACCAAACAATAGGTTACCGACCGCATTTCCTGTCTCTGTGCCGCTTTGCCATGCATAAACCAGTGACTGGGCGTATTGCTCTATCTTAGGTGACGGTACAGGTCTGCCTGTACACTGAACCACAATCAGAGGTTTACCCGTTTTGCCAATGGCCTCAATCAGTTCTTCTTGGCCCGGTGGCAGCACAAGCTCGGCGATGTTGCGCGCTTCTCCCGTTCGACGATGGCTTTCACCGACACACAGCACGACTACATCACTTCGATGCGCACACTCAATCATGTCATCACTGAATGCGCTTGAGTCAGTAATTATGGTGTTCTCTGGCGCTGCTGCTTGGATGCCATCGGCAATCGTAGCAACGTCATCCGCATTACCATCTAAACACCAAGAACCAAGGTGCTGCCTCTGTGAGTGAGCATGAGGGCCAATCACAGCAACGGTTAAACCTTGTGAATTTAAAGGTAGCAAGTCACCGTCGTTTTTAAGCAGTACCATACTCTCTTCAGCAAGAGCTAACGCTTTACGCTTATGTTCTTCGAGACCTAGCACGCTGTTATGCAGTTCAGGGTCGATGTATGGTCGTTCAAACAGCCCAGCGCGGAACTTAGTTAACAGCACGCGGTAGACAGCTTCATCAAGATTTTCTTGCAAGCTTGGATTGTTCTTCACCAGCTCTTCAAGGGTATCTTCGTATGCTTCGTGCGTCATCGCCATATCCACACCCGCACCCAACGCCTTTAATGCCGCAGCCGATGGGTCTTTGGCAACTTGGAAGTATTCCAGATCGGAAATAGATCCCCAATCACTGACGACCATGCCATCAAACTTATGCTCGCCTTTGAGCCAGTCTCGAATCAATGGACGAGAGCCAGTTACTGGTGTACCCCCAAGGTCGTTAAATCCAGACATCATGGTTGCAACACCTGCTTTCACTGCTGCGGCAAACGGCGGCAAGTGTACATTGTGCAAGGTGTTATCGCTCAATTCCGTCGTGTCGTAATCGCGACCACCTTCTGATGCTCCATAGCCTACAAAGTGTTTGGCGCAGGCCACCAGCTTATTCGGTTGTGAAGGGTCGTCACCTTGAAAGCCTTTCACCACAGACTTTGCAAACTGACTGGTTAAGTATGGGTCTTCACCAGAGCTCTCAATCACTCGCCCCCAGCGAGGATCTCGAACAATGTCGAGCATAGGCGCAAAGGTCCAGTTGATGCCCAACGAGGCCGCTTCAGCCGCAATGCACTCGTAAGCGTCTTCAACCAGTGTTGGGTTCCAAGAACATGCTTGAGCCAGAGGAATGGGCAGCACTGTCTTTTGGCCATAAATCACATCGCGAGCAAATATGATGGGAATCCCAAGGCGGCTTTTTTCCATCGCCACCTTTTGGATCTCATTCAGCTGGTGCGGATCAACCGATTCACCCGGCGCATTACCCGCCCATGCCGTGTCAGCAAGGATGCGTGAGCCATACGCACCCTGCTCCACTTTCATCAAATACTCTTGCTTGTTGTCGTCATAATCCAGCATTGGCGATTGGCAAAGCTGACCCACTTTCTCGGCAAGCGTCATCTGAGACAGTAAATCTTGCGCTCTGGTTTGGTAACTCGCAGAGCTGTCTTTGTATAGAGCCATCAATTAGATCTCTTTCATTTTGTAACGCGGGAAAGCTTCGGTTAGAAACTCAGTCATCTCTTGGTACAACGCATCATTACCAGATTGCTTCGCTAAGCGTCGCAGTTGGTCGGCCGCCGTTGGCACATAGCGAGAATCAAGCTGAACGTAGATCTCGATAAACTCCATTAACTGCTGTTCGTTAAGCTGCTCAATGATCAGTGCAGGTTTATCCAACGACTGATAGTAAGCGTCTGGCTTAGGACCAAGCGTTGCGTTACGCCAAGTTTCAATCACCTGCTGATAGCCTCCCAAATACTCATCTTCAATTCTGAGTTCGAGTTTGTTCATCCCTTTTAATGCAGTCACTAACTCACCTTGCTCGTATTGCTGCTCTGCGTAAGCAAAGTAGTTTTCAGATAGTGAGTAGGCTTTCAACCACGCTGAACCGTAGGCGATTAAAATAACCGAGGCCAGCGCTAATAATTTATATCCTGTCGATACTTTCATTACTTAACCCCTACGCCAGTAAATGCCTTGATGAAGTTCTTCTGTAGGCAGAAAAAGACAATCACAACAGGAACCGCAATCATGGTGGTCATCGCCCACAGTTGCTCTAGATTGGTTCCCGGTACTTCAGTTTTAAAGTTGTACAGAGCAAGCTGCAGCGTCATCAGAGAGTCGTCACGTACGTAAAGTAACGGCCCCATAAAGTCATTCCATGCCCCCATGAAGGTAAGGATACCGACCGTTGCCAAAGCAGGACGCATCATCGGCAGAATGATTTTGAAGAAGATACGCATCTCACTTGCGCCATCAATTCGAGCCGCTTCCAAGTAGGCGTTGTCTATCTGCTTCATGAACTGAACCATCAAGAAGATGTTGTATGCACTGATGGCACCCGGAATGATCAGCACGCGATAGGTGTTAATCCAATTCCACTCATACATCATCATGTAAGTCGGGATAGTGAACAGAATCGCTGGAATCATCATCGAACCAAGAATCACTTTCAGCCAAAACTCGCGGCCAGGTAAGTTGGTCTTAACAATCGAATACGCGACCATCGATGAGAACAGTGTATTCAGTACCGTGACAGTGACCGAGATGAAGATGGTGTTGAAGAACACTCTCCCTAAGTTCACTGAGTCAAACACCTTGATGTAGCCAGCAAGCGACCACTCTTTTGGTAAGCTGTTTGGGCTGTGCATGATCTCTGGGCCGGTCTTAAATGAGTTGATCACCATGTAGAAGAACGGATACAACACAATAAGAGTGGCAACCAGAAGTGTGCCGTAAATCAGTAGGTTTTTTTTCGTATCAGCATTCATGATTAGTCTTCCTTACTGGTGATTTTTAACTGCATCATCGTCAGCAGGTAAATTACGCAAGCGAGCATTAAGCCAATGGTTGAAGCTTCACCCATCTTCATCTGCTCAAAACCGGTTTGGTAGAGGTAGAGCACAGGTGTGAGTGCCGATTGGTAAGGGCCGCCGTTTAAGTCGAAATTCATGAACACTTCGATAAACATCTGCAGGCCATTGATGATGTTCATTGTCATCACGAACACGATCTGAGGCATGATCATCGGCAGAGTAATTTTCTTGGTCTTACGCCACCACGATGCACCATCAATGTCAGCGGCTTCGAAGAGAGATTTGTCTATACTGGCGATACCACCAAGGAAGATGATCATTTGAACACCAAACCACTTCCATGCACTGAACACCGCAATCACAGGCATCGGTAACCACTCTTCAAACTTCCAGAACACCGGCTCTGAGAGAAGGTTGGCACCCACCATGGTGTCTTGAATTGGACCTGAAGGACCAGACACGAAGTCGAAAATGATCATCGCCACGGTAATTGAGGTCACTACTGGAATAAACATGATGGTGCGGAACATGCTCGATAAGAACTTAATCTCATTGAGAAGCAACGCCAAACCCAGTCCAATCACGAAGCTCAACGAGACGAAGATGACTTGGTTAAACACAACATTGAACAGTGACTTCCAGAACAAGAAGTCCGTTATCACGGTTATCCAGTTGGTTAAACCGATGAACTTAGTGTTCTCTGGCATCAGGATGTTTACGCTCAGAAAGCTGCTCTCAAATGACAAGAAGAACGGGTAAATCAAAAAGACCGCGAAGTACACAATCCAAGGTGCAAGGAACAGGTAGCCGGTTATGAGGTTATCTTTTTTCATAGTTTCACTTAGACCTATCACACTATTCGTTAATGAGTTTTTCAGCTTGCTGCGCCGCCGCTTCTACCGCTTCCTCAGCAGAGACATCGCGCTTAACCACTGCCTTTGAATACTGCTCAAGAATGACGCCAGCCATGTCGGATGACAGCGCAAAAGGTTCATTCAATTTTGCATTTGGTAGTTGTTCAACAAATGGCTTAGCTTCTGGCGTGTTGTAGTAAGGTCGGTCTTTTAGCGAGATCAGTGTTGGCAGTTGACCCAGCGCCATATTGGCTTTGTGGTTGAACTCGTCTTCCATCATCAGCTCTAAGAACGCCCACGACAGCTGCTCTTTCTCTACGCTGTTTTTGAAGATCATCAGAGCGCGACCATCTAGTGTGGAATATGACGTGTCGCCTTTGTTCAGCGTCGGAATCGATGCTAGTCCAACATCTTCACCTACCACCATTGGTTTACCTGCGGCTTCGGTTAGGTTAGCTTTCCAGCCAAAACCAAACTGTGGCCACATACCGATGGTGCGTGAGAAGAAGTTCTTCTCCATGGTCAGCGGAGCATACTGCTGAGCTTTAGCCATGGTTTCAAAGAACAGAGCTAGATTCGCTTCTTCTCTATCAAAGATAGGGTTGGTACCGAAACGATTAAGCAAGCCGTATTGGCCGTCGTTGAAGTTGTAGTACATCTGAGCCAGCATGCTCCAGTACCAACTCCCCCACGACAACGCTTCGTTCCAGAACACGGTGCCGTACACAGGGCTACCATCTGCTCTAGGAGGCAGTTGACTGATCTTTTCTGCCGCGTGTAAAAATTCATCCCAGGTTTGAGGTGGGTTCTCTGGATCTAAACCCGCTTCAATGAACAGCTCTTTGTTGTAGAGCATCAGCGTCGTTGTTGCATTCCAAGGGATGTAGTAGTTTCGACCGTAATTTTTCTGCATGAATACAGGATCGATCCTGTCCTCCATCGCATTGAATCCTTCGAACTGCTCTAAGTAAGCGAGCTTACCCATCTTCGCGTATTTCGCGGGTTGGTAACCAAACACACCTGCATACAGATTTGGCACATCACCTGCTGCCATGCGGGTTTCTAGGTTTTCATCGTTTGATACGACTACGTCTACGTTGGGATATCTTTTTTTGAACTCAGGAACTAACTCAGAACGGACAAAGTCCATGTAGTTACCCACTGGGGTCATGACTTCGATACGGGTATTTTCTGCGAGTGACACTTGCGAACTCAGCGCAAGCACACATCCAATCAACCACTTTTTCATAACTATCCTACAGAGTTTCACGTAAAATTAATGAGGTTGGCAAAATCGTTAGTGCTTTTGATTCTTTGGCTTTTTCATCAAGCGCATTGATAAGCGTTGATGCTGCGAGCTCCCCCATCCCCTCTTTCTCATGGGTAACGGTGGTTAAACTCGGAATCATTAACTCTGCCATTCTTATATTGTCGAAACCGACGAGCTTCATTTCACTCGGGATGTCTATTTCATAACGCTTCGCTGCGCGAATAATGCCAATTGCCATTTCATCATTGGCCGCAAATACGGCGTCGGGTCTGCGCCCTTGCTCCAATAATTCCTTCATCTGCTTGTACGCGGTTTTTTCTGTGAAATCGCTTTTAATCAAATGATGGTTTTTGACCGGCATATTGAAATAGCCCAACGCTGAGATGTAGCCATCCAGTCGCTTCTTGCTATCGTATGAGTCTTCTGGCCCAGTGAAGAAGTAGATATCTTTGCAGCCCTTAAGCACCAACTCTTTGGTTGCACTGAACGCACCACCAAAGTTGTCAATTAGGATGTTGTAGATACCAGGAGCACTTAATTCTCGGTCTAGAACCACCATAGGGAAATCTGGACCTGCGACCGACTTTAGAAACTCGGTATCAAATGAATTGGTTAATACCACGGCGCCATCAACGACACGGTCTCGAATATACTTATGAGCAGTGGAATCTTCATTGCCGTACATACTACAAGCCACAAGATCGTAACCACGTTGGTGACAGACCTTCTCGATACCTTTGACAAGCTCGCTGTAAATCGGGCCAAACCAGTTGTTTAGAAACAGGCCAATGGCATAGCTACGGCGTTGCTTCAACTGCTTGGCATTGGTGTTAGCGACATAGTTCATCTCGTGAGCAATATTGAGAACATGCTGACGTGTCTTTTCACTGACACGATTGCAGTCATTCATTGCGTACGAAACGGTTGCGATTGAGACATTCGCTTTTTTAGCGACGTCTTTAATGGTCACTTTCATTTCACTTCTTTCCTTTAAGATCCCAGTTCTTCACACCTTGCACTTTTCTCATACTCAGCCTTTTGGGTTGGGCCCATCGCTGAGCCCAACAGATTATTAAAGGGAAATATGAAGGGTGTTTTCTTCACTACTCAATCTCTGAAGTAACCACTCGCGTGAGATCTTCGCACCACCAGAGCGGTAGCGGTTCTCAGTCAGTTCAAATGGCACCGTTTCACCGTTTATCGAGATTGCTTTTGGCGTGTGTGAACCTTCAACCAAGTCGATAACCAAGGTCACTGGCTTCTCATCAAGCTCGAACTGGATCTTCGTTTGACCAACTCGCGGTGAGATAACTGGGTCAAGAATGAGATCGTTGTGCGCGAATCGAACACCAAATACGTTAGAGATCAGTTGGTTCACGTAGATACCTGGGCCACTTGAGTAGATTCTCCAGCCGCCTTTCACCGCAACCTCACCGTTCTTCACTTGGTCAAAGTTGTCGTAAGCCGTCGGTCTGTCGTTGAACTTCGCATCTGAACTTGAGAAGTACGCGTTCGACTGACGAAGCTCAGCATTTGGTACATGGTCTTGAATACCTACTGGGATAATTTTATATAGGTTGTCGAATACTGCTTCCGCATCACCCAACTTACATAGCGCTTCGATGAATCGAATATGAGCGTGACAATATTGAAGGCCCACTTCGCGTCCAAGGTTGGCTGCCAGTTCTGCGCGCTTAAAGTAGCTCTGTTTACCCGCTTTGTACTCGGCCATTTTGTCCATCAAGCGAACACCGTCAGGGTGAACAAGGTTTTTCTTGATGATATCCATGTGAGAGCTCGCCATTTCTGGATCAAACACTTCCGAAATGATTGAACGGCTTGCTGGCAATAGTCGGTAGTTGATGCCCGTTTTTTGATCCGATGGATGCAGCAAGTGTTCAATTTGTTTGACGCTCCCCTCTTCATCGCGATCGAAATGGATAAAGCCCGCAATCACGCCATCTTTAATCAAGTAGTGGTGGTAATCGCTTTCCATCTTGTCGGCCAATTCCATCAAAGAAGCCGCGTAGTCTTGATGTTCACTGCCTTGAAGGGCTTGATACATACCTTTAAGCGCCTGTAGCGTGAGAGGAATTGTCCAACCACTCACCATGTTCTCACGCAGTGATTGGTTCGCTGGTTGCAGCGTATCGTCCCAGTCGCCATCACCGTAGCAAGAGAGCGATGTACCCGGTACAAGGTTATCAAGCATATGCTGAACTTGAGTTTGTACGTGGTGCATTAACGTGAAGCGGCTTTCGCTCTTTATAAAGCCCTCTTCTGCTAGCGTGTACGGCAGTTCAACATCCAGAATACTCATGTCGCCCGTTGTATTTAGGTAGTCAGCTAGAGCTTTGAGCGGCCACACTACGATGTCACCATGCGCTTCTTCTTGTTGGATAGTCGCGTACTGATCGAACATGAACCACTGAGGCCAAGTGCCCGTTTCTTGGTATTGGTGGCTGTAGATCTCTTCAAGCACCGCTTTTGCTTTTGCGTATTCCTGCATCGACATAAACAGTTCGAATGGGCCTTGAGACACATCACGCGTACCCCATGCCGCGCCCGAGTATTGCTCTAAGCCGTGTGGCGTTGAGTAGTGAACTAAGGCGTTGTGAGTGAACCAGTTCAGACACGTATTGATGCGCTGGCTGTTTCCATTGTCTTCACTGAAATCAACATTGAAGCCTTTGCTCAGGGACTGAATACCCTTTTGGTATTGCTCGCGTTCAGCCTCAAACGCCATAAACTGTGCGGTAGTGTTTAGCGCATCCGTCTTACCGCCAATCGCGATTGAACAGTGGCTTTCAAGGGAACCGTTAAGTACCAGATATTCTACTGAGTCCGAATCCGCACGCCCGATCGTTTCAGCCGTTACGTCCATACCTGACACTGCAAGGCCATAGCTCAGCTGCGGCATGAATTGATCAATCAGTTCATTCTTGCCTGTCACAGTGAACAGTTCGCCATCTCTTGCAATCTCGACTCTGCCTTCACCTTCGTTGTTACCGAAAACAAATTGATGTGACACTTTAATTGAAAGCGGAGCCTCAATACCGTGCTTAGTGATATCTAGCTGGATGATTGGGCTTTGTGCACTTGAGAACGAAACGATCTCTAGATAGCCACCAAATAGTTTATAGATCCAACGCGAATAGTTTTGGCCAGTTTCGTAAGCAGAAGGCATGCCCAATACGCGGTAGATTCCATCCACTTCAACCGATACTCTTTGCCCTGCATGAGTGAATTGGTTTAGTGGGTTTCGGCACACACCCAATAGTTTATTGAATGAGGTATTACCCAGCGTCAGCTGTGAATTGAAAACACCGCTGATGTAGTGAGTCGAGCTCATAATAGATTGCTGGTAATCTTGGTTATTACCCGATGCAATCACATGACCTGTCATACGCTCTAGATGCTTCTCTTTTTCTGGCAAGGTCACGTATTTGTTGTCGCCATAGAAGAATGAAAGCAGTTCACCGTCTTTAACGTCTGCGAACGTTTGATCATCGCCGAAGAACTCTGTGATCTCTTTCGTGCTCAGCTTTTCACCCTGCAGGTACGCGCCTTTAGGTTGGTGTACGCAAGATAAGGGCTCACGTTCCATTTCTTCAGATAACGTTAGTTGAGCGTGCTTAGCTGTAATCTCTTCCAGCTCAATAGGCTCGCCCGAATTTGATTTCGGGAAATCCGCAGTGACAACGCCGTAGAAAACCACTTCTTTAGACGAGTCTGCTGCAAGCGTGACTTCTTCAGTTTGAAGCGCGATGTAGCCCATCTCATATTGATATTTTTTGTTTTCAAGTTGAGGCGCGTTCAATGCTACGGCCTCACCGGTTAACTTGAACTCTTTACCAAAGAACTGGAAACCATCGGTGCTGTAGCCAACAACAGGTGAAAGAGAACCCAATTGAATGCGCGGGTTGCCTGAAGATTGAGGCAAGTTCTGACGGCTACAAACCACGTAACCCATTTGGTTTTCAAAGATTTGATGGTCAAGGTATTGAGAGCAGTACAGTTCATTGGTTTTCACTGCGCCTTCATCCGCAAGACCTACGTCTTGACCGTAAATCAGATCATACGTCAGTGGCTGTGAAGAGAGGTTGGTAATGCTCACATCGTAGAAAAACGTATGGTCAGCCGTTTTAATCGACACAACAGCTTCAAAGTCTTCCGTTGTTGTTACCCACTGTAGTGAACCATCGCTCTGCTTAAACGTTTCAATCTTGTTATTAAAAAAAAGCAATGGTGTGACATTTGATTTACCCTCACCCTTAACGCGAAGGAATACATTTGAGATAGCCATTTCTGAGTCAGGCGTATCGAACAGAGACACCATTAAACGATCACTGCGAATTGCGCCTAGTACGCCATCTGCGTTGAATGTGAGGTTTAGGCTTTCGTTGCCAACGCTCATTTGTGATCCAGGTTGAATGTGGTGCATAAAGCTTTACTCCAAACTTATTTTGATTCTGTGTAGTGGATATTTTCTTGAGAAGCGTCATCAAAGACGTGGCATTTCTCGACTTGAAGTTGAATGTGGCAATGAGTACCGACATCAGGTGTTTGCTCGGTATCGAGTAGCTTACAAACCACTGGTTTATCGAAGATGGTGACGTGTAAGTAGACTTCTGACCCTAGCTCTTCTTTCGCCTCAACTTTTGCCGGTAGCGTGTTTTGATTCGCTTGATTAGATACCGACAAGTGCTCTGGACGAATACCAAGGTGAACGCGGTGCCCTACCCACTCTTTCGCTTTCTCTTGATGTGCTTGCGACAGCTCGATGGTGTGCTCATTGAGTTGCACGCACACTTTTCCGCTTTGTTCTAACAAGGTGCCTTCAAGCATGTTCATGGCTGGAGAGCCTATAAACTCTGCAACAAACTTGTTTTTTGGGTTGTGATACACATTCATCGGCGTATCGACTTGCATGATGCGACCTTGGTTAAGAATGCAGACACGGTCTCCCATGGTCATCGCTTCCACCTGATCGTGGGTTACATAGATCATGGTTGCGGGCTTACCTGATTCTTGAAGCTGGCTGTGCAGGCGAATGATTCGGCGGCGCATCGACACTCGTAACTTGGCATCTAGGTTGGATAGCGGTTCGTCGAATAAGAACACATCCGGGTTGCGTACCATTGCGCGTCCCAAGGCAACACGTTGGCGCTGACCACCTGACATCTGCTTTGGTTTTCTATCTAGCAGGTCGGTGATTTCTAAAAGCTCGGCTGCTTTGGTGACACGTTCTTTGATTTCTGCTTTCGGTTTTTTTGCCGTTTCTAAACCAAATGCTAAGTTTTCGTAAGCGGTCATGTGCGGGTACAGCGCGTAGTTCTGGAATACCATCGCGATACCACGATCTTTTGGTGGCAGGTCATTACACTCACGGTCACCAATCACAAGCTGGCCATCAGTAATGCTTTCCAAGCCCGCGACCATTCTCAGCATCGTGGATTTAGCACAGCCAGATGGACCAACAAGCACCATGAATTCACCATCTTTGATGTCTAAACTCACATCGTGAATAGCGTGGAAGCCGTTGTCATAGACTTTGTTTACATTTTGTAGCGTTACTTTCGCCATGATTCTGCATTCCTATCTGTAAATGCGTTCACTATTTAGGTCACACCTTCCTTCGCGGTGTATCCAAACAATAGTGCAAGTGGTGAGGTGTGGGATTGTCAAATTCACGTTTGTTTCAGCTGATTAGCAATCCCACGATAACTAAAGTTGTTTTTAGAACTTCCAAACAATCCCGACTTTAGAGAACCAAACCAATTGGTCTCCTGTCCAAGGTGCCGGATCCGCGTGACGATCTTTCACCTGAATATCTGCCAAGAAGGAGAAGTGTTCATTGATTGGTAAATCCGCGTATAACGCATAAACATCATAGTCAAAATGGTCACGGTTATTTGGATCTGACCCCATGTCTAACGTACCTCTCTCATAACGCAGCTCTAGGTAGTTGCCGTTATCAAAGTTGAACTGCACCAAAGGCTTAACGGCAAACTCGACGTAGTTGAAGTCGTTATGTTCTTCAACATAGATGACCTTTGCTCCGATATTGATGCCGTTATCTAAGCGGTAAAGATACAAAGGCTCAGACTCAATGAACGCGCCTCGGCTGCCTGGGCCTTGTCTTTCATCTTTGTAGCCTAGCTCCGCACTTAGGTGTAAGAAGTGACGGCCAAAGCTAAGGTCAATGCCCGGTTTTGCCATGTACTTGTCGTAGTGCCATTCGCCAATGGTTTTTTCGTACGACAACATTAGGTTGTAAGCAACATTGTCATTTTGACGCCAGTAAAAGCTCGGAATGATTTCAGAATAGTTACTTTGACCCGTGCTCTCGCCTCCGCGGCTGTGATGTATCTCCTTAAATACATAGCCCATGCTAAAGTTGTCGGTCACGCGCGTGAAACCGTCAGCGTAGATGTAGTGAAGAAGCTCTTCGTTTGGTTGGTTTTCGTTATCAATGTGCTCGTATTCAATACCCGTTAGTGCGCGAGTTCGAGGCGCAGCATTGCTGCTCTTTGCGGATTCAGTGGTCAGAATCAACTCACGGTATTGGTGGTCACTCCATAAACCCACCTCAGCCTCTTCTTGTGCTTCCTCTTGCACTTCGTCAGCATAAGCGAAAGAAGGGATAACCATCGCCATCAACGGGATGATGCTCGCGGTCTTAATAACGTTCACTGCTTTTTCAAAATTCACGACTCAATTCCTTTCTATTTGTTATTCGGTTCAAAGGTCTCGTACATATCAACGATGGCTGCGTAGTAATTCTTGCTTTCTAAGTACTTACGCACGTCTTGGTTGATAGCCGGTGAAAGGAAAGCACCCACAAACATGCCTTGGTCTAGAGACAAGATTTTTGTCGACGTTTCACCTTTGCCGTTAATCGCGTCATACCAGCCATAAGGGGTTTCTAGTTGTGGGTAGTAGTCGATCACAGTGTTCAACAAGCTAACGGCTTCAAATGGGTTCACCATGTAAGAAAGCGCTAGTGCGTGAGGTGTACCGGTATCACCACCAGCGATATCAGTGTTGTTAAAACGCACCTTAGATTCTGATAGCTCTGGGACACCGAATGCCGCATAACCATCGTCAACCGTTGCTGCAGACGACACGAAAGGAATTTGATGTTTGATAGCGTGGTACTTCTGGATCTCTGTCATATCTTCGATCATCGAGAAATCAGGGATCAATGAACGCTCTTCCAACCAAATCATTGAAAGCATGCCTTGGAAATACGCACCATCCCAAGTCAGCATTGGAGAGTATTTCTTGCCATCTAGGTAGTAGTCTTGCGTGTATAACTCCATGTTGTTAAACGCAGTTTTTGGCACTGTGTTTTCTGAGTTCTGAGTGATCAGGTGAGCCCAGATTGGCGCGAGTCGGCTTTCATTGGCTTTACGATCAATGTGGTAAGTCAATGGTGCTTGTTTGGTTGTTGACCAGCCCGAGTACAGTAGCCCTCGGCTCTCATCATAGAGCTCAGCCCAACCGTCTATTTGGCTGTTAAGAATGGATTCAACCTTAGCGACGACTTGCTTTTCATCGGCTTGTTTTGAATCCAGATAAGCGCCCGCTACACCCGCAAGAGCAAAGGCTAAATTGGCGTTATCTACCGCAGGGACAATGCCGTCTTTGTTTGGTTTAAGTTGATCACCTTCGATGTCATAAGGCCAATAAAATAGGCCTTTCCAAGTCGGCGCACCGGCAAGTGCATCCAAGGTTTCATGAATACGCACTAACGCATCAGCATTGCCATTTTTGTGCGCTTCAACCAGTACGTTTAGATACAGACCAATCTCTGTTGTATTGACGTAATACGCGTGTTCAATTTGGCCATTTTTATCGACGAAAATTGTGTCGTATGGGACTTTGGCTTTTTGATCTACACCTACGCCATCAACAAAGAAGTCCAAATTTCTTTGTAAATGTTGTTCAAATCCTACTGGGTAGAGTTGTGGGTTAACGGTAAGTTCGGTGATGGTGACATCAGCGAACGTTGACATGCTAGCCATGAGGGTACAGGTAGCTAAAAGGCTTTTTTTAATCATTTCTCGTTTCGACCTTTATGTATAAACGTTTCACCACGGATATTCCCACCGGAGTAACATTATCAGCAATGTGGTCATTTACCTTTTGTGATTACGGGATTGTCCGATCGAAAATTACTGCTTAAACCTTTAAGCATTTAAGCTAAAACATGTGAGAGATCTATCAACTTTGCACAAGTGACAGCACGGCAGTAATAAACGAAATGTATCGCTTTGAAGGCTTACTCTGTGCAAAACAAAAACAGATTGCGCACAAAAAAACGCCAACTCAGTAATGCTAAGTTGGCGTTTAAAGGAATCTATTTTGTTGAAGTCGAGTTACAGAATCCGCTTAAAACTCATACTGGAAGTAGATTGTATTGTAGTTACTGCCACCTTTAATACGACCAAACTGCGATGCGTTTTCGAAGATAGCCGAACGGTGGTGAAGTGAGTAACCAAACCACAGATTGTTGAGGTCGTTTTTGCCGAACAGATCGCCTACATTGACATCAAACGAGAAATCTAAGTAGTTCAACAGATGACTAGCGGTGTAGCCCTTACGTTCCATTTCCGTCGCTTCAATGTAAGTAATTGAGTCGATGTATGACATACCTTCTGCGACACCAAAACGCCATTGGGTCGGCCAGTTAAAGGTGTAGTAAGCCTTAATCGCAACCACATATTCCGTACTGCTTGATTGAACCTCTGAACTCCAGTGGTGAACGATACCTGGCGTTAGATAAATATCCAACGGGAAACCAAATATCTCATCCGTCAGTGGATGACCGTAGAAGAATGAGGTCAGCTGGTTATTGAACTCATCTTTCTCGCGATTGAACTTCATAATATCGCCGATGTTCGATGGCGTTGCCCAACCGTGTGCCACACGAAGATAGGCTGGGTTACTAAGTCGAGGTTTTGGCGCTTTCTCTTTGTCATTAAAGAAGCCAAAGCCGACGTAGAATTCACCTTGGTAGCGGTCTTCAACAATTGACGATTCGTAGGCGTTATCATCTAAGCGAGTAACGCTCGTAGAACCAAGCAAGTACAAGTTAGAAATAACGTGATATTTGGCTTCGATACCCACATTGAAATCGGCACCGGCACCAATCGACTGCCCACCAACTTCGTAATACTCGGTGTTAAAATCGGCACTCTTATAACGCAGCGTTGCACTTGGTGTGAACTCCCAGTCGCCGACTTCGTAGTAGCCTTTGGCTCTAAAGTTGCCATGAAAACGGTAAGAATCATCGCTCATAAACTCAGTTTCTAAGCGCCATTGCTCGTCCAGTTGGTAGGCAAGCTGCGCACCAAAGTCAGCGGTATCACCCTCAATTGCATTCTGTTCAGATGCAGGAATATCGATGAAACGCATGCGCGAAATTGCATTCAGCTGCCACTTCTCGTCGTCTGACTCGAGCAGATAGACACCCATTTCTGTGCCATCGATAAAGACATAATCATTCTTAAAAAACAGCATCGGCACAAACGAGCTTACCGTTTGGTCTCCACCAGATGTGTCGTAGGGAATACTCGCCGTTCGATACATCGCGGCAATTCCCCACTCCTGCTCTTCGATCGCTGCTGCATTACCACTGCTAAGTAGCGCACCCGAGCTAACCATGGTTGCTATTAATTTGTTCTTCATTACTGTTTTTTCTCTGTTGAGCCGATTTCTGCTACCGAATAGACATTTCTTGACCGATTTTGGTCAACTAACTTTAGGTTTGAACGTCATTGACCGTTACAATGAAGATCACCCTATGGTCAATTTAAAGTATTGTGAAAGTTTCCGAATTACAAAACATTATAAACCAGCTTCCGAGCGATGCCGATCCTGACGTTGTCATGGGAGAGGCTTGGTTACCTGAAAGACTAGTCGACACCACGCTTGATGGTGATCTGTTGTTTCTTCAATTTGATAATGCTCCTGAAGAAACGCAAGGAGACGAAGAAGGTCGTGGTTTTGTGGAGCACGAAGTTACCATGATCCGAGAAAAACTCGAACAAATACTTGATGCTCCTTCAGATACCAAAACAAAAGCCGACGCGATGCTGGCTCTATTTTTAATGGGTCATGAACTTTCTAGCTCGGAAGTTATCGAAATACTCGAGACGCCCGAACCAGATAACGACTTAATATAATTAAAGAATAGTCCACCACCACGATTTTAGGAACACTGTGAAGCATTCGACACCTGAGACACTCCCCTTACTTATTGCTGGCCCGATACTGCGTAAAACGACCAAAGACGAGGTTGTCATCTGGGTCGTCACCAGTCAGCCGCTTTTAGGTATGGTTTCGCTTTACCATCGCGACCAAGATGACGCGTTTTATCAGTCAACGTTGGCTGAGCAGCAAAGCTTGCGAATTGGTGTTTCAGCTTGGGTAACGCTTATCCAGCTTCACGGTGAATTTCCAACCAATACGCCACTCGAGTACGATATCGAGACTCAGCAAGGCACGCTTAAAGCACTAGCGCCACATCTCACTTACAATAATCGCCAACGCGTTGAGTTTGTGGTGTCTGAAGAGTCGAATTACATTCTGCATGGCTCTTGTCGCAACCCGCATCATCCGAGTAAAGACAGTTTGGTCGCAGCTGACAGCAAAGTAGAAACACAGACTCCTCAAGAGCGTCCTGACCTACTGATGATGAGTGGCGACCAGATTTACGCTGACCATGTAGCAGGCCCTATGTTGGATGCCATTTGGCAAGTAATCCAACTGCTTGGTCTGCCAGATGAGCGTCTACCGACTGACGCTCAGGTTAATGATATTCATGACAGCCAATCCCTGTTTGAAAGTGAATATCACCTTTACCAGCGCCACCACTATCTGCCGCATCACAATCAGTCAGACTCTTTGTTGGACAAACTGTTCCCTAACCGCAAGGTGCCTATTTTCAGTTCTCGTGATTGTGAAAACCACTTAGTGACATTGTCTGAATTTGTCGCTATGTACCTATTGGTGTGGTCACCTACCCTTTGGCAGTGCATTAACCGTGAGCGTCTGATTGAAAACAACTTTGAACAAGGTGGTAGAAAACTAACACCACTTGAGCAACAACAGTGGCGTGATGAAACTGAGGTTATTAACGACTTCATTGCAGGTTTGCCGCAAGTGCAACGCTTGCTCGCACACATCCCGACCTACATGATCTTCGACGATCATGACGTTACCGATGACTGGAATCTCACCGTCGGATGGGAACAAGCGGTATTGCAAAACCAATTGGCGACACAAGTGATTGGTAATGGCCTCGCGTCTTACTGGCTTTGCCAAGGTTGGGGTAATGCGCCTGAGAAGTTCAATGATGTGTTTATCGAACACGCTAAATCAGTGTTTGAAATTCGCAGCACTAACGAAACTGAAAACGACCATCCAATGATCAGTGAACAAGCGCACCAAGCGTTCGTCGAGTACTTAAGTCGCTTTGAAGATTGGCACTACACCATCGATCTGTCACCGAAGGTGATTGTGCTTGATACTCGCACTCGTCGTTGGCGTTCAGAATCACGCATGAACAAACCGTCAGGCTTGATGGATTGGGAAGCTCTGATTGAGTTCCAACATCAACTCATGCACCAAGATAAGGTAATCATTATCTCTGCCGCACCGATGTTTGGCGTTAAGTTTATCGAAGCACTGCAGAAAATCATGACTACCTGTGGCCAACCGCTGCTCATTGACGCAGAGAACTGGATGGCCCACCCAGGTAGTGCTAACACTCTGATCAGCATTTTCACCCACACCAAGACTCCGACCAACTTCGTGGTGCTTTCTGGCGATGTGCACTACTCCTTTGCGTACGACATCAAGCTGCGTTATCGCAAAAACAGTCCGAACATCTATCAGATCACTTGTAGCGGTATCAAGAATGAGTTCCCAGCACCTCTGCTTAAGTTCTGCGACGTATGTGATCGCCTGTTGTATAGCCCGCGTTCAATACTTAACTACTTTACCAAACGTAAGCGTTTGAGAATCGAGAAGAGAAGCCCTGACAACCAGAACTTCTATCGCCTTTCAAACCGCAGCGCGATTGGTGAACTTAAGCTCGATGAATCGGGAAAACCTATTTCAATCACTACCTTGAGTGGCGATGGTAAAGTGACTCGTTTCCCAGAGCCTGATTAGGGCTAATGACTCGTCAAACTACCTATAGTTTTGTCAACATAGTGTAAATCCACTTGCGATTGACCAAGGTAAGCCCAATATTAATAGTATTAGCTCAACCTATATCTCAATGTTATCAATTCAGTTGAGCGTGCAACTTAGTCCTGTTTCGTAGATTGGAGCTTATTATGTTTAATTCTCTTACTTCACTGTTCAAGCAACTGATTGAAGGTGAAGACCTTAGCAAAACCTCGAAGGCATCGCCCAATATTGCAATTGCGAGCCTACTGTGTGAAGTCGCTGGTGCTGACCACGAAATCGATGAGAAAGAGCAAGCTGCCAAACTCATGTTGATCCAACGCCTGCTAGGTCTAACAGAAGAAGAAGCTGCTCAACTGCTTGAGAAAGCGCAGCCACAGGTTGACCAATCTGTGTCTCTGTATGATTTCACTTCTCAGCTTAGAGAGCTTTCACAACCGGTGCGTATCGACTTAATTAAGGCGATGTGGGAAGTGGCTCATGCTGATGGCGAAATCGATCCGATGGAAGATGCGGTGATCCGCAAAACCGCAGAACTGCTTTATGTGGACCACAGCGATTTCATTAAGACAAAACTGAGCGTGCTTGGCGAAGAGTAGCCTTGTCGCAATCCCTCATACAACACCACCTAATATCCCAATTGCATCGAAGACTAACCCAACAATGAGTTAGTCTTGATATCTATAATCACTAAAGAGGGAACATCAATCACTAGAGAGGGAACGTCCGTAAAAGATGCCCTTTAGCTCCAATGGGACACCATTTTTATGGATAAACAGCCCTCTTTGGTCTGAGACCAAAACACTACGTTTATTCTCTAGCTCCTGAATAAATAGGTTTTTTACATTAAATGTCTGAGGGTTAGACGCCTGATCTTGTTCGGTCTGGTAGAAATAGTAATGATCTCCCCAGCGCAGGAAAACGCCAAAGAACTGCTTTGCCTGAATCACCTTTCCGTCTCTGTCGTAGCCAATGTAGTGCATTTTTGAGCGACCATTTCTGAGGCGCAGTGTCAGCTCTTCATACCCTAGACCATCATAAGTCACCTTAAACTGATAAGCGTTATTGGTGGACATACCGGAAACCAACCCTACCGATAAGATAAGAACAGAAACCAGGATAATTGGTAGAAAAAAATGTCTCATGCTAGGACTCTTGGCGGCAAGTAAGTGACAAAAACTCAGAGGTAATCTCAACCCACTGACCATCCATTAAAGCAACGGCTTGAATATTATTGCATCCCACACCTCTGTCATGCAGGTACACGCGAGTTACCCCTCGCTCCGAGAGTTCTTCAAAAAGCGTCTCGTCTTTCTTGATGATTTTGATGTCATCATGAACGACCTCTATCCCCGCAATGGTTTCATGGTTCATGAAGAATGCCATTTGAGAAAAGGTGGTTAAAAGCCCGATAGCCACCAGAGAGCCGAGCGCTCCTTTCTCTAGCGATGCTAAAGCGACTCCAAATACCATTTTCTGGGTGGACTCGAGAGTATCGGATAGCTCAGCCGCTTCAGCGTGAGTTTCTACCTTAGTTACCGTATCGTCAGTAGTCGGAATAGACGCTAAGGAATCAAGAGCTGGAATGCAGTAGCCCTCTTTTTGCACTGTCACGACTTTGAATGGTGCATCCAATGTAATCAACGCATTACGAAGGTTTTTAATGGCAACATTTAACGAGCTGCTGGTGACTATTTTTCCAGGCCAACACTGTTCGAGCAAAACATCACGCTTAATGGTCTTCGGGGACTCTTTATACAAGAGATTTAGGATCAGGCACTCTGAATAAGAGAGGTTAACTTGGTGAGAAGAAGTCGTGCTTCGTAAGGTGCAAGTATCAAGCTCAAGCACTAAGTCATTTAAGGTAATTTTATTATTGTCCATACAGTAGAAAAACGAATGTGCCAATCAATATAGATTAGCACATTTACAAATATTATTTCTGAATCAAAGCTTTAGCTTAAAACCGAGCTCGCTAACATGTATATCTGCAAAGCCTAGCTTAACTGCTTCGAGTTCATTCGCCACTTGCCGTGCGTGCGCCTCATCTTTGGCGAGCACCGCGATTGAGTAAACAGGTCGAATCATCTTTGTCTCACCATCGGCTGAGTCTGAAATGTCTTTGTTATAAAGATACGCTGAGGTAATGGTGCTTGTTGCACTCCAATCAACAATTTTCTGTAGATCACGACCGATAACCTTATCCACCAGCAATTTATCTTCTGGCTTTTTCCAACTCAGCTCTACGGCGTAATTGGTGAAGGCAACGTCGGTGCTTAGCCATTTGTTCCCGATCTCTCGCACCTCGGTGATCTCTGCCAACTCTTTATATTGCAGTGGTAAGTTACCTATCGTATTTCGGACTTCTTGCTCACTGTTGGCTTCCATCACGAACTTAATGATAGGAAACGACTTGTCACCGATGAAGCTCTCGCTCACAAACATATCGTGAATTAAACCTGCATCAATCAAATTCGCAAAGGCTTTCTTTTGATTGGGCATCGCGTCAAACACCGCTTGAGCATCGTCGGTTTTCCACGCAACAGCAACGCCAAAAGCCGCTGCATTAATATTAAAAGATAAAAATAAGCTAAAAAAAGCTAAAGTCAGAGGGGTTGTATATCTCATCGACGTCATCTCTTAGTCTCGTATAATCTGGTATAGGTTAGGGTCAGCAGATACGCCTTGAAACATCATTGGCGGTAACTCTTTTCTCATGTTCGCTATAGCACTTTTGAACATGGCTTCGCTTTCCCACTGCGCTACGTTGATAAAACGGTAAGTCGCATCATCATCGAGTGAACGGTGCAATTTAGTCGATATATACCCCGGTTGTTGCTCGAGGATATCTCTCGCAGCCTCCCAATACTCAAGCGTCACCTCTTCGCTTGCCGCATCGACAGCAAACGTATTGATTAACACTACTGGCTTAGCCACAGCCAAGCTGCTCATCGTTAACATCAAAGCACCGAATGTGTGCTTTAACGATTGTCTGATTATCGTTTCTTTCATACTCACTCCCTTGTAAAAGCAAGAGAAACTTAACATAGGATTTGACGATAAAAAGACCACGAGTCGATGTTTAATATTAATTAAAAATAGATAAGTTAATCGCCCCCCTTCCCCCAAAAACTAAACCTAAATCCGTAACTACAACTTCTGCAATTCACTGTTCCATCATTTTGATTCTCATATTGATATATTCACTCACTCTCCTATCCCAAAAATAACAAAAACCAATAAACCTTATTATTTTCAAACGGTTAAGTTTTGGCACCCTCTTTGCTCTATTTAGGCTTTTAGGGACAAAAGGGAATCGACCATGAGAAAGCTACTTCCAACAATATTAACAACAGCAGTTGCTCTCACCTTGCATGGATGTGGGGGAGGTGGCGGCGGAGGCGGTGGCAGCACATCAACACCTGCAGCAACACAGAGTTTCTCAGATATTTCAGTGCCGAGCTCTTTCGAATGGAGCGGTTCAACTTCTCGAGACCTGACTATTAATGTTGTCAGTGATGTTTCACAGCGTGACGGAGAGGCGGCAGCGATCCGCGGTGCTCACATCGTAAAACTGTATAGCATGAGCAGTGACGGTACCGATTCCCAACCTTTTTATACAGGGATGACAAATAGTGAAGGCCAGCTGACTAATACATTAAGCCTGTTAGATACATGGCAAGGCATTGAGTTGGTAGCGCTTGTTCGTGGTAATGAGTGTATCTCTCAGGTTAATTCGACAGACATTGCCGATGACCTGTACGTCAGCTGCAACATCGTTTTAGACGCAGATTAAGGAGTGAATATTATGGATAACATGAAAAAATCACTGCTTGTTGCCGGTTCCATCGCTGCGTGTAGCCTTTCCAATCAAGTCTTTGCAGCGGCTTCAGACAACCAAACCGTCGATAACGGGGACGGCTCTACTACTGTGACTCAAACGATTAATGCCAGCAGTACTTCTCCTCATTATGTTGCACCGTCTGGGTACGGCTTTTCGATCTACAGTGATAAGAATGAAGATTACTCTTGGCAACACGACATCTCTATTCCGGCTGGAGCTCAAGTAACCTCTGCGACATTGACAATTTATGCCTACGATGTGGATTCTGAAGCACACCATGGTGAAAATGGTGAGTACGACAGTGTTACCGTCGATGGCACGATGCTCAACCCTGGCTTTCTACAAGGTACCAACAACAACTGGTCTACTACTGTATTCGATCTACCGCTTGCTTCATTGGACGACGGTTTAATTAACGTAGACCTAGATATCGATGTTAATGGTGACGGTTGGTTAACCACGCTCGACTACAGCTTATTGACGGTAACTTATACTGAGATCGAGAACGATCCTCCATTCACCCCAACCTTATCTCGCAGTAGTGGATTAGGCGATAATGACCCACTAGTGGTGTCAGTAACAGGCCCAAGCCCTGCCGACCCAGACGGTGACTCAGTCACTTATACCTATCGTTGGTTTGTGGATGTTGGACAAGGCTTCTATGTGGACGATGAATTCGTCGGCAAGAATGACAACAATGGCGCTACTCTACCAGCTAATCAAACTGAAAATGGCGAGCTTTGGAAAGTGCAAGTGACTGCCGTTGACTCTAACGGTCTAATCAGTAACTTTGCAGAAATCAGTTGGCCAGAGATTGGTGATAGCGATGGCGACGGTGTTGCTGACGCCAACGACTATGCGCCAAACGATCCTAATATCGCCTTCTACAGCCGCACGCCAACGACCGGCTGGCACACATTAGCGTACGAAGATCTATGGCCTTATGAAGGCGATTACGACTTGAACGATTTCGTCACTCGGTACGCTTACGGTGTTTACACTAACGCGAGCAATGAAATCACCCGATTTGATTACTACGGTCAAGCCGTTGCGCGTGGCGCCGCTGACAACAACAGTTTCGCCATATCTCTAGCTGGATTGGAAGCGTCTGATGTCGGTACACTGACTCGTACAATCGACGGCGTAACCACAACAGTAACTCCTGAATCTGGTCATAGCGGCGAGATGGTCTTCGTGCTGATTAATAGTGTGAGCGATCTGTTGCCAGCCAACGGTTCTTCTAACTTCTATAACACTGAGGCAGGTGATAACCGAAGTGCGGTAGACTACAGCGCATCACTAGTCATTGATGGCTCTATGAGCAGCTTGGCACCAAAAGCGTTCAACCCGTTCATTTTCAAAGTGGGCTCTCGAAATAAAGAGATTCATCTAATGAACTATCCGAACACCGACCTTGCGAATACCAGCATATTTGGCGTAGGCGATGATGACAGTGTTGTTGAGAATAACGAGTTCTATCAAACTCAGGCGGGTCTACCTTGGGCGTTGGATATCCCTGCAAATTGGGCTCATCCATACGAGAAAACAGACACCAGCCAAGCTTATCCTGACATTACACCTTGGGTAGAAAGTGGCGGTGCTACCCATACCGACTGGCACTCCAACCCAGCACCATCTAAAACGTGGTAATCGAGCCGTTAGCCTAGCTCATAACAAATAGCTAATAAGAAAAAAGCCATCATTACTGATTGAGTAATGATGGCTTTTCTAATGAGTAACACTGAGTTTTAAAGCATCGTCAACGTTAGCTTGGCGAGATTGTATGCATCGACATACCCTGAGTGCTGACGCCCTTCCCACTCGATATTTTGCGCTTCTTGAGCGGCTCGGTGACCGATGCGTTTGTCTTTAAGACGATGTTGAATGCGATACAAGGTCGCGATATTCAAGAACTCGGTAAACGGAGGTTCGATCCCCTTCTCAATACACTCTTTGTGTAGGATCAGGTCATCACGCCCCCAAGCTGCATAAATCTTATTTGGACCACCGAAGTTTTTGATCATCGACTGAACGACAGACGCCAATGGACGGCCCTGCTTTTCGATTTTACGTGGTGTAATACCGGTTAGTTCAGCACAAAACAGAGAGACTTCATCTTTTTCAGGCTTAACGTAGTACTGCGCGCGTTTAACGATTTCTCCTGAAGCTAAATCAATCTCAGCCAGACCTACTTCAATGATCTCGCCGGTTGTTCCTACTCCATCTTCGTTCCAACAGCACATTTCCAAATCGAAACAGACTACTCGATTGTGATTCATACGTTGCCTAATTCTCTCGTCTATAATTTTAAAGCAGGGATTGTACCTGAGCCTATTAAAGATCTCGACCCCAAGGCAGCTAAGTGTTCAAATCACCTGCAATCGTCACTTGGTTTCGCCCGTTGACTTTACTTTGATAGAGCATACTGTCGGCGAGTTGAAGCGTTTCTTCAATGCCCTCATTGACGCGGATAGTTGCGCCGATACTCAAGGTGCAATGAAGCTGTTGACCTTTGTGTTCACAAACGGTTTCTCGCACCTTATTTAGAATACAGTCTAGATAACTCGACAGTTGCTCCCTCTCGGAAATACTAGAAAGGATACAAAACTCATCCCCACCAACTCGGAATAAATTGTCGCCTGATTTAAGACTGGTTGAAATCAGTTTCACTACGTGCACCAACAAAGCATCGCCGGCAGGGTGACCATATTCATCATTGATCACTTTAAACTTATCAATATCAAACCCAATGAGGCTAAACGGCGTGCCACCTCTTATGGCCTTATCGAGCATTTTATTAAAGGCACGTCGGTTGTATATCTCAGTTAGGCTATCGTGATTAGCCAGAAAACGAAGCTCTTCCGTGCACTTATCAAGCATTTGAGAAAGCCGTTCTTTCTCACGTACTTGTAAATTCACAATGTACGCCAACAGCAGCGAGATCATAGTCCCGACTATGGCGATACCTGCCAGTACCAAATAGCCGTTGAATGAGATGTAAGAATTGCTCTTGTAATCGATGGTCCACTGTCGATTAGTTAGCATAATATGCTTAGTGATACTCTGACCATCGACGCCTTCAAAGCCTTCTGACTCAAACAACAGGGGGGCATCTTCCGCTTCAAAACCATGATCCGTAACACGCACATACACATCCATATCACCCACGGTTGAGGCTAAAAGGTTTTCAAAATAGAAGGTTGTTCGAATTACCCCAATCACCACGCCAAGCAAATCATCGCTTTGACCATCAAATACTGGGTGGTACACCAACATACCGGTTTTAGGTAAATCTCTACTCAAACCGTCCTGCAGTAGTCGTACTTTATCTGAAATATTCGCTTCTCGAGTCTCACGTATATTGTCTACGATGAGCCTAAAGCGGTCACGAGAGGAGTAGAACCCTAATACTTGATTGTTGGGTTCTGTATTTGGATAAAGGTCGGTCGCGATAAACGCTGGTTCACCCTCTAGCACATAGCCATAGGTTTTAGGACCGTGTTTAGGGATGGTGTAGATTTCAAAAGAGGGATTCAGCGATTTCATTTTCGCCGTGTATTGCTCCATTTCGTCTGCAGTGACTTTTTGCATCCATTGCAGGCCAATAAGGCTTTTGGAGCCGTTAATGGTTTGTTCTGCGAATCGATCGAACTTGTCCCAATGTTGAGGATCATTGGAGTAAAAGAAATTTGCACCAGAGCCGATATAGGCAACGTCGTTATCGATGAAAGCTTTCAAACTCAAAGTCTGATGATCAGCAAAACTGTTTAGGTTGGCCTTTAAGGATCGACTTTGAGTTATGGCAACGATGACGAAACACAAAACCGTTATTAAAAACGTGACGAAAAAAGTAATTAACGGGAGCGTTCGTTTTTTCAACCCAGTCCTAGGGTCGATAGTATGCGGCATAGAGCTTCCAAAACATGTTAATTGATTCGAAATTATACACCGACAGTATAATAGACTCTATTCCCCTTTAGGGATGATTCTGGAATAGAACTAACACTATTTACACACCACGGACATTAGTGGCGATTAAACCAACAAATCCCGATTACTTTTCAAGCTAACACGCCAAAAAAACTCGTTATCAAAAACATAAAATAAAGCTCTTAGACCTTGAATATGCTAGTATCTACCCATATTTATAGCCTGAAAGAAACTAGATTACCCTAAGGTAAGTTACTCTTCTTTCCGACCAGTATATTCATCTATACAAGCGAATATACCGTTAAATCAATCTAAAGAGAAATCACAATGAACTTTGATTTAAACCTTATCCCACAAACGTTTGATATGCTTCACGCAGGCCTAACTGCATCAAGCGTTTTACTACTGCTGATCGCTGTATCTCGCAAATCTAAAGTCGTCGAGAAAGTGGTTGAAAAACCAGTAGAGAAAATTGTTGAAGTTGAAAAGCCGGTTGAAAAGATCGTAGAAGTTGAGAAAGTTGTTGAAGTAGAAAAAGTTATCGAAAAAGTAGTTGAAGTTGAATCTAAGCTAGCAACAGCATCAACGGATTCTGCAATGCAGCTTCTATCTATCATGCAACAAGAAGCTCGCCTGATTGACTTCCTAAAAGAAGACCTAACGTCGTTCTCTGACGAAGAAGTTGGTGCTGCGGCACGTGTTATCCACACTGGCGGCCAAAAAGTACTGAGCGACTACGTAACTCTATCTCACATCCGTAGCGAAGACGAAGAGACTCGCATCACTGTGGCTGAAGGTTTCAACCCACAAGAAGTTCGTCTAACAGGTAACGTAACTGGTAGCGCTCCATTCAACGGTACGCTTGTTCACAAAGGCTGGAAAGCGACTGAAATGAAGCTGCCTAAACTGGCTGAAAACTACGATGCATCTGTTATTGCTCCTGCAGAGGTAGAACTATAATGGAACAGCATAACCATTTATCTCAAGACGCTTCGTCTCCAGAGCAACCAGCACAAGAGCAAGGCGCTAAATACAGCGTAGGTATCGACTTAGGTACTACCCACTGTGTGCTGTCTTTCATTGATACAACCAATGAAGATGCACGAGTTGAAGTGATGCCAATTCCTCAGCTGACTGCACCGGGCACAGTAGAAACGCGCAGCCAACTAGGCTCATTCCTATATCAGCCGCACGAACACGAGATGAACGAAGCGTCACGCGTGCTTCCTTGGTCAACAGAACCAAAAGCACTGGTTGGTGCGATTGCTCGTAACCTTGGTTCAAAAACACCAATCCGCCTAATCGCTAGCGCGAAATCTTGGCTATGTCACGGTGGCGTTAACCGTCGTGATGCTTTCCTTCCTGCAGGTAGCCCTGAAGAAGTTGAAAAAGTATCACCGCTGAAAGCGACTGAGCTTTATCTAGAGCATCTGAAAGATGCTTGGAACCACGCTAATCCATCACACCCGCTTTCTGAGCAAGATGTGACCATTACTGTTCCTGCATCTTTCGACCCTGCGGCTCGTGACTTAACGGCAGAAGCAGCACGTAATGTTGGCTTCACACATCTAACACTTCTAGAAGAGCCGCAAGCGGCACTGTACAGCTGGATCGATAACAGCAACGATCAGTGGCGTGACGAAGTTGAAGTTGGTGACATCGTACTTGTTGTCGATATCGGTGGTGGTACGACTGACCTTTCTTTGGTTGAAGTGACTGAAGACGACGGCAACCTAACTCTGAACCGTATCGCGGTAGGTGAACACATCCTACTTGGCGGTGACAACATGGACCTAGCGCTGGCTTACCGTCTGAAGATGAAGCTAGCACAAGAAGGTAAAGAGCTAGCTCCTTGGCAAGTTCAAGCGATGACACACGCATGTCGTGATGCAAAAGAAGCGCTGCTAAACGATGCTGAACTGCAATCTGTGCCAATCGTTGTTCCTAGCCGTGGCTCTAAGCTACTGGGCGCAACGCTTAAAACTGAACTGACACAACAAGAAGTACAGCAAACTCTGGTTGATGGCTTCTTCCCTAAAGTAGCTGTAACTGATCACCCAGTTCAGAAAACACGTGGTGCACTGACTCAAATGGGTCTGCCTTACGCTCAAGATGCGGGTATTACGCGTCATATTGCGGCTTTCCTATCTAAGCAAGCAAACGCGCTATCAGGTGGCGAAGAAACGGCTCAGCAAGATTTTAACCCATTCGCAAACATGCCAGGCATGCCGGGTGCGGAAGCGCCAACTGCTGATTTCATCAAACCAACGGCTATCCTATTCAACGGTGGTGTTCTGAAATCTAGCCTACTGGCAGATCGCCTTTCAGACACGATCAATGAGTGGTTGATCAACGCTGACGCTGAATTTGCTAAGCAGCTTTCTGGTCTGGATCTTGATCTTGCCGTTGCAAGCGGTGCTTCTTACTACGGCGCTGTTCGTCGTGGCCAAGGCGTACGTATTCGCGGTGGTATCGCATCTGCTTACTACGTAGGTATCGAAAGTGCGATGCCAGCAATTCCGGGTATGGCGCCTCCAATGGAAGCACTGTGTGTTGCACCATTTGGTATGGAAGAAGGCTCAAGCGTTCAAGTACCAAGCCAAGAGTTCGGCCTAGTGATCGGTCAACCGGTTCACTTCCAATTCTTCGGTTCAACGACACGCCGTGATGATGAAGCAGGTACTCACCTTGACCACTGGGCGCCAGAAGATCTAGAAGAGCTGCCAGAGATCCAAGTGACTCTGCCTGTGTCTGAAGGTCGCCGTGAAGGCGAAGTCGTTCCTGTAACGCTTGCTTCACGCGTCACTGAGTTAGGTACGCTTTACCTAGAAGCTATCGCAACTGATAACGGTCAGAAGTGGCACGTTGAGTTTGACGTTCGTGAAGATTCGAACCAAGACTCAAACGAGCAAGCATAATGATTCAACGGCACCTTCGCGGGTGCCGTTATTTTATCAAAACGTGATTCTCTGCCGCTGATACGGATAACCTAGAGAATCTGTTTTCAACCGATACATTGAAATCCAAAGTGATGATATTCCCGACTCAATTGTTTATCACGATTGATGTAATACCTCCTTATCGGGAATGACGTTTAAGAATTACGACAATAAGACCAACTCTTTCAACAAACTGGTCATCACTTGAGAAGAATAAGGTTTTGTATGGCATCTCCTCGTTTCTTAGTCGGTATCGATTTGGGTACCACCAACACTGTGGTGGCTTACTGTGAAATCACCGACGATTTACAACAATCCCCTGTTTCTCTGTTCGACATCGACCAGCTTATTGGCCCTGGCGAAGTGGTTCGTAAACCCCTACTCCCCTCTTTCCGTTATCACCCAGCTCAAGGGCAAATTGCACAAAACGATCTTACCCTTCCATGGGACGTTGAACCTGTCGCCGGTGATATTAGTAATTTAATTGTTGGTGAATGGGCACGTGAACTCGGCGCTAAAGTTGAAGGTCGTCAGGTATCCAGTGCCAAAAGTTGGCTCTCTCACCAAGCTGTAGACCGTAATTCAGACATCTTGCCATGGGCAGGTGCATGTGACGTTGATAAGGTTTCACCCGTTGTGGCGAGTGCAAGCTACCTCAACCATATCCGTCAAGCATGGAATTACCGCAACCCTAGCAACAAACTAGAGGACCAAGACGTTGTAGTAACTGTGCCAGCATCGTTTGATGAAACAGCACGTAAGTTAACGTTAGAAGCGGCTCAATTGGCGGGTCTTAACAAGATCTTACTGCTAGAAGAGCCTCAAGCAGTTTGCTACGACTGGTATGCTCGCCACCAGCAAACAGCAGCTGAAGAGCTTGAACAACTACCTCTGATCTTGGTGTGTGACGTTGGTGGTGGTACGACCGACTTAAGCTTGATTGAAGCACGCTTTAATTCCAACAATGGCGGTGAAGAAGAACTCGCCCTTGATCGTATTGGTGTTGGCGAACACTTAATGCTTGGTGGTGACAACCTCGACTTGGCTCTAGCTCACCTCGCTGAGCAGCGTTTCAACCAGACGAAAAAGCTTAACGCTTCTAGCCTAACCAAGCTTATTCAACAGACTCGTAGCGCTAAAGAGAGCCTACTCTCGAGCCAAGCGCCAGATGACGTAAAAATCACTATGCTGGGTAGTGGTTCGAAACTTCTTGGTGGTACAAAGAGTATTGGTTTGACCAAAGCCGAAGTACACCAGATTGCTCTTGAAGGCTTCTTCCCTCTTTCTGACTTTAATGAAGTTCCAGACAAACGTCGCAGTGCGGTGGTTGAGTTTGGTCTTCCGTATGTTGCTGATCCAGCAGTAAGCAAACACATTGCCGAGTTTCTAACTCAGCACCAACAAGTGTCAAAAGCTGCGTTGGAAAACTCTTCAATCGAGCACGATGAGTCTGCACCTGCGATTCCAGTAGCCATCCTATTGAACGGTGGTGTGTTTAACAGTGACTTGGTGACCGATCGTATCACTCAATTAATGAGTGGTTGGAAAGGCTCAGATATCACCGTACTAGATAACCCGCATCCAGATTGGTCGGTCGCTTTGGGTGCCGTTGCCTTTGGTAAAGCACGCCGTGGCGCACAACTTAAAATTGGTGGTGGTGCCGCACGTTCCTATTTCTTGCACCTACAAGAAAAGAACAAGATGGGCAAAGCACTTTGTCTACTGGCTAAAGGTACCGAAGAAGGCCATGAAATTCGTCTAAGCAGTCGTCGATTCTCTTTAACCCTTGGCGAACCAGTACGATTCAACCTACTTACTTCTACTCATGACCAAATCGCTCACGATACTGCGATTCAAAATGGCGTGATGGTTGACGTCGATGCGGATCTTTTCTCACCGTTACCACCTTATATCTCAACGCTGGAGAGCTTTGATGACAAAGAGCTTCAAGCCAACCAAAAAGAGCGCGTTGAAGTTCAGCTTGCTTGCCAATTGACGGAAGTCGGCACACTGAAAATGGAGTGTGTCAGCGTTAATGATGACAGCCAGCGTTGGTCGTTGGAGTTTGAGGTTCGCAATAAGCAAGGCGATGATACTGAGCAAGAGAAGTTACATCCTCGCCTTGAAGAGTGTAAAGAGCTCGTGTCTCGCCTCTATAGTGGTAATAAGAAAAGTGCCGATTCAAAAGAGATTAAAACCCTCGCTAAGGATCTTGAGAAGCGTTTAGGTAAACGTGATGAGTGGGACTTCACCACCTTGCGTCACCTATTTGATACCTTCTCACTAGGTCGAAAACGTCGCCGTCGCTCTGAAGCCCACGAGAAAAACTGGCTTCGCTTGGCTGGGTATTCCATGCGTCCCGGTTTTGGTGATCCAACGGATTCGTGGCGTATGGAACAACTGTGGGGTCTGTACCAGCAAGGTATTCAATTCAAGAATCACCAAGGTTGGACGGACTGGTGGGTATTCTGGCGTCGTGTTGCGGGGGGCTTAAACCAAGAGCAGCAAGAGAGCATCTTGGCGGATATTGCTAAGTACCTGCACCCAGGCGCGATGAAGAACCCGAAATCAGCGAAAGATGCGCAAGACCATGGCTATGAGTCTATGGTTCGTTTAGCCGCATCTTTAGAGCAACTGGAAGTAGAAGATAAAGCGCTGCTTTCAACTTGGTTCCTCAACAAAGCTATCAACCATAATCAGTTCGAGCAAGCGCACTGGTGGGCTCTGGGTCGCTTGGCGTCTCGTACGCCTCTGTATGGCAGCCAACACAGCGTCATTCCTCGTGAGCAAGCGGAGCAGTGGCTACCTAAGCTACTTGAACAGAATTGGCACAAAGAGCCTATGATCGCCTTTGCGGCAGTAATGATTTGTCGTAAGACCGGTGACCGCTTATTCGATATTTCTGATGATTTCCGCGCACAAGTTGTCGAGAAGTTGAAGAGCAGTAAAGTGCCGGACTCGTGGCTAACGTTGGTAACTGAAGTCACTGAGCTTTCGGAGAGTGAATCTAAGCGTGTGTTTGGTGATGCTTTGCCAAGCGGGCTGAGTTTGATTCAGAGCTAATCGCTTGAACACGATCACCTGATAATAAAAAAGCCACTTTCGCTGATTGAAAGTGGCTTTTTAGTTTATGTTGGTTACCTTGTTTAACCATTTAAATCGTTGAACCATAACGTGGTTTATCATTACTAATGTTTTGTTCCAGTTGGGTTAATCGTAAAATCCGTGTGTTCGTAAATATCAGACAGTTTTTTAGGTTTCTTTGGTTTTGCTCCTCGTTTAGTTGGCTGATGAGTTTCGTTCAATATCCACTCCTCATGCATTTTTGCCGAATCCAAGAAATCTGGATCTTCCATTGCTTCCTTGCGAAGTTTATTTACACGTTCGAGAGTTTCCCAAATCATAATACTTCACCTCCACTAAGGCTACACTTCCCAATATAGGACTCCCCCCGATTGATTCCATACTTTCCGGTAAAACCATAGTGAATTTGTGATTTACATATCGAAAACCGCCTTATAAGCACATTATTTAAACAGATAGAATGCACTTATTTTTGTTAAAAAATAAATATGGTCGGAGCGCTTTTTATATAATTTTTATAAACACACCACCTATGGGCTATGCCTCTGTCTTATTAAAAATACAAACGGAAGGAAATACATTATTTCAGATTGCAAAGGCAGAAAATTGACATTAAAGTCAACAGTATGACATTCCAAAAAGGTGATCATTAATGCCATTTACCAATATCTATCAATCCAGCTCTAAATATGCCATCAATGATCTAGTGAAAGAAATGGACCTCTCTTTATGGAAAAGCATGCTCAATAACATAGCAGAAGTACTTAATGCTCCCGCTGTTGGGCTTATTCTTACGTCTGAAGTTGGGTTCCAAAACATTGCGATGTCTTCTTCACCAGGTGTTAAAGCGAACCCTGGCAAAATCATCCCCAGAGACATCAATTTGTACTGCAAGAAAGTGATGGAAACCAGAGCAATGCTTTATGTAAAAAATGCGTCTGGTAAAGAGGAATGGAACGACAATCCCGAACTCACGCAGATGGGCTATGTCTCCTATCTAGGCTTGCCGATCTTCCAGTCGGACGGCAGCATGTTTGCAACACTTTGCGCGCTAGACACTAAAGAGACCTCTTATAAACCGATACAGATAAATTTAATGGAGAGTATTCGTGCGCTATTGGAAAGAGAAGTACATACTGCAGAACGAGTGCGGAAATTGAAATATACGTCTAATCACGACGAATTGACCCAAGTATTTAATCGTAGAGCGATATTAAGCGAGTCACCAAAATTCATCGATAGCACTATAGAAAATGGCATCAGTATTGGAGCTGTTTATTTTGATATCGACAGTCTTAAGTATGTCAATGATAACTTCGGACATAATATTGGCGACCAATATATAAAGTCCTTCTCTCATTCACTTCAACGTAACACTCGTAAAGATGATATTTGTGGAAGACTTGGAGGAGATGAGTTTCTCTTATTGTGTAGAGACATCACCGAAGATTCCCTAAGCAAGATAATAAGCCGAGTGCAATCTGACTTTAAGACACACTCCCAAAAACTGGGGATAGATTGCCATGCCACTTTTAGCCATGGTTCACTTATTTACTCATCAAATATTCCACCTATCGAAGAGTTGATTCGACTAACGGATGAACAAATGTACGAAAACAAAATGAGTAAACGTTACGCCCAGCTAAAATAAAAAAAGCGAGCACGATGCTCGCTTTTCTATCGCTTAAAATTCAGTTCAACTTATGCTCGATTACCGATTTTCACAGTACCATTAGTCGCAAACCAAAGTGCTTCAGAGCGACGGCGACCTAACAAAATTGGGCCATCATCGTAGAACAAAAAGTTCTTCCAATGCTTCTTAAATACCGACCATTTAGTCTCAAGAACATTGTACTTTTCATAGCAAAAATAAACAGTTACGTCATCTTGCCAGTCAATGAAGTCTAAGATCTCTTGTGGCATATCTGGTTCGTCAGCTTCCCAGTTTTCCATCCAGCTGATCTCTTGCTCCCAGTTAGATGCTTTGCTTGGCCAGTCTTGCGAGCTCAGTCTATCTGCGTCTGGGCTCTGTGGGCTTACATTCTCTTTCCAGAACTGAGAAGCACGCGCCTGTGTCATAGGTTTGATCTTTTCTAAGTCTTCAGCAGGCAATGGCATTGACTGATGAGTGAAAATCCATTTTCTTTGGTATTCGTCCAAAGTTGTATATGACATCAAATTTCCTTAACTTTTAAAAAGCCTTGTTCAATCGGCTTGATATTTTTACTACCGAGCTTAAACGCTCAGCAAATTCTAATTCTAGATCATCGCGATCATTTATCTTCCCAATTCGGGTTGATCAATGAAGTGAGGACATGATCTCGCCACTGGCCGTCGATCAAAAGGTAGTCTTTAGCAAACCCTTCTTTCTCGAAGCCTAAATGCTGTAATACCGCCGCACTTCTTTCATTATGTGGGATATACCCAGCCATAATGCGATGCATCTTCTGCACTTCAAACATGTAGTCCAAAGCCATACGAAGCGCTTTACGCATGTAACCATTGCCCTGCGCATCTTTCGCCAGGGAATAACCCAGGTTACACGCATGAAATGGGAATCGAGATAGATTACTGAACGACACGGTGCCTAACATCTCGTTGGTCTCTGCGTTGATAATCAAGCAGTAGTAAGCCAGCCCCATTTTGTGCAGCTCATTTAACTTAATTAGACGCTGAGCCCAACCAGTGCGTTCGAAAAACGCCTCTTCACGAGTGGGTTCCCACGGCTTTAAGTGCTCACGGTTGGCTTGAAAATAACCACTAATCAAAGACGCATCGTCTATTTCTGCAGTACGCACAATCAGATTGCCTGAGCGTTTATATAGACGCTCAGGAGTACTTCTATCTTCCATCAAACGTCCCTAATTCTTGCGGATACCATAGTCTCGAAGCTTGTTAGCAATCGAGGTATGAGACACATTCAATCGCTTAGCGAGTTTGCGGCTAGATGGGAAAGACTGATAAAGCTTCTCTAAGATTTGCGATTCGTAGTCTTTCATTATCTCATCCAGTGAACCGTCTAGGCTAAGGTTAGCCATTCCAGAGTTCATGGTTTCTAGCTGAGGTAAATGGAACTGCTCAACGGCTAAAGTATCGCCTTCTAACTCAGTCAGTGCGCGAAGCACCATATTATCAAGCTGACGGATGTTACCCGGCCACTGATAATTGCCAAGCTGTTCAACCAGTTCAGCAGTGAGCTTAGGTTTTAACATGCCGAGTTGCTGCGCGTACTTAGCCACAAAGAGTTCCAGTAGCGGCGCAACATCATTCGAGCGCTCTCTCAGTGCTGGAATCGACAGCGTCAGTACATTTAAGCGGTAGAAAAGGTCTTCACGGAACGAACCAGAGTCAGCCAGTTCAGACAGTTTGTGGCGCGTTGAAGCGATAATACGCACATCGGCATGCATCTCTTCTTCTTCACCAACACGTCTAAAGCTGCCGTCTTGTAGGAAGCGCAGTAGTTTAATCTGCAGGTGTGGGCTCATCTCACCGATTTCATCAAGGAAAACCGTACCGCCGTTAGCCTGCTCAAAGATACCTTTATGTCCCTGCTCATGGTTAAACGAGCCCGGAGCGTGACCAAACAGTTCGGTTTCCGCAACATCATCTGGCATTGAGGCACAGCTTAAAACAAGGAAAGGCGACGAAGACCGATGAGAGCGGTTATGACACGCTTTCGCTAACATCTCTTTACCTGTGCCCGTATCACCTTCAATCAGTAGCGGTTGGTCAAGCATAGCCAGTTTCTTAGCTTGGCTGATCAGCGCTTTATGACGGTTAGAGACACCGACAAAATGCTCGAAGCCTAAGTTGTTCTGCTCTGACAAAGAGTCTTGTTGCGCTTGGTCTTGCTGGCACGAACGAATGGTCATAACGCCACTGGCCAATACTGGCTCATTGACGTCACCACCAAGGTAAACAGGAAGGATTTCGATAGAGAAGTCTAAACCATCCAAAACCACGACTTCACGATGACGTTTTACGTCACCCTCAATCCAACGACTGAAGTTAAAGTTAGGGACAAAGGTAGAGATTGGCTCACCCACGACCTCTTTTTCTGTCTTACCAAACAGATTAAGCGCAGCATGGTTAACCATATCGACTGAACCTTTAAGGTCGATTGAGATAACCGGATCAGGGAGGTTTGCAAGTAGTGCAATCAGCTCTGTGTTATGCCTTTCGCTTGGCATAAACTGAATTTTTCGGACGTCCTTTACACCAGAAATTCGACGAATTTCAGCCATAAGTTCACTAAAAGCATCAAAATCGATATCTGGGCAATTCAGATAGATAATGCCTTTAACATCAATCTCGATACCACGCAGATCGATGCTTTTGGTTGCTAAAATATCAAGCAGCTCACGGGTTAAACCGAGTCTGTCTTCACACAATACTTCAAGACGCACAAGTATTCCTATTCAAGGTGTCAGGATAAGTTGACAGTAGTGTGAATTAAGGCCTCTATTCAGTCAAGAAGAAGAGTAAACAGATGTTTACTCTTCTCTCAATAATTACTTGATTGCGATACGTTTCAGCTCGTGTACCACGGCTTTGCGCATATGCGATAACTTCACTTTGCGATCTTGATGCCAAGGCATTGGTCGCAGCAGTGCCATCGCTTTTAATCCTAAGCGTGCAGTCAGTATACCGACACCTAAGCCTTGACCCGCTCTTGCTGATACTTTACCCGCTAAGTCCATAGAAACGAGATCCATGCTTGCATCGATAGCCAGCTCACTCGCACCCGCGGCCGCCATGTTCACCAATACCAATTTGAACAATTTCAAACGCGACCAGTAACCTAGCTCAATGCCATAAACATCAGCCAGTTTATCGATCATGGTGAAGTTACGCCAAGCCACCAGCAACATATCAGCTGCGGCTAACGGACTCACAGCAACAAGAGCTGCGGATTCTGTTGAGTATCGTGTAACAAGATTGGTAGCAATCTTATCTTGTTGCGACACTACAATCGCATCATACATATCTAGCACTTCGGCATCGCTGTGCGCTGGGTTAATGCTGTTCTTCCATTTATCGAACGCTGGCGACTCAGCAATAATACCGCCTTGCTTCGCGATATCTTCACAAAAGGCTTTACCCTTGCCGACACTGTCGCTTTTCAGTAGCACTTCGCTCTGCTCTTGAACACTGAAATGGTTTCTCAAAGAACGCAGTTTCCACAACTCTTTACCCATAGCACCAAGACCAAGCGACGCGATGGCCGCCATAAAACCTGCCCAGCCAAGTGACAACCAGTCCGCCGTTTGGATCGCAGTGATAACACTATCGATAGCTTGCCAGCCCACTAAGCCTGCAAAAGCCGTTAGTAGACCTGAAGCCAGCCATTTACGACCGCGACTTGGACGGATGACCTGCTCTAGTTGCTTCTCTGGCTCGCCCTGCTGTTCGCTGTCTTGTTCTACAGCGGCAGGAACGAACTTCTCTTGCTGTTCAAATACGGTTTGCGCATTCAGCTCTGGCGTATCTTGACGTTTTTCTTCATCGGCAAACTCACTATTCAGTGGTTGGTCGAAGACTTGTTTGGTTTTCAATTCACTCATTCTTTAACCCCCTACTTCAGTTTATCGCCAATAAGATATTCAAGAGCTTTGTCCATTCTCACATGCTGACAAGGTTCATCAGAATGCTGAGGCATCGGCCTGAAGCTAGTGAAATCGAAGCTATTCTGTTGCCAATAATCTTTGTGCGGCAACTTCTTCGGTACTTCTCCTGGATACATGGTTTGTGGCTGCCCATCCAATGTGGTCCCTTGCAGCGCTGGCTGGCTACTCGAGCCTGAGGCGATAAAGCCTGCACTGGTCGCTTGAATCGACGCGATACTCATGCAGCTCATTTCAATATGCTCAAAGGCCGCTTGCTGCCAAGCTGGATGAACCATCTGCTGTAGCAAAGACACGAGATTTGGATGCTGATCCGGTGTTATATGATCGGCTTTGGTCGCTGCAAATAAGATCTTGTCGATCTTCGGTGCAAACAGGCGACGCAGAATATTACTGCGCCCATATTTGAAGCTCTTTAATAACTGCTCCAGTGCACCACGCATGTCCATGAAAGAGTCATGGCCAGCATTTAGAGGCTGTAAGCAGTCGACCAATACGATTTGGCGATCAAATGTAGCGAAGTGGTTCTTGTAAAACGCCTTCACCACTTTCTGTTGGTACTCTTCATAGCGCGCTTTAAGAACTGCATAATTGCTCTGTTTGCCATATTTTTCCGTTGGCTCCAAGCATGGGAAGAACTGAAGCACAGGTGCACCTTCTAATTCACCCGGTAAGACAAATCGACCCGGTTGAACCCAGTGCAGACCTTGCTCTTTACAGCCATGCAGGTATTGAGTGTATGTATCTGCGAGCTCTGCTAGGCGCTTTTCGTCCGCATCTGTTAGCAGATCTACTTCACTCGCTTGCTCTTTCCATACTTGTGCCAATTCAGCGCGTTGACCTTTCAGCGCAGCAAACTGAGACTGGCTCCAGGTATCAAAATCGATATCCAGTAGCGGCAAGTCCAGTAACCACTCTCCCGGATAGTCAATAATATCGAGATACAAGGTGCTATTTTTACTGAGAAGCTTCTTCGCGCCACTCGCTGGCTTATATTTGAGTGCCAATCGAATCTCGCTCACATCACGCGTCGGCACTGGCCAAAATGGTGGCTCTGCGTGCAGCGCATCCATTGCCTCATCATAAGAGAAGCGTGGAATCATCATGTTGTGTTGCGGAATGCGTTTTGCGCCAATTAAGCGTCCATCTCGCGCCGCAGTAAACAGGGGCAAGTTGTTGTGGGTTGAAGTATGCAGCAGTTGATTCACTAAGGAAGTGATAAAGGCGGTTTTACCAGCACGCGATAGGCCAGTTACCGCAACTCTAATATGAGAATCCGTTCCTCGACTGATAAAGTCACTCACTTCTTGTGTTATTTTTTTCATTCGAACGACTCCGTTATACTTGGCTCGCATGCTTGACTGCACAGGAGCGTATTTCAAAAACAGGGGATAAGAAAGAGAAGTAAATGAAAGCATCCGTCCTGTTTATGCGAGGTATTATCTAATATCGTTTCTTAATGCTAGATGAATAAAAGCCCCTGATTATCGTTATAATCAGGGGCTTTTGACAATTTGTCTTTCTTGCATTTGAGGAAAGTTTGACGACTAATCGTCTTCTATCAACTTATAGATAACAAATAGCGCAATCTCTGCAATCAACCACAATGCACACGTAATTGTGACGTATTTATTATCGAAAATGCTAATCCCTTTCAAGATCAGATCATAACCAACAAAACCACCAATCACCACGGCTAAAATAATCTGGAGGATCTGAATAAAACGAGGCATCCGTTTCTCCTATATTCTTATATCAAACTATGTGTTTATCACTATATCATTGATAATAAGACAAAAGTGCAGGACTTGCTGCACTTTTGTCGTTTTCGAGTAAAAAATCTAGACCTTTTACCCTAATCGCTTGCAATTACTGCTCAGCTTCAGCGATTTTAACCTTCCAAGTATCTGGGCCAATTTGGTGAGCGTTAGCACCTGTTGAGTCAACCGCTACCGTTACTGGCATATCTTCTACTTCAAACTCGTAAATCGCTTCCATGCCTAGGTCTTCAAATGCGACAACGCGAGCTTTCTTGATCGCTTTCGCTACAAGGTAAGCTGCACCGCCTACTGCCATTAGGTAAACCGCTTTGTGCTCTTTGATAGACTCAACCGTTGCAGGGCCACGCTCTGCTTTACCGATCATACCCATGATGCCTGTTTCGTTTAGCATCATGTCAGTGAACTTATCCATACGTGTTGAAGTTGTTGGACCCGCCGGACCTACCGCTTCATCGCCTACTGCATCAACCGGACCTACGTAGTAGATAAACTTACCTTTGAAATCGACGCCTTCAGGTAGACCTTCACCGCTCTCTAACATGCCTTGAATACGCTTATGCGCAGCATCACGACCAGTAAGGATTTTGCCTGATAGAAGAACCGTTTCACCCGTCTTCCACTCTTGAACGTCTTCTTTAGTTACTTCATCAAGGTTAACACGACGTGTATTCGCGCCCGCTTCCCAAGTGATGTCCGGCCACTCTTCTAGCTTAGGTGGCGTTAGCTCTGCTGGGCCGCTGCCGTCTAACGTGAAGTGTACGTGACGCGTCGCTGCACAGTTAGGGATTAAACATACTGGCTTAGACGCTGCATGTGTTGGCGCAGTTTTAATTTTCACGTCAACAACGGTAGTGAGACCACCAAGGCCTTGTGCACCAATACCTAGCTTGTTTACGCGGTTGAAGATGTCTAGACGAAGCTCTTCTTCTGCGTTCTCAGGGCCTTTTTCGATAAGCTCTTGGATATCGATGTGCTCCATTAGAGACTCTTTCGCCAGTACCGCCGCTTTTTCAGCCGTACCACCGATACCTATACCTAGCATGCCCGGTGGACACCAACCTGCACCCATGGTTGGTAGTGTCTTCTCTACCCATTCTGCAATGTCATCAGAAGGGTTAAGCATGACCATCTTAGTTTTGTTTTCGCTGCCGCCGCCTTTCGCCGCGATTTGGATTTCAACCTTGTTGCCTGGAACCATATTAATGTGAACAACCGCTGGTGTGTTGTCTTTGGTATTAATACGCTTACCTGCTGGATCCATTAGGACAGATGCACGCAGTGGGTTATCTGGGTTGTTGTAAGCTTGACGAACGCCTTCATCAACCATCTCTTGAACTGTTAGGTCTGTTTCCCATTTCACATCCATACCGATGTTGACGAAACAGGTTACGATACCCGTATCTTGACAGATTGGACGATGACCTTCTGCCGACATACGAGAGTTAATCAGAATCTGAGCGATCGCATCTTTTGCTGCTTGGCTCTCCTCTTTCTCATAGGCTTTTTCTAGGGCTTGGACAAAGTCTAAAGGGTGGTAATAAGAAATGTACTGAAGTGCGTCAGCGACACTGCTGATCACATCTTGCTTACGAATAACCGTCATTGCATGCCTCTTTATTGTTCTAGTTCCATGTTGGGCTCATGGCTCTATGGGTGTTTAGCTTATTATAATGTTGAGCTTAATTTAGTTGCTTTAACACTCGCCTATCTGAGCCGTTAAATAACCAAGATAGTCGCCTGCTTCGCTTTGCACTAAACCCCTTGTTTTGAACTGTGTGAATCAGGAGCCCATTTTAATTTCAATTTATGATACTCTTGCTTCCTCTCACACGCCATGCAGTGATCGAACTCTTTGTCACAAATTAAACAAATGAATAACAACGAACTCCAGTCTATCCAAATCAAGCCGCTCGAATATCAATCAACTTTAGCTAAACAGCTGTTTTCAGGTATAGAAACCCTACCGTGGGCAATGCTATTACGCTCAGCTTCAGAAAGCCATGTTGATAGTCGTTTTGACATTTTGGTTGCTCAACCGGTCGCCACATTCGAGACAATCGGTCAAAAAACCACGATAAATGTTAATGAAAATCGTATCGTTTCAGAGAACGATCCATTTGAGTTGCTGCATCAGTATCAACAGAAATTAATCCCCGATCTTGATTGTGAACATGACCTGCCGTTTGTAGGTGGTGCATTGGGTTACTTCAGCTACGATTTGGGACGTCGTGTAGAGACGCTACCAGAGCTGGCTGAACATGATATCAAAGCACCAGATATGGCCGTTGGCCTTTATGATTGGGCTGTTATTGTTGACCATAAACTCAAGACAGCGTGTGTAGTTGGTTTAAATGTTGAAGCGCGACTGGCATGGCTTCAAGATCATAGCCCTGTATCTCATACGCCATTTAGCTTAACCACTGAGTGGCAATCGAACATGAGTCAGGATAGCTACGGTGATAAGTTCGATTCTGTTCAAGAGTACCTATTATCTGGCGACTGCTATCAGATTAACTTGGCGCAGCGCTTTAATGCTCAGTATCAAGGTTCAGAGTGGCAAGCGTATGAAAAGCTTGAGCAATACAACAGCGCGCCGTTCTCTGGTTTTATTCGCCTTGAAGATTGCGCCATCTTAAGTGTTTCTCCAGAGCGCTTCCTTGAGCTAAAAGACAACACAATTGAGACCAAACCAATCAAAGGCACCCGCCCTCGCTCAGAGGAAGCTCAAATCGATGCTCAATACGCGAACGATTTAGCTAATGCAGAGAAAGACCAAGCAGAAAACCTGATGATTGTTGACCTGCTGCGCAATGACATTGGTCGCGTGGCAAAACCGGGCACAGTACACGTTCCGAAACTGTTTGATATCGAAAGCTTCCCTGCGGTGCATCATCTAGTGAGTACCATTCGCGCTGATCTCGATGAACAATACAACGCCGCTGACTTATTAAGAGCGTGCTTCCCAGGAGGCTCCATTACTGGTGCACCGAAAGTAAGAGCAATGCAGATCATTGAAGAGTTAGAGCCGCATAGACGCTCTGCTTATTGTGGCAGTATCGGTTATATCAGTCGCCATGGTCGTATGGATACTAGCATCACGATTCGAACCTTAGTTGCTGAGGACCAAACACTTTACGCATGGGCCGGTGGCGGCGTAGTTGCAGACAGTGATTGCCAATCTGAATATCAAGAGACACTAGACAAGCTAAGTAGAATCCTGCCTGTGCTTGCTCAAGACTAATCAAAAGCCAAACGCAGTGTTCTAGATGTTCTAACAAAATAAAAAACCAGAAGTCCGAGCTTCTGGTTTTTTATTTGAGTCACGCTAACAAAGTGTACAAGCTATTATCTTAATGCGCTTTCCGCTGTACCTACTGAGTAACTGGGCTTACTCCCCACTTCTTAAGCATCTCTTTTAGATCATTGGCTGTATAAGGCTTGCTCAGGATGTCGTCCATACCACACTCGATGCAGCGCTCACGTTCCTCTAAAGTCGTGCCCGCAGTCAATGCCACAATCGATTTGGTGTAGCCTTTTGCACGAAGCTTCTCGGTCGCCTCAAAGCCATCCATAATTGGCATTCGACAGTCCATGAATACCACATCGTATTCATTGGCACTGGCCAGTTCAAAGCCTTCTACGCCGTTGTTCGCAATGGCTGGTTCAATCTCATGCTTGCGCAGCATCTGCTGAATAATGATTTGGTTCATCTTGATGTCGTCTACCACCAGCACTTTTAATAGTGATAAACCTGTATCGGAAACGATGCTCTCTTTTACTTTCTCTTCGTAGTGAGACGTTTCTACCACGATGAGAGGAAGTGCGATGTTGAAGGTCGTCCCGACTCCTTGCTCACTTTTTACTGAGATATGGCCGTTCATCAGGCTCACTAATTTACGGCATATCGCAAGGCCTAAGCCGGTGCCTTCATAGTTTCGACTACTGGATCGGTCAGCTTGAGTGAACGGATCGAACAAAGTATTGATTGCGGTTTCAGCGATACCTACCCCGGTATCTTCCACAGCAAAAACGAATTGCCCATCTTTCCAGCTCACATCTACTCGGACGTAACCCTCTTCAGTGAACTTAATGGCATTACCGATCAAATTCACAAACAACTGAGTGATTCGCTCCAAATCACCATTAAAGTAGGCTGGGACCTGCTTGCCTATTGAAATCGTAAAGTCGAGCTGCTTCTCCGTCGCACGGTTGATGAAAATGCTCTCTATAGTGTTTTTCAGGTCACGCAACGCAAATGTTTTTGGAATCAGTTCCAGCATACCTGCGTTGATTTTACTGTAGTCGAGCAAATCATTGATGATGGTTCTGAGAAATTCACCAGACTGGCTGAGGTTGTTAATGATTTCACGTTGCGGCTCAGTCAGTTCTGTATCGCTAATCAGCTCTGCACTTCCTAACAACCCATTGAGCGGCGTTCGAAGTTCATGGTTAATCATCGCAACAAAGTCGCGTGTCGAACGTTCGGACTCTTCAGCTCGGCGTCTTGATTCGATGTTCCGGTTGATCGCGAGTTGGTGGGTAATGGCACTACAGATAAGATCCGTTACTAGCATAAGCTGGCTTTGAATAAAGTCGCCATCTTGATCGCCGAGGTTTACCTTTACTAGCAGCGAACCAATAATAACCTTCTCTACCTCAAGCGGAATCAACAACACATCGCCTTGCCACATCAATTCTTGAGCATCCAAATCCACTCCACCGAGCGCAGCATCACCATAGTCATTGGTTTTTAGTTCAGGCAGCAATTTTGGTGGCAGCACTAAACGGCTGGCTTCAATTAAATAACTGTTAGTGATATTGGTGGTTAACTCTTGGAGCATAACGTCGTCTAGGTCGCTGCGTAAAAACGCCCGACCAAAGTCGATCAGCAAGTTATCTATCTGCTCTTGGAATTCGAACCGACGTATATTGGCGTTGGAGCGCTTCTCAAGCTGACGTAGCGCCAGCTCAAGCTGTTGGTTTGCTTCAAAGAGTTCTAGGCTTTTCTGTTCTAGTAACCTTTCCGCTTCTTTTCGTGCTGCAACTTGTCGTTTAAGCTTACGCTCAATGGCCGACTCTGGACTCATACTGCTATTCTACCCTCAAGTTGAAACGAACAACGCTTTGGTCTTCATTTTGAGGAATCATCTCTATCGCGATAGATTCGTTGTGATACTCCGCGCACCCCTCTATTAAACCTAGGCAAACATGTGACATGCAGCGGGCGCTTTTATAGTCGAACACCAGTTGTGCTTCTTCCGTCGTTAAGAATGTAAACTGAGGCGGCTCAGCATCTGGGTAGAGCTTCTTCACTTCTACGTGGATATAACGCTCTACATGCTGGATGAACTGAAAGGTGGTATTGCTATGGGTGAGACTGGCTTTATCAGGCAGAGAGTCGAGTAAGTTCTTGAATACAGACTGCCCGAATACGCGCTGCAGGCTGGCGGCATCAATGTCAGTCTTTTTGCTAAGATTGATAATGAGTTTAACTAGGTCTTTGTGATCATAACTGCCGACTGAGGTATAGATACCTTCGTCGTCGGACATTTCAAGCACTTCCTCAAGAAGGTCAAGACCAAACTTATCTTCAACAAGCTCTAAGAATTCGGTAAATATGATTCCTTTCATTGCATACCTTCATTTTTTATTTTTTAGAATTATCACGCCACTGCAGTTGCCGAGTCCGCTGGTCGCTATAGTTTCTAAGTAGCTATGGTCTCTAAGTAGCTAGCTATGGTCTCTAGGTCGTTATGAGCGCTAGATTGCTAAGTACTTAACAGCCCAATGAAAACTTACAATATAGGCGGTGGTTTCTATCAATATAGCAAATATGCAACGCTTCGCACCTCTTCATTCCTAAAACTGTCGAGTGTTGCCGATTGGTGTTGGGCCAGAAGTTGTGCTTATACTTATTAGCATAATAATCAATATATTGGCTCAATATGGACAAACAGAACTTCTTACAGCAATTTCAACTTAACCCGATTGTGGGCTATCACCCAGAATCCATTGAACGTGTGGCACAGATTCGTGATGAAGATCTACGCCAAGCCGCTGTGGTTGTCGGATTAGTAGAACGTGAAAATGGACTTAACGTAATTTTTACTAAACGAGCTGCACATCTGAAACATCACCCCGGACAAGTGAGCTTTCCCGGCGGAAAATACGAACAAAGCGACCCGACATTGCAACATACCGCACTTAGAGAGCTACAAGAAGAGATCGGTATTGTTAAAGAGCAGGTCAAAGTGATAGGCCAGCTTCCCGCTCTCAATACCATCAGTAAATTTTCAGTAACGCCGATTGTTGCGCTGATTGATTCAGACTACGAACCCAAAATAGACCGTAATGAAGTGGACTCGATTTTTGAAGTTCCTGCCGAATATGTGTTCGACCAAGCCAACTTACATAGTCATTTAGTGGATTTTAAAAAGATCAAGCATCGCGTCTTCGCAATGCCGTTCAAAGACCAGTTGATCTGGGGTGTAACGGCACAAATTGTACAATCAATGCAGCAGCATGTAGTGAAACAAGTTACATAAAATGGAGGTTTCAGTTATTTTTTATTAACAAACGCTCAAAATTCCATGGAACAGATTTATTAATACGTTTTTACGCAAACGGTTACCTTGTATAAATCTAAAACAGCCCACCCTTCAGATAAGAAAAACTAATATCAGGCATGAGCAAAAATCACCTGTAGCACGCCAAAATCGTGATCACAAAACCGTTTTTCGCCTATCATATAACAAGCCGTTTCATTACATGATTTAGATCTATTTTTTGCCGAAGAAAATTCTGCAAAATTAGCCCCGACTTATTTCCTGTTCCCAAAAAATGAGTAATTTAACATGAATACAACAACTTCTTCGGCAAATGCCGTAAAAGACTCGAGCAAGTTTACTTATAAAGATTTTACTTGGTGTCTTTCTCTGTTCGGTACAGCAGTAGGTGCTGGCGTACTATTCCTTCCAATCAAAGCTGGTGCGGGTGGTTTTTGGCCATTAGTTATCCTAGCTCTAATCGCAGCACCAATGACTTGGTTTGCACATAAATCTCTAGCACGTTTTGTACTGTCTGCAAAAAATCCTGAAGCAGATATCACTGATACAGTAGAAGAACACTTTGGTAAGACTGGCGCGAACCTTATTACTTTCGCTTACTTTTTCGCTATCTACCCAATCGTTCTAATTTACGGTGTTGGTATCACAAACACTGTGGACTCTTTCCTTGTAAACCAAATGGGTATGGAATCGATTCCGCGTCCTCTTCTTTCTGGTGCACTTATCCTAGCTATGACTGCTGGTGTTGTATTCGGTAAAGAGCTAATGCTGAAAGCAACTTCAGCGATGGTTTACCCACTAGTATTCATCCTACTAGCACTGTCTTTCTACCTAGTTCCTGATTGGAACACATCTATGATGGACGTAAGCCCAGAATGGTCTGCTATGCCTTCTATCATCTGGCTAGCAATTCCAATCATCGTGTTCTCTTTCAACCACAGCCCAATCATCTCTCAGTTCTCTAAAGAGCAACGTCGTGTACACGGTGAAAACGCAGTTAAGAAGACTGACGCTATCACTGGTGGCGCAGCAATGATGCTGATGGGTTTTGTAATGTTCTTCGTATTCTCTGTTGTACTTTCTCTATCTCCAGAGCAACTAGCAACAGCGCAAGCACAAAACATCTCTGTACTTTCTTACCTAGCTAACGTTCACGAGTCTCCACTTATCTCTTACATGGGTCCTCTAGTAGCGTTCGCAGCAATCACTTCTAGCTACTTCGGTCACTTCCTAGGTGCACACGAAGGTCTAGTAGGTCTAATCAAATCTCGCTCTAACACTCAAGTAAGCAAGATTGAAAAAATCTCTCTAGCGTTCATCGTTGTGACTACTTGGATTGTTGCGGTAGTTAACCCAAGCATCTTAGGTATGATTGAAACAATGGGTGCTCCAATGATTGCAGCTATCCTGTTCCTAATGCCTGTATTCGCGATGAACAAAGTACCAGCAATGGCTAAGTACAAAACTTCAGCACCTGTACAAATCTTTACAGCTTTATGTGGTCTAGCGGCTATTAGTTCTGTAATCTACGGCGCTCTTTAATCTCAGCACCATTACACTGACGCACATGAGTGAAGTATTACTCATTGAGCAAGCTGAGCATTAAAACCAAATATAATGATAATAAATGAGCCTCCCTACTCCCCTTGGGAGGCTCTCTTTTGAGGTAATCACTATGATTAGTGTTTTTGATATCTATAAAATCGGTGTTGGTCCATCGAGCTCACACACAGTTGGACCAATGAAAGCGGGTAAAGAGTTTATTGATGATCTTCGTTCAATGGGAAAATTGCGCGACATCACTAAAATCACCGTGGACGTATATGGATCACTATCACTGACAGGGAAAGGTCACCACACAGATATCGCTATCATCATGGGTCTTGCTGGCAACACCCCTGAGAAAGTAGACATCGATTCTATTCCGGGCTTTATCGCTCGCGTAGAAGAAACTGAGCGCCTTCCTGTTGGCATGCACTGTCACACAGTATCGTTCCCGAAAGACGGTGGTATGAACTTCCATACTACTAACCTTGAGCTACACGAAAACGGCATGAGCATCCACGCTTGGATCGATGACGAAAAAGCGTACTCAAAGACTTATTATTCTATTGGTGGTGGCTTCATCGTTGACGAAGAGAACTTCGGCAAAGAAGAAGAGAACCCAATCAAATCGCCTTACGAATTCACAACCGCTGAAGAGCTAGTGAACCAGTGTAAAGAGAGCGGTCTTTCTATCAGCACGCTTGTGATGAAGAACCAGGCAGCCCTTCACTCTGATGAAGAGTCTCGCACTTACTTCGCGAACATCTGGAAAACGATGCGTGAATGTATGGATCGCGGCATGAACACTGAAGGTATCCTGCCTGGTCCACTACGTGTACCTCGTCGTGCTGCGGCACTTCGCCAACAGCTGATGACTTCAGAGAAAACAACTAACGATCCAATGTCGGTTGTTGACTGGGTAAACATGTTCGCTTTCGCTGTTAACGAAGAGAACGCAGCTGGCGGTCGTGTAGTTACTGCACCAACAAACGGCGCATGTGGCATCATCCCTGCGGTACTGGCTTACTACGACAAGTTTATCCAAACAGTAACAGAGAAAGACTACATCCGTTACTTCGCAGCTTCTGGCGCGATCGGTGGTCTTTACAAGCGTAACGCTTCTATCTCTGGTGCAGAGGTTGGCTGTCAGGGTGAAGTTGGTGTGGCATGTTCTATGGCTGCTGCAGGTCTTGCTGAGCTTATGGGTGGTAGCCCAGAGCAAGTATGTATGGCTGCAGAGATCGCGATGGAGCACAACCTAGGTCTAACATGTGACCCGGTTGCTGGCCAAGTACAAGTACCATGTATCGAGCGTAACGGTATTGCTGCAGTAAAAGCGATCAACTCGACTCGCATGGCACTGCGTCGTTCTTCTGCTCCTACTGTATCTCTAGATAAAGTTATCGAAACGATGCTAGAGACTGGTAAAGACATGAACGCGAAATACCGTGAGACTTCTCAAGGTGGTCTAGCAATCAAAGTGGTTTGCTAATTAGCACTCACATTTAATTTGCTTATAAAGAAAAGGAACGCCGAGGCGTTCCTTTTTTGTATCTATTATTTTGATGCTTATGGCTAGCGTCGAATTAAATCACTTGAGAGATAATCAAGAAGCAACCAAACAGCAGAGAAAATAGCATCATCACGCTGCCACCTTCCGCTGAATATCTATCTTCAGCCACTTTCATAAATCGCTGCTTGTGAACCATCACTAGTGGAATAAACACCGCCAAGAACACCAAGATAATACCTGCGTAGTTCAATACCTGTAGAAACTTATCGGCTGCCAGCAGTGAACCAGTAAGAGGCAGAATAAAGCTAATTACGTAAGTTACCGCTGTGTTCTGGTTAAACATGTCTCGATTTTGGTTAAACAGAGCCATTGCTACACCAAAGAAAGAGGTCAATAGTGCCAAGCCCGTGAAGGTCGACAGGATGTTACCAATCCATGGAGACTTGGTCTCAAACGCGGCCATCAAGTCTGACACGTTATGGAAGCTTCTAAATTGCTCTTCGCTTAGGTTGCCCACTACGGCAAATAACCAACATAGGTAACACACAAGCGGAATCAAGGAACCGACAATCACCATGTTGCGTAGTTGCTTGTCTGTCGCTTCTTGGTTGTAAGAAACCAGCGTAGGAATCACCACCATGAAACCAAAACTGGTAAACAAGATCGCACTGGTTTTAATTAGCGCGACGTGATCATGACTCGTTACTTGCGTCAGGTTTTCTTGTGTCATACCAGGAGCAAGGAACGTCATCGTAATCACAAGGCTTGCTAGCATCACAAAGAATAGCGCTCGGTTAAGCTTATCAATCACACCTGTACCACACGCAACCACTGCACCCGCGATCAAGGTAAATGCAATCTGGCCTGTCGTAGCACTGATATTAATGCCAAGGCTTGCAAGTAGTTGGCTTAGAAGATCGCCAGCACCTAGGATGTACGCCATCAATAAGCAGATTAGCAGAGCGTAAAGCAGACCATTAGTAATCAGCTGCCCTTGTTTGCCTAGAGTTTTACGCGCGATTGAGTTCAAACCAAGGCCGCCACCAGCCTTGATTGTCGCTTCAAGGAGCAGAAGCGCCGCATAAGTAGTACCGAAGCAGATCAGTACCATCAAAAGTGAACCGTATAGCAATCCAAATTGAGCAAGAACCATTGGAATTGCAAGCATACCAGCACCCAGAGCGGTACCAGCGATAATTAGGGAGCTCCCTATCATTTTAATATTCATTGTCTTTAACTTATTTGTTTAGTTTTTAATAGGTGTACTTCTCTGTCATCAATCAAGATGCAAAGAAAATTCGAAAGAAGTTAAGCTTTAAAACGAATATCGATAGGAGCGATAAGCGGAGTTAAATCGCGAGAAGGCAGTAGAAAGCGAGCTGTGATAAAAGCGAGATTGTAGAGAAAGAGAGGCAACTGAAGAGTTCTGTTGCTGATGTGGTGAACCTTCTGTCGGTTCGATGATTGGTGATGTGATTTTGAATTTCATCTATGTGTCCAAATTAATCACATTCCGTGTTATTACAAGCAGCGATCCATTACTGCCTTCCTCAAGTATTGAGGTAAATTCATCTTAACGAAAGACACCTGAAAAACAACGGCACAACCTTATTTTCTGCTATTTTTTGTTCGTTCGTATGTAATTTAAACAATCAGAGTTAAAAAACATCACATATATTCTAAATTACTCGTTCAAACGATCCTATTCGCCACATTTATTTAAAAGTCTTAACTCCTATTTACATGTCATTTTCATTTTCAATCTCACATCCATCACTATAGATAAATACATCAATTAAAAATCCCATTAGTTGAAAGAGGATCAAAATATGACGCTAAGTGCGCTGTTTTTATGACGTTTTGACGCCAATTTTCCATCACAAAGCTGCTACATCACAGAAACATAACCACAATCGGAGTATGGTCACACAATTACCCCTTTATGGTAGGTACCGCATAACTTTGCCGCTACAGTATGCTCGTCATTATAATTAATAAAAATATGTGTTCAGTATGCGCTCAACAATAACGTTTAAAATACTGGTAGCACTGGCCGTAGTTTTCTCCCTACTCCTCGCTATCTCTACATACTTTCAATACACGCAGCAGAAGCAACTTGTAAACTCAGTTTTGAGTGAGCAACTGCACGATAAAGCCAGTAACTATTTCGATAGCCTCAATATGATGATGCTGACAGGCACCATGTCGCAAAAAGAGACGCTACGTCATAAAGCACTGGCGCAAGAAGGCATCGAAGATGTTCGCGTGCTTAGAGCAGACACCGTAAGCAAACTTTATGGTCCAGGCAGTGCAGATCAACAACCGAAAGACGACATCGACAAGCGTGCACTAGCCGGTGAAACGGTCATTGAACCTTTCAGTGCAGATTGGGGCAAAGGACTGGTCATCGCCCTGCCAATGAAGTCGAGTGAGAATTACCGCGGCACTAACTGTGTGTCTTGTCATATGGCACCGGAAGGTGAAGTGCTCGGCGCAATTCGTCTTGAGTACAACTTGAGCCATGTAAACGACCTTATTCATACTCAAACTGTGACTGCTATTGCCATCATGGCTGTGATCTCTTTTGTTGGCTTTGCTCTGACCATGGGGCTTATCCGCAAGATCATTGTCCGCCCTCTTCAGCAAACCGCTCGTTTCATGACGCGCGTCAGCGACGACAAAAACCTATCTGAAAGGTTGCCAATTGAGCGTAATGACGAAATTGGTTCGCTATCAGCAGCGATCAACTCTTTTATGAAGACGGTCTCGAACAGTTTAGGTCAGGTACAAGACACCTCACATAAACTGAATGCGTCGGCAAACCAATTGACCAGTGTTGCTCACATTACTGAGACAGCCGCCAGCGATCAGCAAGGCGAGACAGCCGAAGTGCAGAGCAATATTGAAGGGATTCAAGTGCAACAAGTGAGTGCTGAGCAAGCCACTGTCACGGCTTCGAACCTAATCAACCATACCGCTGACGTCGCATTCAAGAGCGCAAACCAAGCTCACGATGCAAGTAATGAGATTAAAAACCTAGTGACCAGCATCGAAGAGGTGAAAGATAAGATTTCTTCTCTCAATCAACAAACCGGCGAAGTGTCTTCTATCTTGACCGTGATTCATGGAATTGCCGAGCAAACCAACCTATTGGCGCTCAATGCGGCGATTGAAGCAGCACGTGCTGGGGAACAAGGCCGCGGGTTTGCGGTGGTTGCCGATGAAGTTCGCCACCTAGCCTCTCGCACGGCAGAAGCCACAGGCAACATCGAGTCGATCATCAATCAATTCCAGCAAGGTAGTGAGCAATCTCTGCAATCTGCCGATCATGTATGTGCTCAGGCTTACCAAAGCTCGACCGATATCGACGCGCTAGCTGAAGAGATGAATGGCGTTGTTGAGGAGATGAAGCAGGTATTAGCGCACGCTCAAGATATTCAGCATCAGACTCAATCCACCACGCACGCAACGAAAGATGTGCAGAATAAGATTGAAGCGATCACATCTCATGCCAATAACACATCACAATCAGCAGCAAGTACTCGTGACATCAGTAACGACCTTGAAGAGCTGTCTGACCACCTAGAGAGCTTAATCAACCAATTTACCCTTTCTAATAAGCAACAAGGAAGCTAATCACGCTTCTTCATATCTAAAACAAGGCCGACTTATAGAGTAAAAAGTCGGCCTTTAAAGAAAAATAAGTCCATATAGGAAATATTTCTTTCTTCAACTAACAATAAAGGTTGAAGCTCTCTGTGTGACAGGTAATATGTTCCATTGATTTAAAAAGTTTATACAACTCAATGTTTCGATTGTTTTTTGTTCAAGTATCAGAAAATTAAAACTATCGTGATTTAGCATTGGGTTGAATTTGTCCCTCAATGGAGAATGAAACCAACATGACTTACGCGCCTGTAAAAGACGTACTTGGCGGCAAGCTAGCGGTAAACAGTGAAGTAACTGTTCGCGGCTGGATCCGTTCACGTCGTGATTCCAAAGCTGGAATCTCTTTCCTTGCCATTTATGACGGCTCTTGTTTCGACCCGATTCAGGCCGTGGTCCCTAATAATCTTAATAATTACGAAGACGAAGTACTAAAGCTGACTACAGGCTGCTCTGTTGAAGTAACTGGTAAGATTGTTGAGTCTCCTGCGAAAGGTCAAGACTTCGAACTTGCTGCAACTGACGTTAAAGTTGTAGGTTGGGTTGAAGACGCAGAAACTTACCCAATGGCGAAAACTCGTCACTCTATCGAGTACCTTCGTGAAGTAGCGCACCTACGCCCACGTACTAACGTAATCGGTGCTGTTGCGCGTGTTCGTAACTGCCTATCTCAAGCAATTCACCGCTTCTACCACGAGCAAGGTTTCTTCTGGGTATCTGCTCCACTGATCACAGCTTCTGATGCAGAAGGTGCTGGTGAGATGTTCCGCGTTTCTACGCTAGACATGGAAAACCTACCTCGCACAGAGAAAGGCGATGTAGATTACAACGAAGATTTCTTCGGCAAAGAGACATTCCTAACGGTATCTGGTCAGCTAAACGCAGAAGCTTACGCTTGTGCACTAAGCAAAGTTTACACGTTCGGTCCTACGTTCCGTGCTGAAAACTCAAACACAAGCCGCCACCTAGCTGAGTTCTGGATGGTTGAGCCTGAAGTTGCATTCGCTGACCTAGAAGACGTTGCTAAGCTGTCTGAAGACATGCTTAAGTTCGTGTTCAAAGCAGTACTTGAAGAGTGCCGTGATGACCTTGAGTTCTTCGCTCAACGCATCGACAAAGAAGCAATCACTCGTCTAGAGCAGTTTGTTTCTTCTGACTTCGCACAAGTTGACTACACTGACGCAATCCAGATTCTTCTAGATTCAGGTCGTGAGTTCGAATTCCCAGTTGAATGGGGCATCGACATGTCTTCTGAGCACGAGCGTTACCTAGCTGAAGAGCACTTCAAAGCACCAGTAATCGTGAAGAACTACCCGAAAGACATCAAAGCATTCTACATGCGTGCGAACGATGACGGTAAGACAGTAGCGGCGATGGACGTACTAGCACCTGGCATCGGTGAAATCATCGGTGGTTCTCAGCGTGAAGAGCGTCTAGACATCCTAGACGAGCGTATGCGTGAAGTAGGTATCGACCCAGAACACATGAGCTGGTACCGCGACCTACGTAAATACGGCACAGTGCCACACGCTGGTTTCGGCCTAGGTTTTGAGCGTCTAGTATCTTACGTAACAGGCATGGGCAACGTACGTGACGTTATCCCATTCCCACGTACTCCTCGCTCTGCGAACTTCTAATTCCGCGTTAAGCTCGAATTAAAAGAAAGAAAACAAAAACCTCCGCAATTGCGGAGGTTTTTTATTGGTTAAATCCGCGGAGCTATTCCCCTGCGTGTCGTACCAAAAAGTGATCTAACAGAATCTTCTCGACTGATTCATTGTTTTTGTCGATATTGATTGGCTTGAATTCGACAATCATTTGATCACCTTTCTGCTCAAAAGCGTTCACCTTCAATAGCAGGCTCTCTTTGTCCGCCTTGATATTGTGGGCAACCTGACGACCATTGATAAAGAGGTCAAACGCGGGCGCCTTTGGATTAGCAGGAATAACCGTTTCAAAAGTATAGCGCTCACCATCAGCGGCATACACTGTGTTATAGATACCGCCGTCTTCAGTCCAGTAAGTACCATTAAAGTCCATGTTTTCAGCGCGCCAGTAGCTATAAAATGCATGCAGGTCATCAACTGTATTCTGTGTTTCGTGTGTCCATTTCACATCACTCAACTCAACGACTTCTGTGTAACTAAAGCCGTGTGTTTTCATGTCATGTTTAATGCTGTCTAAACGGCCGATAACGTCATCATAAGTATCTTGCCAACCGAGTTCACCGTAATACTGCAGGCCAATCTCACCCAAAATATAAAATTCACCATCACGTTCAATCGTAATACCCGAGCCTGAATCACCATGAATTGCCAACCATTGGAGGTTGCTCTGCGGCATGATGACAGGATCGTATTTGTACTCTGCCAGCCATTTTTTATCGGTGTCGTTGTACTTGACGAATTTTCTACCACCATTACGGCCATTGTAGTTTCCAAATCCAATGGTGTTCACTTCGTAGATTTCGTCATAGCTAAACATGCCTTTTTCAGGAAGCTTAGCGGGTTTGATACCCGTGATCGGCGTGTCTAAACGGACAAGTGCAAAGTCATACACACCATCCGTAAACTCGTATTCACCCCACACACCGTTAGGATCTGTACTTGCGCGTGATGAATGTACTGTTTGATAAACACCATTCTCATCTTTTTTAAATGATGAGCACGTGACCGTGTTGCGATAGCCTTCACTCTTCGCTCCTGACACATGGTTCGCTGTGATGACCCAGTACGGGTCAATCAACGTCGCAGATCCGGCATTCATGTGGCATGCGAAATCAAATTTACTTTGTAGTGCAAATTCTTTGTGCTGAGTTACCGAGCGATCCATTTTTCCAATGCCAGCTTGCGCTGAAAATGTCGCCAAAATTGCTGATGCAAGAATCAGTTTTTTCATGATTATCGTACCTCCATAAACTGGATAGCTTCTAATGCGTGATACCCCTTATCTTGTTCAAAATCGAACTGTCTCGGGCTACGGCTATAGGTTACGACCAGTTGGTCATCTGGCGATGTAGATTGGAAGCGGATTGTGTTCTTCACGCTGGTCATGTGGAAAGAGATGTCGTTCTGAACAGTTGTACATTGATTTTTGAGGCAAGCAGTGACATCGGACGATGACAACCAATTGTGTGTATAAAGCTCAACAACAAACTCGCCCTCTTTTCCTGGAGTTACCGTAAACTCGTAACCACCATTGCCATGAATAATTGCAGAGTCTGCCAATTGGTCACTGTAATCTAGCGAGCTTCCTCCATCCCAGTAATAACGGTTGCCGATAGCATTCTTAGTAGTACCGTTTTTTACTTTTTCTAAGTTGCCTGTTTCACGCACGTTTGAGATATAGCTGACTTCAGGCTTTGCTATATGTTGATGCTCACCGTACCAAAAAGACCAATCTAAGCCATCAAGGTCAACGTCGTTCGCATAGCGATAACGGCCTTCATCAAGCTCATAACCATGAAATTCACTTATCAATGTCAATCCGTGGCTTTCTACCTCAGTGACATTCGATAAGTCGTTTAGGTCAACGACAAGTTCACTACTGTGAGCAAAACTCGCCACCAGCCCGATTGCTAATACACTCATTTTATTCATATTTATTCCTCTCAACTGAACAATACGATTGTATGAGAGAGATATTAATATGATGTAAGACACTGTAAGCACATCAACCTGTTTGCTAATTTGCGCACGACCAATAATTGACATAAATACAACAAGGTTTATTCGCTGATCAATTTATTAATAGCTTTAGAGTGGGGTCAACATTTTGGCTATGACTAACAATTTTTGAGAAAGTACTTACTCGGGCTTACATTTGACAGGGGGAATATATTTGGTGAGGACGAATAATGAGTGGTAATGAGTTGGACAAGCCAATTTGATAAGGAGTAAGAAATAGATTTTTCCTTCCCTACTCCTTAGTAGAAAGCTGTCATTGATAATCGGTTAGGATTCTTCTTGTTTTTCTGCGTAACGAATCGCCAGCGCACAGATACCAAATAGAACAAATGGAATAGCAGCTGTGGTGTATTCAGTCCATGCCATATCAGCAAATGCTTTTGCCAACAACACATGGCCGAAAATCAACAGTACCGCACATACAATAGCGACTAGGATAAGTTTGATTTCATTTCCAGCAGGTGATTTCAACATAACGGTTTCTCCAATATTTGGTCTACCGTTATTCAAACACAGATTATCTTATTGAAAGGCGTACAGTTATGCCTGATTCAAGGCGTACAGTTTTTAATGTTGAGGTTTATGACTGACGCAACAGTTGGTGAGCGAGCTGGCCCACCGTTTTCAACGCAGAACGGCGCTCTTGAGTCAGCTCATGAGAGAAGTTAAGTCGAATCGCGTGAGAGACCATATCACTCTCGCTGAACAGGTCACCCGAAGCGATACTAATCCCCTTCTCCATTGCTTGCTTATACAGCTTATGGCTGTCGAATGACTCAGGGAAACGAATCCAAATAAAGTAGCCACCCTGCGGCTCTTCTAGTTCAATTGATATAGGGAAATACTCTGTTACTGCCTCGATAAACTCTTGCTTCCTCGATTGTAGGTGCTTACGTAGTTTCCGCAGGTGATTATCGTAGCTTTCATGAGTCAAGAAATGTGCAACCCCCAGCTGTACCGGAGCACTGCTCGATAGCGTGGATAGAAGCTGCTGTTTTTGGATTTGGTTATGATAACGAGCATTGACTACCCAACCCACTCGATAGCCGGGACACAAACTCTTCGAATAGGAACCACACAACAACACCGAGTCGTTAGTATCGTAAGCTTTAAGCGGCTTAGGTTTCTCGCCTTCGTAATAGAGGTCAGCATAAACGTCATCTTCGATGATCAAAGCTTGATGTTCACGAGCGATAGCTACCAGTTCTGTTTTGCTCTTATCTGACAGGCAGGTTCCGGTCGGGTTTTGGAATGTTGTCATCAACCAACACGCTTTGACATCATGATCAATCAACGCTTGTTTAAACGCAGTGATGTTCAATCCATCCTTAGGGCAAACCTCTACCTCTACTGCGTTCAATCCGAGCCTCTCCACAGCTTGCAGCGCGCCATAAAACGCTGGCGCTTCTATAACTACTGTGTCACCCGGTTTGGTCACCGTTTGTAGACTAAGATTTAGGGCTTCCATAGCGCCAGACGTGATCACAATATCTTGATGACTAACGACAATTCCTTGCTGTAGATAACGCTGGGCGATTTGACGCCTTAAAGATTCACTCCCGGGAGGAAGGTTATTGATAACACTCGCCCCCGTCATCTTACGCCCTGCACTAGCAAGATTTCTTGTCAAAACTGGAAGTGGGAACAGGTCCGGGTCAGGGAAAGCAGAACCAAAAGGCACCACTCCTTCAGCAGAGCTAGAGGTCAAAAAGTCGAATAACCTATCGTTGATCGCACGTTTGGGTTCTGATACTTCAGGTAACGTCACCAAGCTCTCGATTTTAGGTGCAACAAAGTAGCCAGATTGAGGCTTGGCAATGATCCAGCCTTCGCTTTCTAACAGTTGGTACGCCTGAAGAACCGTGCTGTTGCTGACCTTATAGTTACGGCAGCTCATACGAACAGACGGGATCTTTTCGCCAGATCGCCAAGTATTGTTGGCTATCTGTGTGCGAATATCCTTTGCCAGCTCTTCGTAACGTGCCATAAGTTTTACTACCTAAAGAATCAATAAACCCAATACTCTAGCATTAACATGGGCTTAGATTATAGCTATCCCACTGATTAAGCGTCATTTATATAATTGTGTGAAAAACTTCACAGAACTAATGAGCTGCTCTGCTAACTTTGATGCATAGCGAGATATTCATATCGCTCTAAACTTATACAGATGTTCACAATAATAATGCGAGACCATAATGAAAAAGATAGAAGCAGAACACTTAGAGTACAAAGGTGAATCAAATGGTGTCCACAGTTGGACAGCGCCAAGTGGACAACCTTACTACTGGCACCCAGATTGGCTACACATTGCTGAAGACGCAACTGGCTCACATCCAAAAGAGAAACTCGATGTTGTTGATGATCAGCCAGCTACTCAAAAACATGCCGTATCGGCCATTCTAAAACACATCAACCAGTGGGCAGCGGACAAGCTTGCTTCACACCCAGAAATCGAAGCGGGTTCGGTTGAAGCAGAAATTCACCTTAAGAAATAACGCTTCCATGGTTCACTGACTGTTAGAGAAGTCAGTGAACCCAATTTCCTCTACCAATAACATCTCCCAGACAAACGCTACACTTAACAATTCTATAAAAGCTTTCACTTAGTTATATCAATTGCTCTTTCTCACCGATAGAATTATCAAAATCCATACAGAAGAAATATTTTTTAGCCTGTCTCGTTCTACTAATAAGTCATTGGAAGCAGACTAGGATAATAACAAGGATTAATTGATGGATTCTTCACACCACAATACCAATCTAACCGCCAAGTTGTACGTTCTCGCCGGTGTTCTTTTTGGGACATATGGCAGTCGAGTTTGTCCGATGTTAGAAACATTAACGGCTATGGAAACGATCACTCACGTCAGCATAGTGTTTGCTATTCTGTTTGTTATTCGTTTTTTCATTGCTCCTCGTTGGTCTGTTTACCAACAAGGGCAATACATCAAACTAGATACGAGTCTATTTTTCGCGATTAGTATCCCACTCGCGACCTATTACAACCTAAGTTACGAATTTCCCCTAGATAGCAACCTGAAGGTTCTATTCGGGTTGGCGCTATTTGGATTCTTTACGGGTAGCATTCTAGAGCTCGACTCCAAGCTCAAGCAGATGGATACCTACCATGAACAAGGTGTCAGCAACGTTCAACTTAATGGTGTTCGCCAGTCTTTGGTTAAGCAACTGATAGGCTTGGTGATGGTACTGCTAACATCATTGACCCTGATGCTAAGTATGGTCGCAATCAAAGACGTATTTTGGCTTGAACACAATCCAGACCGCATCTTAGACGGTACGGGCAAAATCAGCATAATGAAAGAGTTTGCTTACTTATCCTTGGTTTTAGGTGGTTATGCCGTGGTGATCATGACGATGTGGAGCAAACTGATTAAGAAAATTCTGCTCAGTCATGAATGCGCACTGGTTGAAGTAACTAAAGGGAACATTCAATCTCGTCTGCCTGTATTCAATCACGATGAACTTGGCTCGATGGCATCATTGACCAATAACATGCTTGATAGCCTGCAATCCATTCAGCGAGAGGTCAAAACGACCCGTGACGTGGCAATCGTCAGCTTGTCTGCCCTAGCGGAATCTCGTGACAACGAAACTGGCGCTCATATTTTACGAACGCAGGAGTACGTAAAAGCATTGGCGGAGCAAATGAGCCTCTCGCCAAAACACTCATCATTGCTCACACCTGAATACATTGAACTGCTCTACAAATCGGCACCACTGCATGATGTCGGCAAGGTGGGTGTTCCTGACAATGTACTGCTCAAACCAGGTAAATTGACAGATGAAGAGTTCGATATCATGAAAAAGCACCCAGAGATTGGTGCTGAGGCGCTGTCTATTGCCGAAGGTCAACTGGGTAGTAGCTCATTCCTAAGAGTAGCTAAAGAGATATCGCTGACTCACCACGAAAAGTGGAACGGTCAAGGTTATCCGAATCAATTGGCGGGTGAAGACATTCCACTGTCTGGTCGCTTAATGGCGTTGGCTGATGTATACGACGCCTTGATATCGAAACGTGTATACAAACCCGCTTTTAGCCACGACAAAGCCAAAGAGATCATTATTGAAGGTAAAGGTCAGCACTTTGACCCTGAGGTTGTAGAAGCTTTCTTGGCGGTAGAACATCAATTTGTCGAGATTGCCGCAACACACAAAGATGGCAAACACGACATCAGCGAACTCGAACGAGAAAACCTGACTTTACAGCCTGCGTAGCTGATATAAAACTCGCTAACTTCTTACACCCTATTGGTTTATCCGTAGGGTGTTTTATTAGATATATTCGAGCTTTACTCATAAATTCCATCGAAATAGATTTTTTTTCCGCTTTCTTCCCAATTCATATTGTCTTCAAAATTTCATACAGGTATAAATACCACTAGATACTATCCCCTCTCAATTGACATGGATGAAGATTATGTTTGAAAAAGTACTCGCAGCACCAGCAGACCCTATTCTTGGCCTGACCGAAGAGTTTAAAAAAGACGCTCGTGCAGAAAAAATCAACCTTGGTGTTGGTATTTACAAAAACGAAGATGGCCAAACGCCAGTTCTAGCTACCGTTAAAAAAGCGGAAGCAGCTCTTCTAGAAAACGAGAAAACTAAATCTTACCTAACAATTGAAGGTACTGCGGAATACGGCCTAGCGGTACAGAAGCTGCTATTCGGCGCAGACGCTGAAATCGTTACTGCTCAACGTGCAAAAACAGCACAAGCTCCAGGTGGTACAGGTGCTCTACGTGTTGCTGGCGAATTCATTAAACGTCAACTTGGCGACGTGAAGATCTGGATCAGCAACCCAACATGGGCAAACCACAATGGCGTATTCTCTGCGGCAGGTATTGAAACAGCTCAATACAGCTACTACAACGCTGAGACTAAAGACAAAGACTTCGCAGGCATGGTTGCTGACCTAGAGAAAGCATCTGAAGGCGATATCGTTCTACTGCACGGCTGCTGTCACAACCCAACTGGTATCGATCCAACAGCGGAAGAGTGGGAAGTACTGGCTAAGCTAGTTGCTGAGAAGAAGCTTCTTCCACTATTCGACTTTGCTTACCAAGGTTTTGCAAAAGGCGTTGAAGAAGATGCTGCAGGCCTGCGTACTTTCGCTAAGTACAACAAAGAGATCCTAGTCGCAAGCTCATTCTCTAAGAACTTTGGTCTATACAACGAGCGTGTTGGTGCATTCACGCTAGTAGCTGAATCAGCAGACGTTGCAAACACTGCATTCTCTCAAGTTAAGAGCATCATCCGTTCTATCTACTCTAACCCACCAGCGCACGGTAGTGCTGTTGTTACGCACATCCTAGGCGACGCTGAGTTGCGTGCAGAATGGGAAGCAGAAGTAGCTGAAATGCGTGACCGTATCCAAGAGATGCGCGAACTGTTCGTTGCAACTCTGAAAGAGCAAGGCGTTGATGCAGACTTCACGTTCATCGAACGTCAAAACGGCATGTTCTCTTTCTCTGGTCTAACTAAAGAGCAAGTAACTCGCCTGAAAGAAGAGTTTGCTATCTACATCGTAGGCTCTGGCCGTATCAGTGTTGCAGGCATGACTAAGTCAAACATGCTACCTCTATGTAAAGGCATCGCTGCAGTACTATAAGCTTTAGCCCTTTTAAGTATTAAAAAAGCCAGCGTATATGCTGGCTTTTTATTATTTCGACACTTTTAGCGGCCTTAACGGTTATTTTTGAAACTTATCAAAACTGTTAATACTCTAATCTAAACTCTAAACCTAACTCGTTAGTTCGCTCTCCGCCGTTATCACCTTCGCCGTCTCGGTGCTGGTACGCCCCCTCAATAGAGAACTTAGACGTAACCTTGTAGCGTAAACCTAAGTGGTAAACTTCTTCATCAAACAGATCACTTCTATTCGCTTGGATACTACCGTTGGCAATCCATCGTTTCGCGAAACCATAATTCAACTCGACCTTACCACCATGGATAAATTCGGTATCCGACTCGAGCGTCTGGTTATTTGAATTGAGCTCAATTTCACCCTTGGTTATCCCCAACAAATAGGATGCCACGATATCGAGATCTTTACGGATATTGAAACGATAGCCCGCGCCGCCCATCAGAGTATCGATTCGAGTCGTACTCTCATCTGGATGAATAAAGCGCGCGGTGTAATCACCAATAAGCAACCACTCATCTGTCATTTCATAGCTAACACCCAATCCAAACACAGAAGCATTGTTATTGCCGCCTGCATCTGCATTTAGACTGCCTGAATAAACCGAAGCGGTGACATAATTATAATCAAGAATTGTTGGCTCATTATCTTGGGCCATAGCCCCTACTGAGAAAGCAGTACATACAGAGATTAAGCCCAGCTTCCATATCGACATTTAACTCTTCCTTAACACTGTCTTCTTTTTATCAAAGGTTAGTCTATCCATCAGACTTTAAAAAGGTTTTACCTCACAGAATGATTTGTCCCGGCAAATTATTATCAAATGATGTACCATGAATTCATATTAACTTACGGATGAACATTATGGATGCTGAGTTATTAGAGATTCAAAATTTCCTCGCACAATACCCTCCTTTCAGTGAATTACCGGAAGAGATGCTTACAAAAGTCACGAGCAGCGTGGAAATTTCCTATTATCGTCAGGACACACCGATAATTCACTTCGGCGACCAAATCCACGACTTATATGTGGTACGCAGTGGTGAGGTGGAAGTCTACCGACGTAAAGGCGAACTCTATAACCGTTTAGATCAAGGCGATCTGTTTGGTCAGATGGGCCTTCTGACCAATAACAAGGTACGTTTCCCAGTTAAAGCGATCGAAGATACCCTGCTTTACTGCATCCCAGAATCCATCTTTCAAGAGCTCTACGACAATTACGACTCGTTTGCCGACTTTGTTGAGGTTGAAGATAACGCGCGCTTACGCCAAGCCATCTCAAACAACAATGATGCCAACGATCTCACCACCTCAAAGGTAAAGACCCTGCTGACCAGCAGCGCACCAATGATCGAGCGTTCGCGAACTATTCAACAAGCGGCGACCATGATGGCAGAAGAGAATGTCTCTTCACTGCTGATTATTGATCCTGACATCGTAGAAGATGACGAAGACGATTCAACACCGGTTATCGGTATCATTACCGACCGAGATCTCTGTACTCGTGTACTCGCTGAAGGCTTAGACCCTTCTGATGAGGTTTCTAGCGTAATGACTGCAGAGGTTATCTCTCTCGATCACAACGCCTACGTCTATGAAGCCATGCTCACCATGCTGCGCTATAACGTTCATCACCTACCCGTGCTCAAAGATAAAAAGCCAATAGGTATTATTGAAGCGACAGACATCGTTCGTTACGAGTCACAAAACTCGCTGTTACTGGTGAGCAGTATCTTCCAGCAGCAGAGTATTGAAGATCTCAAAGTCCTGTCAGAACAGGTTAAAGACAGCTTTGTTCGCCTAGTTAACGAGGATGCGAACGCTCACATGGTGGGCAGTGCTATGTCTGTAATTGGCCGAAGCTTTAAGCAACGCATTATTGAACTCGCTGAGGAGACGTTGGGCAACGCGCCAATTCCATACTGCTTCCTTGCTTTGGGCTCTATGGGCCGCGATGAGCAATTACTCGTTACAGACCAAGATAACGCGATTATTCTCGATGATACTTACGACGAAGCAAAACATGGTGCTTACTTTAAAGCATTCTCGAAGTTCATCTGCGACGGCTTAGATCAGTGTGGTTACAGCTACTGTACAGGTGACATCATGGCGACCAACCCGACTTGGCGCATGACACGTACGGAATGGGAGGAGTGCTTCGCAGATTGGATTGATAATCCGAACCCGAAAGCGCTACTTAACGCCTCTATCTTCTTCGACCTTGATGGTGTTTACGGCCGATTAAAGTGGGCGGAACAACTCAATAGTTTCATTGTACGACGTTCTCGCAAGAACAACCGATTCTTGGCGTGTTTGGCTCGTAATGCACTCAATCGCACACCGCCACTTGGTTTCTTTAAAGATTTCGTGATGGAGAAAGATGGACGCCATAACAACTCCATCAACCTGAAACGACGCGGTACCGCGCCACTGGCCGATTTAATCCGTGTTCACTCTCTTGCGGTCGCATCGCGCTCTAAAAACTCATTTGAGCGTCTCGACGACATTCTTGATGCAGGTATTTTGCCGAAAGGGCGAGCTCAGGATCTCAAAGATGCGATGGAATTTATCTCTATGGTACGTATCCGACATCAAGCTCTGGACGTTGACAATAACATCGAGCCGGATAACAACATCGAACCAGAGAATCTATCGGACTTTGAACGTCGTAACTTAAAAGATGCATTCCAGATTCTCAGTAACGCTCAGAACTTCCTCAAGTTCCGTTACCAAGCCAACAACAACTTTAAGTAGATACGATGACGAGAATATTTAAGTCACCCGCTGTAGATTGGCATTTCAAATTTGCCCAGAAGCTTAACCGCGTTAAGGATGAGCGTCTCAAAGAGTACTACAGCAAACCGCTACCAGCGGCTGACACTCCGATTTCTGAAGTTACCTTCTTGGCATTGGACTTTGAGACCACAGGACTTAACCCGTCTAAAGATGGCATTATCACCATTGGGTTAGTGCCATTTACACTCAACCGAGTCTACCTGAAACAAGCACGCCACTGGACGCTAAGGCCAAGACAAAAGCTGGAAGAAGAGTCGGTGGTTATCCATGGCATTACTCACAACGATATCCTTAACGCCCCAGATTTAAACGAAGTGCTCGATGAAGTGCTTAAAGCAATGGCAGGACATATCCCGGTTGTTCACTATCGACGCATAGAACGTAACTTCCTAGATAACGCTCTGCGTTCACGTCTGGGTGAAGGTATTGAATTCCCAGTATTAGATACCTTGGAAATTGAATCTCAAGTACAGCATAAGCTCGCTGGCGGTCTGTGGAATAAGCTAAAGGGGAAGAAGCCGGGCTCGGTTAGATTGGGGCAAAGTCGTCGCCGTTATCACCTCCCCGACTACACACCACACCATGCGTTGACGGATGCCATTGCGACAGCGGAGCTGCTTCAAGCACAGATTGCACACCATTACGATGCAAGTAGGCCACTGAAAGAGTTCTGGTTGTAATCTGATAGTCAGTTTTTGAACCGCCTACACCAAAGAGCTCCAACTAAAGAGCCCCAAACTGAAAAGGAGCAGCATTGCTCCTTTTTAGTACCGTACGTTCTAGAGTAATTAAGAGTCGCCCTGAGCTTCGTAAAAACGACGTTTCTCTGTATACATGTCTTTATCGGCATTACTGAACATGTCTCTCAATGCCGAACTGTCACTCTGAGAGAAACCGATAGAAAACAGCACCGGAATAGGATGACCCTTTATTAAGATATGAGACTGCGCTTGGTCGGCGTATAACCGCTCTTTGAGTGTCTCGACCTCAGAGACAGCGCTCGGAGTCAAAGTCAACACCGCAAACTCATCGCCCCCCAATCGATACATATTGCTATGACCTTGCAGACGCTCCTGAACAACGTCCACACAGGCTTTAATCAACCTATCACCTGCCTGATGGCCATGGACATCATTGGTCTGTTTCAAGCCATTGACGTCGATAACCAGCAAAGACAGCACCCAACCTTTCTCAATGACCTTACGCTCGCAGTAACTTAAATCATCATCAAATGCTTTGCGATTAAAACACCCCGAGGCAAGGTCTACTCGCGTCATATTTTCCAATTCAATCCAAGCTGCGAGCTGTTTCTGGTAGAGGTCAAAAATGAGTTGATCTTCATCGTTCAACGTTAGGTGTTCACTACTATGATTAAAGTAGCCGATAACCTGCCCCTTCGAATCCAGTAGAGATTGCACTCGCTTAGCATTCGGGGCATCTAAAGCCGGTTTAGTAAACGAGAACTGAACACTCTTACCCGAAAGCAACGCCGCTAATTGGGTTTCGACCAAGTTCGGTATTAACCGATACTCGACACCTTGTCGCATCGAAGCAAACTCAACAATCCGCATAATATTACGCTTTTGGTCAGCCTCTCTTTGCAGGGAGTGCGTCAAGCGATACGTCTTCTCTTCAACAGTTTGCTCAAGCTGAACATTGAAGTTTTCAAGTTGCGCGTTGTTTACCTTTATCTGTTGATACGCGGATTTGAGTTTATCATTGCGTATCGTGAGTTCATCTAGCTGGTACCCGATACGCCGCCACATCTTGTCGAGTAACACACTAAATGCGTAAAACTCTGTAAACTTATGCTGCTCAGGTTTAATAGTGGGCAGCTTCTCTTTCGAGTACGATTCAACCGACTCCAACAAAAGATTCAATTGACGTGAGAACCAGTGATTGAGTACCAAAGCAAACACCACAGCGAGCACAAATGTAGTAAATAGAATCCGCACAAAGACCACTTGCGCTTGCTGCATCTCTTGCTGTCGCGCTTCATCAGACACATTGTGCTTCACAGCAATGGAAAGCGGATCTAAGAACAGTGGGTTGGCTATTTTTACTAGGTGCTCGTGCTCACTACCCGAATTCAAATCGACTGAATGAGAGTAATGAAATTCAACCGACTCTTTTTCAAAAAGAAATGGCGCAACCTTTGTCTCCAACCGATCATAGCCCATCAACACAACTAAATAACCTTGCGGGGAGTATTCCGACCCTTCCACCAATCGATAAGGCAGAATTGGCGCTACAATCGCGATGCCAGATTTAGAGTCGTTCGCTAGCGACGGTTCTGCGAACTCGCGATGAAAGATCTTTCCTTGAATATAGGTAGATTTAGGGCGCTTTATCTCACTCAATAACTGGCTGTTTTCAAAATGATACAGACTGCCTTTGCTGTCGTAAATTGGACGCCAATCTTTGTCCAAGATGTATGTTGCTGACACACTATCAGCAAGCTCATTGAAGCGAGCCATTTTTTCCCACACCACGCTCGAGAAGAACACATTGCTGCCTGCCTTTAATAGCGATCGATCTTGGGCGTACCATTCAGTAAGACGTAATGTCAGGTCGAGCTCACTCTTCACCGTCTGGGTAATACCTTGGGTCGAGTTATTGAGCTTAATCGTCTTCTGCTCTAACAAGGTTTCAGACTGTTTGTTCAATATCAGCTGACCAGCGAAATAGACGGGTAGTATCGCACAGCAGAAAAGCACTAGTCCCATTGTGTATTTGAGAGAAAACTTCATTATTGATGCTCTCCGATTCGTTCGGCATAGCGCGCAACAAAGTCATCATAAAATGCAGGAATCTCGTCTTTAGGCATGCCCAACTTGTAACGCTCTAGGGCACGTGCAGCCGCCTCCCAAACGATCGCCATATAGTAGTCACTCGACATCATTTGTGCTGCTTGAAACTGTTGATACATCTGAGCAAAACTGCCTTGATTTGATGTCATTCGCTTGTGATTCACATCCTTGAATGGCGACATCATCGCGTCACTTCGCGCTAAGTAGCTGAATCTATTTGACTGTAGAAAACTGACCATTTCACGCAATACCATCTGTTTATCAATATCTTGCATGCCTTTTTCCGTTATCGCGAACACCTTGGCGCCGCTGAATGAAGCCATACCTTTACCTTGATAAGTTGGTAAAGCATTAATGGTAAGGTTAGGTTCCGATTCAATGAGTTCGCTGTAGGCCCAATCACCATCGATTAGATAGTCTACTTGACCACTGAGAAAGCGTTGGCGCGCGCAAACATTATCGCACTCGGGAGCAATAACACCCTGCTGTTCTAACTGTTCAATAAAACGAAATATCGCGACAACGCTCTCGCCATCTATGCTTCGTGATGACAATTGTTGGTTTGAAAAAAGCTGATGAAAAGCCAGATAGAAGTACATATTGGGGTTTGGAAAGGTTATGGCTTCACTTGATGACTCATGCGATAAATGAGTAAGCTGCTCCCATGACATCTGGGTGCTACTTTGATGACGAGAATAAAGAACCAGTTGGTTACCAATAGCCACTGGAAGTGCCTTAAGCTGACCATTGAATTCGACCACTTCAAGGGCTTTTTCCTCATAACGGCTTTCGTCAACCCAAGTGTCAGGAATGGTCGAAATATCAATATAATCTGACAAGCCGAGGAAATCGGAAGGCACCCAAATTGCATCAGGGAAAGCGGTATCTCGAGGGTCTGCGACCACAAGCTCAGCACGAATTGAATTGATATCAAAACGGCGAACTTCGACCGTATGTTCAGTTAAGGTTTCAATATGCTGCTTTACCTTCTGAGCTGTTTCAAACTCAATGCCAGCCCATATTTCAATGGTCGCCGCATATGCTATCAAAGGGAAAAACGCTACGAGCCCCGTTAGTATTCTCAAACCTGCCTCATCACCAAATCAAACACTGTGAATACCGCAAATTTGCGGCGATACGTTATACAGTATTTGTCCATTAAAAAGAAGAAAATTCACTATGGCTCCTCCCCTTTCAAAGTTCGATACGAGGAGAAAACCCAAAGTCATTTACAATAACCCGTACGGTTATAATTGGCGAGCGAATTGTCATCAGGGCTTGAGCTAGCTCATCATATGTAGACCTTCAAAATAAAAATTTTATAAAAGACACAAAAAAGGGTGTCACACTGTGACACCCTAACTAATAAGTATTGTCTATTTAACGACTAAGCGTTCTCTTGCTCGAACTCTTTCATAAAGTTCACCAACGCTTGTACACCTTCAAGCGTCATCGCATTGTAGATCGATGCACGCATACCACCCACAGCTCGGTGGCCTTTTAGAGACTTAAGACCAGCTTTGTCCGCTAGCTCTAGGAACTTGCCATCAAGCTCTGGTTTAGCCAATTGGAAAGGCACGTTCATGCGAGAACGGTTTGCTGGGTGAACTTCGTTACGATAGAAGTCTGATTCATCAATTGCGTTGTAAAGAAGCTGAGCTTTCTCTTGGTTCACTTGCTCAACGGCTTCTACACCACCTTCTGCTTTCAACCACTTAAATACTAGGCCAGACAAGTACCAAGCAAACGTAGGTGGAGTATTGAACATAGAATCTTTCTCTGCCAATACCTTGTAGTTCAAGATGCTTGGTAGAACTGAGTTGGCCAGTTCTAGAAGGTCATCACGAACAATCACGATACAGATACCAGCAGGGCCAATGTTCTTCTGAGCACCCGCGTAAATCACACCGTATTTTGATACGTCAATTTTACGAGAAAGAATATTTGAAGACATGTCCGCAACAATTGGCTTGTCCGTTACAGGCAGTTCGTTGATTTCGATACCATCAATGGTTTCATTCGGGCAGAAATGAACGTAAGCCGCTTCTGGGTCAATCTTCCACTCACTCGCTGGAACTACCGCAGCTTTACCATCGACGGTTGTCTTAGCGTTGAACACGTCAATCTCTGCGTATTTGCTCGCCTCTTTTACTGCACTCTCAGCCCAGTAGCCAGCATCAACGTAAGTTGCTTTTGTTTTGTCACCCAGTAGGTTTAGTGGAACTGCTGCAAATTGAGCACGCGCACCGCCCTGACAAAACAGTACTTTGTAGTTGTCTGGGATGTTCAGAAGATCACGTAAGTCTTGCTCCGACTCATCCGCGACTTGAATAAATTCTTTGCTGCGATGGCTGATTTCCATCACGGATGTGCCTAGGCCATTCCAGTCAATAAAATCCGCTTGCGCTTGCTTCATTACTGGTTTTGGTAATGCTGCTGGACCTGCACTGAAATTAAAAACGTTATCTAAAGTGTTTTCCATGGGGGGTGATGCTCCTGCTCGATAATAACTGTGGCTCGATGTAACTGTAAATCGATATATCTATGCAAGTAATACCACGTTTTACTCAACATAAAAAGCAACAAAAGAGGTCTACAGACCTCTTTTGTTGTGTATCGATTAAAAACCTTAGCTTTGGCTAGCTAATAGGCGTATTCACGATGCTTGTGCTTCAAATTACTGCATTAAAGCAGGCATTAACAGCGCAATTAATGGAATTTCTTGCCCATTTTCAAAGACTAAATTTCCATTTTCTAGTGCAGCGTGAATTTCGTAGCCAGTTTCCGTTTGCTTAATCATCTCCATAACGATCAATTCGTCGATGCCTTCCTGGATAAATGGGTACTCTTGTACCAGTTCATTAGAAAAGCTTGAGCTAATGTCACCCTTTAGAGCTGGGATAATAAGGCTTGGATCGCTGCTAATGTTTTCGGTGCCTTCTGGAACACTGACTAGCCACTTAGAGTGGAACTCACCCTCGCCCAAATCCAACGAGATGTTCTTCATCGAAAGGTCAAAACCTTTTGCGAATAGGGTATCAATGTAAGGAATGATCTGCTCAATATCTTCCTGCGTGAGCACAGGGTTTGACTGATAAATCTCAAACACTTTCTCGAAAGATTGGCTATCTAACTTATCCATCTCAAAATCAACATTAAGGTTGTTCACCTCACCGTCGCTGGTTTGAATCGATGCAATGTTCAGTTTCAGATTACTGCGCAGGCGTTTCGTTGCCTCATCAAGGTGTGATTCAAAATCATATTGAGAGTTTTGAATAGACACATAAGGCTGCATTTGCGCATCCGTTACAGCAAACGAATCAATGGTGAAGTTCTGAGTACCTAACCAGTAGCCCTTTGCTTGTTTACCTTCTCCCACACCTTTCAGGTTAGATAACGTCATCTCTTCGCCAGATGGGAAATCAATCTGAATAGAAGGAATATCAAGCTTGTAATCAATCTGTCCCAGTACAGTGGCATGGCCAGATATTGTCGACTTAGTAATAGAAACTGAGGTTTCATTCTCAGCAGTACCTTGATGGTTCAACTGGCTCAGTTCTAAGTTAAAGCTGGTGTTACCATTCAACTCAGTGCTCGTAGTCAGAGTCAGTGGTAGATCCGGTTGGTCTTCCAGAGTCGATAGCGCATCAAGACCAATCAGGCCATGGCTAACGTCACTGTTAACAACATATTCAGTTGGCAAGCCATCAATGGCTAGCTGCTCTTTTAGGCTCTCATCGATAATCGTGATGCGTGTTTTTACATTTGATGAGAAGTAGCCGCGGTCGTAATCAACAATTTCAGCCTGAATGCTAGAACTGTTCAATGTTGCGATACCATCTGTAATCGCATTCTGCCCAATCTGGCCAACGGCTAGTGGCCAACAGAGTGCTAATGAAATGGCGCCACCAATGGCACCGATTTTTCTAAGCTGTTCCATGTGTTCTCTTTAATTACGATCGTTTGTAATACTCAGTCTAACCTAACAATAGCAATCAGGAAACATTGAGTTAAATCAGTCTATTGCTGAATACTTCAATCAGCTCAACAAATTACCAACTAGCTCTCATCCTTTACTGACGCATATTGATACTCTAGGCCTAGGGAAGTTATAGAGGGAAAAACGTGAATCAATACGCTGTTATTTGTTTAGATAATAATCCAATTAGCATTGAGCGAATCAGGATTGAACTCGCGCCACTTTCCGCGACGTTCGATATCTACACGGCCGAAGATCTCGACGAAGCCCATCAAGCCTTAAAAGACATTCACGACAACCACCAAACCGTCGCTTTGGTGATTACCCATCATCACTCTCAGTTTAATGGCGTTCAGTTCCTTATCGAACTCGAGCAGTTGCCTCATACTAATACGGCGCGTACGATTTTGGTTAGCGCATCGTCAGATATCCAAATTATCTTAACAGCTGTCAATGAAGGACGCTTGAATCACTGTTTGACCAAACCCGTTCCAGACCAAGTGCTGTTCAAGTCTGCCCAAAAGGAGCTCACGTCTTTTATCATCAAATATGCGGCAGACGACCTACTCACTTATAGCCAGGTACTGGACCAGCAGCGAATCTTGCGTGCTCACATCGAACAGAAAATACGTTCATTCCAGTCCGGCTTTATTCACGACTTCCATCAGCTCTCCGATGCAGCTTTGGCTGAGAAAGTCGTTAACGCGCTGCAAGATTTCTTCTCTCAAGATGATAAGACCAAAGCAATTCGCGCCTACTCTTCTGACCACCTTTTAACTAAGGAAGGTGAAGACAACCGTTTCTTGTGGTTTATCACTGAAGGTGAAGTTGCTCTATATAAAAAAGATGAGCTAGGTCAGCAACGTGAAGTGGTAAGACACACCAAAGGGAACATTGTCGGCGGTATGTCGTTTGTGACTGGCGAACCCTCTTTTTCTACCGCGATTACGCTCACGCCAACGCACGTTATCAAGTTAGACCGGGATGTATTCTCGCAAGTGATGCATTCGAACAGTACCTTGTTACCACTGTTCACCAATCTACTGCTGCGACACTTCAACCGCCGCCTGCAAAGGAGCATTACCACTAAGCTTCGCCTGCAAGAGACACTGGAGTCACTTGAGTCTGCCCACCAGCAACTGATTGAGAAAGAGAAGATGGCGATGCTTGGACAGCTAGTCGCAGGTGTTGCTCATGAGTTGAATAACCCTATTGCCGCGATACTACGCAGTATCGAAACACTTGCTGATAACCTTGACTCGATTCTATTGAATTCAACCCTACCGAATTCATCATTGGCCACTCAAGTGCTCGACACAGCCAAGCAATCTAAACCACTTTCGACCGCCCAAGAGAGAGACTTAGTCAAAGCCCTCTCTTCAACAATTAGTGACCGCGCAATGGCGAAGAAAGCGGTGAAATTGAATCTAACCGATCAACCGCAGGTGATTGAGACACTACAACAGTCGCCTACAGCAGCCAAAGAGTTGCTCAACGATTTAGAGCATTACCATTTGGTTGGAAACTCTATTCGCTCGATCCATGTTTGCAGCAAGCGAATTGCGGATATGGTCAAAAGCCTTAAAGGTTACGCAAGGCAAGACGATGAGGCCAAACTGCATGCCGATCTTCATGAAGGGCTTGAAGATACGCTGGTGATTTTTGAAAACAGGCTGAAGGTTCATAACGTAGAAAAACACTACGACAGCAGCCTACCTCGACTGCTTTGCCAACCATTGGCATTGCAGCAAGTTTGGACCAATCTCCTGTCTAATGCTTTGGATGCCCTACCTGAGCGCGGCACGATTGAGGTTACAACCTCTCAGCAACACCGTGACCAACAAGCTTACTGGGTTGTCGAAATAAAGGACAACGGACATGGTATCGACAGCGCCAATCTTGAAACTATTTTTAGCCCCAATTTCACGACCAAGAAGGAAGGAAACTTCGGTCTAGGAATTGGACTTTCTATTTCCCAACAAATTGTGACTGCGCACAGCGGATTCATTACTGTTGACTCAGAGCCGGGCAGCTATACCTCGATGCAGGTATGGTTACCTCTCGATTCACAAGGAGCCTCAAATGAATAAGTACCTAATACTATGTGTTGATGACGAGCCAGAAGTGCTCAATAGTGTTCTTCAAGACCTTGCACCATTTGAAGACGATTTTGTGGTTGAAGGCGCTGAGTCAGTCGACGAGGCAAAAGAAGTGATCAAAGAGATGCAACAAGACGGCGTAAAATTGGCACTGATACTCTGCGACCACATCATGCCAGACAAAACCGGCATCGATTTTCTGATTGAGTTGAACCAACAGCCTTCAACACAACCCACTCGTAAACTTCTTTTGACTGGGCAAGCGGGTTTAGAAGACACGGTAACTGCAATCAATAACGCAGCGCTCGACTTCTACATCTCGAAACCTTGGCGTGGTAACGAACTTAGAGCCACCATTACCCAACAACTGACCGACTATGTGATTCAAGAAGACGACAATTTGTTGCAATGGACAGCTATCCTCGATACCGAAAGAATTCTTACAACTATGGCGAATAAACGCACCAGTTTTGGCGAGTAGACTGCAAATCTAGCAATCAAAGTTGCACAATGGCACTCAATTTGCTTACTTTTTAGCTAAATGACAAATGAATGACATTTAAAAGGATTACTTTTCTACAAGTTAGACTAGAATGTCTCGATATTTATTGTTTGTGCCACTGGGTGCAGACACAGGGAATTAACATTAATAAAGGTTTACTGTCGTTATGCGTAAAATTCTACTGACTACCGCTATGCTTCTGGCATCTAGCCAAGCATTTGCAGCCGATGACCAACCACAAGTAATGAGCAACTTTAGCTACGATTACTTTGAAGCTCGTATCGGCGCAAGCCCAGTTACTTTCGGTGGCGCGTTCAGTAAGTCAATCCACCCAAATGCTCACGCTGTAGCACGTATCGACTCTGAGTTTGAAGGCGATTTCGATTCTGGCGTTGGTCTTGGTTTCCACTCTCCAATCAACAACTGGGCAGACCTTACTGGTGAAATGCTAATGCGTATCGTACAGCCAGAAGACTCTAGCTCTACTGATCTGGGTATGGAGCTGAACCTAGGTGTTCGTCAATGGTTAGGTCCACAACTTGAGGTTGGTGGTAAAGCGGGTTACGTATCTATCGATGACAACGATGATTGGATCGGTTCTGTTTACGCTCGTTTCCACTCTACAGAGCTATTCTCTCTAGGTGCAGAAGCTCGTATCAACGACTTCTACGGCGATCAAATCATGTTCACTACTCGCTTCAAGTTCTAATAGACTTTAAGCTGCCCCCACAAGGGTAGCTCAATAAGCGATTGAATAGATAAACAAAAACCGAGGATTATGTCCTCGGTTTTTATTTATATTGAATAATCTTAAGCATATAGGTGGATTCTAGTGGCAGTTCTTCAATAGCTGTTGTTTGCGAGGTTCTTGAAGCAGTTTCCAGTGAATACCATCAATTGCACCTGCAAATTTCCAAAGTAGCTTTAGGTCTACATCGTTGCCGTAAGTTTTACGAACCTTACTGAAAACTTCAGATGCGCCTAACTGCATGAACATAGAGACGTCTTCAACGCCCGCCTTTTTAACCATACGCTCTAACGTGAGCTGCATGTTAGGTAGGTCACGCAAACGGCGGCTAGCAGTCGATTTCTTGAAACTACGTTGTTGAACTGAATTATCGATAGAAGTTCGAATAATGCTATCCAGCTCAGGGTGCTCACACGTAAACAGATCGGTAATATCGTAGTAATTTACAGTGGCTGTTGTCTGCTTTTTGACGTGGCGATATTTTTCACAGTCTAGATCCGTCAATTTTTCATCTAACGATTCACCACCGCGAATAAATAAACAACCTTCGCTAATCAATGCAAACATCGCATCGCTCTGAAAGAGGCCTGTACCTCCAAACATTGAACGTTTTTGGTGCTCACCAAACTTACTTACGTAATTAATAAATGCTGTCTCGGTCATATCCATTGATCCTTAATCAAATTACCCCGATTAGTACGATCACCAGATAAGCAGCTTTTTGTATGCGAAAATAAAATGTTCTAAATATAGGCGAATATTATGAGTTGCTTTCCACCTTTGAAATAAATCATACTTCGAAAAGAAAATTAAGTCTGGACTTAGCTCACAGCAATTAATTGACTATCGCAAAATTTCATGACTAGTATCACATTACGCCATTATTTGGCGCTTTCATTTTGACGCCTAGTGTTATCCCGGTTCAAATTTAGTTGTTTTTAGCCTGAGCCGATTTTTGCTTTTGTACTATTGCACGGCAGCATTGCGGCTTGTAAACTGGAACCGTCTTACAATTTACTCTCTCTATATGAATCATTTATCCTTCTATTGGCTTCCTGAGAACAAAGCACTTCTACTCAAAGGACTTGAAACTGAGTTCGCACAACTGGTTAGTAGCTCTATTGCCTCTGGTAAAATCAACTTACCTCCCATCCCAGATGTGGTTTTGAAAATTCAGAAACTTTGTACCCTCGAATCAACAGGAATCGCCGATGTAGCAAAATGTTTGCTCGAGGATCCAGGGTTAACAGCCATAGTGATTCGTGTTGCCAATTCCGTAGTGTTCAACCGCCGCAACATCACCTGTGTCGATATCATGACTGCCGTTTCTCGTCTCGGGATTCTGCGCGTTCGCGACATTGTGACCGCACAAGCGATTGAACAACTCAAACACAGCGTCAATCTAAGCCAAGATTGTAATCAGTTGCTAAGACAAAGTGCGTCGATTTCAAAAGAGCTTGGCGCAACTATGGTGTTGGTTACAAACCAGTTTAAAGAGTACGAGCCGCAAGAATATAGCTACCTAGAGCAAGAAAAAGCCCTATTAGTCGGCTTACTTGCTGATATCGGTCTGTTCTGTTTAGTTAGCGAGTATCACAACTACTTAGAGAGAGGTAATTACCTCGACCAAGACATCGCCTTGCAAATCTTCCAGACCCAATGTTCAGCTACCAGTCAATTGGTCTTGAAACAGTGGGGATTTGATAGTGATTTTATTGATGTCTCCTCGAATAAGTCCTCTATAAACAGTGAGAAAGACGTTTCTTACCTCGATATTGCACGAATTGCTAATCATCTCTTGATGTTTAGAAACAATGATGAAAACATCGACTCTCACCAAGTCGAACTTAACGTCACAGGAGCTGAAGTTCTCTATCAACTCAGCAACTTAAATGACAATGAGTTCCACGGACAGCTTAACGACGTTATCAATGCGAGCGGTTTATAAGGCAATAGACCGCTAAACCAGCATCGAGGGAATCATGTTTACAGGGATGATCTTCATTTTTGCCCCGCTTGTGGTGGGGTACCTATTTTCTATTTCTAATGAAAAGACACTGGATACGATTAATCGTGCTACGTCTTCTCTGATATACGTCATTCTTGGTTTAATGGGATTAAGCCTCGCCGCACTCGACAACCTAGGTAGCAACCTACAAACGATTTTGCTCTACACTGCAACATTCTTCGTCTGCCTAAGCGCGTGCAATCTGCTGGCGTTGCCTTTAATTGATAAGGCCCTTCCACTTCAAACAGACAGTAGTCAGAAGAAACTGCCACTCTCTTCCATGGCGCTCGAATCTGCTAAATTGATTCTAGTGGTTGGTACTGGTCTTATTGTCGGTCTGCTACTGCCAATTGGTTTGAGCTGGGTGGATACAGCCAGTGAGTGGATTCTGTTCGCACTGCTGTTCTTCATTGGTATTCAACTTCGAAACAGTGGCCTAACACTACGCCAAATTCTCTTGAACAAACATGGTATGGTGATTGCCGCCACTATTATCGTCACCTCCATGCTAGGCGGGGTGATTGCTGCCTACCTGCTAGATATCCCGCTGTTTCGTGCTTTAGCAATGTCATCTGGCTTTGGTTGGTATTCACTTGCCGGAATTTTAATGGGGGACGCCTTTGGTCCCGTTTATGGCGGCGCCTCTTTTATGTTGGAGTTACTACGTGAATTAGTCGCTCTGGTCGTGATTCCGATGTTGATACGAAGCTACCCTTGTACTTCTATTGGGTACGCGGGCGCGACAGCGATGGACTTCACCCTTCCCGTGATACAGACAACAGGCGGTGTACGTTGTGTACCTATTGCGATTGTCAGTGGCTTCATTTTGAGCCTGTTAGTGCCGGTATTGATGCTATTCTTTGTATCTCTTGCTAACTAGATCGCAGGAATGGGCCCTATTTTCCATTAGAATGCGTCGGTGTCTCTGTACTCGATACACTGAAATTGCCCAAGATACTGAAACAGTTACCGAAATAAAAAGACATTAAGTGTCGTTGCTCAACAAATACTAACCACGGTAATCTGTGAAGACATAGTTCTACATAAAAATTAGTTCTAAAAAGAATAAACCCAAAAAGGAACCACTATGAAACGCCTTTGTGTCGCACTACTGCTAGCATCAACTTCTACTTTCTCTTTTGCAGCAGAGAGCTTAACTGGAAACCAACAATGTCTTGCTGAAAAATACGATGCGTACATCGACGCATCTCTAAACTGGTACTCAGATCTTGCTGATCTAACTTCAGCTCAATACCCAGAGCTTAAAGAAGTGAGTCAGTGGTTCCTTGAAGGCCGTAAGCACCACTTTGAATTAAACCGTGCTGCTGTTCGCTACTACCTAGTTAACGATTCAAGCAAAGTCGCTACGGAACGATCTGTTGAAGGTTGGCTGAAGCTGGAGCAACATGACATCAAAGCACTGTCACAACGTGATGATGAGCTAGGCAAAATCGCAAAGACAACCTTCGATGATCGTCAGTCTAAGCCACACGCTCAAAACTACGAGCTACGTTCTGCATTTGCAGAGCTGTTAAGCCACCCGAAACAGATCGATACTGCCCTTCAGCGTTACAACCAATCTATCGCTAAAGTAGAAAATACTCAGTGTAAATAGCGACATAAACGTGACTTCTTCTAGAAAGTTACGTTTATGGGAAGTGGGATTTCATAATTAAGACGGGACTTTGTGCCCGTTTTCGTTTAGATTGTCCCGCTCGCGTCAATATTAGAAAAATAACTCGCTTGCTATGGTTACGGAACAAAAAACAGCAGATGTAAGCTTTGACAGCCTACTGCGTATCTTCACGGTACCAGAAGGTCCAGACTCAACACTTACACAAATCGAAGACAAACTGTCACAAAACCTAAATCAATTTCTACGAGAGCACATCGTGGCTGAAGAGAAGCCGCTTCGTGAGATTGAGAAGGATTTTTCTAATGCTCATATCCCAGAGCAGCCAGAGTTTGTTTCTGAACATACCGAGCATCTACTCGATTCACTTGTTTCTCACTCAGTTCACACATCAGCGCCAAGCTTTATTGGTCATATGACGTCGGCTCTGCCGTACTTCTTGATGCCGCTGTCAAAGATCATGATTGCGCTCAACCAGAACTTAGTGAAGATCGAAACTTCAAAAGCATTCACACCACTTGAGCGTCAAGTGTTGGGGATGTTGCACCGCCTTATCTATCAGCAAGACGACACCTTCTACTCTCGCTGGATGCACAGTGCTAACCATTCGTTGGGCGCTTTCTGCTCAGGCGGGACGATTGCTAATATCACCGCACTTTGGGTTGCACGTAACAATGCACTTAAGGCACAAGGCGAGTTTAAGGGCGTTGAGAAAGAAGGCCTGTTCAAGGCTATGAAGCACTACGGCTATGAAGGCTTAGCGATTTTGGTTTCTGAACGTGGTCACTACTCTCTGAAAAAAGCTGCGGACGTACTGGGTATCGGTCAAGAAGGTCTTGTGTCGGTTAAAACTAATAACGACAACAAAATTTGTACCGAAGATCTGAAGCGTAAGATCACTGAGCTAAAAAGTAAAAACATCAAGCCGTTTGCAGTAATCGGTGTTGCGGGTACAACAGAAACCGGCAACATTGACCCACTAAAGAAAATGGCTGAAATTTGTGCCGAAGAAGCGTGTCACTTCCATGTAGATGCTGCTTGGGGTGGTGCAACGCTTATGTCGAACAACCATCGTCATCTGTTAGATGGTATTGAACTGGCAGACTCAGTGACGATTGATGCGCATAAACAGCTCTACATCCCTATGGGTGCGGGTATGGTGCTATTCAAGAAGCCTGACGCTATGACAGCCATTGAACACCACGCGCAGTACATTCTACGTAAAGGTTCAAAAGACCTAGGAAGCCATACTTTAGAAGGCTCTCGCTCTGGTATGGCGATGCTTGTGTACGCAGCCATGCACATCATTAGTCGTCCAGGTTACGAGCTACTGATCGACCAAAGCATTAATAAAGCACGCTATTTTGCCGACCTTATTAAACAACAAAGTGATTTCGAGCTCGTTTCTGAGCCTGAATTGTGCCTTCTGACTTACCGTTATGTGCCTGAAAGCGTTAAACTAGCTCTCGAAAAAGCTGATGACGCTGACCGTACAGAACTTAACGAACTGCTCAACGAATTGACGAAGTTCATTCAGAAGAAACAGCGTGAAACGGGTAAGTCTTTTGTGTCTCGTACGCGTCTTAACCCTGAAGCGTGGTCACACCAACACATCATCGTGTTCCGTGTAGTTCTTGCCAACCCGCTAACGGGTAATGAGATCCTAACCTCAGTATTAGAGGAGCAGCGCGAAATCGCTAAGCTAGCTCCGAACCTAATGGGTAAGATCACAACGCTAGTCAGTAAGATTCACTCATAGTTATTCAAATTTAGTTGCATCAGATTGAAAATTTATTTCTTTTTGATGTAACTAACACGTCATTTCCACGCCTATTTGCACTTTTTTTACTCAGATCCTCTTCCAGTTTTGTAGTTTTCTAAAATTTTGTTGAGGTTTGTCATATTCTGAAGCATTCATCCCGTGTTTTTGTATTAGTAAATAGTGTGTTAGGTTTATACTTATCCTATGGTGCTAGTTAAAAGTATATCTATTTGAAACGGCAGTACTAAAGAGCATTATCGTTGTAGCTTGTTTTTGCTTGATAACTCTTCACTGCTATTTGTTTCAGCCACTCCCCTGGTCAGCGGATATTAACTAGCAAGTTGTTCTCTATACCCTCGTGAACACTATGAATACATTAGAAAAAATACAAAAAAACCTGGAAAATTTCAGCAAGTCTGAGCGTAAAGTCGCCGAAGTCATTATGGCTTCCCCTCAAACTGCTATTCATTCTAGTATCGCTACATTGGCAAAAATGGCCGATGTGAGTGAGCCTACTGTTAACCGCTTCTGTCGTCGTTTAGATACGAAAGGCTTTCCTGACTTCAAATTGCACCTAGCTCAGAGCTTGGCAAACGGAACTCCTTATGTGAACCGTAACGTTGAAGAAGATGATGGCCCAGATGCTTACACGCATAAGATTTTCGAATCAACAATGGCGTGTTTAGATGTGGCTAAAAATAGCCTAGATTCAATGCAAGTAAACCGTGCGGTTGACCTGCTAACGCAAGCTAAGCGCATCTCTTTCTTTGGTTTGGGCGCGTCTTCGTCTGTTGCAAGAGATGCTCAAAACAAGTTCATCCGTTTCAATATCCCAATCACCTGTTTTGAAGACATCGTGATGCAACGTATGAGCTGCATTAACTGTAGCGACAACGACGTTATCGTTCTGATTTCACACACTGGCCGTACTAAGAGCCAAGTTGAAATTGCGAACCTAGCTCGCGAAAATGGCGCAACAGTTATCGCCATCACGGCTAAAGACTCTCCACTGGATAAGGCAAGCTCACTGTCTATTTCATTGGACGTGCCTGAGGACACTGACGTTTACATGCCAATGGCAAGTCGTGTGGTTCAGATGACAGTTATCGATGTCCTGGCGACAGGCTTCACGCTGCGTCGTGGCACTGGTTTCCGCGAAAACCTAAAACGTGTTAAAGAGTCACTGCGTGATTCACGCTACGAAAAATACTCTCAGTTCTAAACTGAATGTAGACATATTAAAAAACGGAGCCTCATGGCTCCGTTTTTGTTTTATCAAACTTATTAATTTTTATATCGTCCAGCTATTGCCCTTTTCGACGACGCTGTTTTCCGAAGCTAAAGAGTTAATAATCGTAAAACTCGATTCCGTTCCGCTTTCACGGTAGCTCTTATGCTGTAGCTGTGAAGAATCACAACTGCAGTCGCGACAAACCTTCTCTAAGATGTGTACCAATCGCGCCTTATTAAGTGGCAGTGGATTTCCCTTGATCGCTACCGACTTCATTGCATCCTCAGCAACCTCTTCAAACGGCGTTTTGCACACACCAAAGTGAAGAAGGCTCGGTATTTCAAGTGTCTCGAGTAACTCTGAAAGCCAACTGACTGACTGCTCCTCAATTGCGTTCTCATCGCCCGTTACGATTGCAGCAATACGTTGATAGCGAGCTAAGATATCGTCGCGCCCCTGCTCTCTAGCGACCTCAATATTCTCTAGCATCACCAACGGCGCTAAACGACCAGTAATGATGCTGTGTGGAGCATGTATCTTTCCCCCCAATGCCGATGCCAAGCCATGTGCCGCTCCCAATTTAGCATTAGTAATTGCCATGCCACCTAGCATCGACGCAAACGCCAGATCAGCGCGAGCTTGGGGTTGGTCTTCTACACACGCTTTAACCACCGACCCACTCAACTTTCTTAGCCCTTCTTCACAAATCATATCGGTGAGTGGATTTGGATCGCCACAAACATAGGCTTCCATTAAGTGAGTGAAGGCATCCATTGCCCCGCGGCCAGACAGATACAAACTCGTACCATAAGTAAGTGTTGGGTCGACAATAGCCACGTCTGCAAGCATATCAGGACTGCGTAAACTGATTTTGACCTGATCTTGTCCAGACTTTAGTACTGCATTTTTGGTGACTTCAGCCCCCGTACTTGCCGTGGTTGGGATCGCAATGAAAGGTAATGGCTTGGTCTTCAAAGGCACATTGCGTCCAACGACTTCTACATAGTCATACACATTGCCCTGATTGGGCAAAATCGCCGCCAACGCTTTCCCCATATCAATTGCACTGCCACCGCCCATAGCAATCACCATATCGGGCTTAAAGCGGCGTGCAGAAGTAGCGGCCTCCTCGACCATGGTTATATTCGGCTCACCCGACACGGCGATGTGCTGGTAACGCATACTCTGTGCGTCGAGATATTCGGTAACAATCGTGGTTCTGTCTAGGTTACTCCCAGTCACCAGTAACACACTGTAGCCATACTGATTAAACTGAGACAGTGAAGACGGTAATGCTCCTTCACCAAAGATGATCTTTGTAGATGTCATAAATTGAAACATGGTGCCTCCTGCGCCTATGACCAAACAATACTACGAACTCTTTGTTATTGTGGTTTGCTAAAACTTCTATGCGGTTATCTGTTTATTTGAATGCTATATGATTTATCTAACTACAAGATGCCCGTAACTGAATCGATTTTTTTTGACTCGGTGCAACTTGTCGCATTAAAAACGCCTCAAAGTCAGATTATTAGTGCTGATTCACATTCTGTACCCTATCTCCTTGCGTCTAGCGAGGGCATTAGAGGGAAGCGGAGGTGTTGGTGAATATTATTTAAGCTGATAGGTAAAACCTATCGCATTAACAGGCAATTCCATCTTTATTTCCCCATAGCATTGAGGCATAGTTGGTTTTAAGAATTTTGAGTCGTATCCCTTTAAGAATAGTTAACATATTTGGGTTAACGAGCTTCATCCCGTATTTAGGAGAAATGAAATGTTTGTAGTAATCTTTGGTCGCCCTGCTTGTCCATTCTGTGTTCGTGCTAAAGAGCACGCTGAGACTCTTAAAGCTAAGCGCGATGACTTCAACTATCGTTATGTTGACATTCACGCGGAAGGCATCAGCAAAGCTGACCTAGAGAAAACTGTAGGTAAGCCAGTTGAGACTGTTCCTCAAATCTTCGTAGACCAAGAGCACATCGGTGGCTGTGATGACTTCGAAGCATACGCAAAAGCAAACCTAGGTCTTTTCGATTAATCGAAAGCGTTGATTAAAATAGGTTAAGCCTGACGCAAAGCCTATCAAATCATTGAAGAAGCCCTTTTCTAAAGCTCACGTGATTCACGTGAGCTTTTTTAATACCTAGAACAAAAATGAATCACGTTAAAATCAAGTAAAATAGCAAATTAGCGCTTATAATTTATCTATAATTAGATACAATTCACATCTCTACACTATCTTATCTTTCACGCCTTATACTGAGCTGCTGCTGTGAATATCGACGTTGTACTTTTGCTTGAGCAAAACCCTATTCTTCTCATCTTTGTCGTATTAGCGATTGGCCTTGCCATTGGTAAAATCCGCTTTGGAAATCTTCAATTAGGTAACTCTATTGGTGTCTTAATCACCTCATTAGTAATGGGTCACCTTGGCTTCTCATTCAATGCAGAAGCGCTAACCATCGGCTTCATGCTGTTTATCTACTGTGTTGGTATTGAGGCTGGACCAAACTTCTTTGGTATCTTCTTTAGAGATGGTAAACACTACCTCATTTTGAGCTTGGTTGTACTCTCCACGGCTATCGCCCTCACCTACTTCTGTAGTGAATACTTGGGGCTAGGGTTCGGCTTATCAGCAGGTATGATGGCTGGTGCACTCACGGCAACGCCAATTCTTGTAGGCGCACAAGATGCCCTCAACTCTGGACTCGCAGAAGTGCCACGCAACATGGACATTGCCCTAGTTATTGAAAACCTGTCGGTTGGCTATGCGATGGCATACTTAGTCGGCTTGATCAGTATGATCATGTTCGCACGTTTAATTCCAAAACTGCAAAAGGTCAACCTGCATGACTCTGCGGAGCAGATAGCTCAAGAGCGTGGTTTAGGTGCATCTGGTCAGCGTAAAGTTTACCTGCCAATCATTCGTGCATACCGCGTAGGACAAGAGCTCATTGACTGGACAGACGGCAAGAACCTGCGTGAGCTTGGTATCTACCGTCAAACAGGTTGTTACATTGAACGTATCCGTCGTAACGGCATTCTTGCCCACCCAGATGGTGATGCAATTCTGCAAGAAGGTGATGAGATCGCGCTAGTGGGCTTCCCAGATAGCCATGCTCGTCTTGATCCTAGCTTTAGAAACGGTAAAGAGGTATTCGACCGTAACCTTCTTGACCTTCGTATCGTAGAAGAAGAGATCGTCGTAAAAAGTGACAGTATCGCGGGTAAACGCCTTTCAGACCTCAACCTGTCTGAATATGGCTGTTTCTTGAACCGTGTAGTGCGTGCTCAAATCGAAATGCCGATGGATTTGAACATCGTTTTAGCGAAAGGTGACGTTCTGCAAGTCAGTGGTGAGAAGAGCCGTGTTCATGGCCTAGCTGAGAAAATCGGTTTCATCTCGATTCACAGCCAAATGGCAGACTTAATGGCTTTCTGTAGCTTCTTTATTCTGGGGATTCTATTCGGTCTAATTACAATGACATTCGGCCAAGTTTCGTTTGGTCTGGGTAATGCTGTTGGCCTACTGCTTTCAGGCATTATGCTGGGCTTCTTACGAGCAAACCACCCTACCTTTGGTTATGTACCTCAGGGTGCTCTGAACATGGTCAAAGACCTAGGTTTAATGTTCTTTATGGTCGGTATTGGACTTAGCGCCGGTGGCAAGATATTTGAGCACTTAACTCAGGTAGGCCCGCAAGTCATAGGCATCGCTCTGATCGTCAGTGTGCTGCCTGTTATCTTCGCTTATCTCGTGGGCGCTTATATCCTCAAGATGAACCGTGCACTACTGTTTGGTGCCATCATCGGTGCAAGAACCTGTGCACCCGCGATGGACATCGTAAATGACCACGCACGTTCAACTATCCCTGCTCTGGGCTATGCCGGTACGTACGCGATAGCCAACATATTGATGACTCTAGCCGGTACTTTCATCATTATTGTCAGCTAACGATAAAATTCGCTCCGACTTTTCTAATGCACTAATTCAGCTTTGGGTTAGTGCATTTTTTATTGCTCCAAATCTTGTCGTATCTACAACTCATGTTCTTCATTTACTTTGATAGTTCACTTCGTATCTCGTGCCCGCCCTTCTATCTTTTCTCATCTCGATACTCGTATCTCGCGTCCGCTCCTATATCCTTTCTCATCTCGCCACACGCATCTCGAATCTGCTCTTAACTTCCTTCGCATCTCGGCACTCGCGCCCCGAATCTGCTTTTAATCTCTTCGCATCTCGATACTCGTATCTCGCGTCCGCTCCTATATCCTTTCTCATCTCGCCACACGCATCTCGAATCTGCTCTTAACTTCCTTCGCATCTCGGCACTCGCGCCCCGAATCTGCTTTTAATCTCTTCGCATCTCGAAACTCGTATCTCGCGTCCGCCCCTAGATCAAAAAAGGCGCTCAATGAGCGCCTTTTAGTATTTAGACCTAGCTAATTAGATTAGATGTCTGCTACATCAAACTCAACAGCTGGGTTAACGTCTGCATCGTAGTCTACGCCTTCAACGCCGAAACCGAATAGTTTCAAGAACTCTTCTTTGTACTCTACGTAGTCAGTCAGTTCTTTTAGGTTTTCTGTCGTGATTTGTGGCCATAGGTTACGACAGTGTTCTTGGATATCTTCACGAAGTTCCCAGTCATCTAGACGTAGACGGTTCTTCTCATCCACTTCTGCTGCGCTGCCATCTTCTTTGTATAGACGTTGGCTGAACATGCGGAAGATCTGTTCCATACAACCTTCGTGTACGCCTTCTTCACGCATCTTTTTGAACACCATTGCGATATACAGTGGCATTACTGGAATTGCAGAACTTGCTTGAGTCACTACAGACTTAAGCACAGCAACGTTTGCAGTACCGCCAGTTTGACCTAATTTCTCGTTAAGAGCCGCTGCAGCGCGGTCTAGGTCCATCTTCGCTTTACCTAACGCGCCATCCCAGTAGATTGGCCACGTTAGCTCAGTACCGATGTAGCTGTAGGCAACTGTCTTACAACCGTCAGCAAGAACACCAGCTTCAGAAAGAGCGTTGATCCAAAGTTCCCAGTCTTCACCGCCCATTACTGTTACTGTATCTTTGATCTCTTCTTCTGTTGCAGGCTCAACGCTTGCTTCGATGATCGTATCTTTGTTTGTATCAACGGCTGTTGAAGTGTAAGTCTCACCGATAGGCTTTAGAGAAGAACGAACAACTTCGCCAGTCTCAGGCATTTTACGTACTGGAGAAGCCAGAGAGTAAACCACCATGTCAACTTGACCTAGGTCTTCTTTAATTAGGTCGATTGTCTTTTGCTTAGCTTCATTAGAGAAAGCATCACCATTTAGGCTTTTCGAGTATAGGCCTTCTTCTTTTGCTAGCTTGTCGAATGCTGCTGAGTTGTAGTAGCCAGCTGTGCCCGGCTTTTTCTCAGTACCAGCTTTTTCGAAGAAAACACCGATAGTTGAAGCGCCGCCACCAAATGCAGCTGCGATACGAGAAGACAAGCCATAGCCACTTGAAGAACCCACAACAAGTACACGTTTTGGTGCATTTGCAATTGGGCCTTGAGCTTTGGTGTAAGCGATTTGTTCTTTTACGTTAGCTTCACAACCAACTGGGTGTGTTGTAGTACAGATGAATCCGCGAATTCGAGGTTTGATGATCATATTCAACTTCCTTAAAAAATCCCTGTTAGGATAAAAGTTTCGTCTACAAATGGCATCTAATTTCTTCAAAAATGTGGCTAAAATGCAAGTGGTTGGAGCACTCGGGTTGTATTTGCAGACATTTGTTCAAAATTCTAGCAAAGTTCTGGTTGTGTGCCGTACAAATACAAAAAAGGCACCTCGAAAGGTGCCTTTTGATGATATTTCTATCAAGCAACGCTATTTAGCTTAGGTTTCAGCTCTTTTCGCGTCAAAGTTTCACTATAGTCGTGACTAAAGTGGTCAACTTGAATCGCAGCATAGCGCAGTTTGTCTGCTGCTAAGATTTGGTCCACTTCAGCTTGTGTTAACACTTCAGCAGCCAATGCTTGCTCTAGTCGGTCAGCCAACAGGCCTTTACGTGCTACCTTACCTTCTTTCACTGCTTTGAAGATCTTACGCTCTAGTGGTTTGATATCGTACATCGCAATGAATGCGTTCTCCATCAAACCAACGCTGTCATCTTCATCTTGGCCAATGTAGCAAAGGTGCGTTAGGCGCTCACGGTGCGCTCCTGGAGTCATTAGACTTTCAGCAAGTTTCACTGTTAGCGTATCGCTAGGCTTCTCGAAGTGGTTGCCCACTGGGAAGATTAGCCCTTTCAGAACCTTACCCACTACCTTGTTAGGGAAGTTACGGTATGCTTCCTGTAGCGACTTAGCCGCGTGGTGGAAACAGTGTTGTACTGCGTAGTGCAAGTAATCTAGGTCAGCTTGTTGACGACCTTCATCTTCATACTTCTTAAGCGCTGCAGAAGCCATGTATAGGTAACTTAGACCGTCACCTAGACGTGCAGAAATTAGCTCTTTACGTTTCAGTTCACCACCCAGAGTTAGCATTGCAAAGTCAGCACTCACTGCAAGAGCACGGCTTAGACGAGTTAAGTCTTGGTAGTATGGTTTCGTTGGACCGCTCATATCCGCTTTGATGAACTTAGAGCCTGTTAGTGCAGCACCAAAGGCACCAAACGTGTTCTTAGTTGCATGAGAGATGTGTTTGAATAGCAGATCATCAAACTCTTTCGCGCCTTGCTTCTCATCTGGGTTAGCCGCTGCTTCCATTTCACGAAGTACGTACGGGTGACAACGCGTTGCACCTTGACCGAAGATCATCAGGTTACGTGTCAGGATGTTTGCCCCTTCCACCGTAATCGCAACTGGAATACCTAGGTACGGCGCAGCCAGATAGTTCATCGGACCGTCTTGGATTGCACGACCAGAGTGGATGTCCATCGAGTCGTTCAAAATGGTACGCGCCATTTCCGTCATGTGGTATTTGGCAATCGCGGTTACGATACCCGGTTTCTCTTTTAGGTCGAGAGAAGTCGTGGTCAGTGTACGCGTTGCTTCGAGTAGATAAGTTAAGCCACCAATGCGACCTAGGCTTTCTGCGACACCTTCAAACTTACCAATCGACATACCAAACTGCTTACGAACGTATGCGTATGCACCGGTTGTGCGCGCTGTTAGGTGGCCCATTGCTGTACCGAGAGCCGGTAACGAGATACCACGACCTGCAGACAGACACTCCACCAGCATACGCCAGCCTTTACCTGCGTAATCCGCACCACCGATTAACCACTCCATAGGGATAAATACATCGTGACCACGTGTCGGGCCGTTCATGAACGCAAGACCGAGTGGGTCATGACGCTCGCCAATCACTACACCTTCGTGATCAGCTGGGATAAGAGCACATGTAATACCGATATCTTCTTTATCACCTAGAAGCTTTTCTGGATCGTGCAGTTTGAATGCAAGACCAAGTACGGTAGCAACCGGCGCTAGCGTGATATAACGCTTATTCCAGTTAAGACGAATACCTAACGTCTCTTTGCCTTCGTGCATGCCCATGCACACAGTACCAACATCTGGGATGCCGCCTGCATCAGAACCGGCTTCAGGGCCTGTTAGAGCGAAACATGGGATGTCTGTACCGTCAGCTAGACGAGGTAGCCAGTAATCTTTTTGCTCTTGAGTACCATAGTGAGACAGTAGCTCACCCGGGCCAAGAGAGTTTGGAACCATTACCGATACTGCAGCACTGATACTTCGAGTAGCGATCTTGGTTACGATTGTTGAGTTCGCAAGCGACGAGAAGTTTCGACCACCATACTCTTTCGAGATAATAAGTGAGAAGAAACGCTCTTTTCGTAAGAAATCCCACACTTCCTTTGGAAGGTCACGGTCTTCTTTAACGATCTTATGGTCATCAAGCATCTCTAGAAGAGTTTCAAGCTCGTTGTCCATGAACGACTTCTCTTCTGCTGTCAGCTCCGGTTTTGGATATTGATGCAGTTTTTGGAAGTCTGGCTTACCAGAAAAAAGCTCTCCATCCCACCAAACACTACCGGCTTCCATCGCTTCTTTCTCAGTGCTAGAAAGCGGCGGCAGGACTTTTTTGAAGAGTTTAAAAGCTGGGTCACTTACCCATTTTTGTCTTAGAGAGCTCATAGTTCAGATCCTTTTGTTCACTATTTTTGGTGTGAATTTATGCTTCTTATTGTTCTTACTCTTTAGCTGACATGCCTGCCGCTAAATAAGGAATCAAGATATCGACAACAGCTTTCGCATCAACCTCTCTTCCATAATCATTTTCTGATATTTCCATCAGTGCTTGGCTTGACGCCATGGTGAATACACATGTCCCGAGGGTGAAGTGCAATCGCCAGAATAACTGTTCTTGAGTGAGGTCTGGATTGGCCTTCATTACCGAGCTGGTAAATAGCCCCAAAACGTCACTGTAACGTGTAGTAATGAACCAACGCAGGTGGCCTTGAACATCGGTATAGCCACGTCCAATTAACAACATGAAGCGGCTCGTGCCGTCTGGTCTCACATCGTTAAGCGAGCGTAGTGGCGACCTCAAAGATTCAAACACATCACTCATCGTATACGTTTCGTTCAAATTAAGGTTCACTAGTGCATCTTGGAGTGCAGGCATGAACGCTTCTAGGTAACGATTGATCACTGCTCGAACCAAGGTCTTTTTATCGCCGAAGTGGTAATTTACCGAAGCTAGGTTCACATTTGCTTTACTTGTTATGGTACGTAACGAAGTATCGTTAAAGCCATGCTCAGCAAACAATCCCTCTGCTACATCCAGTATCTTCTCTTTGGTCGAACTTCTTGGTGCCATTTCAATCACTCGTATTAAACAACTGTTTGAAATATACCCATAGAACATTTATTTAACAAGTAAGCAACATCACATTTTCACCCATTGGTCGTACCAGTTTTAAAAATAGTTTGATAACACCCTGAATTGCCTGCGTTTTAGAAAATAAGAAAAAAAGAACAAATTTTCTTGGAACTGATTGGAAGTTGGCGGGTCATAAAAAGGGTAACAAGAAGCGCATTTTTAAGTCTTTCTGGCCGTCAGACTTGTTTCACTCTCTTGTTACTCACTGCAATTTCCTTATTAACTCCTATACTTGTATCCGCCCAAACCGAGTTGGTTTGGGCTTTTTTTTTGCCTGCATTAAACGCAAAAAACGCCCTACGAAATCGAAGGACGTTTTGTATTAGAGTTTTGCGATCTAAGAACAGGACTAAGCTGCATCGTTTTTAATCAGCTCGCCCAATACCGCTAGGTCATCATTAATATCAATAGACACTCCTAGTTCAGGCGCGACATCTTGAATAACAATCGTTTGAGCGTCACTGCCGTTTTCAAGTGGTATACTCAATTCGACATCGTCACCGTTGATAGTCACATCAATCATACTTAGTAGAGCTTCCATTTGATCTTCGTCTTGCGGGTCTTCTAGAAGATCGCTGAGATCAATCAGATCACCCGATCCGTTGCTGTACAACTCGAAGTCTTTGATAACGTCAGTTCCGTTATCTAATGCATCATCCAACCAAGCAAAGATGTTATCTTCGGCATTACCAATTAGCAGGTCATTGCCGTAATCAGCAACCAACGCCTCATCATTCTCCGCACTAATTACGTTATATGACTGTGGATCCTCGATATCGAGCGTTACAGTTTCAACCGTACTTTCCGCCCCGTTTGAATCTACGGCCACATAATCGAAGGTCGCATCTTCAGTTACAACTTCATTACCTTGGATGTAACGAAGCTCCCAGTTGCCCCCGGTCGATGACAACTCCATTGATACGATCGGATTGGCTGGAGAAGAGTAGCTGAACTCATATAGGATTTGTTCATTACCTACGTCCCCCTCATCTTTTTGGTACTGTTCCGTGTGTTGGGTTCCATCTAAGAAGGTATAAACGACTTCAATATAGACGTTACTATTAGTGTTGAATTCACCGCCCATCCCGTCTAAACCAAATGTGACGGTATCCAACGGATTGTCATTGAGATCAACAATTAAGGTCTCTTGCATATTCATGCCTTGACCATCAGTATCACCGATACCATAACCAACATGTGGTTGCTCGCCTTGGTACTGCTTCAAAGGCTTATCATTGTTGTCTTCAATGGAGATGGTTATGGTTTTCCCATTAGATAAAGTGATCAAGCGCTCTGTCGGGGAAACCTCTTCACCCCAGTTGTAGAAACCATCGACCAGTTCAGGGAAGTCATCACCTGACCCGCTGTACCCTAACTCAAATTCTTCACCTGGGCCGGCAACGAAGCTGATGTTGTTAGGCACAAACAAGGTTTCATTATCAATATCCTCTTGTGTAACTTCTCGACTAACACCATTCTCGTCGGTATAGAGCAAAGTGCCATTGCTTGGTAAATCGACAATTCTGATGTTGAGAGGAATATCGTCATGGTCATCCTCTAAATCAGAGATGTAGTCTGGAATACCCTCGCTATCACTGTCGAATATGATTGGGATGACGGTATTATCGTTATCAACCACAACGAAACTCTCAGCCACAGGCGCATCATTGGCACCATTGATGGTTATTTGAATCTCATGAGTCACCCCATCTGTTGAAGTGACAATGTAGTTCTCAATGATCGTATCATCATCGTTTAGATATTGAATCGCACTATTATCGAGCGTGTAGGTCCATGCACCATCTGGGGTTATGGTTAGCATACCCATAGCCATTGCCAAAGTAGAACCAACAGAATTAAAAGTCCCATTAGGCAAGAAAGCCGGAGTGTCACTAGCATCGACATCAGTGATGGTTAAGGTGCCCGAAGCGGTGAGTTCGTTGTCTTGACTCACATCCACATCCTCAGTGACTTCACCCATATCTGAGTCGCCCTCACCCACGGTGATTTCAGATGGGTCATCCGCACCATTAATAGTAATGGTCACCTCACTGGTGGTTCCGTCTGTCGCGGTGACGGTATACACCTCAACCACGCTTTCGTCATCATCCAGATATTGAACCAAGTCATTATTCACCACGTAGGTCCACGCACCGTCTGGCGTAATGGTCAGCATACCGAGTGCGCTACCATTGGTGGAGCCAACAGGGTTAAAGGTTCCGTTCGGCTCAAAGGCAGGATCATCACTGGTATCCACATCCGTGATAGTGAGCGTCCCTGACGTGGTGAGTTCGTTGTCTAATGAGACATCCACATCCTCAGTGACTTCGCCCATATCTGAGTCGCCCTCACCTACAGTGATTTCAGATGGGTCATCGGCACCATTAATGGTAATGGTCACTTCACTGGTGGTTCCGTCTGTCGCGGTGACGGTGTACACCTCAACCACGCTTTCATCGTCATCCAGATATTGCACTAGGTCGTTATTAACCACATAGGTCCACGCACCGTCTGGTGTGATGGTCAACGAGCCAAGCGCGCTGCCATTGGTGGAACCAACAGGGGCCAAGCGCGCTGCCATTGGTGGACCCAACAGGGTTAAAGGTTCCGTTCGGTTCAAAAGCAGGGTCGTCACTGGTGTCGACATCCGTGATGGTGAGCGTACCAGAAGTAGTCAGTTCGTTGTCTAATGAGACATTGTCGACATCCGTGATGGTGAGCGTACCAGACGTGGTGAGTTCGTTGTCTAATGAGACATCCACATCCTCAGTCACCTCACCCATATCTGAGTCGCCCTCACCTACTCTGAGTCGCCCTCACCCACGGTGATTTCAGATGGGTCATCCGCACCATTAATAGTAATGGTCACCTCACTGGTGGTTCCGTCTGTCGCGGTGACGGTATACACCTCAACCACGCTTTCGTCATCATCCAGATATTGAACCAAGTCATTATTCACCACGTAGGTCCACACACCGTCTGGCGTAATGGTCAGCATACCGAGTGCGCTACCATTGGTGGATCCAACAGGGTTAAAGGTACCGTTCGGTTCAAAGGCAGGGTCGTCACTGGTATCAACATCAGTGATAGTTAAAGTGCCAGAGGTGGTCAGTTCGTTGTCTAATGAGACATCGACATCCTCAGTCACTTCACCCGTATCTGAATCACCTTCACCTACGGTGATTTCAGATGGATCATCCGCACCATTAATGGTAATGGTCACCTCACTGGTGGTTCCGTCTGTCGCGGTTACGGTATACACCTCGACCACGCTTTCATCGTCATCCAGATATTGAACTAAGTCATTATTGACCTCATAGCTCCAAGCTCCATCAGGAGTAATAGTAAGTGAACCCAGGGCACTGTCGTTGGTCGATCCGACTGGATTAAAGGCTCCGTTGGGTTCAAAAGTAGGCGTATCGCTGTCGACATCTGAAATGGAGATTTGACCGGAAGTTTCCAGAAGGTTACCTTCAAGGGAAACATCAACATCTTCCGTTACGCTACCAGAACCGGTTGTGGCTACTGCTGCATCATCAGTGCCTATAATAGTCACTGTTATAACTTCTTCGGTACCATCTGATGTTTCAACAGTAAAGCTATCTTGTATCTGCTCACCGTCCGCCAACTCATCAAACGGACTATTAGCAACAAAGGTCCAAGTACCGTCTTCATTAATGACAAAGTCGCCGTAGCCATTATCACCTTCGCCTTCATCAGCGACAAAGGTTACTTCAGGATCATCTGTAACTAGATTGCCCCCAGTTTCGATCGGAACATCTTCCTCAAACTCAATAACATCTGATACTCCAGATACCAACGCAAAAGCAATAATGTCAAAGAGCTCTAGACTTTGAGTTTCAGATAACCCCTGACTCTCAAGCCCTTCTGTTTCAAAATGGGTTGTTGCTTGTACTTCAGCCGCTGTTCGCGATATGGTTCCGCTATTAACTAAACTTGACCCGTCAGGTTCGCCACTGGCGGTATCAAATTCGTCTCCTAAATCAGCCGTAGGGTCAAAGCCCTCCTCCACAGCTCTTATTACTTGTGCGATGGCATCATCAGTATCAACGACTCTATTAACTGTTTCGTCTTCGTAATACCGAGCATTGATAGTCGGTTCACTTCCACTGCTATTATCGACACTCACAACAACATCACCGGTACGCAGTGTCTCTCCTTCTGCTAACCGTCTTATTTGCCCTTTTGCATCGACAACCAACGCGCCGCTCACTCCACTGAGTAAGCCAACATTGATAGTTCCCATAACTCACTTCCTTGCATAGTTCAGCCAGCCTTCCCACTCGACCGAACTTCGCTATAACACCCACTTAAATTTAGTTGCAATGTTATTGATAATCCACTCACTAAAGGACTCAGCTAATTCATAATGACAATTATGTCAACATAGCTAGTTACTTAGATTCGAAAAAAAATTAGGTAAACTTCGCGTTTTGGTTCAAATGTCCTAAGCTTCGTTTAAGACTTTTGTTCCGCCGAGAGCAATAACGAGAGTGACAAATAGGACATCTAGAAGTAGAAGGAGACCTACTTTGAAACTGTTTAAACTATCTATTATTTGCTGCTTTATGACTGGGGCTCCGGCTTACAGTCAGACCCTTGAGCAGGCAGTAGCCATTACTTTGGCTACCAATCCCGAGATAAAAAGTATTTTTAACGAATTCGTGAGCGTCAAAAAACAAAACGACGCCTCTGGAGGAGCATATTTACCGAGCATAGATTTAGATGCGGGAATCGGTTATGAGGGGATCAATCCTGCCCCCAATAATGGCCCAGATACCGACCTAACTAGAAAAGAAGCAACAATTTCCCTTACCCAACTCATTTGGGATGGCACTGCTACGTTATACGATATGGACCGTACGGCAGCAGAAGCCGAGTCGGTAAGGTTTCAATTGATCGCGGATGCCGAAGACAAAGCGTTGGAAGTAACACAAATTTACTTGGATGCCGTGAAAGCGACCGAGGTATTGGCGTTATCGGAGAGTAACCTAGCGGTTCATAAAAAGATCTATAAAGACATTAAACGAAGAGCAGAGTCTGGAATCGGCTCTACCGCGGATGTCTCCCAAGTAGAAGCACGTATTGCAAAGGCGCACGGTAATTTACTTGCAGCCCAAAACAATCTAGTTGATACACATACTCAATTTAGAAGAGTGGTAGGACAGGAACCTTTGGGGTTGATTTACCCAAGAGCGGACATCTCCAAGCTGCCTTTATCTCTGAATGATGCGATTGTTTATGCGTTCGATAATCACCCTGTTATCAAAATTTCAGCGGCTGATGTTGATTCAGCTCACTTCCAATACAAACAGTCTAAAGGGGTTAACTACCCGACCTTCTCTATTGAAGCATCACAAACTTGGCGAGATGATGCCGGGGGGGATGAAGGTTCTAGTGATGAAACCCTGGCTATGCTGCGCATGCGTTATAACTTGTATAACGGCGGCTCCGACAGCGACAGAACGGAAGCAGCAGCTTACCAACTAAACAAATCAAAGGACTTGAGAGACCGAGCTTATCGACAAGTAGAGGAAGGATTAAGACTCTCTTGGAGTGCATTAGACTTAACTCTACAGCAAAAGAACTTTCTTTCTGACCATGTTGATTCCGCTTCGGAAACAGTCATTGCTTACGAGAAGCAATATCGAATCGGCCAACGTACCTTACTTGATTTATTAAATACAGAAAATGAGCTATTTGAGGCGCGTAAAGATTACCTCGATGCTCACTATGCCGAGCAGTACGCAAAGTATCGTGTATTGAACGCAACAGGTTCACTTCTTAATGCTCTACTCGTAGACATTCCTGAAGAGTGGACACAACCCGTGGAGTATTAATGATGAAAGCTTTCTATTTATTACTTCCCATCGTAGCCCTTTCTGTCAATGCAGCAGACTACCAAGAAGAGGATTACATTGATACTCCTGAAGCGGAACAGATATCCGATTTGAGAGATGATGACAAAGATGGTGTCGTCAATGCGAGAGACCTCTGCCCAGGCACCCCTACAGCATCGCAAGTTGATAACGATGGGTGCGGTGAGACGGTTCGTTCTCAAGAAGTTAGGCAGCTAAGAATCCTGTTCGCTCACGACTCTTTTGAGATAAATCCAATCTTCTCCGATCAGATAACGACAATGGCTGAATTTCTGAAGAAGTACAAAACAGCTTCTATTGAGATTCAAGGTTACGCGAGTAAAGTTGGTTCTAATGAATACAACTTAGAGCTATCGAAGAAACGAGCTAATGAAGTTCAAAGCGAAATTCTACAAAATGGTATCGCTGCCGATCGCGTACGTATCGTAGGATTTGGTGAATCGCGTCTTGAAAAAGAAGGCGATGACCCGACTTCTCATGCTTTAAACCGAAGAGTAACGGCAACGGTAGTGGGCTTGGAAGAACAAATCGTCGAAGAATGGACTATTTTCACCACACTAGAAAAATAGCTTATAAGACGTGAAAACTTGTCACTATAAGACAAGTAAAACAATAAAGCCGTGATGAACACTCATCACGGCTTTTTCGTTTCTTTGTCATTATGTTTTTAAAAGTGTTGGTGGCTACTGTCCTAACCAGCCAACCCTTTCAAACATGTTTGTAATGATTACAGCTTAACTTCTTGATGCTTTGTCTTAGGTAACGAGACACTCAGTAGCACGTAACCTAGGATTGCCGCTGTCGTTGAGCCCATTAAGATACCTAGTCGAGCCAGCGTATCAAAATCTGCGTTTGTTGGGCCAAACGCCAATGAAGAGATGAAGATAGACATCGTAAAGCCGATACCACATAGCACAGACACCGCGAAGATGTTCATGAAGTTCACGCCTTCAGGAAGCTTAGCTACGCCTGTTTTCACTGCGCCCCAGCTGAATAGGAAGATGCCCAGCGGCTTACCAATCAATAGACCTAGCGCAATACCAAGCGGTAGCATGCCTGTCAGGTTTGAAATTGAGATGCCTTCTAGTGAAATACCTGCGTTTGCAAATGCGAAGATTGGCAAGATTGCAAAAGCTACGTACGGGTGTAGAGCATGCTCTAGGTGTTTCAGCGGAGAATGCTCCCCTTTATTGCCTTTGAGTGGGATCGCAAAGCCGATAACCACACCAGCAAGTGTTGCGTGAACACCAGACTTTAATACTGCGAACCACAGAATTGCACCAACAATCAGATAAGCGCTCAGTTTAGTCACATGCTTATTGTTTAGCATGAACAGTACACCTGTCGCGATGAAGCCAACCGTTAGCGCTAGCGTCGATAGGTCACCTGAGTAGAACAGTGCAATGATAACAACAACACCTAGGTCATCGATGATAGCTAGAGCCAACAGGAACACCTTCAAGCTTACCGGTACACGGTTACCCAGAAGTGCCATGATACCCAATGCGAATGCGATATCTGTAGCAGCTGGGATAGCCCAACCTTGAAGCGCTTCAGGGTTACTTGAGTTGAATAGCACATAAATTAGTGCAGGAGCTAGCATACCACCTACCGCAGCGATAGCCGGGAAGATTGCTGTCTCTTTAGATTTTAATGCGCCTTCTAAAAGCTCACGCTTTACTTCAAGGCCGATGAGTAGGAAGAAGACTGCCATTAAGCCGTCGTTGATCCAGTGAGACACGGACATACCAAATACGTATGTGTGTAGCATACCCTGATACATTTCGTTCAGAGGTGAGTTCGCTACGAACATTGCAACTGCCGCAGCAATTACCAAAATGATGCCGCCAGCAGATTCCATTTTAAAGAAGTCACGGATGACGTCGTTCATGATTTCGCCCTTATATTTATTATTTAAATAAACGAATAACAAAGAATAGACACGAGTGTATAGCCAACTTTCGACGATACATAATCACTTCTTTGGATGTTTAACTTCGGTTTTTCCTACAAATACTAAACAATACGTCGTATATTCCATAATGTTGTTACTCACACTAAATTAAGTATAGATGACCAATATTATAAGTGTAAGCTAGACGAACCCTCCATAAAGTGAGTTAACGTGCATAAAAAAGGCTATCAAATGATAGCCTTATATAACAATCAATACCCAGTCAGTTGCATAAACCCTGACGCCTCATGGCTTCCACTGGCCATAATGGGTCCCTCCCAATAAGGGATAACAAACGGTAGCCACATGTCCCTACGTTGAATCCGAGTTGTGAGGTTGATCTCATATTTAGGCACATTGATGATCCACTGAAGCGGCATTCTGCGCCCGTTGAGCAGGGTACTATTAGGTAATGGTGTAATGTCGATATCAGAATCAGAGAGTTGATAAACCTTTCCTGAGCGAGTTGCTAGCGTACCAAACACATATGGCATCTGCTCATTGCTCCGGTAGCGACTCACACTCAGAGCAGAACCATCATCTAAGTTAAAGACAAACCAATCCCAACCTTGCTGCCCTTCACCAAGTAAACCACTGCCCCACTCTTTATGAAGCCAGGCGTTACCAGATACTTCAATTTCTTTACCATCAAGCATCAGTTTGCCATTCAGAGCCAAGAACGGCGCACTAAAGTTGTATGAAGCAATAGGAAGTAAATCGTGTTTCTTCTGATAGCCGTTTTCGCCATTCAGCACGTAAGGACCTTTGGTCACTGAATCGAGCTCTAAACCAAATGTGTCGGTCTCAATGCTCAAACGCCCTGGGAACGGGGTAGCCCCAAGCGCACGCCAGTTCCAGTTATCAATCCAAATTCGGAATGGACGGTTAGTCATTCCTGCTTGACCAATACCGCCACGTGCGAGTCTTTGTTCTTTCCACACTTGAGTGGCTGAGGTTACAACGACATTAGAGATATAGATTTGTGGGCTTTGCCAACCACGCGCCTCTCGTTCATCGGTCGCGATTCTAAAAAAGCTCCATTGAACGGAATAGTCTTTACCATTGGCATCTTCTAAAGTCGCGAAGTAATGCCACCACTCATGTTGGAACTCAGGGTGGAATTGGAAATCTTTCGGCAGTGAAACGGTGCGGTCAGGCAATACCGGTTCAAACACCTTAAATTGTTCACTCACCAATACAGAATTGACTTCATTGATGCCCTCTTCACCAACATCAACGAAGTAAGAGTAATAGGACCAAATACCAACAAACAGACCAAAGAAGCCGACCAGTAGAGCTGCAGAAAGCACTTTGTTTGTTGTCTTTTTCACGCCTTTTCTTTGACCCATTTACAGCGCATCCCTAAGTGATTTCATCGGTGTATTACCTATCATACGTAATACTGGCAAGGCTCCAGCGATCATCAACGCCGCCATCGACCATGCAAAAGTCATGAAGTAGTCCCAAGGTATGACTTGCAGCTCTAAAGACCAACCGAAAGACTGCTTAATCACGATATCTACAATCAGGTTAGCCAACGCCAAACCAAGAGGTATCGCTATCAGTGACGATATCAGACCAAAGACAAACAACTGTAGGCTTCCTGTGAAGATCAGCTCTTTTGCCGACACGCCTAAGCAGCGCTGCAGCGAAATATGACGTTGCCTTGATACCTCACCCGCAACGGTCGCGAAGAAGATACCAAACACAGCAATAACCAACGTAATGTTGCCCAAGGTATCAGCAATCGCAAAAGTACGGTCAAAGACACGCATCGCTTGGCTATGAATATTGTTATTGTCAAAGATGCGCTCAGAGCTCAATCTAAATACCGACTCTAGCCTGCTACGCAGTCCGGTTGGATTCACATCTTCTTTCAGTATGACACCTAATCCAACGTTGCCCCGCCCCGCAAAGCCATATAACCAATTACGATGCGACATCATGACTTGATGATAAGGATTACCGTAATCGTAATAAACGCCGACAACTTGCCAACCAGAGCCAAGGCTATCGTACATATCGATGTAGTCACCCGGACGAATGCCTAGCTTGAGCGACATCGACTCACTAATAAGGACGCCCTTAGAGTGATGTAGGTGGTACCAGTAGTTCGGGATACCCAGCTTAATGGTTAACGCCTCTAACTCCCCTTCGGAAGGACCAGTACTCACAACTTGGATACTGCCTACTGGAGAAGGAATATCTTTCTCCCAGCGCCACCATACTGAGTCAACTTCAGGTTGGTCTGATAACCAGTTGCTCATGCGTGCTGCAGAGTTGTTGGTTGGGTAGATATACAAGTCTGCCGCAAGACGCTGAGACAGCCATTTATCAGTGGTGTCTCGGAAGCTGCCTACCATAGTTTCGACGCCAATGTTTGCCGTCATCGCTAGCATAAACGCCATAGTAGCAACGCCTCGGTAACTCATGCTTGCAGCTGCATCCGCGAAGAACCAGCGCGCACGAACCCAGCGTAAAGAGTATGAGAAGCTATTGAACAGCTTCCACATTAAGAAAGGCGTAAACAGCGCCACACTCACCAACATTAACGCAATGATGGCAAAGCCAGATTCTTGTGTCTGAGGAGCTTGATATACCGCCACCGCAGCAACACAGAAACCACAACCGATCAACGCTTGCCATGTAAACTCAGTACCCGCGAAACGCATCAGAGACAAACGAGATGAGAGTCGAATTGGCTGGGACTTTAGCAAACGGATCAAAGGCCAAGCACACGCTAAAAATGCACCGATTAATGCCATACCAAAGCTGTAGACGCTCGCTCTCCAGCTCCAGTCGATACTTAAGCCAACATTAGCGTCATAAAGATCGCCGAGACTTGAAGATACAGCTGGCAATAATTGGTTTGCCAACATCACGCCAAAGACGTTACCGCAGATCCAGCTAACCACAACCAGCGCTAGCAACTCAAAACAGAGTGCTTTGGTTAACTGCCAGCCTGATACGCCAGTTTGTCTAAGAACCCCAACCAAAGGCTGTCTCTGTATAAAAGAGAGCGACATAGCTTGATAGAAGATGAACAGGCCTACAACAAACGAAAGCATTCCCATCGCCGTCAAATTCAAGTGGAATGCACTGGTTAGCGACTCCAACTCAGCTTTAGAACTGCGAGAGATGGTTAAGCCATTCGGCAGCATGCTCTTAAGACGCTCAAACTTCGCTTCCGACATATCTGAACAAGCGATAACGGATAGGCCAGAACTGCGCTTCAACATTCTCAGTAAAGAGATGTCCGCAATCAAACGTGTGCCGTTAATCATCTTGTTCTGGTCTACAATCAAAGGACCAAGCTCAGAGCCGTCGGCAAGATAAATATAGTCACCATCACGCCACTCCATATGCTTGGCCAGATCATCACTCACTAAGATAGGGTATGGCGGCTTCATCAAGTTGAGCGTGGTGAGGTCTTGAAGCGCAACACCAGGTTGCAACTGAAGCATCGAGACAGGATCTAAGCCTATCAACATGAAGTTGGAGCCGTTTTCGTCTGTTACGCGATGGTTATCAAAAGGGGCGCACTGGTGAAAACCTTCACGACGCAGTTGAATGTAGAAACCTTGCGGGATCTTATTGGCGCTATGTTTTGGGCGAATACGGTAAGGAAGCGGATTGGAGAATAGCTTTTCGCCATGAGCATAGCTCTGCTTAGCATGCTGGTTGATGGCAGTAACACCAACCAAAAGAGAGACGCCCAGTGTTAGACCGAGCCAAACAAGAATGATTTGAAGTGGGTAGCGTCGATAATGACCGAGTAGCGCTTTAACTACGGGCCATAACATGAAGCTGCCCCCCTTGTAGACGAATGCAGCCATCCATATGCTGGGCAACCTTTTCACTGTGCGTCACTAACAATAGCGTACACTCAAGCTCACGTGCTAATGACGTCAGTAAGCGCATTACCGCTTCTGCGTTACGCTCGTCTAGGCTACCAGTTGGCTCATCGGCAAGCAGGATCTTCGGTTCCATATAAAGAGCTCGAGCAATCGCGGCACGCTGCTGCTGACCACCAGACACCTCTTCAGGGTAGCGTCCCAATAAAGGCATAAGATCGAGTGCAGACAAAATTTGACGCCATAAGCCTTTATCTTCAGGTAAACCCTTCAGTTGACGGCAAAAGCGAATGTTATCGGCAATGTTCAGTGTTGGCAGGAGATTGAACTGTTGAAAGATATGCCCGATGTTATTGCGACGGTAAGCAGTGCGATCGCGCTCCTTTGCCATATGCATATCAAAGTTCGGGAATAGGATTTCCCCAGAGTCAGCAAGGTCGAGCCCTGCAATGAGGTTAAGCAGAGTACTCTTACCTGAGCCACTTTCACCCATTAATGCAAGCTGGTCCCCTTGATTTAATGTTAATTCAGCACCTTGTAAAACGGGATGGAACTCTCCCCCGTCGACATAGCCCTTACATAGGTCTGATAGCTTTAACATTAAACAGCTCACATTAGTTAGAATTTGGAATGAGAATCTACACTAAATCTAAGGTTGTAGGAAGTAATTTGAAAGATAGATCACATGCTAAGTATAAAGTCACATAAATCTTACGTCTGACTTCAACTTCCTATAAGATTTTTTATCCATTTCTTACTCTTCATGCGATAGAGCGACCCACCCCATTTGATCACCTCTTCTGTTAAGAACATCAAATAGATCCATTCAGGTTCGACGCCAAAATAGATAGCTGCAATAGCCGCTAAAGGGATACTAATCAGCCACTGGGCAATCAAATCTTGGTAGAGGCAGAATTTCACATCTCCACCCGCTCGTAAAATGCCAACAATCACCGTCATTGGGATAGAACGAACCACAATGCCCAAGCTCAAAATCAAGATGAATTTTTCAGATAACTCACGCGTTTCTGGAGTCAGTGCGCTGAAGGAATCTAAGATTGGTGCTTGAACAAAATAGAGCACCAACGCGACCAAAATGCTGGTGAAAAACGCAATGATGCTGATGCCCAATGCTTGGTAATAAACCGCTTCATTGTTTTTGGCTCCTAACTGATTACCCACCAGCACGGCAGCAGCGGTCGACATACCAATTAGAATTGCCAAAGAGATAGATTCAACTGGTGTCATCACCGAGAGTGCTGCTAAGCCCTGAACGCCCGATTGCCCCATGATCGCGTGATAGGCAAACAATCCCCCCGCCCAAGCTAAGAAGTTAAAGGTTGTTGGCAAAGAGAGCTTGAGAAACCTAACGACTTTCTGGACCGTTGCTGCAGCCATAACGTCAGCGCCTTTAAAAGCCAACAAGTGCTTCTTCCAGTAAAGGTATCCATAAAGCGTCACCACCTCGATCGCGCCGCTCAACACAGTTGCAATCGCTGCACCTTTGATGCCCATCGCAGGCATGCCGAGATTACCGAAAATAAGAATCCAGTTAAGAAAGATATTAGAGAGAATACCAATGCCGCTGAAAAAGGTACTTAGCCCAGGTCGGTGCATCGCGCGGAGCCCCACCGCCATACTACTCACACAAGCAACGGCAAACATACTGAACGCGGTAATCACGATGTATTCGGTACCTAAACCGATAACTTCTTGTGAATCTGTGGTAACGCCCATAACTTGTGTTGGGAAAGAAACAAAGAACACGACTGTTAGCGCTGCGAACAACATCGAAACAAGCCAAGTCAGCGCGGTACTCTCTCGCACACCTTGTTTATCGCCGGCACCCCAATATTGAGCCGTTAACAGAGCACCACCCGTTGTTACCCCAACCAACATAATCGTGGTCACGAACATGGCACGACTTGCCACACCCACAGCAGCGATATCAGCTTCCCCTAACTGCCCCAGCATCAAGACGTCAACCAAGCCTCTACTTGAAAACATAATGCTCTGCAGCGTAATAGGCAGTGCAATGGCAATCAGCTGGCGAACAAAGTCACCTTTGGTATGACGTATTATTGAAGCAAGAAGCATAAGGTCACCTCAACGGAACATATTGAAGAAAAAGAGGAACATCGAAACAGTATAACAGTCGTATGTTTTCACCCACGGTGATAAGCCGAGAATCAGGAGGTGATAAAAAGACTGCTATGAAACCAAGTGAAGAGCCATTAAAGCACAATCAATTCAAACAATGAATGAAAAACAGGCATATACAGATAAAATATAACCCACCAAATCATTTATAGCGCTTTTATCCGAGTAAATTCCGATTTTTGATTAAAATCAAAGTTAAGTTCGATATCTAAATTACTGAAATTGTTATTAAAAATAACATAAACAAATAAATACATGTTTTACAACAAATTTAAATGTTAAAAAGCTTACAATCTAGAAAATCGATTAATATCAATTCCTTTTTACCATTTCATTAAGTCTAACTAATTCAATAACTTCCAAAGCAAATCATTAGGGAGTTAACCATGAATAATAAAAAAATAGTACTAGGGTTAGTGGGTTTAGGTGTCGCGGCTTATTTAGGCTCAGTCTACATTGTAAATAAGGACGATAGAGATCTCGCAGCACGTCAAATTGCCCAATACTCACATTTAGACCCACAATCACTGAATTTCCAAGCCATGAAGATTATGGCTGATAAAGGGTGTGGATACTGCCATACCTCAGACAGCGAGATGCCTTTCTACTCAGAGTGGCCAATCGCTAAGAATCTAATGAAAGCAGATGTAAAAGTCGGCCTGCGTCACTTCGATATCAATAAGCTTTACCGCAACCTTCAGAACCAAGAGCCTGTCTCTGAAGTGGCGCTCGCACGTATCGAAAAAGTCTTATATGACGACTCTATGCCACCAAAGCTCTATCAATCAATGCACTGGGCAGCTGGAATCTCAAAAGACGAGAAGCACACCTTATTAAAGTGGATTCGTGAAAGCCGCGCTGAACGCCATCAGGACTCCCCTGTTACCGCTGAACGCAAACAGCGTGCATTGCAGCCTATCTACACCACTTTCGAAGTTGACGCAGGTAAAGCTGAGCTTGGCAAAGTGCTTTATCACGATACCCGACTTTCTGGCGACGATACTGTCTCGTGTGCGTCATGCCACAGCTTAGATACTGGTGGCGTGGATAACCTAGTGGGTTCAGTGGGTATCGATGGTCAAGTTGGTGGTATCAATGCTCCAACGGTATTCAATTCAGTCTACAACAAACTGCAGTTCTGGGATGGGCGTGCTCACGATCTTCAGGCTCAAGCTGGCGGCCCTCCATTCAACCCAATTGAAATGGGCTCTCACGACTGGGCTCAGGTGATTGAGAAGCTAAGCGACGATGACGAAATGGTCGCAATGTTCGAATACGCTTACCAAGGCGAAATGACTGGAGATACCATCACTCACGCCATTGCAGAATTTGAGAAAACGCTCACGACACCAAATAGTCGTTTTGACCAGTATTTAATGGGAGATAAGCAAGCGCTGAGCGAGACAGAACAACACGGTTTAGATCTGTTTAAACAATACAGCTGTCATACGTGCCACGCTGGTGAAGCTATGGGTGGTGAAACGTTTGAAACTATGGGCATCAAAGCAGACTATTTTGCTGACCGTAGTGCACCAATCATTGCTGAAGATATGGGGCGCTTTAATGTAACTGGGCAAGCAAGCGACAAGCATAAATTCAAAGTGCCTACACTACGTAACATTGAACTTACCGCGCCATACTTCCATGACGGGCAAGCTGAAACGCTTGAGCAAGCTATCTACGATATGGGTAAGTATCAGGTAGGCGTTGAGATGTCAGACAACGAAGTCAAAGCGATTAAGTCGTTTTTGAAAACCTTGACCGGTGAGTACAAAGGCGAGACGTTAAGCACCAAAGCCGACAGCGTTCAGCAAGCGAACAATGTATAAACACGATTATCGCTAAAACAATCTGAGACACAATTAAGCCAATAGCAAGATACTATTGGCTTTTATGCATATGACACTGGTAAATTAACAACTAGTGACGTCCCTACTTCATATCAACGAATGGAGTCTTTATGAAGAAAGTACTGGTGTTAGGCGCTTCTGGTTATGTTGGCTCTCAGCTATTGCCCCAACTCCTCAATCAAGGTTATCAGGTAACGGCAGCCGCTCGTCATATTGACTATTTGCAAGCTCGAACCGAGTCCCATCCAAACCTCTCACTAGAGTACTTAGATCTTGCTGATGCTCAGGCGACAAAACAGCTAGTACCTCAGTTTGATCTCATTTTCTTCCTCGTACACGGTATGGCAGAGGGACACGACTTTATTGATTACGAGCTCACGTTGGCAAGAAACTTTGTCAATGCGCTTGGCCCTCGCAATCAACATGTGATCTACCTAAGCTCACTGCAACCACAAACGGCAGATTCGGATCACCTTCAAGCACGAAAGAAAACTGGCGATCTATTAAGATCTGGCCCAGTTCCTATCACTGAGTTACAAGCGGGCGTGATCATCGGCCCGGGCTCCGCAGCCTTTGAAATAATGCGTGACTTTGTTTATAACCTGCCAATAATGATTGCGCCGAAGTGGGTCGATTCAAAAGCCAACCCAGTCGCCCTAAAAAACCTCAACTATTATCTGTTAAAGCTTGCCGAGGAAAACCCAGAGGCTCACCAAACCTTTGAAGTGGGCGGCCCAGATATTGTCAGTTACCGCAATCAATTTGCTCACATCGCTAAAACCGCAGATAGACCACTAAGGTTATGGGCAACATCGCTGTTAACTCCAACTATTGCCTCATACTGGCTTGGTGTCGTGACGTCCGTACCTTCGAATATAGGACGCGCCCTCCTTGCGGGCTTAAAGCATGACTTTATTGCTAACTCCACTGCAATTCAGGAGCGTTACCCACAACGCCTGATTTCATTCCAAACCATGGTTGAGCAAGCAATTCGAGCAGAAGGTGAATTCGTTAAGAGTAACGTTTGGGGCTTTGACAAAACTGCTTTTAAGCGCTGGCAAGCCGGCTACGGTTACTACCCTAAACAAACTGGGGCTACCATCCAATCTACCGTTTCCAAAGAAGAACTCTGGCAGGTGGCTCAACAGATAGGTAGCCCAAAACAAGGCTACTTCTTTGCTAATGCTCTATGGCGGACCCGTGAATGGCTGGATCTTTTCTTCGGTGGTGGAGTGCCCAAAAGGCAAGAACCAGAAGGCCCAACGCTCAAAGTTGGCGATCATATCGATTCATGGAAAGTGATTCGCTGTGAAGAAAATCAGTTCCTATCACTGCTATTCGGTATGAAAGGCCCCGGCCTTGGTCGCCTCGAGATAACAGTTTCCGACCTTGCCGATAATGACCAAACAAACAATCAAAGCGAACTCAATATTACCGCTTGGTGGCATCCTAAAGGCTTTCTGGGATTACTGTATTGGTTTGCCATGATGCCAGCACACCTATTTATATTTAAGGGTATGGTGAAGGCGATAGAAAGGCAGGCGAAAGAGCAGATGCGGGATACGAGTGGCGAGATGAGAAGAGATTGAAAAGCGGATTCGGGATTCGAGTGGCGGGATTTGAAATGATGTGGCCCCTAAAAAGTAGACACAGGGGTTTAGTTGATTAGCTCAAAATCCATGGGGCTCACTCCACCTAGAGTCC